>JAPKMT010000019.1 GCA_026645735.1 Flexilinea sp.
TATTTGTTATGTTTTTTTTTGTGCTTCGCATAGTAGCAACAAAATAATAAATAACTCTCTAAAAACATTTAATTACTGAATCAGTAATTAAAAATCCGAACCAACCTTTCAAATCAATTGAGAAAAACTGCACAACAACATATACTTCTTCGCATATTTCGAATTGCTGTTACTGAATATTTTGTGATTAAAACACTTGCCTGTAAAATTGAATTATGGGAATGATACGATTAGAAAATGGTTGCCAAATAAGCTGTAAAAAAATGTCGGAAAGCTGAAAAATATTAATTGACAGATCACGATTTGCGTCGAACTATTATATCGCTGCGCGATATTTTTACCCCGTTGTCATCAATCGGAGAGAACGGGGTAATGTTGGCGCGTTTGTATTCAGCCAGTCTGCCTTGTCCACCCGGCTTCTTTATTTCATCTACTGCCTATATGAAATTTGCCAAAGAATCCGGCTTTTTTGAATTAATGCAAAACGCATTTTCTGAAATAAAGCTGGAAAATCATTCGGAAATTGATGAATTGATTGCAAAAATTCAGCAATTTTTTATAAAAAATCCAATTCCATCTGAGATTTTAGAGGAAATTCAACAGGCTCTGGTAATGATCGATGGCATTGAAATCGAATCAGTGATCCAGGGATCTGTTTGTCTACAAGATTTTTCTGATCCGTTGTTTTTCGAATCCTTCCATTTTTTTAAAAATGCTTCCGGAATTGAGGAAATAGACGAAACCATCAAGAAATGCTGGGCATCTCTTTGGACACCCCAGTCCATTCAATATGTATTGAGGAACCACCTTGCTCCTGAAAGTATTCAAATGGCTGTGATTGTCCAAAAGTCAGTTTCATCCGATGCCGATGGACTTATGCTGACTGTGGATCCTGAAAATGGTCGATGTGATCGAATTCTCATAGATACGTTTATTGGATCACCTGCCGATCAAAAAACACCAACTTATCGAATTGCTGTCCATAAAAAGACGGGAAAAGTAATTCATTGGAAAACAACATCCAGAGAGATTGTTACGATCCGATCACCTTTTGGCGTATATCGGATTCCAGTCCATCCGGTGGATTCAAAAAACGCTGTTCTCAAAAACCGGCAGGCCTCTGATTTGGCAAAACTGGGCATGATGATCGAGAATCTTTTACAAAAACCGGTGGCTGTAAATTGGAAAATTAAGGATCGCAGTTTTTCCGTTATTGAAGTTCATCCAGTCAATGATTTCTTAGGAGTAAAGAAACCGTGGATACCTTTAAAAACAGGAACGTATTTAAAACGAAGCCGATTGGTCGATTTATTTCCTGATCCAGTTACTCCGTTATTCGAGACACTGGGAATACCGGCTCTAAACCAGGAAAATCAAAAGAAACGTTTGATTTCAAAAAGATTCTTTCGCGCTGCCTTTTTTGATTTGGAAGTTGTCAACGGGTATGTATATCAAAACTTTCGTGACAAGATCACTTATCAACTCATTCTTTTAAACGCATTCTTTTCACTAAAAAATTTTACTTGTCACGAAAAAAACGACTCCATTGAAAACAGTAGGATCGTGCTTTCCGAAGTTGAGAAATGGAACAACACGGATTTGAAATCACAAAAATCAGTCTCTCTGTATGAGTCTTTAAATAACCAGATCAGCTGGTCAGCAGCACGATATGCCGATCTCATCCAAAATTATGTGCCTTCTTTAATCTGTTGTGATTTTTTTGCAAAATTATTTTTTGCGACATTCTCCTGTGGGTGGAATGACCAGAATGCTGAATTTTATTTGTCCTTTCTAAAAACCGGTCATGAAAAAGTTGAAAAACAAGTCGAAGATATAACAGACTGGATCCAATCACAGGCTGATCCTGCTGTGATTTCCAACATTATTTCATCTGCATCAGCGTCTGAAATTGATCTTCACCATCTGAAATATCCAGCGGCTAGCCAAGATTTGAATCATCGGTTATCACTTCTGAAGTCCTCATTTGACTCAATTCCATTGTCATTAGATTTTGGCAGATCGCTTTGTTTTGATAAGATTGAATATTTGTTAAGACAGGTAAAAGACCGAATGTCCGAAAATAAACTATTTTCGGAAACCATACCCGAAAAAAATCAGATGCAACTGAAATCAAGATTCCATTCCTTTATTGATTTGATTCGGAAAAAATGGTTCCTGAAAAATATTGGACGGATCCTGCAGTGTCACCAGTCAAGTGAGACTTTGATTGCAGATTTAGGAAGATGCAACGCGGTCATTCAGCAGTCCATTCAGGAACTGGGAAATCGGCTGAAAACCGCAGGTGGATTAAAGCGCTTTGAAGATATTGCATGGATTACAGCCAGAGAATTAAGGGAAGCAGTTGGTCATCTGGACGTGGGGGAATCAGTGGATGATTTATCCAATAAAATCCAGGAACGAAAAACTGTCTGGGAACAGAATTTTCATGTGATTCGTCCTGATGTAATTCCTCTGGATGCCCGTTGGAAGAAGTTTTGCATGATGCAGCGCGGTCAAATGAAAGAAATAAAGGGAACTTCCGTACGTGAAGGTCTTGTAACTGCACCGGCTTGCGTGATCCGCTGTTATGAGGATTTTTTGAAAATACAGACAGGAGATGTCATTGTAGTTGCGATGATCACACCGGCATGGATGCATTTGATCACAAAAGCTTCCGCGATTGTGGTGGATAGTGACGGTATGGTTCATGATCGATGGATATTAGCGAATTCCAGTAAAATACCGATTATAACCAACACAAAAACCGGAACCAGATTGATTCAAACTGGTCAGATTGTCACTGTCAATGGCAATCAGGGAACAGTGAGGTTAGAATAAAAAAACGATTTTTCCCTAATTATCCAGAAAAAATCGTTCTACTCCATCCTCTTTTATTGAATTAATGCCTTTGTAACCGGGAGATATTTTTTAAGCTCTTCGGCCACCTTTCAGGGTATCTTGAAATGACTTTAATTCATCCATTTTTCCAAGCGATGCCAAACGTGCCTGTTCCGGCCAGGAGGATGGATCACCCAGCCTAATTCCAGCTGCAATTAGGATTTCCCGAATCCTTTCCACATTTAATTCAGATAATTGCAGGTAGTTCTTGATACCGGCTTCTTTTAATACGGATTGAATTTTAGGACCAATTCCTTCAATAATTGTCAGATCTTCTTCAGTTGTTGTTGGCTTATGTTCGGTTTGTTCCGTAAATTCAGCACCTGACTGGGAAATTCCGATCGTTTCTTCGGACTCGGGTAGATTATTGGGAAATTGAGGCAATATATCATGGGGAGGTTCAAAGAATGAGGCTGACTTGATCTTTTGAAATTCTGCAGGTTCAACTTCAGTCGCTTCCGTATCAAACGGTTCATCAGGAATTGAATTTTCATCGATTATTTTTATTGCATCATTTTCTATGGCTTCCTCAGGCTGAGGTGGTTTTTGATTAATTGAAGAAGCTGGTGCTTTATGAATCGCTTTCTTTTGTGGACGATAAATAATCCATAAAATCAGGAGCAAAAACAGGAGAATGATCAGGTATCCCCACCACGGTAAATCATTTGAGGTTTTCTTTTGTTGCTCAGTAGATGACTGCAGAAACAGTGAAGCCAATGGCGAAACAGGTCCCAGGAACATAATCATCCTCCTCTTACGTGCTTTTCTGTCCGATATGATTTAATTCTGTTTTTTTCTCTTAGAATAGTATATTGGTTTTACTGCTTCAAAAAGCAATAAAGACCAACGCCATATTGTCTTTTCATTCCACCAGAATTGCTAATCCCATTATAGCAATTTCGATACTTTAAATTCAAGCTGTCAAGTCCAAAATCAGTAATTCGAAATCTTGCCCTTTCGAATCAAACGGGAAAAACAATAATAAAACCCGCTCCAATTTTCGAATTGCGATTTTTTCCTTGATCTGTGCAACATTGAAATCCAGACCTCCCGTTAGAGAATTATTTATGGCGTACGAAAGTTATATATATAATGAAAATAAGCATGGGATTTTATTTATATGAATTTTGGAATGATAGGTTAAATTCTTTTTTTTACAACAATGTCTCAACGCTAAAAACAAAATATTAAAAAATTCAAAAAATCAAAATTTCGAGGAAATGAGAACAATCATGGCGAGAATTCGCAAGATCTTTTTCCAGGATCAGAAGAAAGAATTATTTTTTGAAAATCGAGAAAAATTGTTTTCTGAAATTGAAAAAATTATTCAGAACCAGGAACTGCTTCGGGTATTTAAAAAAGTACCCCGGGAACGATTTATTCCTCCAAGTCATCAGGATGATGCTTATTGTGATTGTGCTTTGCCGATTGGTTTTGGACAAACCATTTCACAACCATCTCTGGTGGTTCAAATGATCGAGCTTCTGCAACTGTGCCCCGGTAAAAAAGTCCTTGAAATTGGAACCGGTTCCGGCTATCAAACTGCTTTACTCGCTGAGTTGGGATATACAGAAGTCTTTTCTGTTGAAATCATTCCGGAATTGTTCGAACGAACTGCAAAACTCCTGCATGATCTCGGATATCAGCATCTTAATCTGAAACTGGACGATGGATATGTCGGGTGGGCTGAATATGCACCTTATGATGCTATTGTTGTTACAGCCGCACCTGAACATATCCCTCCAGCTCTTGTTCAACAGCTTCAGGAAGGCGGTATCATGTTGATTCCGGTTGGTGCTCCGGATCACAACCAGATCTTGTGGAAAATAGTCAAAGAAAAAGGGCAGATAAAAATGGAGAACGTAGGAACCGTTGTTTTTGTTCCATTCGCTGGCAAAGGAATTCGTAATCAACCCTCAGCTTGAAATATTGACTTCCCTTTCGAACCAATTGAGAAATTCTCTTTCCAAATTCGAAAAGTCAATCCAAATTTCGAGTCGCTGTCGAATTACTGGAACATTCTGAACGCCGATGCTATCATTCAAGTTAGAAGGAATGGGAAAAATAATGAATATTTGGTGGATCCAACGAAACATTCGTATAGTCGATAACAGAACACTGTCAGCTGCGTTACACGAGAATAATGGTTTGGTGCCAGTTTTCATTCTCAATCAGAAAATTTTGGAAAATCAACATTCGATTTCATGTAAGGACAGATTCTTAATTCCTGTTTTAAAAAGTTTTGATAAAGAATTACGTCTGCTTGGATCAAAATTAATAGTTCGAGTTGGAAATCCGGTTGAGGAAATTATTAAATTGGCTGAAGAATGTGGCGCGAATAAAATTTTTACCGATGCAGATTCTCACCCAGATTCAATTCGTATATATCAGCAATTGGGAGAAAAAATCGAATTAATTTTTGGAGAACATCCCTGTGTTTTCCCTTTTTCGGCAGTTTCGCAAAAGAATGGAAAGCCATATCAAGTTTTCACACCTTTCAGCAGGGCTTGGAAAGCCTTGCCAGTAAACTTGGACCTTCAGCCCAGTCTTAAACACTTGCCCCCTGTTCCGGATTTATTTTCTGTTCCATTACCATTTCTGTCATCACAGGATGATTTTCCATCGAAAGAATCTGAAGCTGCCAGGCGCTTGAAATCATTTATTGAAGGACCAATTTATGCTTACAAAGAGAGCAGAAATTTTCTTGACCAGGAAGGATCTTCTTTTCTTTCGCCGTATTTCCGATGGGGCCTTTTGTCAAAAAGACAGGCCTTAAATGCAGCATTTGAAGCAAAACAAAACACGAATGATGTTGTTTCAAAGAATAATTGTGAGAGTTGGATTGATGAAATCATTTGGAATGATTTCTTTCAGTCAATTTTACATTTTTTCCCTCAAGTTCTTCATGGAGCTTTTCGCACTTCGATGCAGGATATTGCATGGTCTGATTCGGCAATTAACCTTCAGGCCTGGAAAGATGGATTAACCGGTTACCCCGTTGTTGATGCGGGTATGCGGCAATTACAGAATACCGGATGGATGCACAACCGAGCGCGCATGATAACCTCATCCTTTCTCGTCAAACACTTACTGATTAATTGGCAGGAAGGTGAACGATGGTTTTTTGATTTATTGATCGATGGTGATCCGGCTTTGAATAACGGTAATTGGCAATGGGCAGCAGGAACAGGGACGGACGCTGTCCCCTATTTTCGCATTTTTAATCCGATATTGCAGGGGAAAAAGTATGATTCCCATGGGAAGTACATCAGAAAATGGATTCCCGAGTTATCAGATGTACCAGTTCGATTCATTCACACACCCTGGTTAATGTCCTCTTTGGACCAAAAAAACTGTCATGTGAAAATAGGAAGTGATTATCCATTACCGATTGTAGACCATGGTATGGCCAAAATACGAGCTCTGTCGGTTCTCAGTCGAAGATGAATATTATTTTGTAAAAAATAAAGACCAGCGTATTTTTTTCGCTGGCCTTTTTGAACACACAAATCCAATTCTTCTGATTTTTTTTATTAATCCAATCTGGAGGTTATGTATTTTGCGATGACATCCCGGTTCACCACAGATGAACCATCAGGGTTCATTTGGGTGATATCGTTGATTTTTACTTGATCATAAGTAATTTTCTCTACATCAATTTTTCCGGCAAGACAGGCGAAACTCATAAACATCTCTGAATTGAGATCAGTAATGACGTCATCTTTAAACTCAATAAAAAGTGTCAATGATTTGGCTAAAACTTCAAGAGAGCCAACTTTTTTCAACAAAGGTTCCAAAAAGACATTCTGCCGGATAAACCTGGCATCATCATAACCGGGAATCCATGAACGTACATATTGCGCTGCCCGTTCACCATCCAATGTCTGGACGCCTGCTGGAAATGTATATCCGTTTTCATTGGTAAACTTCGTCGGATTGTCAATCTCAACGCCACCGATTGCATCCACCATTGCATTTAATTTATCAAGTTCGACAGCGACATAGTAATCTGGCTGATAACCAAAAAGTTCTTCAAAGATTTCTGATGTCAAAACTCCGGTAGCAGTAATGACCTTCTTAACTGTATCACCTTCTGCTTTGATATCCTCTTCATGAAATTTAAGTCCAAGATTTTGTTTCTTTCCACTGATCAGTTGGATGGAAAGGTCTCTTGAAAAAGCCATGACGGAAATCTTTTGATTATCAAAATCCGCTTTTACCAGTCTCACTAAATCAGAACCATAAGGCCAATGTCCAACTTTGTCGTACGCGTCTCCTCCAACAAAAAGGACAGTCATGCTTCCGCTCTGACCACAAACTTCCGTTGATGGTTGAAACGCAAGCACATTAGAATCAAATCCAAATAATAGGATCATCGTTATTATCAGCCATAGAATGGTTTTTGATAATCGAAAATTCTTCATAATTACCTCCAATTTAACAGCCAGAAAGAAAACATACCAATTAATATCATTATATTCGATTTATGTGTCAATTAATTAAATATATTTTGATTAGAGGAATAAATAAATTGAGACAAAAGCGGAAAGAAAAGGTTGAAGGCTAATCACCAAACGTTTGAGCTGCTGCTGATGGATCCAAATCAGCCTTTTAGGTAATTCATCTTTTCAGTCAACAAATATTAAGACTATCGTTATGTCAATAGGCTCCATCACCATGAACAACGACCCAGAAAGTGCGAGCCATAATATAAATATCGAGCCATACCGACCAGTTGTTGATGTATTCCATATCTAAAATGATTTTCTGAGAAAACAGGTTGTGATTTCTTCCAGAAATTTGCCACAAACCTGTCATTCCTGGCAATACACGAACATAATTCTGATAATTTTTGCCATAAATTTCCCGTTGATGGAGCAAAAGAGGCCGTGGTCCTACAAGGCTCATATTTCCTATCAGCACGTTAATAAGCTGCGGAAGCTCATCCAGACTGTATCTGCGCAAGAAATGCCCTACTCTGGTAATACGCGGATCATAATGCAGTTTTTGGGATTGATCCCATTCTTGTTTCAAAGCAGGATTCTCTTCTAGAAAAGTTTTTAAGATTTTATCGGCATCTTTTCGCATGGTGCGGAATTTATACATGTTGTATTTTTTGCCATGTTTTCCCCACCGTTGCTGATGATAAATGACACTTCCGGGTGAATCGATTCGAATCAGAATGGATATAAAAGCTAATAATGGTGAAATCAGAATAATACCAAATGCGGAAACGAAAATATCTGCAAATCGTTTTTGAAATTGTGCATTCTTATCCATCAAGGAATGGCGAATCTCCAACGTAAGCAGATCTCCGTATGGACGTACGCTCATTCCACCTAAATCCAGTTTTGTTCCGCCGGCTCCAATTAAAATTACTTTTTCAAAAATATCCCGATAGGTTTCGCGGATTAATGCAAATTCTTCCAACTGATCATATAGAACAAGGATGGTTCGAATATTATAAGCATTTCTGATTTCTTTTAGACGCTGGATAAGAATCTGGCGTTCCTGAACCTCAAGTGATCCGATATCTCTTGGGATAAATACCATCACTTTCGGATCTAAGCCAATTTTTGGTGTTTCTTTAAAGTATAAATAACTGCTTCGAGCTCCTTCCTCCGGGCCGATAATCACAACCGGTTCTCCCCAGAAACCTAATTTATTAATAATCGATCGTACAATAATCCGACTTAATGGAATAATTACCAGGCAAAAAATAAAACTCAAACCGATTAATAATCGCGAAAACTCATCACTTCTAAATGCTCACTTGAAAGGGTACCAGGTGATCGCTTGAAAGTATGCCACCTGTGATCATTTGAAAGTATACCATTTTCGCAAAAGTGATCGCTTGAATGTATACCACCTAGGGCGCGCATCAATATCACATGGCGTGCCACAAATCGACCAGCATTAATTATCCAATCGGTTTTTCATCAATTCAATTTTTCATAATGGTTTCATCGGATACAATTCCTATGCATTTAGTGTTTTCTCAAGTCGATATGACTCACCATTCATGTCGAGGACATAAGATTTGAAGGTGAGTCTATCGATTAGAGCGGCAATGAGCGTATTGTTCTCAAAAAGAGATGCCCATTTTGAAAAGGGAAGATTCGTTGTCACAATGATGCTGCCCCTCTCACTTCTGTCAGAAATCACCTTGAATAACAACTCAGATTGATAGCGATCAAAACTGACATACCCGAGCTCATCCAGAATCAGCAGATCAGCCTGTTGCAGTTTCTTTTCAAGTTTTCTTAGCTCATGGTTGCCTTTTGCCTCAGCAAGTTCTGTCGATAGAGACATAACATTTTTGAAGCAGACACGTTTTCCCAAAGAACAGGCTTTCATACCAAGGCCAATAGCGATGTGAGTTTTTCCACGGCCAGGAGGGCCGATCATGATGATATTTTTCCGTTCAGAAATGAACTGACAACTACTGAGCTCGGAAATAAAGTTCTGCGTGATCTTTTCTTTATATCGATCGACCTCAAGATTATCTAATGACTTATGATATGGGAAGCCAGCTGCCTTCACGCGGCGTTTGTTCTGGTTTTCCTGACGTTGAGCGACTTCCTTCCTCATCAGATCCAGAAGCAAGTCTTCAAAATTTTCTTCCGGTTGCATCTGATTCAGTAGTTCGTCATAATCACTAAAAGTAGGGATTCTCAGGAGTTTTGCATAGATCTTTATTTGAGCTTCGTTGGCCGGATTCGTTTTCATCGTACCACCTCGGTCGTTTCAAGCAATTCATCATAGCAACCAAGGTCAATATCCGGCACATTTACAGGATCGAATATCTCTTCTGCAGAGCAGATCGGATGGTCCTCGATTCCATATGCCATGACAGATTCATAGCCATATTGAGCGCAACAGTGGAATGCCTGAATAATTTGCTTGGGCTCGTAATCCTGGCGTTGGATCCATTCCAGAAACTCATAAGGAATGTTTTGCCTTACCGGAGCCGCATTAAAGATAGATCTTCCCTTTCGCTCCAGGATCGGTAGATAATGCTCCAGCTCATAGATAGTATCGTGCTTTCCGTAGGAGCGTTTATGCTCTGCAATGAGCGTCCCTTCGGAGTAAATTTGAATTATTTCCGGATATGCTTTGAGAGAAACACTGTAACCACAGAACTTGACTGGAACTGAGTATTCGTTCGTGGCAAAACGGACAGTGGCATTCCTGCTGACCTGAACGTTGCAGACCTTGGCTGTCTCAAATCTGTATCCAGGAAGAGGTATCAGAGCCCTTTTCTCGACTGCAAACATTTCTGAAACGGACGCCGGTTTCCCCGCAATTACTCGACGGTCGATGTACTTCTCGCAGTTTTGTTTGAGCATCAAAGAGACTTGTTGAATGCTTTCGACATGTGGTAAAGGAACGAGAAAATTACGGCGGCACCACCCGACAAGACTTTCGACCAGCCCTTTTTCATTTCCTTTCCTCGGGTTGCAAAAAACGGGCTCAAATGCATAATGCGCAGCCAACTTTGCATAATCTGGCTGGACCACCGCACTTGATCCATAGCCACTTTTCACCGCCACTCGGGCGTTATCGAAGATTGCTTTCCGTGGAACTCCGCCAAAGAAGTCAAAAGCCTGAACAAAACCTTCCAGGAAACTCTCTTCATTCTGGTGACTGTACGCAGCAACAAATGGAGCACCACTGTCGCATAAGATGGCGCAAAATAGATTTACTCTTGTCTTTTTGCCATTGTTATAGACGAAGGCTTCTCCCCAATCGACCTGTACCGCCTCTCCCGGGTAGAAAGCCAACGGCATATACATTTCTGGAAGTTTGTTTTTGAGTTCCCGAACTTTGCACCGGATCGTCGATTCCCCTCCAGCAAACTGCATTTCTTCGACCAGCCGTGTATAGATCCGTCGCGCAGTGTGATGCTGTTTCTGTAAGCTTTCCTGTGCATCCTCAGCCAGACACTTTTGTATGAAGCTGATGTTCTCATCCGTCAGCATCGTCCGAACCCTCTCCGGGGTTTTACGATTCTCAGAAATCGTATCGCCTCGGCAATACTTCCGCACTGTCTTCCGAGATATCCCTAAGGTCCGGGCTATTTCTCGTTGGCTATATCCATCTGTGAATAGTCTTCGGATTTTTCCATAATCTTCCATCGTTATTACCATCCCTTCTCTTCTCCTTTCGATTTTTTTCAAATTCTACTCGGAGTGTTTTGTTGGGGTGGTATACTTTCAGATTAGCACAAAGACCTTTTTTGGTATCCTTTCAGACGAGCGTTTACATCACTCATTTTAAAGAAGAATGTTCCGCTGATAATTATCAGAAAAAGGATGCTGGTAGCTGTCGTCAGATTGTGGAAAACCTCCAAAGTTTTCATACCGACAGCCGGATATAGTCCGCGTACTGATGCAAAAACTACAAATATAATAACAAAAGGCGGAATCCATCGAAAGAAAGATAACGTCAAGGAGCCATAAAGGAAACCACGAATGATCGAAGCAAGCAGCACACTGAGTAAAATTCCAGAAAGATCAGAAAGCAACATGGACATAATCATGATCCCATAAATCCGGCGATGTGCTTTTGCCCGTAATGTTGTCGAAAGACTCGTATCCAGGAAAATATACTTAATATTGTGATTTTTTGTATTTTCTTCCAAATTCTGGTGAATATCCATGAATGTGTCCAGTGAATTTTGTAATATAAATATCAAATTGAATAATTTTTAAAAAAATAACTCTGGTGAATCAAAATAAATTATTTTTTCAAGAATGTCAAACTATAAAAATAAATTTGTTTTCATTATAATCAATCCGAATAAAAATGACGAATGACACCAATATTGAATTTATAGATTCATTTTTATACCGATAACTGCTTCATCTCAATTTGATGAGGAAATCATATATGGCATTACATCCAACCTGTTGGAATAAAATTTTTAATCCTCAGACATTTCTTGATTGGATAGCGAACAAACAAACAAACGATCTTTTTCATGAATTGACATCAGCATATGATTCGGTCTGTCGTTAATATGATCCTTCCATATATATTCCTGCACGTGGAGTCCGCAACTTTGAATTCGTTGTTTAACATCCAATCCATAAATGCGAACATGGTACTTGTCTCCGTATGTTTCGAAACGTTCCTTGAATGATTTTTTTTCCATATCTTCATATGTATTATGTTGAGAAATACATAGTGGAAATGATAGGATGATTGTCCCATTCGATTTCAAGACTCTTTTCATTTCCATAATCGCTTTTCGATCATCTTCAATATCCTGTAATACGTGATTGCATAAAACATAATCAAATTTTTGGGAAGGAAACGGGATTTTTGTAATATCAACCTGATACATAGCCCGGTTCTTCACGATATCAGCAGAATAGTAATCGATTTGTGTGTTTTCAAATAATTTATTCTTAATGTTCCCTTCTGCAGCAAAATGAAGGATGGAACAGCTTTCTTTAAATATATCTGTATGATTTTCAAGGTAGTCATAAAGAAGGCGGTGTCGTTCCAAAGAACTACAGCATGGGCACATCGCGTTTTCTCTAAATCTTGCACCAATAATTTCTCTTTCTGAAAAAAAATCAGATTTTTCCCCATAACCAAAAAAGATCCTTGTGTGTGATTTGCATAAATTACAATAATGTTTATTCCCTTGATAAATAATACGTAAAAAGGAATACCTCAAATTATAGTAAGTTATCGTGATTATTCTATAGATTTTAATCAAAGGTGGAAAATTTTTTACAAAGCTTCCAATCATATTTTTCTCATTTCAAACAAATTAGGATAAATGAATATTTTCAGAACGAATTCAAAATATTTTTGAAACAATAAATAATTCGGGTTTTTTTGTACGAAATTCTTATTTCAATACTGCTTGGAACAAAAAAAGAATGAATTTATCTCTAAGCTATAAACAAAATCCTCCCTTAATTCTAAAAATGCATATTGTAGATTTCAAATTTCAAAATATTTTTAAAAATTCATAAAAAAAAGACCAAACGTTTTGTGAAATTATTTAACCGTTTGTCGATTCCTTTTACAGCATATATAATCATGATTATTTTATTCGATTCCCAGTGATGATAGAAAAAAATTTAGGCGTGAATTTTTGTAAAACAAGCGCAATTATGATGCAAAAACTCATGATTATAAAAGGTAATAACAAATATTCTAATGTTTGGATCAAAGCGGTTTGGGGAAATATTTTTCCAATTGCTTTGATTGCTATAGAATTATTATATTCGTGAAAGCAATAGATAAAAAATGTGAAAGATGAGAGTTTTAGAAAGAATTCGCGAAATTTATTATTTAAATAAATATTTCTTGATAGTTTTATAAAGAAGCAGATACCAATTATGACCGTCGCTTTATAAAATATATTCGAAATGACAGGATGGTTTAGCATGGAAAAAGCAACTGCGAAAATGTAGACTGGAATTATGTACCGATACTTTATATTATCAATCATTTCAATTTGCAGATTATATTTCACAATAAAATATCCCAGAACAAAGAATAGAAGGGAGGTTGCTGTTACGATGTAGAAATTAATATCAAAAAACCAAAAACAAAAAGAAATATTTAAAACCATTTTTTCAGGATATAAATTATTTTCCTAATTATAATTTTTATTTTAATCCATTGATGATATGCTAAGAGATGGAAAATCTGGATGGGGTTTAATCTGGTGATTTCAATACCATCAAAAATCGAAGGATTTGTTTTCAGTTGTGCGTAAATAGTAATTTTTGAATGTTTTATTAATTCAACTTGTTTTTGGCAGAAGATGATTTTTTCCCCTTTTTCATTTATTGTAAAAAATTCAAATCTGTCATCCGGAAGTGAATGGCAACGATTAAATTTTTCATGAACATAAATTTCAAAGGGAATCAACGGTTTTGACGTGAAATAACTATAGGCAAACGATCCATTTACCATTATTTTTATAAATTCGATTTCCTCTTTCTTCTTTTCATAGATCTCTATTTCACTGATTCCTGCGCGACTGCCTGATGCCTGGATGATTTTGAATTCAATCCACTCAACATCCTCGCAGTTTTCTACAAAAATTTTAGTCGGCTGTCCATTATGTTGAATTTCCTTGATGTCAACTTCAAATCCATTACTGAACAGGATTTTCATTTTTTCAATCCGATCCTTTTCATCACATCCTTCATAAAAGACGATTTCTCCTAGATCTTTTGGTTCTGCCAGTGTAAAACGGACCGATTTACGAAAATCTGTTTTATCAGGTATCCAGGAACAATTACAAAAGACGGGATATTCAGTCTCACCATGCATGATGGAATTACAATCGAACAGTAAGTAATCATTTAGATATTCACTTTTTCCGGAAGATGCTTCGATAGTGCATCGATATGTAATGCTGTCAGTTCTTCGCTGCCAAAAAACCTGATCACTGTTCAAGATGCTTTCTGCATGGGAGGCAGCATGTTGGCTCTTATATTCACGCAATGCAGAATAAATTTGGTTGTTCTTCAATAATTCTGTCCTTGCCAAGCCTGGAACAGGAAATCTGCTGCGATCAGACCAGGAATATGCAGGATTACTCAGAGGAAAATTGGAGAAAGCCTCTTTTTTGTAGAAAGTACTTGAAAGATTATATGGTGAATAATCCATATACGATAAATAGGATGTGGGATAGGCAAAGGCTTTGTATACGTAAGGAAAATAATTTGGAGTCATAGCCAGAATCTCTCCCATTGCCTTTTCAAACGATAATGATGCACATCGATGATCCGGGTGATAATCAAAATCGATCACGAATAGAAAATCAGGTTTGATGTGAATAATTGCATCTTTAATATCCTGAATGAAAGCAGGCTTTGTGAATTTGCTGTGGGTTCCATCCATTGAATACCGGAAATCGATATGAGAATCAAATCCATTTGTTTCGGTTTTCCCATGAATGGAAGTCCATGGCTTATCAATATGAAAATACAAATGAGTATCTTCTTGAGGATTTTGGTTTGAATACCCCAGATAAAGAATATGATCTTCTCCAATACCAAGCTTTTTCATGGCATTAAGCGTTTCACCCAGACGAATTTTTCCGTCAATTTCATAATCACCGTTGGTTGTGAAAACCAGAAAAACTTCACACTGATTTCTGTTCATGTTGAGAATCATTGAACCGGCAATTATTATTTCATCATCCTGATGAGGGATAATCAGTAAAGCTCGTTTATCTTTAAATATTTTATTAAGCAAATGTTGATTGAATTCTGAAAGGGTTAATCGCTCTTGATGGGATTGTGAATTTTCATTCATAAGAATCCTTGCTTTAATAATATTTCGAATTTGATATATTTCTTTGTGTGTTTTTTATGTAAAAAATTAAGCAACATTGTTTTGATTAAAGCCTTTTTTTTATTTTCCGAAAGATTTCTGAAAACTGCTTTCGTAGAAATGTTTGAAATGTTTGATTGAATAGAAAAAAATAAAAACAGGAAATAATACTTGATATCGCCAAACTTACTATAAAAAGAATAATTAATTGATAAATTCTGTTGTCCAAATGTAAAAATGACAGGTTCGTAAACAGAAAATTCGATAAAAATACGCTTGCCACAATTAATAAAATTGGAATAAAGGCTGCGAACAGGTTTTTTTTGTGAGCAGGGAATATCAGGGTATAGGTTAATTTTTCATATTGGATAATTCCTACGAGATATCTGCCGCAACAGGATGCGATCAGCACACCCGTAATACCGACGTGTGGAACAAGAATTACCATTAGAACTACATTCAGAACTGATTGAAATATTGTGAAGTTTTGGCTCTCTTTATACAATCCTTTTGCATCATGCACAATATAGTAAGTTGTCAAGACACCGTTAGCATACAATAATGCACCGAATAAGAAGACATCAATTGGTTTGAGGATGAATTCTGAACCGATCCATAAATCGATAAAATCATTGATACAAAAAATATAAACAGATACGATGATAATACTGCACAGCTGAATGATTGCCTGTAATATTTTAAATGTATGATACGTCTTTTCATTGTCCTCCCACATCATTAACCCAATACTTGCACGGGTCCCGTCGACGATTTTTGTGATGAAAGAAATGGCTTGTGCTGAAATTCTGTTGTAAGAACTATAAATAAAAGCAAATGATAAGGATGGAGCAAAAACTGATAAAACAACATTACCGGAACTATTAAAAACCAGGGAGGAAATATTGTGGGCAAAGAAGTATTTTCTTAAGTGCATCGGTCTCGTATCTTTGAATTCTGATTTCATTAAAAGCGACCCATATTCATGCCGCATCAATTTCCGATAGACAAGTCCGATTCCAAATACAACAATCGCGTTGATTAATAAGATTACCTGGACTGATATAGCAAAATATTTCAATAAAAAAATGTTGATTATCAAAATGGAATTATTTTGAACGCCATCAATCAATTCGACCAGATAATTTTTTTCTTTTAAAATCACCATGTATTTTGGTGCTAAGGTCAAATAATATGGAGTAATATATCGAATACTGAGAATACCAAGGATACTGATCATATCGAACAGAGGAATCGATTTATCCTGAATGAACAACGGAAAAATCAATGAGATAAGAAATGCAATGACGATCATCTTTATCACAATTTGCCGCATGGAGTAATCAAATCCTGCATACAACGCCGACAATTCTTCATTTTTTCTTTCTGCCATCGGTTTATACATATAATACAAAAATACTGCACACATTCCACTTTCAATCAGCGATAGATAAGATAAAGATTGATTTCCTGTTTGTATCAAACCATTCACATTGGCTCCGTATCGATCCAGGAAAATTCGGATCTGGTAAAGTGATAACGGCAGATTGATAATCATGAAGAATGCAGATATGAGCGTGTTGGAAATTAATGGCTTTTTTTT
Organism: Flexilinea sp.; assembly: GCA_026645735.1. Taxonomy (GTDB): domain Bacteria; phylum Chloroflexota; class Anaerolineae; order Anaerolineales; family Anaerolineaceae; genus Flexilinea. The sequence goes on from JAPKMT010000019.1 coordinate 16,814, forward strand.
CATCCCAATCGTTCTTTCATCAACGTAATTTGTTATTGTGGAATAATATTTGCAGTTTTGTTTATTAGAAAATGAACTAACTACGAAGAAATTCTAAATGGATAATGACTCATTTCATTGTAAAACAATTTTGGGAAATTTTTATACAAAATCAACAGAATGGATTTATAAATGCCATAATGATGGTTATGCGGGGAATTCTTCTTGGAGTTAATAAACAAGTAGGCCGCAGGAAAGTTTCAGAAAAAAACAAAGATTGATCTGACTATGAAATAATCAAGGCTGTATGAAAAGATTGGTTTTTTTTATGTTGGATACTGGAAAAATCCGTGATTTCTTTTGTTTTTCCTGTTTCACGATCATTTCTCTATATGGAACTGAACAAAAATTTTCTATATGATAGGCCATCATTAACATAGGGAAAAAAGTAGGTCTGGAATAATTAACCCCAACGATACCTAAAACAAAAACGGATGCTATTGTGATCAACATGACTCGAGCAACGATAAAATGCCGATAATTCAATAATCTCTTGTTGACACATAGGATCATACCGATGTAAATACATAAACCTACAATGCCACTCCTGACGAGGACATCCAGAATGTCATTGTGGGCATGAGCATTAATCCCAAATATGATCAGCCTCGCATATTTGCTATCAGGATTACCAAAGCCAATGAACGGTGATGACAGAAAAGATTTGATCGAAGAATTCCAAATAATATTTGTTCTTCCCGTAAATGATAAATCCCTTTTTAGCACATCTTCAATCAGCCAGGCAAAATGCTCTTGAATATTGAAAACGATAATCAGAATAAAAAAAATTGCTGATATCAAAAAAACATTCCAAAGGTTGATGAATGGCGGCATTTGTTTTCTTGAAAAGAAGATCAATCCCAAAATAAAAATAAAGAAAGCGGCGACCGAACTGGCTGGCCAGATTATCGCAAAAGTAACTCCGGAAGCCAGAATTACAAATAATGAATTGGTACTGATGATTCTTTTATGTGAATAATAAGAATCTAAAAACGCGAATAACATTCCCGGAAAGATGATGCAGCTTTGAAAATTCTTATAACCTAATAACCAGTTGTTGTAATACGGATCCTCATAATATAACCCTTCGGGATAAATGATTATCAACACTAAGTTGATATATATCAAAAGGCTGAAAAAAACTCTGGCTCCATTGACAAAATTTCTTTCATCATTTTTGATAATCACCATCTCAATGATGAGACAAGTAAGTACTCCCAGCATAAATACAAAGAGACTCTCTTCATACCCACGTGATTTACTGACAATGGTCACAAATAAATTGTATAGAATTATCAACCACATTAAAAAAGACAGGTTTTTTTTATTTTTATAAATTTGGTACAGGTAAAGGCCAAGCAATCCTATTGTGCAATACTTGATAAAACTGCGATATATTTGAAATCTCCAGAAAAAGGGTGATTGCGAAATAATTAAGAGAGGGATCAAGTAATAAATAAAATTCCTCAAAGAGGTAATACCGTTTATAACAGCTCTGGTTAACAATCTTTTTGACATCATATTTAATTATACGTTCCTGATATGAGAAATAGTATCTCGCTGTATAAACTATCGAATGAATTCTTGTGAAGAGATGAATCGTTTCATTTAGTAAAAATCAATGCTTCATCATCAAGAACACTTAACTCAGTTTATTTCTTTTCTGGTTTGCAGTATCCGAATAGCCATAAATTTTGGAAATGGTTAGCGTTCCAATAAGGCTTTCAATCGGTAGTAACTATAAATCAGAACATGACATTTTATTTTGATCAGAAAAAACAGAACTTTCCTCTTACTGGAAAGATATTTTGGTTTAATGAGACGCACTGCCTGAACAATTTGACTATTCTTCATAAAATCAATGAAATCGTTAATTTTTTCTTTTTCTGATTTTTGATTTGCAGGATTTGTTTTATCTAATTGAAATATATCAATCACAAAATCCAGATTCTGCAAATGAAATGCATCCCAATATAGCTCATCATGAGGATGATTCAGTTTTATAAAATTTGAAAACTCGAAAAATATTCGATTATATTTTTCTTCTGTTTCAGCAGAATAGCTATGACTGGCTGATTTTTCGTTTAACCGATAATAATATAATGGTTTTTGTATGTATAAGATTTTTTCTGCAGCTTCATAGACGTATAGACAAAATACCAAATCCTGACAACGTTTCATTCCTACCGGAAAGAAGATATTTTTAATAATTTCTTTCCTAAACCATTTGTTGCATGGACCACCGCCATTGGTCGGCCAATTAAATAATGACTGCGAGATAATTTGCAGTTGAATATCTCTGTTTTTCTCTTTGTTTTCCGAATAAAAAATTTCCGGATACGTTTTTAAATGAGAAAAAGCGTTTCTTTTGTTTTGCAAGCAATAATCAAAAATTAGAACATCTGTTTCTTTTTGATCGGAAAGTGCTCCTGAAAGAATGGAAAATGCTTGTTCATCGATCCAATCATCCGGATCGATAAACGCAATCCATTCTCCCCAGGCTTCCTGGATTCCTTTATTCCTGGCTGCCGAAACACCTTGGTTTATTTGGTGAAAAACCCGAATTCGGTTATCGTTCTTTGCAGATTCATCGCAAATTTCAGGGCATTTGTCTGGTGATCCGTCATCGATTAATAGAATTTCATAATTGGAAAAAGTTTGCTTCTTAATACTATTGAGGCATTCTTCCAAGAATTTTTCAGCTTTGTAAACAGGTATGATAATACTTAAATACGGCGTTTTATTAATTTCCATTTTTTAGCCCAGTTTTTCCAATGCTAATGTTTACAAGTCTTTTTTGACAATTGCCTTTGAATGGGCAAGAAAGCTTTAAGGATACGCAGGAAATTCATTATTTTTAATCAATGCATTTTTCAGAGCAGACAAGTTTCCATGACCATTTTGGACGTCAGGTTCCATATAGCCTCCTTCAGCCCACTCATTCCAGGCAAATAAGAAAATCATATCTTTTTTATAAACATTTTTTGCCCGGATAATTTGTTTGGATAAGTATTTTTCAAATTTTTCTGGAGAAGCGCCAAAACAAACAGAGCCCCTGCGGCCTCTCCTTGGAGTGTTGTCCCAATCGACAAAAGCCCCGGGAATATTTTTTTCATTTTTTGGGGTCATGGACAAGATGATCTCCCAAATTTCATCGTAGCTATATCTCTCAAGATAGGGACGATAAAATTTGAGTACCAGCGAAAACTTTGTTTCGAGAAATTTGAATAAATGGTACTTGATTTTTCTTAACTGCTTATGTTGATCAATTTTACGAACAGTAAATGCGGATATTGGCTGCATTTCGATATTGTAGGAAAATCTGCTCACATCTTTTTCGATTTCCAGATTGAATCCTACATATTGATATGCAAAATCCAAACCCTGAAAACCATTTTCTAATGCTAACTTCTGCCAGTAATCCAACATTTCATCGATACAATCAATGATTTCCGGCCGATAAATAACGACCAATGGTTTCCCGTTATTTGTTATATATCGTTCATCCTTTAAAAATGGCAATAAATAATCAAAATGTTCTTTCCACTCTTTTTCAGCACCGTAAGTTTGTTCGATCAGAACTTTAAACTTCCCGGAAACCCATCCATTGGTCCAGTGTTCATTTGCCCAGCAGATACAAAACGGCAAATTTATTTCTTGATGAGCCAGAAACTGTTCGACAGGTTTTTGCAGCAGTAACTTACCATTAAACCAGTAGTGATAAAAACAGAAACCATAAATTCCATGGTCTTTAGCCAGTTTTACCTGCCATTTCATTACATTGATGTCGGATAAGTCGTAATAATTTTCATTGAATGGAATTCTTGGTTGGTAATGATTGGGAAAAAGGGGTTCAGCTTTTTTTACATTATTCCATTCGGTAAATCCTTCTCCCCACCATTGATCATTTTCTGGAATTTTATGAAACTGTGGCAGATAAAAAGTAATGATTTTCATATATTTTCTCATACCAGCATATCCAAGTTTGATCTGGTATCTCATCCTTTCTACATCATCAATTCAAATGTTAATTTTTACTTAAAATTTTGGGAAAAAAGCTGCTATTCCCAAAAAAAGAGCTGGAGAAAAAAATATTTGAGGATTGTTATTTATGAATCCCTTGCCGAAGATAATATAACTTATAAATGAGATCGTAGATAATTGGGAAATTTAGAAAAACAATCGTTCTTATCTTAATAAATCCCATCTCGATTAGTGATAATTGCAAAACAGAAGGAAGATATTGGATTACTTCCGTTTTGAACAGTTGATATTCAGATGGATCGCGTTGTTTCCCAAAAATACAATTCAGACTGTAAGTTCCGATGTAAATTCGGACAAAATATCCCCTTGCATATTTTTGCAGATTAACAAAGTTTTCTTGTACATCTTGATCGATCTCTTTAAATTTTGTTTTTAGGATATTGAACAATGCCATCGTTTTTGTGCGAGTTATCCCGGTAGTATTCTGGCGATAGAAATAGATTCCCTTTTTTGTGAAGGAAATTTTGTTAATAGTACAAAATGCATTGTAAAGGGTCATAATATCTTCAGCAATTTCCCCCTCCGGGAATTGAATCGAGTCGAAAATGGACTTTTTGTATAATTTCGCCCAGGCGCTGGTCCGAATTTCACCTGAAAATAAACCTCTGATTGCATCTTCTCTGTTTTCATATAGGTCTTTGGAATGATAATTCCCGGTTTTTTTATTTTTCCCGGGGAAAAATTTTACAAAATTACAAAAAGAGATATCAGAATGTGTTTTTGTAATACTTTCATATAATTTTTCGATAAAATTCTCTGAAATAAAATCATCAGAATCGATAAAACACAAATAGTCCCCGTTGGCGTTTTTTATTCCAAAATTTCTTGCGTCAGAAAGTCCTCCGTTTTCTTTATGTAGCGTGGTAATTCGTTGATCGATTCTTTCATACGCGTCACAAATTTCTGCAGATGTATCGGTTGATCCATCATCTATCAGTAAAATTTCGAGGTTTTGGTAAGTTTGTTTCATAACAGAATCAATACATTCTTGTAGATACTTTTCCGTGTTGTAGACAGGGATGATTACAGAAATTAGCGGGAACGTTTGTGGAATCAATTGATTGCTCATTTCATTTTTCCCATCCATTGAATTTTCTTCGGTTGATTCTTCTTGGACAGGTTATAAAAAATATCCTCATCTAAAAACAAATGTTGGTACTGATCTGTAATTTTTTCCCAACTATATGCATCGCAAATTCTTTGATAATTCCTCTCCCCCATTTTTTTTCGAACAGAATCAGAAAGTTGAGACTCCAAATGATTGATGATTGTTGATAGATTTCCTGATTCTTTGGTAAAAAACAAACCATTGTTATCCAGTACTTCCCTGGAATATACACAATCCAATGCGATTACAAGGCATCGATTAACCATGGCCTCCAGAAGGCTGGGGTTTGTACCACCAACTTCATGACCATGAAAATAGGCATAAGCGTTTTGTCGAATTCCATCCAATAACCTCCTGTCCTGGACTACTCCAGTAAAAACAATACGTTCATCGAGATGAAATTGTGTTGAGTTCAGTAGTTTTTCATAAAACTGATTCGTCTCCACATTCGTAACAATCAGCAATTTTCGTTTCGATTTTGATGCAATAAATTCGCGTATGATTGTCTCAAGATTATTCTCTGGAATAAATCTTCCTACATATAAATAATAGCTTTCTGGCTTAACAGAAAACTTGTCAAACCAGTAATATAATTGGAATTGATCAATTTCTTCTTCGTTTCTATCAGCTCCATAAGAAATATAAGTGGTGGCAGGTTGTAATGCTTTATATTCATTTTGTATATATTTTTCGATTTCCAGTGAATCACAGACCACCAAATCAGTATTTTTCATCATTGTTTCTTCTGCAAATTTCCAATATTTTTGGATTGGTTTGCTCCATTTCCCTCTTGCCCATTCATTGCCATCCGGGTTTACAAAAAATTTCACTTTAAACCGCTTCAATATCCATCTGAAAAAAAACATGAAAGGTCCAATTCTGCTGGTTAGCAAGTAAATCGTTGCATCATGTAAATGATGCTGGTAGATATAAATGCTTGTTTTCAGCATTGCTGCTACATCATAGTAAATAGCTTGTTTTGCTCCAATATTCGGAACTTTCACGTTAAAACAACGTGCATTGAAGAACCAGCTTTCTTTTTCCTGAAAATTTTTACAAGCAACATGATATTGTATTGTTGGCAGATTCTGATGATATTCAGTTAATTTATATACAAATGTCTCGTACCCACTGTAATTAAATGGGAGTCCTCTGCTTCCGATTAAAAAAACATGCTTTTTTATTTTGTTCATTTTTTAAACCTGATAAAAATAAATTTACGCAGAAAAGATTTGTTCATTTATAAACCCAGATAACAAGCAATTTTCGCAGTATAGATTTGTTTAAAAAGACAGATTTTTTGAAAAAAAAATTAAAACAAGTCTCGTACTAGGAATCTGTAAATAATGTTGAAAAAAACTCATTTCAGAAAATTTTATAAAGAAGCAAGCTGAACAACAAAAATTACAACCAAGTTATTATCAAGATAAAGAATATCTGTTCCGAGTCTAGGATTTAAGTTCGGTGTTATGGATTCGTTTTTTTTCTCTTCCCTTTTTGCCCATAATATCCCTGGTATGCGGAATAATTCCGATAATACTTATATTGATATGCATACGGCTTTCCTTGCAATTCGACATCGTTCAAAATTACTCCCAGGATGTTTCCATTGACTTGGTTGATTTGTTCAACTGCCAGCCGAAGTGCGCTGAGACGCGTTTTCCCTGGACGAACCACCAACAGGACCCCATCAACGGATGGAGCAAGTACAGCTGCGTCCGTAACGGCTAAGACGGGAGGTGTATCTAAAATAACGATATCTGCAAATTTTTTCATTTCAATGAGAATAGACTGCATTTTTTTTGATCCCAGGAGTTCGGAGGGATTGGGAGGCAGCGATCCTGTGGTAACAACAGATAACTTTTCCATCTGTGTCGGTTGAAAAGAACTGCTGACAACATCCCCGGAATTCGAAAACAAATTGCTTAATCCTTTGTGGTTGGGAAGGCCGAAATAGGTGTGTATACGCGGATGGCGTAAATCGCAATCTGTGATAATTACATTAAGACCATTTTGTGCAAAAACTACTCCTAAATTACACGAAACCGTGGATTTTCCATCACCCGGTTCTGTGCTGGTTATCATGACAGTGTGAATGGGTCTATCAACACTTGCGAAACTGACATTGGTTCGTACAGTACGGTATGCTTCAGCCGTTGGTGACCGCGGATCACTTAATGTAATCGGAATATTTTCTTTAGCGTTTCTGTGATTAATGACTCCCAAAATTGGAAGTTTTAATTCTTTAGAAACATCCTCAGGTGACTTAATGGTGTCATCCAGTGTATCCAGTAAAATGATTAATCCGGCAGTGGCAGCTCCGCCAATAAGAACGGCTAAAACAGTAATTAGCAATATTTGTGGTTTTACCGGTATTGGATTGGGTGAGGCAGGATCTACCTGAACCAGAGAAGAAATTGATTGCGCTTCTGAAAGTCGGATATTCTCATAGGATAGGAGTAAATTTGCATATAGTTCGCGATATTGATTTGCTTTCGAGTCCAATCGATTTTTATGATCCTGGGTTGAAGCATTGTCTGCCAGTTTTTCATAAATGGAGATCTGGTCTTCTAAATCCGAAATTTGTGCTTCCAGCGTGTTTTTTGATTGCAAAAAGCGTTGTGATTGAATTTCTTTGATTTGATTTGCCGAAACAATTGCGATTGTGTTAGCGATCTCAGCAGACAATTCCGGATCCGTTGTCTCGACAGTAATCTGGATTAATTGAGTGGTTTCAACAGCTTCAACCTTTAATACTTTTTTCCGCATCTCTTTTGGTGTCAGATTGAGGTTTAATTGTTGAATTACTTCATTCAGCACCGAATCTTTTTTCATCATTTCCGAATAAGTATTTGTCAGCTGTTCTGACATTAACACGGATGAATAATCCATTGTTTGAGAAGCCGGAGCAGCATCTACCAGAATTGTTGTGGAGGATTCATAATAGGGTGTTGATTTCCTGCTGAGTAAAAATGCTGTAAAACCAGTGATGAAGGCAATCAAAACAATCAGCCATGCCCAATGAAAGATCAGGCTGAAATAACGCTGAAAATCAATTTCGTCTTCATTTATTTTTTCCGGAAAGTATTCTGATGGCATGGCTGATTCCTTAATTTGAGGATGATAACCGCGTATGGCTTTTCATGGTGCTATGTTGCGCTTTTCATGATGCTTTGTTTTTGTTCAAATTTTTCGCGTTCTATGTAGAAAGATACTGCCAGGTTAATAATTTTTTCAAAACTTCGATCAATGCAGAATAAAATACTTTGAACAGTCATATCACAAAATTCAAAATTCCTTATAACAGGATCTTCAATTTCAGTTACCGGTTCACCTGCCACCTGGCACAGAAGAATAATACGATCTTTGCAGGATGGAAATTCTGCAGTGAGTGCTTCTTTGTGGCCTTGTTCCATGGTGATTATCAGATCTGCAGTTGACAAAATTGATAAGTTTACTTCACGCGTTTTATGTCTGCTGATATCCAGACCAATTCGAGAAGCAGCCTTTTCCGCCTCGATATGAACCGGAAGCCCATTTTCTGTCCAGGTTCCCGCGCTGGTGATTTTCCAGTTGTCGGTTCTCCCTGTCTCGGCTAATTTCTGATAAAAATAGGCTGATGCAATCGGTGATCGGAATTGATTAGCAGTACAAACGAACAATATTTCAGGCATTGCCCTTTCTCAAAAAAATAATCGGTTTATGAATGAATAAATCTGTAAAAATATTACAGAACACATATTTGCTTTCCTTTATGCTTCGGGATACATCATCATTTTTTCAATATCGTAACGTTTTGGTATAAAAAAATTCATGCCATTCGGCAAAATAATAAGCGATTTCGTTGAGATTCAGTTGTTCCCCTGATATGAATAATCAAACTGCTTCTTTATTATACATTTTATTGAGGAAACAAAGGATCAATTAGCTGATTTACAATTCGAAATTTAGAGCAATCATTCCAACAAAAAAAAGTATAACGCTTGAACCATATGCTGTAAATTCTGTTATTTAATTTTAATCCTTTCATTCAAAAAATTTACCTGGTATTTCCATAAAAGGATCAAATTAAGCCTATATGAAATCGAAAAACCAGGGGATTTCCGCGAATATTATGTCTGATTAATTTCGGTGACGAAAAATACAGCAATTCAAAATATGGAAAAACCTTTAGAGAAAAAAGAGAAAAATTGATGTTGTGTTGTTTTTGCGCAAAGCGCAAAAACAACACAACATCAAATAATTCTCCTCATAGTTCGAAGCGCTGCGAATAATATGGCGGATTTTATATGTTGGTCGTTGTATGATATATATATACGTTTTTTTATTAAATTGAATCATTTAGATTGACTTGTTTTTTTAATTGGTCCATTATGGTTCAATTCTGAAAGAAACGATCATGAATCTGTAAATATGATTTGTCTTTTTGAAATATACCTGATTTCTAAAAGGAGGAATCAATGACAAAAGAAGTGGGTTTATGGATTAATCGCCGCAGAGCATATGTTGTAACTATTGAAAATAAGAAAGAGACAATCAAAGAAATCACCTCCAATGTGGAAAAAAAGATTCGTTTTGGTGATGGTTCCCGATCAAAGAAATCGGATGGAGTTCTTGGTTCCTCTTCAGAAGATGCCTGGGACCGGCAATTTCAAATCCGCCTGGAGACTTATTATGATCAGATTGTTCCACTCATCCGGGGTGCAGATGCGATTTATATTTTTGGACCGGGGGAAGCGAAGGATGAGCTAGCGAATCACATCAACAGGAAAAATCTCAAAGAGCAGCACGTTATCATTGAAGCAGCAGATAAATTAACGGATAATCAAATTTTGTCAAAAGTTCGTGCTCGATTTGCAACATGATTAATAAAAAAATGCATTACATAAATAATTTCCTTATTCAGTAATGATCATCGGCAGTTATGGAAAATGAGGAAATAATCCATAACTGCCCTTTTTTCTATTACGGTTTCTATTAAGAATATAATTATTGTGTTCTGATTTGGTTTCTGCCGCCTTCTTTTGCTTAATAAAGCAGTTTGTCAGCAATTTCAATCATCTGATCAATTGTTTCGCCTTGGTATGCAACGATTCCGCCGCTGATTGTCATCTTAATGTCAGATTCAAAGATGGTATCCTGTATGGCAGCGCGAATTCTTTCCGCGACTTCAAGTCCTCCTGGCAGGTCACAGTCTGGAAATACAACGATGAATTCCTCACCCCCGAATCTGCCGAAGAAATCTGTATTTCGAATTGTTTTTTGGATGATTTGAGTCATTTGTATTAGGATTTTATCTCCGGTTAGATGTCCGTAGGTATCATTCACTTTTTTAAAATGATCTGCATCAATCATAAAAATACAGAGATCTGCTTTTGTTCTAGTAATTCTCCGAATTTCATAATCCAGTTTTTCCATTAATGCTTTTCGGTTCAGAATTTTTGTCAGGTAATCTGTGCTGCTTAATTCAATTAATTGCCGATTCTGTGTCTCCAACAATTCTTCCATGGCTTTTTGTTCTGAAATATCAAATAAAATACCCGTCAACAGAACAGGTTTTCCATCTTCATCTCTCTTAGTTATTTTCCCCCGGTCGTAAAACCACTTCCATTGTCCGTCCGTCGTCCTGATTCGGTAGGAAGTATCATAAACGAATGATCTTCCGTATAAATGATCTCTCATGTTATTCATCACGCGTTCAAAATCATCCGGGTGAATTTTGTCTGTAAAAAATTCAAATCCGATTTGAGCAGGAATGTCTTCTTTTTGAAACCCTAAAGCAAAAATTTTCTGATCATTACAGATGACATGATTTGTTTTTATGTACCAATACCAGCTGCCAAGATTTCCTGCCCATGGAAAATCCAATAACTCTTGTCGGTTTTATTCTTCTTTCATTTGTTCCAATAAAATTTGCAGCTCTTGATTTTTTTCGATCAATGAGTTTTGAGTCATAGCAGAATTTGTGTCCATTTTTCCCCTTTTCATCCGTAGCAATTAAGTCAGAATTTCGGCATTTTTTGAAACTTGATGGAATAATTCCAATCGATATATATTTTGTGGAGCACTTGAAAAAAAGATTTACCCTGCAAAAAACTCTTTTTGTGTTGATTATGATGGCGCAAATGATTTCAACCAGATTAATAATATACCAGAACCTGTTGCCGCCGACAATGATAGAAATTTTGCCAGCAGTTCGCAATACAGACATATCCTTTGAATTCATTGAGAAGACATAACTCTTCTCATATTTTGTTTTGCTTGTAAATATCGGTTATCAAAAAAAAAAGAATATCCGATAAAATAAGATAATGCTCAGTTGGGATAATATCTGAAAACGCTGATAGATACGAAATAATCGATTTCGTTGTGACGAATCTGAATCAGTTAAGAATGAAATGCCCATCTTTATGCTTTACTCAAGATTTTTATTTTAAAAACGGATATTCTCTTTAGTCGTTAAGACAAATAATCAAATGAGCCATAAGATAAACAACAATAAGGACTTCTCCAAAATGTCAAACACACTCTGTGCTGATTTGAATGTGATTTCTGATTTGACTTTCCTGATATCTAAAGAAGGATTAATTCTGGAAGGCTCAGTAAATGGATGTAAATTCTTTTTGGATGAACCCCAATTATACGTCGGAAAACTCATTCAGGACGTTTTCCCGAGAGAATTTTCCGATCATTGCCTTTCATGGATTCAGATTGCACTGGAAACTAATAGAATTCAAACCTTTGACGATCTGTATGTAGCGGCCAGTCATAAATACTTTTTCCACGGTTGGATAATTCCACATCTATCACAATTCAGTGTAACAATGATTCTTTTAGAATGTTCAGAACAGATGGTGATAAAAGAGAAATTTAAAGAGGTTGAAGAGAAGTATGTTCAATTGCAGCACGATTTGGATTTGCGGGCAAAAGAACAATCAGCTGAGTTTCTCGAATTCTATGAAAAAGCCCCAATTGGCTACCAATCGATCAACCATGATGGCTTTTTTCGTATGATCAATGAGACTGAATTAATTTGGCTTGGTTACACACGCGATGAAGTGATTGGAAAGATGAAATTCAGTGATTTGCTGGATGATTCTGGAAAGAAAAAATTTGAAAAGTATTACAAAGAATTTAAAGAAATTGGTACTGCGCATAATCATGAATATGAACTTTTTCGCAAAGATGGCAGTTCATTTCCAATCCTGATCAACAGTACAGCGATCTATGATCACCAGAGAGATTTTTTGTACAGCCGCTCAACAGTTTTTGATAACTCTGAAAAAAAAGCTGTAGAGGAAGAACTTCGTAAAGTGAATCATTTTTATGAAATCGCATCTCTTTTATCAAAGTCGGGATATTGGTTTATTCCTTTAGATAGAAAAGAAGTGTATTTTGCATCAGATCCAGTAATTGAAATTCTCGGTGAGGAACTTCGGGAGGATCACTGTTATCATCTGGAAAATCAATGGCTATTAAATGCAAAGCTGGGCGACATGAAACTGGCATTGGATGCAATACAGGTTATTCAGGATACAATTGCCGGCCTTCGGGATACCTATGATATCGAATATATTTATAGACGACCCCTGGATGGAAGAAAAATTTGGATTCATGAAATTGGGGATACTTTATGCGATGCTAACGGTACTCGTGTCTTCATAACAGGTGTTCTTCAAGACATAACGCATCAGAAAAGGATGGAAGAAGACCTTAGTGCAGCAAAAGAAGCTGCAGAAACCGCAAATAAGGCAAAAAGTGTTTTTCTGGCGAATATGAGCCATGAAATCAGAACTCCGATGAATGCCATATTAGGTTTTTGCCAGATTTTGCAGAAAAATCAGGAATTGGATGAAAAAAGCCGTTCGTATCTGGAAATTATCAGTCGGTCTGGTGAACATTTGTTATCTCTGATCAACGAAATATTGGAGATGTCAAAAATTGAAGCAGGGCATTTAGACATTCACCCGACTCATTTTAATCTCATTGTACTCCTCCAGAATATTCAAAAAATGTTTCAACAGAAGATGGATTCGAAAAATCTGTCACTCGATTTGGAAATTTATCCCGGAACAACAGAAATAATCTATTCTGACGAGAATAAAATCACGGAAATATTAATCAATCTGTTGGGGAACGCTTATAAATTTACATCCTTCGGAGGAATAAAAGTTCGTTGCAGGACTGAAACAAATCAAGACAGAAAGGGTTTGCATGAAATTACTCTTTTTATTGATGTGGAAGACACTGGTATAGGAATTTCACCCGAAGAAATTCCTTCTATATTTGAACCTTTTGAACAAACCAGTGCTGGTAAACAGATCTCAGGTGGAACAGGCCTTGGATTGGCTATCAGCTTGAATTATGCGCGTATGTTAGGTGGTGATATTACCATAACCAGCTCTCAAAGTGTAGGCAGCTGTTTTCACGTCAGACTTGTTGTACAGGGAAGTGAAAAAGAAGAAATCATAGAATCCCTTAAAAAAGTTTCTGGGAGCCGATTACTGAAACTTAAACCGGGATTAAAAGCGTTTCAGATTTTGATTGTTGATGACAATGAAGAGAATCGCCTTGTGCTTAAAGAATTTTTAGAATTAGCAGGATTTGCGACACATTGTGTAAAGGATGGACGAGATGCGATTCAAGCAGTAAAAGAACAAAGACCTGATTTGATCTTCATCGATTTAAGAATGCCGGGTTGTGATGGTTTTGAAACATCCAAGAAAATACTTGCGATGGAAGAGGGAAAGAATATCCCGATCATTGCGATGACTGCGACTATCCATGATCTTGACCGACGCGAAATTAATGAATCGGGAATCCTGGATTTAATCAGCAAACCGTTTCAGGAAAAACAATTGTTTACCAAGATGGAAGATATCTTTGGAAAAATTTTTGATGATGAGGAAATTGCTGATGACCGAAGAGAGCAGGATTTGTGGGATAATAAAAAATTAACATCAATTCCAATTGATGGAATACCAAAAGAATTAAAGGAGCATCTGATTTCTGCAACTTCAAAAGCGCGATTCGACCAATTAATGGAATATATCGATCAAGTCGATTCATATTCTCCGCCTACCAGCCAGCTACTTTGGATTCTGGCAAGAGAGTATCGATACGAAGATATATTAAGTATATTTAGAGAAGGTATTACCAATGACGATTGACCCCATACTGATAAATCAGAATTCGAATATCTTGATTGTTGATGACACAATTGAAAATCTCACTTTATTGGCGAGGATGCTGAAGGATTGCGGGTATGTCGCCAGACCTGTTCCAAATGGCCGTTTGGCTTTACAGGCGGCAAGAGGAGAAAAACCGGACTTGATATTGCTGGATATTACGATGCCTGAGATGGATGGCTATGAAATCTGCAGGCAAATGAAACAAGATCCTTTTTTGAAAGACATTCCAATTTTATTTATCAGCGCACTGACTCAAACATTGGAAAAAGTAAAAGCTTTTGAGGCCGGAGGTGTGGATTACATCAGTAAGCCATTTCAATTTGAAGAGGTAAAAGCGCGTGTGGAAACGCATCTGCATCTACACAAACTTCAACTCGGGCTGGAAGACCAGGTTGAGCGACAAGTCAAGGAAATCGTTGAACTGCAGATGGGTATGATTTTTGGCCTGGCGAAATTAACAGAAGCACGAGATAGGGACACAGGCAGGCATCTGGAACGAATACAAATTTTATGCAGAAGATTTTCTGAGGAACTCCGGAAAAATCCTCTGTTTTCAAATCAAATCGATGATAAATTTTGCGATATGATTTTCCATGCCAGTCCACTGCATGATATTGGGAAAGTGGCAATAGAAGATAAAATTTTATTGAAACCAGGGAAACTGACAACGGAAGAATTTGAAAAAATGAAGCAGCACACGATCATAGGTGCAACTACGCTGGAAGAAGTTCAATATCGTTTCCCCAATAATGAATTCCTGAATATGGGAATCCGAATTGCGCGATGGCATCACGAAAAATGGGATGGCACAGGATATCCAGATGGATTATCCGGAGTATCGATCCCGATATGCGCACGAATCATGACAATTGTTGATGTTTACGATGCTGTTCGATCAAAACGCGTTTATAAAGATCCAGTACCTCATGAGGAAGCCTGTGAAATTATCCTGAGTGAACGGGGTACACATTTCGATCCGGCAGTCATTGATGTATTTATTCAACTGCAAAACGAATTAGATCATATTTGGAAAAATCAGTAAAAAAATGAATCAAAACTTCAATAAATCGAAACCCCGATTTATTTTTTGATTAAATCGATAACAGCGGATAATTCT
This sequence comes from Flexilinea sp., assembly GCA_026645735.1. Classification (GTDB taxonomy): domain Bacteria; phylum Chloroflexota; class Anaerolineae; order Anaerolineales; family Anaerolineaceae; genus Flexilinea. Next base: position 32,313 of record JAPKMT010000019.1, read on the forward strand.
TACTTTATTCTGGATCGCAGCTACTGAAAAGAGAAGGCGGATTTATTTTTATTTTAAATAACTCTGTATTCAATCTCAGAATAATTAGAGTTCCTGATACCAACGAATCCATTCTCCTAAAGTTTGATTACTGATCTCTTTTGCTCGAATAAGTAATTCTTCCGATGAAAATGCAAAAAAACGATCCGAAAAAACCAATCAATTTTTTAAATTCGTTAATCGATGGCTGTATCGAATGATTCCGAGGATGATAAAATGCACTGATAATCTTGACTTGCGTTATAAATCACTTAGAAAACCTTTTAATTCATTTGTTTTTTAGCTATGTATTTAAAAAATATAAAAAATTACTCCAGATTTGAGAAAACCTGCATGTGCTTGTATGAGATTCCATGAATCACTTGAAAATGAAATTTTTATGGGTCGGTAGGCTTTTTTTTATATACAACGATTTATTTTAAAACCTGTCATAAAAAACGAAAGAGGCTGTCAAAAGCATGAGACAGCCTCCTAATTTTGAACAATAAATTTTCCGCTCAAAAGCAAAAAATTATTATCCGCCTAATTCCATCTTCGAAAGTAAATCTGAGAAAAATACTGTTTGATCAGCAACGAATTTAGTAAAATCCGTACTATTCTTATAATTGACAACCATTCCGCGCTGGCTGATGAAATCTTTGAATTCCTGAGAAGCTGTTGCTTTTTCAACAGAGGCGCTTAACTTTTCCATAACATCCGCAGGAGTTCCTTTCGGTACACCTAATCCACCCCAACCGCCTATTACGACTTCGAAACCGCTTTCTTTCATGGTGGGGACATCCGGCATGTTCGGATCGCGTTCTTCTGTCATGATCGCCAGAATCTTCAGTTTTCCGGCTTCGACACCTGAAAGAACTTCACCGGCATTAACAGTCACGGCATTAATATGTCCACCCATCAGAGCGGTCACTGCCGGAGCTGCCCCGTCGAATGGAATATGGTTGAATTTGGCTCCGGAAACCTGTTCCAGATATGTGGCAGCAATATGCCAGATGGAACCTGCACCGGAATTACCAATAGTGACTTCACCCGGATGAGCTAATGCGTAATCAACGAATTCTTTGACAGTATTATACGGTGCGTCCACAGCAACGGTTAAAGCTGAAGGAACGAGTGTGAGTTGTCCAATATAATCAAAATCGTCGGATTTCAGATCAGAAAGTTTCAATGTTTCATGCATGACAATTTCGACCGGGATATAGCTGATTGTATAGCCATCGGGTTTTGCAGCACGAACTTCTGACATTCCAACACCACCTGAACCGCCGGGTTTGTTTACAACCAAAATTGTTTGTCCTAGCGCTTCTTGCATACCAGTTGCGACAATTCTGGAAGTCATATCTGAAGCCCCTCCTGCGTTGTAGGGGACAACGATCGTGATCTCGTGATCCGGATAATCTGCAGCAAATACACTGCTAAAACCAGAAAGCACAAGCATACCGAAAACAACAACTAAAAAGAGAACAAATAACTTACTGTTTTTCATATAATCCTCTCCAAATAAAAAGATTTTGCTTAGCAACAGGCTCGATTGCCTGATACTTAAAAATTACTCATCGTCCGAAGTTAAAAATCTGGACTTTTTGTTCGAATATTCCGCAAATAAGCTGGCAATCAGGATGATGACGCTGAGGATAAGGAGTGTCATACAAATTGGACTGTTATACAAACCGGAAAGTCCCTTATTAATCTTGATCGATTGCAGAATTGATCGTTCCATCATTTCACTTAGTACAAAGACCAGTGCAATAGGAGCCATCGGAATATCCAATTTTTTCAGCAGATAACCGATTACACCGCAGACCAGCATGATACCGACTTCGAACATACTATTACTGACGGTATAAGCTCCGAGAATTGCAACAATCAGAACAACCGGATAGAGCATTTTATTTGGGATTTGAGCTACTTTTGCCCAAACATTGGCTAATGGGACATTCATAATGAGCAGAATGACATTGCCAACAAACATACTGGCGATTGTGCCCCATACAACAATCGGATTTTCAATAAAGAGGGTTGGTCCCGGTGTAAGGCCATGAAGCATGAAAGCGCCCATCAGAATCGCAATGGTCGGTGAACATGGGATGCCAAGTGTGAAGAGTGGGATCATCGCGCCACCAACATATGAATTATTAGCGGTTTCAGGCCCTGCTACGCCTTCTGGAATTCCAGTACCAAATTTTTCCGGATGCTTTGACAATCTTTTTTCCATTGAATAGGAAATTAATGCCGGTATAGCCGAACTGGTTCCGGGGATTAATCCCATGAAGAATCCCAAAAAACTGCCGCGAATGATGGATCCGATCGTTGGTCCCCATTCCCCTTTTCTTAATTTCGAAGAAGCGACACTGGAGACTTTGTTTGTCTGGGAAAGATTTTCCATTCCCACTAAAATTTCTGACAGGCCAAATAATCCCATACAAATCGTTACGATGCTTAAACCACCAACTAACTGATTCGATCCCAGGGTAAACCTTACTGCTCCGGAAACTGTATCCATTCCAACCAATGCAAGCAGAAGCCCGATAAAGATTGAAACCAGCCCGCGGATCAACGATTTCCCCATCAGACCGACTACCATGCACATACCAAAAACAAGCAGCGCAAACATTTCGGATGGGCCAAATTTCAGCGCCCAATCCGCAAGCGGCGGAGCCAGCAATACTAAACCAAAGATTGAAAGGATACCGCCAACAAAAGATCCATAAGCTGCGACTTTCAATGCGACGCCGGCTCTGCCCTGTTTAGCCAGAGGGTAACCGTCCAGGCAAGTGACCACTGATGCGGCTTCTCCCGGTGTGTTGATTAGAACGGATGTGATTGTTCCGCCATACATCCCGCCATAATAGATACCGCAAAGCATAATAATGGCTGATACCGGAGACATTCCATAGGTGAGCGGAATTAATAGCGCCGTGGCTTCTGTGGGACCGATTCCCGGAAGGACACCTACGAGCATACCGACTGCGCAACCAATGAAACAATACAGAATGTTCATCGGAGAAATTGCAACCGCCAATCCTTGCATTAAACTTCCAAGTGATTCAATCATTTTCTGTCTCCTTTAAAATCCCCACGCATTTATTGGCAAAGGAACTGAAAATGCTTTCTTAAAGATAAGAAAACAGATCACGGTTATTAGAGTGGCATAAATTATGGATTTGGACAACGTGTACTGTTTGATAAAAATGCTGAAAAGCATCAAACTTCCGGCAATAACAAAACCAGTATACGGCGCAATTACGGTAAATAGCACGATTGATGCAACCACCAGGAGGACATTTCCGATTCCCTTAGCTCCGGGAAAAGCATCTTCAAAACTGAACTTTTCTCTGATAACTGAGGTGAGAGAATAGATGACACCTGTAATAAACGCTAAGATTGACACCCATCTGGGGAAGAATCCTGGTCCAATTCCAAATTTCGTGTGGTATGGATAATCAAATGAAGTGATCAAAAAATACAGAGAAAACAGGATAAACAGAATGCTGAAAAAAAACGCTGCATTTTGTTTTTTTAACCAGGAAGCGAATCTTGTTATTTGTTTTTCCATATGACTATCCTTTCTTTCGCTGAAAAAAATTATAGATGGATCATACGATTTTCGATCATAAAAACAAGTTTTCTTCTTTAAGGAATGATTCAAGCTTGATTTTTAGAACAGGTAATTGAGTGGACTCAAGATCCAGCAAAGGTTTACGCATATGACCTCCGCGAATACCACGCATCGTGAGCAGATTCTTGAAAATCGACATGTCACCGCCATATTGAAGGAATTCACAATGTTTGGATGCGATAAATTGCTCTTTTCGAGCTTCATCATATTTGCCTTCCGAAAAGTATCGGTAAACGTTCACAAAAGCTTCCGGCATTGGGCCGGAACATCCTGATACGGTTCCATCAGCACCCATCATCAGGCAAGGGAAGAATAAATCATCAGCACCGACAACTACAGAAAAATTACCATTTCTGACAGTCAGGTACTGAACAATTCTGCGGACATCCCGATAACTGTACTTCACACCAATTACTTGCGGGCATGCGTCGGCAATTTTATTCATCAAATCCACAGAGACATCGTTGGTTGAACATTGTGGAATTACGTATACATAAACCGGAAAATCATTTGGAAGAGCCGCACAAATATCCACATAGTATTGAAGAATTGCTCGATCATTTGCTCCAAAATACGATGGCGTTACAACACCAACGCCATCAGCTCCAATCGAATGAGCATGCTGGCAGAGGCGGATCGTATCCGTTAAATTCATTGCACCGCAGTGTATGAATACAGTCACTCTGCCGGAGGCTTTTCTGACAACTGTTTCTGCCGTTTTTTCTCGTTCTTCAACTGACATCAGATACATTTCACCGGTGGTTCCGCATGGATACAGACAATTTACACCTTTTTCAATCAAAAATTCTGTTTGCTGTTCCAGCGCTTCAATGTCAACCTGGTCATTTTCATCAAAAGGAGTTGTCATTGCTGTAATTACACCAAATAGTTTTTTCATGCTTTCCTCTGAAAGTTTCAGGATATTAACGCCACTTGTTCAGTAATACTGAATTAAGTTCGTTATTTATGAATTTGAGTTTTATGTTACTGCGAATTTATTATCCCGTCAATTATTACAATTGGCATGAGAAAAACATGATCTTGATACTATTTATTAAATTATGATGGGATCAGGTTATAATCCATTTCAAACCCATAATTTCTGAACCTTGTTCGACAATACTGAATATGGTATTATATTTACAGTTGAATAAATTATCGTAATAATTGATAAAAATTAGTTTATTTTTTCCGGTGAGGCAATCTAATGAATCATAAGCGAACAGAAAAAAATGAGAATATAGTCGGATCTGTTCTAAAAGCAATTCAAATCCTGGATTGTTTTCATCCGGATAATCCCAATCTGAATCTTTCACAAATCAGCAAACATCTTGAGATTCCAAAGAGTACTGCATTAAATCTGATTCAAACACTTGAATCAGAAGGATTTCTATTGCGGGTTAAGAGTGGTAATACATACCAATTGGGATACAAAAATATTGAACTTGGGTATCGCGCGACGACCAGTCTTTCCATATTGCCTTACGCTATTCCAATTATGGAGGAGGTTCAAGAAAAAACGGGTGAAATTATCTATTTAACAACACACATCAACGGTCAGGTTTTTTATCTTCAATGTTCATATCCGAGCAGACCAAAGGTTTCTTATTCGGTACGTGGTAAAATGCTGCCAATGCATTGCACAGGTTGTGGAAAAGCCATGCTTTCATATCTCAGCCAGGAATTTGTCCAACATGTAATCGATGTACATGGTCTTCGTGCAATTACTCCCAATACAATAATAGATCCCGATCAGCTTTATAAAGAACTGGAGATCACACGGCAGCGGGGATATGCCAGAGATAATGAAGAAGAGACATTAGGTGTACGGTGTGTTGGAATTGCCATAAGAAACACCAATGGACAGGCTGTAGGCGCACTCAGTCTTTCAGGATCGGTTCTCACGATGACAGATGAGAATGCTGATAAATTTGCAAACCTCCTGTCAAATGCCTGCAATCTTTTATCGCAGCATGCAAATTTGTTCCCTGCAAGCCTGATGGATCAGGTTTAAACTTTTTTCAGTGCTTCATAGTTTTTCTGGGTAATTCGTAAGTATCAACAAATCTTCGATTATAGGAAGAAAAATAATCCAGCATATATTTCGAAATATTGATTTGTCAGGAATTGGAAAAAGATTGTTGTGAATCATGTAGAATGAAATAACCAGTTGAAAAAATAAAAAAGAAAACATTTAAAAAAAAAGGAATAATAATAAGGGAAAAAATGAACAATTTGCGAATCCAAAAAGGATCAACCACAGTCGTTAAAACATTTCGATTTCCAGAGCAGTTATGCAACAAGCTGGAAAAAATTTCAAAATCGAATGCGATTTCTATGAATAATTTAGTCGTTCAATGTCTAAATTTTGCTGTGGAAAATGTCGCAACGGAAGAACAAGAAATAAAGAAATAGCTTCATTCAGGCGGTAAATAAAAAGAATCTATACAATCTGACACTTTTAGATATTCCAATGGTAATAGATCTTGCGGCAAAGATTTTTCCCTAAAAAAAAGCTTAAAGAATTACGTTAGCTGAATTACGGAATGTTTAATCGAGTATTTTTTTCTGATCATTGCGGGTGTAAGATTGAAACATAAATTACTTTTTTTATTACTTATTTTTGTCCTTAAGTGAATAAATCAGCAATTCGAAATATCGACCAGCCTTTTAAAATAAAATAAGGAAAGTTGTTGTTGCATAAAAAGCCACGATAACTTTCCTTATTTCGAATCTCTGTTTATAAACCGTTATTATTGCATCCGTTTGAGAATCTCTTCAGTCATTGCTGATGTTGAGAGAGAACCTCCCATGTCCAACGTTCGACAACCATCGGTTATTGACTGGTCCACCGCCTGCTCGATCATGGTAGCTTCTCTATCCATGTGCAAAGAGTATCTGAGCATTAATGCTGCACTAAGAATCATACCGACTGGATTGGCAATTCCTTTTCCTGCGATATCCGGCGCTGATCCATGAATTGGTTCGTAAAGTCCAGGTTTTCCGTTTCCTAAGGAAGCAGAAGGGAGCATTCCCATCGATCCGGTCAGTACGGATGCTTCATCTGTTAAAATATCTCCAAACATGTTTTCTGTCACGATGACGTCAAAAGAAAAAGGAGACGTGACTAAACGCATCGATGCCGTATCTACCAGCATATGCTCCAGCGCAACATCCGGAAAATCACGGGAAACTTCGATGGCAATTTTTCTCCATAAACGGGATGATTCAAGTACATTTGCTTTATCGACTGAAGTAACTTTTTTCTTACGATTCCTGGCAAATTCAAACGACATTTTAACAATGCGGCGAATTTCTTCTTCCGAATAAATCAGTGTGTCTACAGCATGTTCCTGTCCGTTGATGATTGAACGGCCTTTGGGTTCTCCGAAATACAAACCGCCTGTCAGCTCACGAACGACTAGCATGTCAACCCCGGTCAGCTTTTCTTCTTTCAATGGAGAGGCTGAAATCAGGGCTGGATGAACTTTAACCGGGCGTAAATTCGCATAGACACCCAGTCCTTTTCGTAATGCAAGCAGTCCCTGCTCAGGTCGGATTTTTGAGTCAGGATTGTCCCATTTTGGCCCACCTACAGCACCCAGTAAAACTGCGTCGGATTTCTGACATGCAGCCAGCGCTTCTTTTGTTAGAGCGCTTCCATTTGCATCGATCGAACAACCTCCGATTTGTTCATAGGAAAAATGAAATTGGTTATCAGATTTGTTTTCTATTGTTTTAAGAACCTGCACTGATTTTTCGATGACTTCTGGTCCGATGCCATCTCCGGGAAGTAATGTTATTTGAAAATCCATATGGATGAATCCTTTATCTAATTTGAACTAAATCACTACAAAGAATGCTGATATAAAAATACCAGCATTCTTTATGATCAATCCGTCAGGCTGAGTCCGTATTCTATTGCATCAGCCAGAGCAAGCCAGCTTGCTTCAATAATATTGGCACTTGCACCAACGGTGCTCCAATGATGCGAACCGTTTTGTGTATCAATTAGAACCCGTGTTACTGCCTTTGTACCCAAATTTCCATCCAGAATTCGAACTTTATAATCAGTCAAGTGGAATTGATTGATCATGGGATAGTGTGATATCAGGGCTTTGCGAAGTGCGAGATCCAAAGCATGGACAGGTCCGTCTCCTTCTCCTGCTGTGTATAGCACTTCCTCTCCAATTTTTACTTTTACCATCGCTTCGGCGATAACACCACGAAATTGGCGTTGCTGTACGTTCACGGAGAAATCCAACAGTTCAAAAGGAGAATGGTAATCTTTTCGCTGCCGTTTTACTAACAATAAAGCGGATGCTTCTGCCGCTTCAAACGAGAATCCCTGGGACTCTAGCGTTTTAATGAGATTAAGTGCATTGGATATTTCATCGCTATGGTTGATATCCAATCCATATTCTTCAGCTTTACTGAGAATATTGCCTTTTCCGGATAATTCAGACAAAACAACAGACATCTGATTACCAACCAAAGCAGGATCGATATGTTGATACGACTGTGGGTTACGACGCATTGCTGCGACATGGACACCTCCTTTGTGCACAAAAGCAGAATGTCCAACATAAGGCAGATGTTCATCCGGTGAAAGATTCGCCAACTCGGAAACAAAGTGAGAGATTTCAGTCATCTCCTTGATCTTATCTGAATCAAGTACAGAATAACCCATTTTCAACTGCAAATCCGGTATGATCGAACATAGATTGGCGTTGCCGCATCGTTCACCGTAACCATTAATGGTTCCCTGTACTTGTGTACAGCCGGCATGGACAGCTGCCAATGAATTGGCTACGGCACAGTCCGTGTCATTGTGAGCGTGGATACCGAGCGGAAATTGCAGAACAGCGCTAACATCCTCAATAATTTTGCTGACTTCAAAAGGAAGAAACCCGCCATTGGTGTCACATAATACCAGTCGCTCAGCCCCTCCACGAATTGCTGCTTTTAACGTCTCCAGTGCATATTGCGGGTCATCTTTGTATCCATCGAAGAAATGTTCAGCATCATAAATGACACGGCGATTTTTTGAACGAAGATATGAAATACTTTGTTCAATAATGCGTAAATTCTCAGGAAGGGTTGTTCGGAGGACATCCATGACATGGAGTTTCCACGATTTACCAAAAATCGTACACACAGGTGTTTCGGCATCAAGCAGTGCGCTAATATTCACGTCATCTTCCGGATTTCCGTTCGCCCGGCAAGTAGCACCAAATGCAGCAATACTGGCATTTTTCCAGGGGAAGTTTTTTGCCTGACGAAAAAATTCTACATCTTTTGGGTTGGATCCCGGCCATCCGCCTTCAATAAAGGAAACACCCAAATCATCCAATTTTTTTGCAATCGTGATTTTGTCGTTGCAGGAGAGGGAGATATCTTTTCGTTGGGTTCCATCTCGTAAGGTTGTATCGTAGATTTGGATCATGTGTAAATCCCTTTTTTGATGCATATGAGTTTCATTTTCTGATGAATCATAGAGCAATTGATTTTTTTGCATTTATTTTTGCTTTTGTGATTCATAATCAACGATTTTGTCTAAAAATGTTAAGAGGTATCCAAGTTCATCCACTCCGTTCATCAGACAAGTCCTCGAGAATGGATCCACTTGAAATTTTACGGACGATTGATCCGGGAAAAATAATTCCTGTTGCTCCAAATCGATCGTCCATTGTGTGGATGAATTTTGGTTCAGGAGGTTTTTTATTTGTGAATGAACTTCTGGATCAACCTGAATTGGCAGCAAACCATTTTTCAATGCATTATTTCGAAAAATGTCGCCAAAAGACTCAGCAATAATGACCTGGAAACCAAAATCGGTTAATGCCCAGGGAGCATGTTCCCGGGAAGATCCACAGCCGAAATTTTGACCCGCCAATAAGATTTTGACACCATCAATTTCTGGTTGGTTGAGTAAAAAATCCGGAATTGGATTTCCCTCCTGGTCATAACGCCAATCAGCAAACAAGTGGTTTCCAAGGCCTTTTTTATCAGTAATTTTCAAGAAGCGGGCTGGAATAATTTGATCTGTGTCGATGTTATCCAGGGGTAAAGCTGCAATCCTTGATTTAATTTTAATGAAAGGTTCCATTGCTATGCTTCTCCTATGCTTCTAAAAAAGTGCGGACATCAGCGACACAACCGGCAATCGCCGAAGCAGCGGCAGTTAAAGGGCTGGCTAACAAAGTTCGTCCGCCTTTGCCTTGTCGACCTTCAAAATTTCGATTGCTGGTACTGACTGCATATTGACCTGGTTCGATCTGATCGCCGTTCATTGCAATGCACATACTGCAGCCAGGTTCTCTCCACTCAGCTCCGGCGCTAATAAAAATTTGATCAAGACCTTCCGCTTCTGCTTGACGCTTAACCTGTTGTGAGCCGGGTACAACCAGGACCCTGACACTATCAGCAACTTTTCGATTACGAAGAATACTTGCTGCCTCTCGTAAATCGGAAAGCCTTCCATTGGTGCAACTTCCAATAAATACCGCATCGATTGGGTGGCCGGAGATTTTTTCTCCCACTTGAAACCCCATATATTCCAGGGATTTTTTCAGAGCATTTTTTTGACTGGTTTCGGAAGAATCGTCGGGATTCGGAATTCTACCTGTAACAGGAATTCCCATTCCCGGATTAGTTCCAAAGGTAATCATTGGTTCCAGGTTCGAAATGTCCAAAGTGATCGATCGGTCAAAAATTGCTCCATCATCGCTGCGTAGGTTTTTCCACTTTTGTACAGCCTCTTCCCATTTTTCTCCTTTGGGAGCATTCGGTCTGCCGGCAAGATATGCAAAGGTAGTCTCATCCGGCGCAATCATCCCTGCACGAGCTCCGGCCTCAATTGACATATTGCAGATTGTCATTCGTTCTTCCATAGATAATGCCTGGATGACGGATCCACGATATTCTATTACAAAACCAGTACCACCATGAACACCTATCCGATTTATGAATGCAAGAATGATATCCTTTGCAGTCACTCCGGGATTTAGTTTTCCTTCTATTCGAACTTCAAAGGTTCGCGGTTTATATTGCAATAGACATTGTGTTGCTAAAACATGCTCAACTTCACTTGTTCCAATGCCAAATGCTAATGCGCCGAATGCACCGTGTGTTGAAGTATGGCTGTCCCCGCAAACAATGGTCATCCCGGGTTGTGTATAGCCAAGTTCCGGACCGACTACATGGACAACTCCGTTCTGATTATTTTCAGCACCATAAGCAGTAATTCCAAATTGACGAGCGTTTTCTTCTAATTGGGCAATTTGTTTCCGGCAAAGATCATCAGCGAATTCTAATCTACCCTTTTGAGATGGTTTGGTCGGAATGGCGTGATCTACCGTTGCGATGGTTCGATCTGGTCTTCGGACAGCGAGTCCCCGATCGCGCAAACCAGAAAATGCCTGGGGTGAAGTGACTTCATGGATCAGATGCAAGTCGATATACAACACTTCAGGAACTTGCATTTGTTTGCTGTTTGACGGATCTCTGACCAGATGGTCATTCCAAATTTTTTCAAATAATGTCTGTTTTTTTGAGTCGTTCATCATGTTTTTTATTTCGCTACTCCGGATAAATCTTTTTTTGGTTGGATCATTTTGGAGAAAACCTGCTCCTGATTCTCGGGTGAGGAATAGGAAGATTCACTGGCTGTGAGCATTTTATTGATGGCCGATAAATAAGCTTTTGCACTGGCAACAATAATGTCCGTGTCAGCACCATATCCTCCAAAAGACCGAAGCGGTACGGATTCTGTTTGCGCATTCATTTTGACTGGAAGATCACTTTTTTCGATTCGGACGCTGACTTCTCCCTGTGCATCAATTCCCTCAGTAATTGCGTGAATAATAAATTCTCTCAGGATGCAGTTTGTTTGAATGATGCAATCAATCGCTTTGAATGCAGCATCGACAGGCCCTGTGCCGATGGCCGCTTTAATAAATTTTTCTCCATTCGGCCCGATCAAACGAACTGTCGCTGTTGGCAGCCCCATGGTGCCGCAGGCAACCTGCAGCCCATCCAGTGTATACACGATGGCTGGCTGGTAGATTTCATCAGATACAAGAGCCTCCAAATCGGCATCTGTAACAGTCTTTTTCTTGTCAGCTAATTCTTTGAATCTCTCAAAAAGTTTATTCATGGCTTCTTCATCCAGGGAATAACCTAAGGAGACCATTCGATCCTTCAGCGCATGTCTTCCTGAATGTTTGCCCAAGACAAGACTTGTCTGAGAGACACCTACGGTTTCAGGCCGCATAATTTCATACGTCTGTTCATTTTTCAGCATCCCATCCTGATGAATACCTGATTCATGAGCAAAGGCATTTGCACCGACTATCGCTTTATTGGGTTGAACAGAGATTCCGGTATAGTTGCTGACCAGTTTGCTCGCCCGCGTTATTTGCGTTGTGTCAATGTTCGTAGATAAACCTAAAATTTGCCGCCTGGTTTGCAACGCCATAACCACTTCTTCCAGTGCGGTATTGCCTGCCCTTTCACCAATACCGTTGATGGTTACTTCAGCCTGTCTGGCACCAGCCCGAATACCGGCCAGTGTATTTGCAGTTGCCAGCCCCAGATCATTGTGACAATGAACCGAGACAATGCATCGTTCAATTCCTGGAGTATGCTGAATAATTCCTTTGATTAAGGATCCAAATTCATCCGGCAGTGTGTAACCGACAGTGTCAGGAATATTCAAGGTTGTTGCGCCCGCTCGGATGGCAACATCAAGCACCTGATAGAGGAATTCGGGGTCGCTGCGTCCGGCATCCTCCGGGCTGAATTCTATATCCGGGCAAAGACTGTGGGCATAGGATACCATCTCTGCTACTTTGTCCAAAACTACAGAGCGATCCATTTTAAGTTTGTATTTCATATGGATGTCTGAAGTTGCCAAAAATGTGTGAATCCTTGGATGAGCTGCATCACATACAGCTTCCCATGCTTTGTCGATATCACGCTGAACGGCTCTTGCCAGACCGCAAATAATCGGGCAATTTTTGTTTTCGGAAGAGGTTCCGATTTCCTGAGCTATTCTGCGGACAGCTTCCAAATCATCTGGTGAAGCAGCCGGAAAACCGGCTTCAATCACGTCGACACCCATCCTTGCAAGAATTCGTGCTACCTCCAGCTTTTCAGAAGTTGTCATCGTAGCGCCAGGAGATTGTTCTCCATCTCTTAACGTCGTATCAAATATACGAACGATGCTATCCATGACCGGATTTCCCCCAATTTTCAGGGCGTAATGAGCGAACCATTGCTCCAGCCTGCCACATTTCTGAGTTTCGCATTTCTGATAATTCAGCATTCAATTTGTTTTGATAATCCGGTGCACTGTTTGCTTCGAGAACGATTCGAGTTTCCTCACCTGAACTAACACTGTTGTAGAGATTTTCAAAAACAGGTTCCACTGCTTTTCTGAATTCATGCCGCCAATCTAAAGCTCCTCGTTGTGCAGTGGTAGAACAATTTGCATACATCCAATCCATACCGTTTTGGCTGACCAGTCGAATCAGGCTTTGCGTCAATTCTTCGACCGTCTCATTGAAAGCTTCACTGGGTGTATGACCGTGGGCACGAAGTGTTTTGTATTGTGCTTCCATGACGCCGGCAAGGGCTCCCATGAGAATTCCACGTTCTCCAGTCAGATCGCTATATACTTCATTCTTGAAAGTAGTCGGGAAAAGATATCCTGAACCGACGGCAATGCCGAGTGCCAATGTCCGTTCAACGGCTTTTCCGGTATAGTCCTGAAAAACTGCATAACTGCTGTTAATGCCGCTTCCATCCAAGAAATTCTTTCGAACACTGGTCCCTGAACCTTTCGGAGCGACAAGAATCACATCTACATAATCGGGAGCTACAACCCCGGTTTGATCTGCGTATACAACTGCAAATCCATGAGAAAAATAAAGCGCATTTCCTGGTTTCAAATGTTTCTTGATTTGTGGCCAGGTTAGTTTCTGTGCTGCATCCGATACCAGGAACTGGAGGATCGTTCCACGTTCTGCTGCTTCTTCAAGGGAGAACAATGTTTCACCAGGTTTCCAGCCATCTCGAATGGCTTTATCCCAGGATGGGGAATTTTCTCGTTGTCCAACAATCACATGGATTCCATTTTCTTTCATATTTAATGCCTGAGCCGGACCCTGAACTCCATATCCGAGCACAGCTACTACTTCATCTTTTAGTACTTCTCTTGCGTGATCGAGTGAAAATTCATCTCTGGTGACAACTTCTTCTTCAACTCCACCAAAATTTAACTTTGCCATAATAATTTCTCCTTGTGTTTTGTATGTTGGTTATTGTGAAAAAGACGCAGTAAAAATGGTTAGCATGAAATATCCGGGCTGTTTTCATTCCCATGCGAATTTTTCAGAATATTTTTTTGTAATTTTTCAAATATCAGACAATTTGCAGAAGACCGAATTCAAAATTCAGGATGCAAATTTGAATTCAACGGGCATCCGAAATCCTTGTGATTCAAAGTAATTATTAAAAATAGTTTCAGTACCTCGTTCCATCGCAACCATTCCGGTACGAACCATTTCGATAATTCCATAGGGACGGAGGACATCAACAAAACTGTTAACTTTTTCTTCATCACCGGTGATCTCGATAATCAGCGAATTACTTGCGACATCCACAATATGGGCACGGAAAACATCTGCCAGCTTCATAATTTCTGAGCGGTTTTCTGAAGTGGTGTTGACCTTGACCATCACAAGATCTCTCGTAACACGCGGTTTGTATGTGATGTCCTCAACTTGAATGACATTGATCAATTTATACATATACGGAATGATCCGATCGACTTCTGTTTTGTCACTGTCAACGACTATTGTGATCCGCGAAATTCCGGGCTGATTTGTCTGACCTACAGCAAGAGATTCAATATTGAACGTTCGTCTGCGAAAAACTGAAACAACGCGATTCAAAACTCCCGGTTTATCTTCAACTAAAGCAACGAATGTGTGACGCATAATTTCTCCTCTTTCTTGTTCATTTTTGATGATCAGCTTGTGGTACGGGTCTGCGTATCATCGAATCGATCGCAGCATTGCTGGGAACCATTGGATAAACGCAGTCTTCTTTTTCAACACGAAAATCAATGATGACACTTTCCGGAAGGCTCTGTGCTTTCCGGATTGCTGTTTCGACTTCTTCTCTTTTTGTTACACGAATGCCGGTAAGACCATGGGCTTCCGCAATTTTTGCAAAATCCGGACTGATGATGGGTGTGGAAGAATAACGATTCTCATAGAAGAACTCCTGCCATTGGCGGACCATCCCAAGATAACCGTTGTTCATGATGGCAATGTTGATTTTGATTCCTTCCTGAACGATCGTGGAAAGTTCTGATTGTGTCATCTGAAATCCGCCATCTCCAGCAATTATCCAAACTTCTTTTTCCGGTCTGGCGAATTTCGCACCAATTGCTGCGGGCAGGCCAAATCCCATTGTGCCCAATCCACCGGAAGTTATTGCCGTATAAGGTTGATTGTGGCGATAGTATTGAGCAGTCCACATTTGATTTTGTCCGACGTCTGATACTACTAAAGCATCTCCATTGGTACAGCGCCAGATATCATGGATGACGTGTGCTGCATGCAGATGGCCATTCTCCTGCATGTTTTTGATATCCCGGACAGATGCATCTTGTTTCCAGCCTTCAATCTGGGAAAGCCATTCAGCGTGTTCCGCAGATTCAATTTGGGGTAACAGTTTTTCCAGGATTTCTTTTAAATCTCCAACCAACCCAAGATCAACTGTCACATTTTTGTTAATTTCAGAAGGATCAATATCAATATGAATTTTTTTTGCGTTTGGAGCAAATGTACTAATTTTTCCAGTTACACGATCGGAGAATCTCATTCCGAACGCGAGCAGCAAATCAGCGTTTTGGATGGTTTGATTGACCCATGCTTCACCATGCATACCCATCATTCCTAAATAGAGCGGATGATTTGCCGGAAAACTGCCTAATCCCAGGAGTGTGCTGGCTACCGGTGATTGGGTTTGTGTTGCAAATTCGAATACTTCCGCCATTGCACCACTGGTCAATACCCCCTGACCAACCAAAATTACGGGGCGTTTTGCAACTCGAATCATTTGTACAGCATAGGCTAGATCATTGGACCGTGGGCTCAAATCAGGACGGTATCCAGGCAAATGAACGGTCATCTCTTCATATTCCCATTCAATCACTTCTTGCTGCGCATCTTTCGTAATGTCTATTAATACCGGACCCGGGCGGCCGGAACCGGCAATATAAAAAGCCTCATGTACTATCGAGGGAATTTCATGAACATCTGTAATCAGATAATTGTGTTTCGTGATAGGAAGTGTGATTCCGGTTACGTCAGTTTCCTGAAAGGCGTCATATCCGATTAATGGACTGATAACCTGACCAGTGATACACACGACCGGTGAAGAATCCATGAATGCTGTTACAATCCCTGTGATCAGATTCGTTGCTCCAGGTCCGGATGTTGCTAATGCGACTCCGATCCTTCCAGAAGCCCGCGCATACCCATCAGCCATGTGCACGGCACCCTGTTCATGGCGTACCAATACATGGTGGATCGGACTTGAATCGAGTGCATCGTAAATCGGAAGCGTTGCTCCCCCGGGATATCCAAATACTACTTCAACCCCTTCACGTTCTAAACATTCCCATAAAATTTGTGCACCTGATAATTTCATTTTTTCCTCCAAACCTTATTCCCTGTTGCTAAGAATTAACTACGATAACAGAACCGCTCCAGAATCAGCACTGGTGACCAATTTTGAATAACGTCTTAACCAACGACTTTGAATTTTTGATTCAAACTCTGGCAGCTTTTCCAACCGGTCCTGAATCGTTTCTTGCGATAACAGAACATTCAAACTGCGATGATCCAGATCAATTTCGATCATGTCACCAGCTTCAAGAGCTGCGATAGGACCCCGTGCAGCTGCTTCCGGAGAAACATGTCCGATACATGCACCGCGAGTACCACCGGAGAATCTGCCATCTGTAATTAATGCGACTTTGTCTCCCAATCCCATCCCCATGATCGCACTTGTCGGACTCAGCATTTCCTGCATACCGGGACCGCCTTTAGGCCCTTCGTATCGGATCACAACCACCTCTCCGCTTTTTACTTCTCCATGCATAATCCCTTTCGAAGCTTCTTCCTCCGATTCAAAGATTCTGGCAGGACCTGTAAACTTTTTCATTTCCGGACTGACACCTGCTGTTTTGATAACAGCACCATTGGGACAAAGGTTGCCAAAAAGGATGGATAACCCACCTTTTGGTGAATGTGCCTGTTCATAAGGATGGATAACATCTGTATTACGGATCGAAGCACCTGATATCGATTCTCTTAAGGTTGTTCCGCTTACCGTCAGACGGTCGAGGTGCAATCCGCCACCATGTGCATCAATTTCGTTTAAAATTGCGGGCACACCGCCGGCACGATGGACATCATCCATATGCCATTTTCCTGAAGGACTGATTTTGCACAAGTGGGGCACATTGTCAGCTACTGCGTTTATTCTATGAAGCGGATAATTTATTCCGGCTTCATTGGCGATGGCCAATGTATGGAGAACTGTATTCGTCGATCCTCCCATTGCCATATCCAGAACAAAGGCATCATCCAATGCTTCCTGTGTAACGATTTTTCGTGGTGTGATATCTTTTTCGATTAATTTCAGGATTAATGATGCGGCTCGATCAGCCAGGGATTCACGTTCATCCGATAAGGCTAAGGCAGTTCCATTGTATGGCAGCGCTATACCTAGCACTTCCATCAGACAATTCATCGAATTTGCCGTAAACATTCCAGAACAGGATCCACAGGAAGGGCAAGCGTAATCTTCCAATATTTTCAAACGCGCTGCATCAATTTTTCCACTTTGATAAGCGCCCAAACCTTCAAACACAGATATCAAATCTACTGATTCACCATCCGGTGTTTTACCGGTTTTCATCGGGCCACCAGAAACGAATATGGTCGGAATGTCTAACCGCATGGAAGCCATAATCATTCCGGGAACGATTTTGTCACAATTTGGGATACATATCATTCCATCAAATTGATGGGCTTCAATCATGGTTTCAACACTGTCAGCAATTAATTCACGGGATGGAAGGGAATACTTCATTCCTTTGTGTCCCATGGCGATTCCATCATCAACACCAATTGTGTTGAATTCAAAAGGAACTCCGCCAGCTGCCCGAACCGCATTCTTAATTCTGCTGCCAAACATCTGCAGATGGACATGACCAGGAACGATATCGATGTAGGAATTCACGATTGCGATGAACGGTTTTTGCATATCTCCATCAGTTACACCCGTTGCTTTTAACAAAGCGCGATGAGGTGCGTGTTCCATTCCCATTTTAATTTTGTCTGAGCGCATTAATTCTCCTCCGGTGAGAAAAAAATAAAAAAAAGACCACCCTTTTTGATTGGGTGGTCCTGGTTACGTTTGTCAGTCGTATTTGGTGTGTGGTTATTTCACCGTCCCTCTTCCATTCCAATCAAAAGCAGGCTCTCAAGAAGGAGAGCCAAAATAATGATGATAATGGAGAGAGAAAAATTAATAAACATTTTTTATTTGATTTCTTTTAGCAAATTATTTTATTAATTCAGAGTAAATATATTATATCCTGAATAATGAGCTATTTATATCATCTGTTGAATAAATGTCAATGTTTTTTCAATAATTAATTGAAAATTATGACAAGCAATATTTTTACCTCGAGAAATAACACCCATTCTCCAATTAGTTTCCGGTTACGATATTTTCGCGTAAAATTAAAACCAATTAGTTTTATTAGAGATATAAACGTATTATAAAATAATTTTTCATCGAAATAACAACAATAATTCGGAGCAAAAAAATGGCAAGATTAATTTGTGCTGGAATGGCAGTTGTTGACATCCCTCTAAAACCGGTTGACAGGAGCATTTTTGATGTAGATGGATTTGAAATCGAAAAAACGGTTATGAACTCCGGAGGAGATGCATTTAATACCGCTATTAATTTGGCAAAATTAGGCATGAACCAGGTAATGAAGTATGTTGGTATGATCGGAGATGACCTTTTCGGCAGCTTTATTCTTAAAATAGCAAAAGAAAAAGGACTCAATATTTCTGGAATTGGTACAACACAAAAGGCGAATACAGCTACCAGCTTTATTTTAATTGAAAGCTCTGGTGAGCGCCATTTTATTTTCACCAGCGGTGCCAGTAAGGTGATTGATGAGAATTTTGTAATCTCACATCTGGATAAGGATACAGAGTTCTTGCATATTGGAAGCCTGATGACACATCCGAATCTGGAATTTGATCATCTTGAACGACTGTTCCGATATGCAAGGGATCACAACATCAAGACAAGTTTTGATGTGACACATGACTCAGAAGGATTTTGGATTCAACGCATTGAAAAAGGATTGCCGTATACGGATACATTTTTTGCCAGCTATGAGGAAGCTGTATCACTGTCCGGAGGTTTGAAAAAACCAGATGAAATGTGCAGATTCTTCCAGCAATTTGGGATAAAAAATTTTGTTCTGAAACTGGGTAAAGATGGTTGTTATGCGACAGATTATCAGAATGTCTATCAAGTCGAAACATTCAAGGAATGTCCGGTAGTTGATACAACAGGTGCCGGAGATGCGTTTGTTTCTGGATATCTTTATGGTATTTTGAAAGGTTTTTCGATGGAAGAATGTTGTTTGCTTGGAAATGGAAATGGATCCTTGAGTGTCGGAACCATCGGAGCCACAACTTCAACGGGAACTGCTGATCAATTGAAACAATTCTTCCTGGATCATGGTACAAAGAACATCAAAGATCCAGATTCTTTTCTGAAAAGATTATAGCCTTTCTTAAAAGATAAATCTTCTTCCAATTTTTCTTGTCGAATAATATCGAAAAATAAGAACTCACAAAAAATAAAGCTTTGCTTGCCGTTCTAATCTATACACTTAATCATCCGTAA
>JAPKMT010000001.1 GCA_026645735.1 Flexilinea sp.
TTGTAAAGCAGCACGTACCCGCTTCCATCCCAGAATAATCCTTTGAAGCGATCGGCTTTCCGGCCGCAGAATAAAAACAGGCTGTCTTCTTCCAACGCTTGCCCATATTTATTTTTTACAATCACGGCGAGACCATCGATGCCTTTTCGGATGTCCGTGTAGCCGGTTGCCACGTAAAACTGATTCATATTCTCCAATAGCTTCAGCATATTTCCTTTATCGCTTTCAGCACGGATGTAATATCCGATGGTTCCGCCCCGGCCGGGATGTCCAGGATGTAACTCATATATTGGATCTGAATTCCACGCTCACTTTTTTCCTTTTTCTTCGGAAGTTCAACTCGGACGATGGCTTCATCCTGGTTTTCGTTTTCGGCAGCAGCAAGTTCCAGCGCCGCTTTTCGCACTTTTTTCAGCCAATAATAATAGACATGCTCTTTTATCTCATGCCGGGCACACCACGCTTTGATTGGCAAACCACTTTCATGGCAGCTTTTGACAGCGGCGGCCATTTCCTGTATCCGGTAAGTTCTTTTTGCCTCTTTTATCTCCATTCGCTTTCCTCTCGCTTGAAAAACTCGGATTACAGTTTTTCGAGTTTTTCAAGATGTTTTTACTGATGAGAGGATTATCCGTTATTGATCAGAGGTTTTCAATCCGTCTTCTTATTGACCGCTTACGGTTTTCGGGGCACTTTGTAGTCTATGTCAAAAATCAGAATCTACCTCAAAAATTCATTTTTTAAAGTTCAGTCCGATAAGTTTTTTTATAATTTAAAAGCGGTTTTGAGAGTTAAACCAGATTTACTTATCTTTGATTTTCCTTGGTATGGAGTTAATAGTTACCCAAGATTTCTACTATTACCTTCGATTCTCCAGACTTTATCCCGATCTTCTTTTTATTATACACATGTAAAATAACTTAACAAGTTTTGCAAGTAATAGAAATAAAAAGTCGCTTAAAACGCTCAGAATACGCATCATGACAATAAAAACCAGGAGTATCTCCCTATCCATAATAGGAGAACATAGAAATAAATTCGAGGTTTCTGTTACTCCTATACCTGCAGGAGCTATAAGCGCTACCATTCCTAATGCACCAGAAATCGTAGTTGAACCAATAATATAAATAAGTCGATCAAAATTAAGGGAAGCTCCTAGACTTACAGCAAGTATTCCCATTGATAGGCCAGAAAAAAACTTTGCAATACCTATCAACCCCACAACTCTCAGAATTGTTCCGAAATCCATGTAGTACTTTTTTGAAAGTTCCTTTTTCTTTAATACCTTATACCCGAACCTCAATACTCGATTGTAGACTGGGGGAGTAAGAAATAATAGAGAAAGTATTGAAAACACCCAAATAATAATATTTATTCGATGGTCTAGTACCATAAGATAACTTACTGAAGACAAGAATATCAACCCAACTAACGAAGAACTGAACAATTGACAAAAAGACTCGAGTACTGCTGACATTGTTGCTGTTGAATAACTCAAACCCTTTTCGACAGTCATACTGATTTTGCTTCCAATCCAAGTAATTTTTCCTGGAATATATCTTCCCATCCAAGACACAGAATAAATATCAATAATATCATGTATCGGAAACCTTAGTATAGAAAATTTTTTTATCAATGAATACCATGCAAATGGCATGATAAATCTGGCAACTTGAGAAACGAGAAGGGCAAGTAAAAATAATTTCCTAGAAATATCAATTTCTTTTATCTTTTGAACATTAATACTTTTTATATATTGAGTGAGAAAGATAATAATTAGACAATAAAAAAATAATGAAATGATTCGTTTAAAAGTAGGATTAGTATTTCTCATCAGATAATAAACCCTGGAGATACAAGTTGTTTTTCTTTTCTTGTGCATTTATTAATTTTCTTTTATTTTGGATTAATTCAATAATTCCTTCTTTATTTACCAATAATTTGTTTAGCATATGTTGAAAATCTCTAAGCGAGATTTTTTCTACCGGAATAGAGAATTCTTGAAGGCCAATGGTTTCTAGCATACCAACAACTTTTTGACTATAGGGCAAAGCAATGAATGGAATCTCAGAATTTATGCTATAGATCAAACTATGTAAACGCATACCAATCATAAAATCACTTTTTCTGATTAATGCCATGTATTCTTCTGGAGTCATATTAGGTATATCCAGACTAATGCACATTAAAGGATCCTCAATATTATTCATTATATCCTGGGCTATCTTTTCATCTCTTCCAGAACAGAAAGCACAAAATACAACCATTTTCTGTAGACTACTATTAACATAATTTACAATCTCTGCGAAATTTGTTACAAATTCCTCATATTTTTTACGATCTTTTTGTAATCGAATACCAAGCTTTGTAGAAATCTTTACAGGAATAATTGGGTGTGTATCAAACCAATGACGAACTGAGATAAAAACAAATCCTTCATGAACCCCATATTTGTTAAGAACGTATTTACAAAAAATATCGTCGGGTGGAAGATAAGAAAAAACTGGATCAGCAGTTAAAAATACATTCTCCGTGATACCTAACTCAGTTAATAACTCAACTGATTTTTTATCACGCAATGTGATAATATCAACTTTTCTAAGTAGGGAAGATATTTGCTTTTTATTAAATTTGTAATTTATTGGTCCAATGCTATTTGCATAAAGACAAGTCTTTTTCCTGAATCTTATAGCTAATCGCAATTTCGAGAGCCATCGAGTAACATTAAATATTGTAGTTTCATCCTGTAACAATCCTCCACCACCTAAAATAAAAAGGTCACACGATCTAATTAATCTGCGACAAAGTAAATATTCACTTTCGTTAAATACTTTAACTTTTGAATGCATTTCCTGAGTGTATTTTTTATCAAGGGATATTACAACAACCTCATTTTCATCAGAGATTGTTTTTAATAATGCACTAAGAATTGCTTCATCCCCAGAATTCTTTAACCCAGAAGCGCAATGAACGACAATTTTTTTCATGGAAATCAACTATGCCAAAAGTTTTCTTTTCGCAGTTTACCTTTTTTCAATAATTTGTATTTACCCACAAACCAAGCGTAGATATACTTGCCATACTTCTTTATCAAGAAGGAGTAGATGAAATGAACAAAAAACCATCGAATATTTAACCAAAAATCTTTTTTTGTTCTAAAGGGATCTGGAACTTGAACAGATTCCCTCCGTTTTTTTTCATTTGAAAAATCAAAATATTCGAAAGGATAAATAATCTGACCATCGTCATTCTTATAGACTCCTCCCTGTCTTGCATAGTTTAGTACGTTATTACCTGTCAAGTCTTTAAATCCTAATTCAACATAATCAGCTATATCATCAACAGCAGCAAGTGGAACAAGTCCTGGAAAAGGTACTGGTTCAATGGAGAGGTTTATTTTTTCATCAAATAGATTCCCATAACTACTATCTCCAACATAACTGTCACACATTTCTATTCTTCCAATATTGTCTACAAGGATATGAGTCATACCTAACATTGTTAGCCGACCTAAGCCATTAACTTCACCTAATTGATATTTCAGATTTGCTTTATCCATATATTTTGCAACTTTTTTCCATTGTTCATCTGTATACGCACCAGGATATTTTTTACCTTTATATAGACCTCTAAACGCTCGAATATGGACAACATATCCATTTTGTCTAAAGATATCTAAATACTTCTTCTCAAAATCATCTAATTGAGGAGGATACATAACATAAATTATGCTGGGTTCAATCCCATGTTTTCGAATATAACTACATTTTTCTAAAAATTTTTCTATTGTTATTTGTGTTGGATGAAAGGATGCATTAATATTCAAACGGCTTTCTTTGGATACTTTTGTATTTAAGAGCTTGTCTAAAGGTAAAGAAATATTTGATGTAATTTTTACTTCCCAATTTGGATGCCTACCAATCATATCAATAACGTCATAAAATTCTGATGCAATCGTTGGTTCTCCATAGGAAAGGTAAAAAACAGTTGGCATATTACCAAAATGTTTCTCAAAGGCTTTTTCCCAATCCTGTATCGTGAAGTTAAAGTGCATACCTTTATTAACACTTGTTGGCACATAACAATAAGGACATGCATAATTGCAATGAGCATAACGTCCGTTGAATTGCCATAAAATTAGCATTTGAGTACGAATTAAAACTGGTAATATTGCAAGCGAAATTAATCGATATCCATCTGGATTTGGATGAATACTGTCTTCAAGACCAAGATATGTTTCTTTAAAATATCTCTTCCAATATTCATAAATATTAGCAATTCGTATTCCATTTGAATTACAAATCTTTAATATTACTGAATTATAGATTGATATTTCTTTGCTTTCATTTTTTCGATTTGGCTGAGAAAAACGATAGCTAATTCCATTGTTATCTGGATTTATTGTGTTTACAATGACTCGAATATTACATTCGAGAAACTTATTGATCATTGTTTCTAAATTGTTTTCAAAAATGTTTGTTGAAATTCCCTTACGCCAGTCGTTCATTCCAAAATTTATTATGACCACGGTTGGTTTTAGATCCAGGATTTTATTTATTCTGGCTAATCCTTCATTCGAGGTTTCTCCTTCACCACCATAGTTAAAAAATAAAATGTTATAATCAATTTCGTTCTTAAATTTCTCAAATACGAGTTTTTCTAAATAAGGCGTCAACCCTTTAGCAATAGAATCTCCAAACACCACGATACGACTGTTTTTCTCCATTGTTTATAACTCTCTCCACAAATCTTCAATAGTATTTACCATTTTATTCCAAGAAAACCTATCAGCATCTTTTCGTATATTTTCTTCAAAATTTTTTATCAGGTTTTCCTCAAAAACTTTATTTACTGCATTTGCCAATGCATGAGAATCCCGGGGCGCAACCAAAAGACCCGTTTCTCCATGCTTTATTATTTCTGATAACCCACCAACATCTGTGGCAATTATTGGTTTTCCAAAACCAAAGCATATTTGAACAACACCACTCTGTGTAGCAGAGGTGTATGGTAATACGACAAGATCGCATGCAGAAAAATATTTTTCGACCTCATTATCCGGAACATACTCAGAAATAAATCTGATATGTTTTGATAAATTTAGTTCAACAACTTTTTCAATATATTTATTCTTATCGGTAAAGAATTCCCCAACGACTAATAATTTCAAATCATCCTGTTTGGCAATGATTTCTGGCATTGCATCAATCAACGTCATTAAGCCCTTGTATTCGCGAATAAAACCAAAGAATAGAATAATCTTTTTTTGTGTAAGATTTAGCTGAATACGACTTTCATTTTTTGTAATAATATTTGATTTAAAAATTGAGTAGGTAGGATGAACGGCAAACCTGTAATGTGCTAATGGTTTGATCTCCAAAAGTTTATTAATATCTTCATGTGAATGTGCTATAAATCCATCAACCAGACTAAAGAATTTACTTGCTAGTGATCGACTGAATGGAAAACTCTCATGCGGCAAGGTATTATGACAGATAGTTATCACTTTGCAATTATTTTTCTTTTTCACTAACCAAGTTAGTGTGATAAAAAGGAGAGCAAAAAAAGGATTCCACCATTGATAGATTATAAGATGTGGTTTAATTTTATTAATTCTATGTGCTGCTACAATCCAATTGATAGGATTTATGCTATGAATCCAAAATTTTGTCTTAGTAACTTTGAATAGTTGGTTTTCAAAATCTTTTTGTTTTTCTCCAGGATATAAAAAATTGGGGTATAGGTAACTAAAAGAAACCAAATCAGTGTTATATTTTTTTGATATTGTTTCATATAACAAACTGGTATAGTGAGAAATACCTCCTCTATATGGGTAAACAGGACCAATGATAATAACATTTTTCATGATAATCGCATTTAGCTATCACCTTAAATATATCGACATTTACTTCTCATATCCCTTATTAAATTTCGAAATCGTACAGATTAAACACTTTTACGAAAAAATGTAAGTGGTCAATAATAAAAGAGTTCAATACTTCTGTATAAAAATTATTGTACATTCGAATCATGCTTATTGCCTTCATCGTGGAAGTGATTCGAAATTTATCCATGATTGTTAAGGTTGATTTCCATTTTTCTAATACGGTATTGAATATCTTCCAATAGCTTCCGATTCGCTCCAATTAAATCAGCCAGGAGGCTGATGATGCAGACAAGCGTTCCAATGATGATAAAAATCGAGGCTAAAATGAGTGATTGAATATGGCCTCCGCCATTGTTTAGTAGCAGGAAAAATAAGAAGCGGATTCCGAGACATACACCGAGAAAGAAGAAGATTGCACCGAGTAAACCAAAAAAGCGCAGCGGTTTATACATCATAAAAGAGCGAATAATTACAGTTGAGGACCGCTTGACATACGAACGAATGCTTTTAAAAAGTCTGGATTCGCGGGTTTGTGGATTGGTGCGAATCGGGACGAAGGTCATTGCGGTTTTCGATCGTCCAGCCTGGATGATGGTCTCCAGCGTGTAGGTCTGCTCGTTGATAACATTCATCCGTAAAGCGGCTTCACGCGACATTGCGCGGAAACCGCTGGTAGAATCCGGAATGTTCGAATTGGATGCAATTTGAACAATCCAGCTTCCTATATGTTGTAACTTTTTTTTGCGCCAGGAAAAGTGTTCGATTTCATCTATTGGGCGTTCTCCGATGACCAAATCTGCTTTACCCTGTAGAATAGGTTGAACTAACTTTTCTATATCAGCGCCACAATACTGATTGTCTGCATCTGTGTTAACGATTATATCGGCATTCAGATGAAGACAGGCATCCAATCCTGCCATAAATGCTCGGGCAAGACCCTTGTTTTTCTTGAAGTTCACAATATGCTGAATACCCAATTCTCGCGCCACTTCAACTGTCCGGTCAATACTGCCGTCATTAATAATCAGGTATTCAATCTCATCAATCCCTTCAATTTGTTTTGGGAGATCGACGAATGTTTTGGGGAGTGTCTCCTCTTCGTTATAGCAAGGTATTTGAATGATGAGTTTTTTCATTTCTAAAATTTAAAACTCCTTTTTTTTAAAAAATTATTTGAGAAGTTCCATTTCTTTAATTAAGAAAGATAACTCTCTGTAATCTTGTTTTGAAATAATTTCAGTATTGCATAATATTGAAACTTCGATTGTATCACCAACAATATTATTTAATGGAATATAAAATTCCTGAAAACCATCATGATCAATTTCGTATGTTTTTACTAGAACTTTATTTGCATATATTTTCAATTCAATCTGTTTACTATAATACAAACTTAGGCTTGGAAACCAAGTAACAATTTTCAGTTTTTTTTCATTATTGTATTTTAAAAGATATCCTGACGATCTCTGGGCAAATTTTGCTGAATTATTCTTGTCATTAATGTAAACATTTCTAACGAAAATATTAGAATTGGGCATAGTGAAATCAATCTTATTATTATTAACTTGACTTCTCTCAATCTCTTTGAATTCTGGATATAAAAATAAGTGTCTATAAATTATTTTGTAAATGAGGATATCTTTATTTGAAAAAACTAATTTGTTGTCATATTTGCTTAGTATTTCAATGTAGTCATCGTTTTCATTCATATTTTCAATAATTAAATAGTTCTCATTTTGAATGCCAATATTATCCTTCTTTTTGCTATCCACAATATCCCAAAAAGATCTACCAGATGCAAAAGCAACATTAGGGGCTTGCCACCATCCATATCCAAAGAATTCTGATTCTGATGGCAGAGTATAAATAAATTCGCTTGCTTCAAATATTGAAGTCTTCTTCTGTCCGTCTATGAACGAAATTTTGTAGTTATTTGTTTTTATAATATTAACAACAGAAGTCGTTAGGAGGATCAAAGAAATTATGATTGTCGAGAAACCATACAATTTATTGGTACCTACTTTTGATCTATCCAAGATTTTTTTAATAAACATGTCAAGTGAATAAATCAAAACTACTATACAAAGTTCAAGAAGAATATAGCCATTTATAATTCTTCTATAGTAAACTTTTTGTGTTGGAGTGATAAGAAGCCACCACCCAAAATAAGAAAGGGTTACTATAATTAAAACCATCAAATCATTGGAAAAAGGATAGGTATCTCCATTCACAATTTTCTTTTTTCTCCAATGGATGTATATACAATATATTAAAATACAAATAAATAATAATAATAATAAAAGCAACACAAAAAGGATAATGTTCTTATTTACAATAACATATGATGATAATGAATCTAGGTGTGAAACAAATTTGTTGAAAAATCCATTAGTATCTGAGTATCCTCTTTTTAATCCTGCTTGTAGTAGAACTGCTGTAAATTGATCAGACCACCATCTACAATAGACTTCGAAACCGAGAGAAATCAGTCTGTAAAATTCAAATATTGATATGGGGACAAGAAATCCTAATGGTAACAAAACATATTGTTGGATATAGATCTTAACACTGAATCGTCTTTTAAAAATATAATCAAAAAAGAACACAAAAATGAAAGCTGGGATCGAAATTAGCAAGACCGTTTTGGATAAGCAACTTAATCCAATTAATATACCTGCCCAAAAAAGAAATTTTGAATTTGATTTTTTTTCATATTTGTGCAAAAGAATCAACGCCAATATAAAATAAGATAGTGCTGGTATTTCTCCAAATAATCCAAAGCCATAAAAATAAATCTGTGGAGTACCACAAAAAAGGAGGATAGCTAACAATATAAGATAATTATTCAAATTTATACAATACTTAAGGTAATAAACCATGAAAAATACTAATAAAATTATATATATTGCATTAACAATTAATCCATTTTCAAATGACTCTCCAAATACTTTGAATATTAAGGCAACTGGCAATATTATTGGGCTCCCAGTTTGTATTATTCGATTGAATTCGATAATACCAGAATAGGATGTTGCATATGCCAAATCACTAACTAAATTTTGCGCTACTTGAACATTCATTCCCCCGTCAAAAGAAAAGGTAGATGTCATGACTACAGAAATACACTTTATAGTAAAAAAAACCAAAACAATTGAAATACAAAACATTACCGTTAGATTTACGAACTTACTATTTTTTGCTTTTAATAACATGAATATTCCTTTGTGTTCTTCCAACTAATTTCTCGATTTTTATGGTTTTTATTCCATAGAAAATGAGATAATTTTTAATAAACTTAGCCAATTTACCCTTTGGCTCTTTGGATATTGTGACTAACAAAGATTTTATGAAATCCCAATACTTGGAGTAAGGTTATTAGATTCATACAAAGTACTTTCATTGCAGCAAAAACACGACAGCTTAGGTAATTTTTTCTCATTTTCTCGTGAGATGAATTAAATCCTCATAATTGTATAATCTACATAAACCAGAAGTCTAAAAAGAGCGAGGTTTATTTTTTTCGTAAGCCCAGATTTTTAAAAATAATTCCCTTTGGCTTGTATTGACCATATCTAAATATTGAGTATTCTGAAATCCCCATACCGTTGAATTCACATCTTCTTTATGCCCTACCAAGAAAGGTACAACCACAACTATACGAAGATTACTTTTGTTTTCGATATATCGATCAATAGTATTTTTTTGGACATCGGAATTTCCCGGATCCCATGAAGCAAGAATATTAAGCGCCTTTTCAGAGTAGATATTAAAAACCATACTTGTCATACGATCAACTGTGACAAAGCGAATTCCTTTGAAAAACTCTACTTTTAGAATTTTTACATCTGAATGAAGCGATGCAATAAAACCAGCAAATATATCCCAATCGCCTTCAACACTATCTAAATAATCATTCACAATTTTATTTTTTTCTTCAAAGTCCTCTGGAAGTAGTACATCATCTTCCATAACTGTCAATCGTGTTATCTTCAAATTCAATGCCTTCCGAGCAATTGTTGCATAACTTAATCCACAACCAACCCAACCGGGTTTATAACGTATTCCTGTAATAGATATCGTATTATTTGGAATGATTGATTGAAAACTTCTATAACGTTTGATTGTTTCAGGCAAGGTTAACACTAATCGAGGACCAAACGTTGGAAATGACATTTTTTGTGTATGAGAAAATGGTAAAAATCCCATACCCACAAGAAAACGGTCAAACATAAAATCAAAATTTTCCGAAGATACTTCAACAGATTTTATTATAGAACTCGATGAAGGCAGATTTTGCAATGTTTTATTTACAACTTCTATCATCGATAAAATTGAATTTTCCTCAAAATAGTTTACCACTTCTGCAAATTGCGGATAATCATCCTTGTCTTGTGATGATTCGGAAACAATAGGTACTCCTAAAGATAAACATTCCTGTATACGTGGAGTTTCTAATAGAGCATTTTCATAATAATGAATATTTATTACAACTTTTGAACGTTTAATATAATTAATCAAATCAAGACCAAATAGATCGTTAATTATTTTGACATTAAATTTCTGGGATAACGCCTCAAGCATTCTTTGACGTCTTGGTGAGCTATATGAGTCACCCAAAAAAAGTACTTCTATGTCCTTCTCTTTTGGGGGATGGTTATCAAAATAATTTGTTGTTGCACCAACAGGCAAATAATAAATATGAGGATAGACAATCCCATGCGAGTCTAAAAATTCAATATTATATAAATTGTACTCAAGAACTACCCAAGATTCATTAAGGATTTTAAAATACTCCTCTGTAAACCATCGTGAGCTTACAGATTGTTCCATTTGGAAGACTATCCGTTTTTCCCCAGAAGGTAATCTTGTAAACATTTGCGGACATATCACGACATAATAATCATGTGAGAAAACAGTAGGCGCACTTACCATAATATCAACCTGGCAATTATATTTATGTAAACGATCTGCTATAAGATTTGCGATAAATATTGTGTGTGGGGTTGCCATAATACCCCAACGTTGTTGATTCAATTCAGGTTTAACCGCAATCTCAGATTTTATATTTTTTTGTTGTGGAATGGGATTAGTAATAGAAATTTTATGTCTAAGATTGAAAATAAATCGCCCAATTTTTTCCCGGAGACTACCATTAGGCGCCATCCAAAGACGCACCTTCCACATCTTTTGAATCAACTTCCATGCAGTACTGCCGTAGATCTCAGATAGTTTAGAATTGAGTTCTTGTATTACTAGATCGTGTTGGTTGAGGTACTCTTTAAGAGTAGTAATATCATTTTGAGCTAGATTATCTTGTGAAAGTGAACTATTATTTTTTTGATCTAGATCTGAAACCTGAGCAGTCAAGGTTTGGATTGTCTGATCGCGTTCCGCTACCAGAGCGTTCAAGGATTGAATATTTTGGTTTTTGATTACCATTTGAATATTGATTTCATCAATCAGTTTATTCAAAGATTGAAATGAAAATTCTTTTTGTTTTTTCTCGAAATATTGTCTTGAAAAAGATTTAATGAAATCAAAGAAAAAAGGATAATTTATTTCCTTCTTTCCTTTTTTAGAAATTAATTCCTCATAAATAAGTATACGATTATTTATATTATTCGATAGAAGCCAATGGTCACAAATTTTTTCTTTTGCGTTTTGGACCAGTTCTTTTCTTAGTTCCGGAGCATCAATCAGCTTGCTCAAAGCAGATACCCATTCTTCTGTTGTAGAAGCAAGTAGTCCTTCTTTTTCGTTTTCGATGATTTCATAATAAGGAGCAACATGACTATACACTCCTGGCATCCCTGCAGCAGTGTATTCAAAGAATTTAATCGGACTTTTACATCTATTGAATGTGTTTTCACATAATGGAGCAATCACAATATCTGCACTTTGCTTTTGAAAAAAATCAGCAAATACCGAATATTCTTGAGGACAATTTTCCATCGTCGAGTATGGGAGAAGCTCGTTTGGAGGCTCAATTCCCCAAAAATGAAACCGAACACGATTGGGATATTTTTTAACTACTTCAAGTAATGCAGGTAAGACCATGTATAAATCAGGTTTATGGGTGTGTCCCCCCATATAACCAATAATAATTTCTTCATTATTATTTCTAATGTCTGGTGATTTGTTCAAGTGCCAGAGAGAATCATCCAAATAATTGGGAATAACTTTAATATTTTGGTTATATGGAAGAAGAACTTCTCGTAGGGGTATAGTAGCCACTGTGATAAGATCCGCTTCCATAACTGTTTGCAATAATGGCAGTAGAGTATCAGTGAAATAATTGGAAAGGCGGTCTGGATGTTCTTCAGGTAAATCAAACAATAGATCATCTAAATCCAATACTACCGGTTTATTCAAAGAATGTGCCAGTGAGACTATTTTTTCATATGCATCATAATAGTAGCAGAAATCACGCTGAATAATGACCAAATCCGCGTCTTTGACAGCATTAATATCGACGGGCATTGGTTCGATTAATCCGCGGATAATGTTAACTCCCGCTACTTGAGCCGGACCTAATACTCGTAATGATGAAATAGCTTCCCCATAACATCGAGAGTAAAAAACAATTGATTCAATTTTTCTCTTGTTAGATTTATCCTGAATTGTGGGACTATTAAAACTATTTTTCATTTTGTCATCCGATAATTCTCTTAGATTTTTAATTTAAATAAAGAAGAAATTAAACATAATTTGAATAAATAGATCTTAAAATAAAGAAAATTATTTCTATAAATTAAAAAAAAATAAGGATTTTTTCAACTGATTCTCCCAACTTGGCACACTTATCATGAAACTTGATTTTACCTTCCAGCAATCTAGCGATGAATAAGCCGGCCTTTGTGCCGGAGCCGGAAAATCAACAGTCTTTGCCGGTTTGATTTCTTTAACAAACAGATTTTCTTTATTCGGAGTATTCTTATAAATCTCACAAGCCCAATCATATCTGCTGGCTTCACCGTTGCTTGTCAGATGATATATTCCCTTTTTTTCAGTAAACCAATCATATAAAAGCATTTCAGTTGCTATGGCTTGAGAGAGTACTGTTGCAGTTGCTTCGGCGACAAAACGCGCCCAGGTTGGGTTTCCAATCTGATCATCAACAACCCGGATCGTCTCATATTTTTTTGCCCATTCCAGAAATTTCGTGACAAAACTGTTCCCGCGCATTGAATAAAGCCAGGCAAGCCGGAAAATCAGAGCAGCACCAGTTTCTTGTTGGATTGCCTGTTCCCCTTTCCATTTGCTAAGTCCATAGATATTGATCGGGTTCGGCTGATCTATTTCAACATAAGGGGTATTCTTTGTTCCATCGAAAACAAAATCCGTCGAATAATGGATCAGCGGGATTTTTTTGGATGCACAGGCTGCTGCCAGCCAGCCCGGACCATCCGCGTTGATCGCCATCGCTTTTTCCTTCTCGGTTTCGGCCAAATCGACATTCGTATATGCGCTCGCGTTGATAATAATATCCGGAGCAACTGCTTTGACCGTATCCCTTATCTGTGTTTTGTCGGAGATATCAAATTGGGGAAAGTCAACCGGATAAATCTCTCCGATAGGCATTAATGTTCGAATCAATTCCCAGGCTAACTGTCCTCTTTCACCGATTAATAGAATTTTCAACGAATCATCCTCTCGCAATTTTTTCTAAGTAGCTCTGCATGGATTGATCTCCTGTTTCTTTGGATAATCGCAGCAATTGGTCTTGATCGATAAAACCCATCCGGAACGCAATTTCTTCCGGGCAGCTGATCTGCATCCCCTGACGGGTTTGAATCGCCTGAATAAACATTGCAGCCTGGATCAAACTTTCGTGGGTTCCGGCATCTAACCAGGCAACACCTCTCCGTAGAACCTGGACTTTCAATTCGCCATTGTTCAGGTAGATTCGGTTCAGATCTGTAATTTCCAGTTCACCACGTTTCGAAGGCTTCAAATTACAGGCATAATCTGTGACCCGATGGTCGTAAAAATATATTCCCGGGACAGCATAATTGGATTTGGGGTTCTTCGGTTTTTCTTCGAGACTGATCGCGTTCCCTTCTTCATCAAAAGAAACAACGCCATATCTTTCAGGATCGGAAACTTCATAGGCGAAAACGACTGCCCCTTTCTCCAATGATGCCGCAGTGCGGAGTTTCGAAGGAATGTCTTGTCCGTAAAAAATATTGTCTCCCAAAACTAAACAGGCAGATTCACCGGCCAGGAAATCTTTTCCGATGATGAAAGCCTGAGCCAGGCCTTCCGGTTTAGGCTGTTCGGCGTATGAGAAAGAGATTCCCCATTGGTTGCCATCCGATAAAAGCCGTTTGTAGAGGGGCAGATCTTCAGGGGTACTGATGATCAAAATTTCCCGGATACCTGCCAGCATCAGCATCGAAAGCGGATAATAGATCATCGGTTTATCGTAAACCGGTAAAAGTTGTTTACTGATCACGCGGGTGAGCGGGTAGAGACGGGTGCCTTTTCCGCCGGCTAAGATGATGCCTTTCATAGTCAATTATTCCTTTTTAAATTTATCTTCTGCAGTGCTAAGTCTGTTCTGTAATACTCATTAGCGTTTTTGGTAATTCGTGTTCAGCCAGGCAGAGAACTCACTTTTCTGAAGAACAGAATCAATCCATTTTGGATTGGTCAAATACCAATTAATGGTTTCTTCCAATCCCTGGCGGAGTTTCCGTTTGGGCTCCCACCCTAACTCCTGATGGATCTTTGTAATATTAATGTCATAACGAAAATCATGTCCAGGCCGGTCGGTCACGAAGCGGATCAGGCTTTGATGCGGCTGCCCGTTCGCCAGTGGCAGCTTTTGATCCAGCAGATCGCAGATCGTGCGCACAATTTCCAGATTGGAGGGTTGATTGTCGCCGCCGATGCAGTACGTTTCGCCGTCCCTGCCCTGTTTCAGGATCTGCAGAATGGCTTCACAATGATCTTCGACGTGCAGCCAGTCGCGCACCTGGGCGCCCTGTCCGTATACCGGCAGCGGTTTTTGCATCATGCCGTTCAGGATCATCAGTGGGATCAGCTTTTCGGGGAACTGGTAGGGTCCGTAG
Organism: Flexilinea sp.; assembly: GCA_026645735.1. Lineage (GTDB taxonomy): Bacteria > Chloroflexota > Anaerolineae > Anaerolineales > Anaerolineaceae > Flexilinea. Next base: position 14,962 of record JAPKMT010000001.1, read on the forward strand.
TTGTTGCTGCAGTTGCTGATGGTAACCGGCAGGTGATAGGTGGTGCCATAGGCTCTGACCAGATGGTCGCTGGAGGCTTTGGATGCGGAATAGGGAGAGTGCGGATCGTACGCTGTTTTTTCAGAAAAAGGGGCATCCCCGGGTTGCAGCGCGCCAAAGACTTCATCCGTGGAAACGTGATGAAAGCGGAAGGGTCCGCATTTCTCCGCCCAGGCGTTGCGGGCTGCGTCCAGCAGGGTGAAGGTACCGACGATGTTGGTTTCGATGAACGGCATCGGTCCGGAGATGGAGCGGTCGACGTGCGATTCGGCTGCAAAGTGGACGATGGTATCGATGGCTTCTTCCGCCAGAATCGCATCGACCAGCGGCCGGTCACAGATGTTTCCATGGATGAAGCGGTGCTGCTGCGGGTTGGGGAGGGCTTCCAGATTCTCCAGTCTGCCGGCGTAAGTCAGAAGATCCAGCGTCACGACGCGGACTTGCGGCTCACTGGCCAGCAGATGGCGCACAAAGTTGGATCCGATGAATCCGGCGCCGCCGGTTACCAATACATGTTTCATGCAAATACCTCCGCGTTTTGGAAAGCTGCGCCATTGGCGTCTTTGGTGGAAAGAATGGGAGTCTGCCCCTGCAGCGGCCAGTCAATGTGGATCTGCGGATCATCCCAGCGGATGGATCGTTCATATTGCGGCGCGTAAAAATCAGTCGCTTTGTAAACGAATTCAGCGATGTCGCTGAGCACCAGAAAGCCGTGTGCGAATCCCGGCGGAATCCACAGCATCTGGAAATTCTCCGCGCTCAATGTTGCCCCGGTCCATTGGCCGAAAGTGGGGGAACTGCGGCGCAGATCGACCGCGACATCAAACACTTCTCCAACGATGACGCGGATCAGTTTGCCCTGCGGCTGGCGGATCTGATAATGCAGTCCGCGCAGCACGTTTTTAATAGAGCGGGAATGGTTGTCCTGCACGAAATCGGCCTGGATGCCGGCATCGGCAAAAACCTGCTGCTGCCAGCTCTCGAAGAAGAATCCGCGTTCGTCGCGAAAGACCTTCGGAGTGATCAATATAACTTCAGGGATGGATAATGGAGTAAATTTCATAAAAATTCCACGTACCTGTTTCTTCAATGTAATATTTTTGATTTTACCATACAACCAATTAGAAAATATTCAATATTATACGAGTAATTGAGCTTACTCTTGATTGCAAGGATCGCTTTATAGTATTAAAAAAAATTCGTTTTTTGAAAAATGATACTACACAGCAATTTGAAATATCGGCATGCTTTTCAAATAAAGAGAGAAAGCTTGTTGTTGTGTCGTTTTTGTGTTTCACGCAAAAACGACACAACAACAATTATTTCTTTACATATTTGGTATTTCTGGAATCTGAAGCAATAAATATGACATTAATAACTTAGAATTATTAAAAGATTTTATCACATGCGAAATTGGAGAAGACGTTGCCAATGGAGATCTCTCTTTATGATCTGGTCAAAGAGAATGCAGAAAAAAAGGGCATTTCGATTCGGTTTTCATTGCAGTTGCTGCAGTATATTTCGCAAGAGAACCCCTTCAAGACGGATGTTCTACGACTGTTGGAAGCGGATCAAGCGGAGACTTTTTTTGAGATGACCTCGTTTGCTTTAAAGAATGAACTTACTGCGCAGAAGATTCCATTCATGTTGAGCATGATCATTATCTTCAAAGGATATCCTGCTTTTCAGAAAGCCGTCATTAAATCCTTTTGTCACTCAAAAGTGTATCGTTATCATTGTAATCCGCTTGAAAATAATCTTTACGCTGACCACAGAGGAAAAATCATTACTTCCTTTCGGAGCAGACATAATATCAAAGAACAGATTCGAAAAAAAATGTATCGCTCTTTTCAGAGTGCTCCGGGCTGGATGAAGCGTTTTTTGCGGATGATTTGGAAACGGATTTAAAGGATTGATTCTTATGAAAATCTATCTTGATCTGACTAATTTGATGCAGCAAGAATTTATTTCGGGTATACAGCGGGTAGTCCGTGAACTGACCGTTCGTCTGATACAACAAGCAAGAAACTTAAATTATGAGATAGTTCTTTTAAGTTATCATGAGGCATCAGGAAAGTATCTGATCCTCGATACAGAGAAAGTAATCGACCTTTTTCAAGGAATCCCGGGTGAAAAAAGAGACTGTTATTCACAAGACTGCCTTTCTGTTTTTGATTTTGAAGGTGGATCAGTTTTTTTTGAATTGGATGCGGTTTGGATGAATCCTGTGCGGCGTTCTTTCCTATACCCGTTATTGAAAAACCATAATGTTCGTATCATCACCTTTTTCCATGATCTGATTCCAATTACCCATCCGCATTTCTTTCATCCAATCGGGATCATAAATTTCATGAATTTTCTGGAAGCTAATCTTCGCTGGGCAGATACATTTCTTGTCAGCACATCCAGCACGGCTGCTGAATTACAGAAGATTCAACAACGTCTCGGTTTTGAGCGACAGGCGATTTCTGTTCTGCCACTTGGATTCAATTTTCATCAGGTTAAACAGCCTGTCTCTGAAATTTCTGATTCTGTAAAAAAAATTAAAGCATCTGGTCCGTATATTCTGTGTGTCGGAACGATAGAAATTCGAAAAAATCATCAGGTTATTCTGGATGCTTTTGATGAAAGGTTGCATCAGGATGGTTTTCAGCTCGTTTTTGCCGGTCGTAATGGATGGATGGCAGATGAACTGATGTCTCGGATTATGCGGCATCCGCTGCGAGGGAAAGGTTTTTATTTTCTTGAAAATCTCAATGATGCTTCCATAGATGCGTTATATAGAAATGCCTTCCTGACTGTTTCGGCGTCTTTTGTCGAAGGTTTTGGCCTGCCGCTGATCGAGTCTCTGATGCGGGGTACACCGGTCATTGCCTCGGATATTCCCGTTTTCAGAGAAATTGGCGGAGGATTTTGCGATTATTTTGATCCGCTGCAGACAAATGACCTGATTCAAAAAATCGAGCGCTATCTTCATGATCCTCTGCGATACGCGGAGAAAAAGGCATCATTGTCAAAGTTCAAACCGGTGACCTGGGATGAGGCGGCTGATGCTTTCTCAGAAGTATTGTTTACAGAAAAGAAAACCCAAATCTTTCACGATTCTCTAAAACAGATAATTATCCGCTCGGAACGAATGGATTTGTTAACTGAAACGATCCATTATTTGGAACATTTTCTTCCGTTTATTTCAGAAGCAGTCATTATTACATCTTCCATCGATCCAGACAATTTTTCTCTGCATTGCAAAACCCGTCTGAAATTCATCTGGATTCAATTCGATTACACTGCTGCACAGTCACTGGTAAGCGAAAATCCTTTTTGGTGGATCGCAGATGATCGCATCGATCCGGTGTTCCTCCTGAGTGAAGATAACTATCGGCCGTTATTTCCCCTCTCCGAAGATTACTATATAGAGAACGGGGTGTTCAAGGTATATTTCTGCGGTGATTTCTTCGCGTTGGACATTCTGTCAGAAAGCCATTTTTTTACTTCTGAAATGAGAAAAACGACTGATTTTTTAAAGGAACATCATTTTCCACTCCTGAATTATGATTCCCGTATGCCTCAGGTGATCAGCAAGGCTTGCTTTCTCAAAATGTTTCAGGAATATCCAGAGACTTACAGGGGAGATCTGGATATTCGAAGCATTTACATAAATATCGTTGTATATTCCAATCCGGATATGTATATACCTCTGCCTTATCAGACGTTGAATTGGGAGTTTGGGCCGTTAAGTGGAGAGTCATTTGTTCATCCACAACGCTTCCAGTTTGAAAATTACGATGCTGTTTTGTACGAAGCGGGACAGCCATTGTTTAACTTTTCTCAGTGCTGGCATGATGGCACCCTTCTCGAAAATATAAATAAAATTCAACATTATGAACGGGGTCATCAACAAAGATTGTCGGCAGCTATCGCTGAAAAAGTTTTTTCTCAGATCTATGAAGGCCAATATCGGGAATTGCCTTCTTTTGTGATCGAATGTTGTCCCAATAAATTGTCATTCAGCATCCCCAGCCATTATCAATTCGTTCATGGAGCAGATAAACAAATTGATGTCCGCCTGGTTTGGCGAAAATTTCCAAAAGAAACCTTAAAAGGTTTTTCATTAAAATGGGAGCTTCGCTCAACCGAAAATGATCTTGTTTTTGAGGATCATGAAGATGTTTTCTTTGGACAAGCGGTAGTGACGCTCGGTGTCAACGTGCAAGCGGGTGAATCGGAACTGTTTTTCACTATTTCCGGGAATTTCTCCAAAACAGGAAAAATTTTTTCAAAAACAATTCCTGTTCAAATCCTTTTTTTATAATTCGATCGAAAAATGAAATTATTTTTGACCAAAAAAATCCAGACTATATTGTTCAAAACGTAAATATGGGGAGAGAAAAGGATCTGCAGGCACAACGAAATCTTTCCATTTTATTTTCAATTTGGAGAAATCCTGTTTTGCTCTTTGTATTTGAATTGAATTTGTGTCGTATCCACGGGAGAGAGATTCATGATGAACTAATTCAGCATAAGGTGTAAATAAATTGAACCATTTTTTTTGCAGCAACTGCAGGCATAAATCCACATCATTTAAATCTATACTGAAAATTTCATCAAATTTTCCTGCCTGGAAGAATTTTTGTTTGTTAACCATCAAACATGCCGCAGTAACACAGGAATAAGTGTTAACTTTTGTAAAAATTCCATAATACCCATTTTTTTTGCCATCAACACCCTGTGCGAAATGATAAACTGAATCAGGAATATAGCGGTCAAATCCTGCTCCTGCATGCTGCAGTCTGCCATCCGGAAAGCATAGTTTTACGCCCACAGCACCGACATCCGGCTGTTGCGCCAGTCCGAGCATTTCCTCGATCCATTGCGGCGTGATGATTTCGATATCGTTGTTAAGAAACAGAAGGTATTCTCCGGAAGCCTGCTCTGCCGCCCAGTTGTTGATGGCAGAGTAATTGAAGGGGCTGTCCCAGTACAGGATCCGGCCTGGAAAATCCAAACGCTTTTCCAGTTGCTCGTAGTAGGAAAAAATTTCCGGTGTCCGGCTGTTGTTTTCCGCGATGAGGATCTCATAATTCGGATAGGTGGTTTTTTCCAGAATCGAATCGATGCAGCGCTGCAAAATTGGTTGCTGGTCCTTGTTGGGGATGATGATGGACACCAGCGGCGATCCTTGCACGGTATAACGAATGCGCAATGTATCCGGATAATCATTTGGCAATATATCTGCCAGGATGTGCATCCGTTGCAGATGATTCTGCAGCGCCAGTTCATCCAGCGGATCTGCGGCGCGGGCGATCGGATGTCCCTCTGAATCGAGCCTTGCCTTTCGCGAATGGTAGAGCACTGCGGGGATGTGAATTACCTCCGAGGTCTGTTCGACACAGCGCAAAATCAGGTCGTACAGGTGAATCCGGTGGATCGGACGTTTCCCTTCCTGAGCCACAATTTTTTTCAGCAAGTTAGTTCTAATGACTAAAAAATGGGCTAAGTAATTCCCGCTTCGCAGGTTATAGATGTTGCATTGCGGTTTAAACCACGGATCATAGCGCGTGCGCTTGCCCCGGATATGATCCTCGTCGGAAAACAGTATATCAGCTTGCGGATTTTCGTTGATGGCTTTGACCACTTCCGCCAGAGCGAATGGCGCCAATTCATCCCCGTTGGAAAGAAAGGCGGAGAATTCTCCACCCCACGCCTCTGCGTTATCATTCGAATGGTCTATCAGATGAATTTTGTGCCGGAGTTGAGCGGGAATGCAGCCGGCAAGCTGCTGCAGCTCCTCCGAATCAGCAAAGAGGTACCACTCCCAATCGGGGTAATACTGTCTGGACACGGAGCGGATGGTTCTGAACAGCGAGTCTGTTGCTGCGCCCTTTTCGATGTTTGTGATGAGTGTGATGATGGGATGCTGTTGCAGTGAAGCGGTTGCTTTTTGAAAGGTCCATTTCCGAAAGAACTGCCATTCGTGTCGCAGAATCCAATACCAGTACGTTTTGAGAACGTGTTCCAGCAGCCAGGCATGCAGGATCCGCTTGATGGTTTTAAGTGGAAGGAGTATGCGCCATTGTTTTATGGATTGGATGACAGACGATTTCAAGCGAGTTCGACGCTACTTTCTTTCTGTTTATTGTGCCTTGTAGGCATCGGCGACTTCTTCCGCAGAGCCGGACATCTTGACCGTTCCATGTTCCAGCCACATTCCGCGGCTGCAGATTTTCTTGACGGTATCAGTGCTGTGCGAGACAAAAACGATGGTCGTACCGTGGCTCAGATAGTGCATCATGCGGTGGATGCATTTTTCCTGGAAGGGCGCATCACCGACGGACAAAATTTCATCCGCCAGCAGCAGATCGGGCTGGACGGCGGTCGCTGTTGCGAAAGCAAGGCGCGCGACCATGCCGGAAGAATAGGAGCGCAGCGGCGCATAGATGAAATCTCCCAGCTCGGAAAAGTCCACGATCTCGTCATACAGCTTGCCGACTTCGGCGTTGGTCAACCCCAATATGTTGCCATAGAGATAGATGTTTTCATGTCCTGTCAGATCCGGCACGAATCCGGCGCCCAGCTCAAGCATCGGGAAAACATTACCGCGGACGATGATTCTGCCCTCTTTGGGAGTCAGCACCCGTGCGATCACTTTTAACAGGGTGCTCTTTCCGGCACCGTTGCGACCCATGATACCGATGGATTCGCCGCGTTTCAGCTCGAAGCTGACATGACGCAGCGCCCAGAATTGATTAATTTTAATTTTCCGTTTGACAGCCTGTACAAAAAGATCTTTAGTCCCGGATATCGGTTCCGAGGGCATGCGGAAATAAATCCCCAAATTTTCAGCCTGAATTGCAAGATTTTGGTTCATGGTATCTCCTAAGCCCGGTAGGCAAATTCGTTGGAATTTTTGGTGAAAAGCCACCAGCCGAATAACAGGAAAACTACGCCATAGATAATTCCATTGATCCACAGGGATAGTTCCGGGATGGTTTGATAGAGTAGCGGATCCCTGAAGAGCGTCACATAAATGTACATGGGATTACTTTTATAAAGCGCAAGCGATTGCTCCGGAATAATATCCACGGGGTAAAACAGCGGTGTCAGATAGGTCCAGAGTGTGATGAGCACGCCCCAGATTTGGGAGAAGTCATTCAGGTAAGGCGTGATGGTTGCGACGATCAGGCTCATGCCAACGACAAAACAGGACAGCAGCAACAATGCCGGGATGATCATGAACATCTGGACCGAAAACTCCAGTTTGTCGATCAGTGCAATCAACAGAAACGGGATGAAAGTCAGGATCAGGTTGATTCCGTTGATCGCAATACCGGCCAGGATGTAAATTGTTTTGGGAAGGTAAACTCTGCGGATCATCGTTGCGTTGTACAGGATCTGCATCATCGCTTCGGCTGTGGATGACGCAAAAAAAGTAAAAATCATTTGACCGCTGAGGATATAGAGCGGGTAATGAGGGATTTGAAATCGAAATAGTTGAGAAAAAACAACGACAAATACGATCATATTGAGCAGCGGGTTCAGCAGAGACCAGATGACGCCCAGGTAGGATCGTTTGTATCGGGTTTTAAAATTGGTATAGATCATCCGCCGCAGGATAAACCAGCGGGAATACAAACCTTTGGTTTCATCGATAAACGGTGAAACCAGCGCTGCGGAGTCATATACCGGGGTTGGATCAGTCGAAGTGTTTTTCAAGGATGGTTGCCTCTTGTTGTTCTTTCGAACACAGCGCTGCAGGTTATCCGTATGCAAGCTCGGTCCGAAAAGGAATTTTCTTGTTCAAGTTAATAATCCGCAATAGGTATTATAAAATCAAATTGGATTAAATCAGCAATTCGAAGTTTGGAGAAGATAAACTGTTGTTGTGATATTTTTGTGCTTCGCGCAAAAATATCACAACAACATATTTTTTTTCATTTTTCGAATCGCCGGGTTTCAATGAGAATCGGCAGGATTTCGCCTCCCGTCACTGGTCACTGAGGTCATACCAGTGAATCTGCGGATCGGACTGTTTAAACCAGTTGGCTTGCCGGCGCACATAATTGCGCGTACCGCGCCGGATCTGCAGGACTGCCTCCTCCAGCGAAATCTCCTGCCGCAGATAAGCGCTGACCTCCCGGTATCCGATGGCGGACATGGAGGGCAGGTCAGGAGAGAATCCCCTGTCCAGCAGTTCCCTCACTTCTGTTACAAATCCATCCTCGAACATCTGGTCGATGCGCCGGTCAATGCGCTCATACAGCTCTGCTCGCGGACGGGTCAGTCCGATCACCAGCGGCTGGTAGGGCGAATCGATCTGTTTCCGCTGCTCAGAAAAAAGTTGGCCGCTTGTGAAGATCACCTCAAAGGCGCGGATCGTGCGGCGCACATTCTGATAATCAATTTTTGCGGCTGCGGCGGGATCGATGCGTTCTAATTTATGGTGCAGCTCCTGCCCACCGATGGCTGCCGCCCATGCTTCGAGCGCTTTCCGCATCGACAGATCAGGCGTCAATTCCGGCGGGCTCCAGCCTTCCAGAACCGCGCGGATGTATTGGCCGGTGCCGCCGACGACCAGCACGTTTTTCCCGCGCTGGTGGATGTCCAGAATCGCTGCATGGGCTTTTTGCTGAAAAAGGGCGAGGCTCCAGGTCTGATCCGGCTCTGCGACGTCGATCAGATGATGGGGGATGCCCTGCATTTCTTCCGCAGTCGGTTTGGCGGTGCCAATATTCATGCCGCGATAAAAATAGCGCGAATCCGCAGAGACGATTTCTGCCTGGATCAGTCTGGCAAACGCGATTGAAAATGCAGTTTTACCGACAGCCGTCGGACCAACGATCACGGTGATCGGAATCTTAGAGATCGCCTGTGACATTCTCCATCCACTTCAGATCCGTTGCGGTTTGCAGCCGGGGATCGTAGCTCACGGCGACAACGTCAATGCGCCAGGGATTCGTCAGATTGTTTTCTTCCATGTAATATTGCGCAGAAAGCATCATATGTTCCAGTTTTGTTTTTGTGACAGCTTCTTCCGGGTAACCGAATTTGTCGCTGGTTCTGGTTTTTACCTCAGCAAAGACGATGGTGTCCTGCTGCACCAGAATCAGGTCGATTTCTCCGAAGGGTGTCCGGACATTGCGTCCGATTTGCCGCATTCCTTTTTGGCCGGCAGACTGCAATGCGATGTTTTCTCCGAGATGACCGATGGTCACATTATGTTTTGTCATGTATGTATTTTAATGGATAAATCGCAGTAATTCGAAATATGAAAAGAATTCTTAGTTGTTCTTATGGTTTTGCGCTTAGCGCAAAACCATAAGAACAACTAATTTTTTCTTTTTATACGAAAGGTTAATCCAAATTTCGAATTGCTAATTGCTGATCGCAATTCACAAACGACCAAAGTATAATTGGAAAAGGAGTAAAGTTTATGAGAGAAGTTGCGATTCTTGAAATTGGTCAGACCCCGGTGTCAGAACACTGGGATAAGAGTCTGCTGGAATTGGCCGGCGAGCCGGTGCTGCAGATTTTTCAGAAAACAGACATCCAATCCGTGGACAGTGTATTTGTCGGGAACATGATGTCCGGATCTGCCAATCATCAGCTCCACCTGGGATCGTATATTGCCGACTGGATCGGCGCACAGGGCGCCGAAGGTATCCATGTGGAAGCAGCCTGCAGTTCCGGCGCTGCTGCGGTACGGGCAGCGTTAATTGCGGTTGCATCCGGCGATGTCGATTCGGCAATTGCCGTCGGTGTCGAAAAGATGACGGATTCTCCCTCTCCGGAAATCACCGGCGAACTGGCTACTGCCGCCGATGCTGATTTCGAACGGGATATGGGCGTCTCCTTTGTGGCCATCAACGCACTGCTTATGCGGCGCTATATGGAAGAATATGGCTGGACAAAAGAAGCATTTGCCGCATTCTCGGTCAATGCCCATGCCAATGGCGTTCATAATCCCAATGCGCGCTTTCAATATCCCATTACGGCAGAGGATTATCGCAAAGCGGCCATGGTCTGCGATCCGATCAACGTCATGGATGCAGCGGGAATGGGCGACGGAGCGGCTGCAGTATTGATTGTTCCGCTGGAACGCGTGAAAGGGATGGCACAGGCGGTCCGGATTCTGGCTTCTTCTGCAGCCACGGATACGATTGCGCTGCACACACGCAAGGATCCGCTGTGGCTTGCCGCAGCAGAAAAATCTGCGCGAAAGGCGTATGCGCATGCACGAATCTCACCGTCGGATGTCGACTTGTTTGAGGTGCATGATGCCTTCACCATAATTGAGACACTATCTCTGGAAGCCTGTGGATTTGCGGAAAGAGGACAGGGACCGAGATTGGCAGCGGAGAATGCCATTGTTCCGACGGGACGGATTCCCCTGGCAACCATGGGCGGTCTGAAAGCGCGCGGTCATCCGGTCGGAGCGACCGGTGTGTATCAGGTTGTGGAATCCGTACAGCAGTTACGGGGTGAATGCGGAGCTGTCCAGGTGCCCGATGCGCGGATCGCGATGACACAGAATATCGGTGGCAGCGGCTCGAACGTATATACGCATATTCTTCAGAAGCAATAGAAAATTAGTCGATGGGAATGACTTTTTTGAACATGTTTTCATCGAGTATGGTTTGAATTATAAATAAAAGAACACACAACTGATACCAGTGATTCGAAACTGAATCTTCGGATTGATAAATATTCTGATGCTGCCGGCATTATTTTTTAAAGCGGATGGATCAGGATTTTTCCCTTTCATGGTTGCGGATTGCTGGCCAGACTTAAGATTCGATTTTTATCTATTTCATGAGGTGGTCCAATGATGGAATTTCATGTATCTCATCAATCCCGAAAACGTTATCAGTTTGATCTGAAGATGTTCAGTTATGACGGCAATGTGATCTTTGCCGATTTCATGGCTGCGCGTGAATTCGCCCGGAAAATCAATGAAGTCCGGATGCAGGAAGGAGTTTTGCCGCAGGTTTATCCGGGTGTCTTGAATGCGCTGGGGCTGGTTGATGAAATACTCCATTTTATGGTTGACACCTATCGGCGGGAGAATTGTCCGAATCTGCAGACGGCTGCTTATGAATGGCTGGAGCGGAATCTGGGACAGCAGATGCTGACGGAAACCCTGGAGGCGTTCTGCATCGAGTTTCCGCCATCTGATGTGTTTCAGGCCAAAAAGACGGTCCAGGAATATCTGTCGGAAACAAACCCGAAAGGGAAGACGAACCGCTATGAGGTCATCGAGGAAATTCTGGTACTCTGGATCACCAACCGCAATCCGGCGGCCATGAATCCGTTCGGCGAACTGCTGGATGAGAAGAACCTGATCATGCATTCCTCGTACAGCAAGGTCATTTTTGAATTGAACCGCTTTTTCCAGACGCTGCCAAAAATCGAGGATATGACGCTGATTGAATATCTGCGTCTGCCTGCAATCACCCATCCGGATTCGCTGTTTGATCAGCTTGATTATATGCGTCTGCATTGGGCTGTGATGCTGGGGGAATTCCTGCGGCGGCTGCTGACATCGCTGGACTGGATGAAAGAGGAAGGCAGAGAACACGGTTTTGGCGGACCGGGTCCGGTTGAAATTCCGGTTTATACCGGTTCGGACAGCAGCAATGCGGATGAAGGTTTTGAATATGAGGCGTTCAGCCAGGATAAAGAATGGATGCCGCGGCTTGTTCTGATTGCCAGGAACACGTATGTCTGGCTGGATCAGCTTTCCAAAAAATATGGATATCCGATTTCCAAACTGAATGAGATTCCGGATGAAGAACTGCGTACTTTGCGCGATGAGGGTTTTACCGGCCTCTGGCTGATCGGCTTGTGGGAACGTTCCAAAGCTTCCGCAGCCATTAAACGGTATTGCGGCAATCCGGAAGCGATTGCCTCCGCCTATTCCCTGGCAGATTATCGCATCGCTGATGATTTGGGCGGTGAGGCTGCATTTGAGGAATTTAAGCGAAAGGCATGGCGCTTTGGAATCCGTCTTGCCAGCGACATGGTCCCCAATCATATGGGAATTGATTCCAACTGGGTGGTTTATCATCCGGACCGGTTCCTTTCCCTGCCGTACAGCCCGTTTCCGTCTTACTCGTTCAACGGACCGAACCTGTCTCCGGATCCCAACATTGGAATCTACATCGAAGATCATTATTACTCGCGGGAAGATGCAGCAGTCGTTTTCCAGCGGGTCGATTACAACACCGGAAATGTGCAATATATCTATCACGGGAACGACGGCACCACCATGCCCTGGAACGATACGGCGCAGTTGAACTATCTGAATCCGGAGGTCCGGGAGGCTGTGATCCAGACCATCATTCAGGTGGCAAAACGCTTTCCGATCATCCGCTTTGATGCGGCGATGACACTGGCCAAAAAGCACTATCAGCGGCTGTGGTTCCCGGAACCGGGAACTGGCGGTGATATCGCAACCCGTTCCGAGTTCGGTTTGACAAAAGCCGATTTTGACAAAGCTTTTCCGGTCGAGTTCTGGCGGGAGGTTGTGGATCGCATGACGGTGGAAGCACCGGACACGCTGCTGCTGGCAGAGGCTTTCTGGCTGATGGAAGGATATTTTGTCCGTACGCTGGGCATGCACCGTGTCTATAACAGCGCGTTCATGAACTTGCTGCGCAATGAAGATAATGTGCAGTATCGCATCCTGTTGAAAACTACGCTGGAGTATGATCCCGATATTCTGAAACGGTATGTCAATTTTATGAATAATCCGGATGAGAAGACCGCGGTTGAACAATTTGGCAAAGGTGATAAATACTTCGGAATTTGTGTGCTGATGGTCACCATGCCGGGTCTGCCAATGTTCGGACATGGCCAGATTGAAGGCTTTTCCGAAAAGTATGGCATGGAATACCGCAAAGCCTATTGGGATGAGCATGTCGATCAGGATCTTCTGCGGCGGCATGAACGGGAAATTTTCCCGCTGCTCCATCAAAGAAGGCGCTTTGCAGAAGTAACGCACTTTGTGCTGTACAATTTTGCATCCGGCTATGGAAATGTGGATGAAAATGTATTTGCTTATTCCAATTATGGAGAGGGACGCCATAATCTGGTAATCTGTAACAATCGTTTTGGGGATACCAGCGGTTATATTAAGCAATCCGTACCGTTTATGGTCAAGAACAACGGTGACAAACACGTGGAGACAAAGACGATTGCAGACAGCCTTGGACTGCATGATCATGCGGATTATTTTGTCATAATGCATGATGCTATTCGGAATCTGAACTTTGTACAATCATCCCAAAAAATCTGCCATGAAGGTTTCTATTTTGACCTGCACGCTTATCAGTACCACGTCTTCAATGAGATCTATGAAGTTCAGGATGATGCAACGGGAACCTGGCGAAAATTATACGAATGGCTGAACGGGAACGGGACGGCGGATGTCAATGAATCGATTCAGGAATTAACGCTTCATTTCGTGCTGGAACCGTATCGCAATTGTTTCCATGGCAGCAAGCTGCGCTGGCTGCAGTCAAAAATCGGATTCGATCGCGAAACGAATGACTGGACCGAAATCAAAAATGGAACCTGGCCGGATTTTGAAAAACTGATGCAGGCTTTCGATTCCTTTTATGATCTGGATCGGCCGACCGATGGATTATTTGCGGTTTACACGCATGGTATCGGCGAATTGTTGACGAAACCGGACCAGAAAAAAATCCCTTCCATGCTGAAATACAACGTTACGTTGGAAACACTGACCAGGATGGTGGAGGAAAACCCGTGTTTATGGAATGTCATTTTTATCAGTTTGCAGGAACATTTGCTGGCAGCATTTTCTCAATCGGATATTCCTGAACCAGTTTTGCGGAATATTCTGGATGACTGGAACTTGCAGAAAACCCAGACCCGGATTTTACATGAAGCGGGCTGGTATGAGGTCTCGATCAGCGATCAGATTATTCTGATTCACTGGATCTTCCAGTCACTGGATCAAATTAAAAGCTGGACGCTCGAGACCCTGGAGACAGATTTGGATCAGATGCTCTTGCGGGAGGATATTCAGCGTTTTCTGAAAGTGAACCTCTATGACGGTGTCCAATGGTTTAATAAGGAATCGGCTGAGACGCTGCAGAAGCTGATTGGTATGCTGGGTTATTACCAGGATGTTTTTGATGATCGCGGATCCGCCTCACAACAGATGGAGTCCGTTCAATTGATGAAAAAAGCAGCCGAGATTCTGGCAGCGCGTCTATCCTCGTCTGATTTTCATTACAAATCCCTCCTGTCGGGACAAGTATCCAGTCCTCCATCTGAAAATTCTTTGCCTGATATCACGAAAAACGCATGATTTTAGTCACAGGAGGGACAGGATTTATCGGACAGGTTTTAGTCCGGCAGCTGGTTTCTCTGGGATATCCGGTGAGATTGCTGTTGAATCCCTCCATGAATTCTCCGCGTATTCCGAAAGGTGTTGCGGTGGATGTGGCCATTGCGGGCATTCAGGATGAACGGAATCTGCGCGCTGCCATGAAAGGCGTCCGAACAGTATTTCATTTCATCGGAACGGAATGGAAGGGAATTAACGCCGATTATCTCAATACCGATATCCAGTCAGCTGAGATGTTTTCAAAAGTCGCAGCCCAGATGAATGTGGAGCGTTTTTTTTATCTCAGTCATATTGGCGCTGACAAATCATCTGCGTATGCGGTTTTAAAAGCCAAAGCGATCGCGGAAGCTGCCATTCGGAGCAGCGGCGTTCCTTTTACGATTCTCCGATCAGCGGTGGTTTATGGACCGGGGGACCACTTTACAGAATCTTTTGCCCGCTATATTCGCTCGGTCCCTCAGATGATTATGCTGCCGGGGAAAGGCGAGAGCAGAATCCAGCCAATCTGGGTTGAAGATCTGGTTACCTGTCTGCTTCTGTGTCTGGATAACGATAAAACCATTTTTCAGACGATCATCCTTGGCGGAATGGAAGTACTGACCATCAATCAATGCATTGATTTGATCCTGTCTGCCATAGGCAAAAAGAAGCGCATCCTTCATATTCCCCCGCCTGGTTTGCGGACGATCATTGTTGCGCTGGAACAATGGTTTGAAAATTTTCCCCGTATGTATTTTTGGATGGATTATCTGGCGGAAGATCGGATTACCGCTTTGGATGTTCTGCCGAGAGAATTTGGCTTGATGCCGACCCGCATGAGTCAGAATTTGTCCTATTTGGAAAATATTGGCAATAAATATAAGTAATGATTACAAATAATATACCTAATATCTAAAAACTGCGACTTTTTGGCAAAATCTTTCAAAATTCTTTTCTTTTTCACATCTTTCCACTATAATCAGAGCACAATCTAAAAGATAAGGGCGTTGTTTTATGAAGAAACAAGCTTTTTGTGTCCATGGGCATTTCTATCAACCTCCGAGAGAAAACCCGTTTACCGGTATGATCCCTGTAGAACCCGGTGCAGCTCCATTCAGCAACTGGAATGAAAAAATACTTCAACAATGTTATCTTCCCAATGCCCTTGAGGGCAATTTCGGGAGGATCAGTTTTGATATTGGCCCGACATTGGCTACCTGGATGGAAAAGAGCAATCCGGACGTGATGCAGATGATCGTCGACCAGGAACGCGCTGTTTATGAGCAATTCGGCGTCAGTAATGGAATGGCACAATCCTACAACCATACCATTCTGCCGCTTGCAACACGGGAAGATAAACTGACACAGGTCAAATGGGGAATTGCTGATTTTGAGAGCCGCTTTGGTCATGAACCGCTTGGAATGTGGGCGCCGGAAACGGCTGTGGACACCGAAACGTTGTCCGTTTTTGCGGATTGTGGAATTCAGTTTACGATTTTGGCCCCCTGGCAGGCGAAAACGACTGCAGACTTGGATATATCCAAACCGTATTGGGTGGATCTGCCGGGTGATCGGCGTATTGCAGTATTCTTTTATGGTGCCGGTATCAGTTCGAAAGTCAGTTTTCTGCCGGAAAGCACGGTCAATGCGGACGGATTCGTTTTTCATGAGCTGCTTCCCTTTTTTCCGGAAAGTTCCCGAAAGGAACGCTATTATTTAATCGCGTCCGATGGTGAATTATATGGTCACCATCAACCGTTCCGGGACAAGTTTCTGGAATGGCTGACGACCGGTGCTCTCGAGAACCATGATCTGGAAATTGTCTATCCGGCAGTCTGGCTTCAAAAATTCCCTCCGGAAAAGAGCATCAAGATCCGTGAAAATACATCCTGGAGCTGCCATCATGGTGTGAAACGCTGGACGACCGTATGTCCTTGCTCCGAGCATGGCGAATGGAAAGCCCCGCTGCGCCGAGCCTTCAATAGAATTGCAGAGATTGTCGATTCAGAGATGCAGGCTGCGCTCAAGCCTTATGGCTGGGACTTGCTCGAATTTCGCAACGAATATGCCTCTGTTCTGACGCATTGGGAGACAGCGGAAGAATTACTGGAACGATTGATGGAAAAAAAGCTGGATCCGTCAGAAGAATCAAAATTTGTAAAACTGATGCAGTCTCAGTATGAACGGCAACGCATGTTTACTTCCTGCGGCTGGTTCTTTGGAGATTTTGACCGTCTGGAAGCGCAAAATGATATCTCCTATGCTGCCCGTGCCATTGACTTATTGGAACAGGCTGTTGGAAAAGAATACCGCAAACAGGTCGGAAAATATTTGTCGAAAGCTGAAAGCTGGAATTCCGGATTAAAAGCCAGTACGGTCTTTAATAATATGTTTAAAGGTAAATAGGTATTGATCTACAAATCAGCGATTCAAAATATGGAAATGTATTTCGAATAAAGATAGAAAACTTGTTCTTCTTATTGTTTTACGCAAAGCGCAAAACAATAAGAAGAACAAAGAAACCTTTTGATATTTCGAGTTACTGGGTGTTGATCTACAAATAAATCCCCCCATATTTCGAATTGCTGTCATCGATTCAAAACACTGGCGAAAAAGAGGTATCCATTTATAATTTCCTGATATGAGTCTTCGAAAAAAGAGCAGCATTTTTTTGCTGCTGTTATTTATAAATAGCTGGTCAAAAGTCAGCGCTGAATCACTGAACGTCCGGATAAATCCGGCTGTACCTTCTGATATACAGGAAATTCTTTCTGCTGAAATCAATATTGTCTCCGGGGAGGATCAAGCGGATTGCCGAATTGACCTGGCATCAGAGCCAAATCTACAGAATACGGATGACTTGATTCGCTGGGTATATGTGCTGGTTGCTCCCTACCCCACGACAACCGATGAAATCTCTCTGCATGCGATTCAAAAAGTATGGCATGGCGAAAACGATGCTGCGGTTTCCCAATTGGTGATGGATGATGCAACAAGGGGTGTTTTCTCAGAAATTTGGGGCGATGCAGATTCAAATACCGTTAAAGTTCTTTCAAAAGAATCGCTTCTGCCTGAGACATGGCAAAAGGAAGCTGTGTGGGCAATCATCCCGTTTGAAGCGATGGATCCGCGCTGGAAAATGATTCGGGTCGATGGATCCTGCCCGTTTGATCTGGATTTTAATCCGGAACACTATGCACTATCGGCTGTCTGGCAGATCCAGGCGCAAAATGAAAAGAAACCATGCAAATTCCCGCTGCCGGAATCAAATTTTAATCGGGAAAAACTGACCACTTTAACACTGACCGGGACAACCGCGATGGTTCGTCAACTGGCGTATCATCTCGAAACGGATGGCTTGTTGTATCCCGTCAAAAATATTGCTGCCGTCTTGTCCGCATCAGACATAACGCATATCAGCAATGAAGTCTCATTTTCACCGGATTGTCCACCAGCGGTTCCGTTGCGGCGTGAAGCACGGTTTTGTTCCGATCCGCGTTATATTCGTATTCTTGAAGCGATCGGTGCAGATGTGATTGAACTGACCGGAAATCATGTGCTTGACTGGGGTGCCGAACCGTTTCTTTACACGCTTGATTTGTATTATAAAAAAGGATATCAGGTCTACGGGGGTGGTTTAAACGCAGAACAAAGTCAGGAGCCGGTTTTTTTTGAACACCATGGGAATCGGATTGCAATGCTTGGCTGCAACGCGATTGGACCGGAAAATATTCTGGCCGGACCTGATACACCGGGTGCGGCCCCTTGTGACCTCGAAAAAATGACGCAGCAGATCACTGATTTGCAGGAGGACGGCTGGCAGGTGGTCGTAACGTTTCAGCATCTGGAATGGCCCTATTATGATGTTCCTCCTCTGCAGAGCCATGATTTTTATGCAATCGCGAAAGCTGGTCCTGTGATTATCAGTGGCAGCCAGGCCCACATTCCTCAGGGTATGACGTTTGTCGGGAAGACTTTTATTCATTTCGGTCTGGGAAATTTATTGTTTGATCAAATGTCGGATGTCGAAAGGGATTCGTTCTTTGACCGGCATTATTTTTATGACGGACACTATATCGGCAATGTATTAGAAACCATTCGGCTGGTAAATTACTCTCAGCCACGCTTTCTGCAGACTGACGAAAGAGAATCATTTCTCAGGCTGATCTTTGATACATGCTCCTGGAATCAGGTTTCTGAATGAATTCAAAAAAAATAATCATCCGTCTATTTTTGGTTTTGTTTTCTGTTGCCGCCATCGCGCTGATAAGTATTATGGCTCAGCGAAATACCAATAATTCAGAAAAGACGATTCGCGATTTTTTTGAATCGATCCGCAATAACCGGCTGGTGGAAGCATCCGGTTTTCTGTTGACCGGCGATTTTCAAATAAAGAAACCAGGAAACGCTTTGGGAAACGCGATTCGCTCAAACATTCAAATTCTTAAAATCGAGCCTATTGCCAGTTTGGATAACTCTGGTTATACTGCAGATGTAACGTTGGAAGTCCTGGATGTACGGCAAATTATGAGTCGGGCAACATTACAGCTGCTGCTGCTGCGTCAGGGGAATATGGCTCAGGAAAATTTTGATGAAGACGAAGCGCTGTCAGAAATCTATGGCGCAATTTTGGAAGCCGGGACTCTGCCAAAAAAACAGACAGGCTGCATACTTACGCTGAAAAAAGAGAATGGCAGATTGAAGTTAGTGCCTGATGAATCACTTCAAAAGATTTTGGACGGAGAAATGTCCGAAAATCTTGATTCTATTAAATCGATCATGGAGAATATGGTGACGGATCAAAATGGCAATTGAAAAGAAGAATATATCATGCAAAGTGCTGATCATCGGCTCCGGACCTGCCGGACTGTCTGCAGCAATTTATACGGCACGGGCTGGTTTGGATACAATCATCCTGACGGGTCCAACACTGGGTGGACAGATTTCTCTGACATCTGAAATTGAAAATTATCCGGGTTTTCCGGATACACTGTCGGGTATGGAATTGATTGAAAAATTCCAAACTCAGGCAGAACGGTTCGGCGCCAAATTAGCGTATGATTCATCCATCCGGGTCGATTTTTCAAAACGGCCTTTTACCGTTGAGGCGGAAGGTGCAGTTTATCTTCCGGAGAATATCATAGTAGCAACCGGATCAAAAGCAATCATGCTGGATGTTCCGGGCGAAAAAGAATTTACCGGTCGCGGCGTATCCTATTGCGCCACTTGTGATGGATTTTTCTATCGTGGCAAGAACGTTGCCGTAGTCGGCGGAGGAAATTCTGCTGTAGAAGAAGCGATTTTCCTGACACATTTTGCTCAAAGTGTGACGATCATTCATCGCCGGGATTCATTGCGGGCTGACCAGATCATTCAGAAAAGGGCGATGGAAAATCCCAAAATTCATTTTATCTGGGATTCTGTCATCACCAGGATCACCGGAAAAGAGCGTCTGGAAGAAATTCAAATTAAAAATGTGAAAACAGAAGAGACCAGGTCTTTGGTTTATGATGGCCTGTTTGTGTTCATTGGCAATAAACCTGTCTCCGATTTATATGAAGGCCAGCTTGAGATGGAAAATGGATTTGTGAAAGTTGATCCTTTTATGCGGACCAATATCCCCGGTGTCTATGCAGCCGGAGAAACGACGGATGCCTATTACCGCCAGGTTATTATTTCTGCCGGTCTGGGAGCCATGGCTGCAATCTCCCTCATTAAGGAAAATAACTGATACAGAGAACCAAATAAACCTGAAATATCAAAGAGAGCTGATGGAGCATCCTTCAATAATTCGAAAAATCGCCTTATTATTCGAATAAAGAAGCAAAAACTTGTTGTTGTGATGATTTTGCGTTTCGCGCAAAATCATCACAACAACAAAGAATCCTACCTATATTTCAAAATGCTGATGACCATCCATCAGCATTTTTTTTTATTTATTTTTGAATTCGATTTTCAGCCCACATGGAAGCGCCGATGACACCGGCATTATTCCCTAATTCCGCCGGAACAATTTCAATTCTGTCCAATGGAACAAGGAAAACGCGTTCCTGAATGGCTTTTCGCATCGGGGCAAATAACAGTTCACCAGCCTGAGCAATGCCGCCGCCGATCACGATTTTCTGCGGTTCAAGCGCCACGATGGAGTTCGCAATGGCAATACCCAGATAATACCCGGCATTTTCATAGATATTCCGGGCGATTGCATCCCCTTTCATGGCGGCATTGTATACCACTTCCGGAGTCATTTTGTTCAGGTCATAGCCGATCATTTCCCCGAGAATGGTTGTTCCTCCATGCGATATTGCTTTCAGGGCTGCGGCTTTAATGGCCGGACCGGATGAGTATTGTTCCAGACAGCCATGATTGCCGCAATTGCAGAGTGGACCGTTTGGATCCACCGTCATATGTCCCAATTCTCCGGCCTGACCGGAATTACCCAGGACAAGCTGATTATTGACGACCACACCGCCGCCAATTCCCGTGCCAATGGCATAACAGACCAGGGACTGGCATCCTTTTCCGGCTCCGAATTTGAGTTCACCCCAGGTGATGGCGCGCACATCGTTGATCAGAAAGGCGGGAATGCCCGTTTTTTCATAAATAAACGGGGCAACCGGAACATTAATCCAATGACCGGGCAGATTGGTTATAAACGTGGTTAATCCGCGGTCAAAATCCATCATTCCAGGGACACCGATTCCGATGCCTTGAATATCTTCTGTTTTCAGTTTCGATTTTTCGATAATTTCTTTAAAAAGACCCGCCATTCGCAACAGAACTTCGTTATGTCCTTCATGTGCCATCGTCGGGATGATTGTCAGGCTGTTGACTTCTCCCGTAATTGAGTTGACAATTGCTGCCCTCAGGTTTGTACCACCCAGATCACAACCAATAAAATAGCCCATATCTGCCTCGATCGCAAAAGATTATCTATCAGAAAAATGAAATATGGGATGACCATTTGAAAAAGAGAAAAATTTTGTTGCTGACTCGTTTTGCGTAAAAACCGTACCACAACAAAGAATGATCCCCATCTTTTGAATTGCTGATAATCCCATATAAATCAGCGTAATTTTTCTTCCAATAAGGTGAAGAAAAAAGTTGCGTCATTACTATTTATTCTACCCGATTCCTGCCTGAGCAAAAAATACGATATTCGAAACCAGCGATTCGAAATATGGACATTCTTTTCAAATAAAGAGAGAAAGCTTGTTGTTGTGTTGTTTTTGCGCCTTGCGCTAAAACAACACAACAACAATTGATTCTTCCCATATTTCGGATTGCTGGTGTAAATTTTTTTTTTACATTTTTTTTACACTATCAATCTCCATAAATTTACTTTCATTTTGTATGATTGGTTTAAATTTGAATAGGAGAAATAGAAAAATGAAAAAAATATTGGTAATTCTGGTAGCGGCAATCCTCACAGCATCCATCGCTGGATTTGCTTATCCTTCGGCTCAATTTGATTCCGAAAGTGAGATAATGGTGGTTTCTCGTGAAGATGGTTCCGGCACGCGGGGCGCTTTCATCGAATTGTTTGGAGTTGAACAAAAGGATGCAGATGGTAAGAAACAGGATTTGACCACTGATGAAGCCACCATCACGAACAGCACTTCCGTTATGATGACAGCAGTTTCCGGAAATCCTTACGCAATCGGGTATGTTTCTCTCGGTTCGTTGAACGATACCGTTAAACCGGTAAAAATCGATGATGTGGTTCCTTCCGTTGAAAATATTCTGAGTGATACTTATACAATTTCAAGACCATTTCACATTGCAGTAAAAGAAGGAATTTCTGAAACTGCACAGGATTTCATAGATTTTATCCTGAGTTCTGAAGGACAGGCAGTGGTTGAAAAAAGCGGATATATTGCAGTTGCCGGTGAACAGCCTTATGCGGGAAACAAACCGGAAGGGAAAGTCATAGTTGCCGGTTCATCCTCTGTAACGCCTGTGATGGAAAAGTTGAAAGAAGCATACCTGCTGATCAATCCGAATGCAGCCATTGAAATTCAACAGAGTGACTCAACAACCGGAATGACCTCCACCATTGAGGGAATATGCGAAATCGGAATGGCTTCCAGAGCTTTGAAAGACAGTGAGCTTGAAGCTGGATTGATTCCGACTGTTATTGCGAAAGACGGGATTGCAGTTATCGTCAATCATGAGAATCCGGTGCAGACATTAACCGTTGACCAGGTTCGATCGATATTTACCGGCGAATTGCTCGAATGGTCTGCATTGCAATAAACTGATTTGATTCATAAAAAAAAATGTTTGCCTGACATATCAGGCAAGCATTTCTTTTATTTACTGATCAGAACAAGATTTTCATTGCAGATGGATGTAGATGATTACAAAGAATAACAGACAAAAAAATGGTTTCCCAGTTGAAAGGAAACCATTTTTTTTGTCTGTTTTAACAGTAATTCGGAATTTCAGTCTGTTATTCGAACAGAGTGGAAAACTGATGCGCTCTTGTTCCGAATTTTTTTATGATTCAATAATTTGTCCCGTTAATCGATTTAACCATTCATCATCGGTAAGACTCATGCGTAATGGCGTCAATGAAACCAGGTCATGGTCGATTGCCCAGCGGTCACTGCCTTCATCCGGATTGGTTAATGGAGTGGCTGCAAACCAGTAATTTCGTCGGCCATTGGGATCTTCGCTTTCAACCACTTTCCCGTTGTAATGCCGGACCGATTGATGGGTCCAACAGATTCCTTTCGGATTTTCCGGCAGATTGACATTCACCAGCGGAGGCTGGTTTCCGCTGGTCAGCAACTTAATGACTCTTGCAATGTAGGGTTTCTGTTTCTCATATGTAGGTTCTTCTCCATTGAGGACCTGGCTGAAGGCGATCGAAGGTGTTCCAAAAATAACACCTTGTTTCGCAGCAGCGACGGTACCTGAGTGCCAGATGTCGCTGCCCAGGTTGCTTCCCAAATTGATACCCGATAAAATCAGATCCACGTTTCCCAAATGGAACAACCCCAATGCAACACAATCTGCTGGCGTGCCATTAACCCGATAAGCTTCAAACCCCTTCATGAGTTTTACACGATGGTATTGCAATGGTCTCTTGATTGTGATGGCATGTCCGACTGCTGATTGTTCAAAGTCCGGAGCAAATATAATCGTTTCTCCAAATTCGGAAGCCACCTCTGCCAGAGCAACAAGCCCCGGGCTGAAAATTCCATCATCATTGCTGACTAAAATACGCATTTTTTTCTCCATAAACAAGTTAATTCGATACCACGCAGTGTAATTTGAAAAAATTGATTGATCTTTCTGTTGAATTGTTCCTTTTTTGAAATTCAACTCCGAATCTGATTTGGAATAAGGCATGTCAGTTCGATTTTGACGTGGTAATCTCTTTTCTTAAAGTTTTTTTTCTGACTACTAAGTATAAAGTGGATCCAGCACTTTCCTTCAGAAAGAATGTAAAAAATTTGTAAAATCCGTTTCAACAGTTGCTATTTCTAATAATCGCAAAAGGAATGATGAGCGGCATCCATGGAAAAAAGGAAAAAGCAGTATTTCAAATTTCAGGCAGATACCTCTCTTTGTGCCACCGATTCGAAATACGAAAAGAATTCTATGTTGTTCTTATGGTTTTGCGCGAAGCGCAAAACCATAAGAACAACAGATTTTCTTCTTTATTCGAAAATCCAATCCATATTTCGAATTACTTTCTTTGTGCAACAGGACTGTCAAATTTTTGCACCCGTTTGAAGAAAGATCTTTGTCATACAGAAGCTTTCAGTCAATTTGACAAGGAGGTCTGATTATGTTTTAATTGGGAAAATTAATTGAATAGCCCCTAAAGGCGCTCTTATCCAGAGAGGTGGAGGGACCGGCCCATCGAAACCTCGGCAACCTGAATGATTTCAAGGTGCCAAATCCGGCAGAAGAAAGAAAATCTGGAAGATAGGAGGGCAAGATACAAGAATATCCCAACCCCCTTGATTCCCAAGGGGGTTTTTTTACAGAGGAGAAAATATGTCAACTTTTATGAATTCACCGAAATTCCTGTTCACGTCGGAATCCGTAACGGAAGGTCATCCCGACAAGATGTGTGATCAGATCAGCGATGCTGTTCTGGATGCTTGTCTGGCACAGGATCCTTATTCGCGTGTCGCTTGTGAAACAGCAACCAAAACCGGATATGTCATGGTCTTTGGCGAGATTACCACAAAAGCTTTTGTCAATTTTGATGAATTGGTCCGAAAGATCGTATTAAGTATTGGTTATGACAGCAGTGAAAAATGCTTTGATGGGCATACTTGCGGGATCATTTCTGCAATTTCAACGCAATCTCCTGATATTGCGTTGGGTGTGGACAAATCGCTCGAAGCAAAAAAAGGTGAATTAAACGGATCCGGAACAGAGGATGTCGGTGCGGGTGACCAGGGAATGATGTTTGGATATGCCTGCAATGAAACGGATGTATTATTGCCATTGCCAATTTATCTGGCTCATCGTCTGACTGAAAAATTGACTGAGGTTCGGAAATCGGGTGTTCTTCCCTGGGTTTATCCGGATGGAAAAAGCCAGGTTACTGTTGAATATGCCTATGGCAAGCCGAGAAGAATTGATACCGTCGTAGTCAGCACGCAGCATTCTGATTCCATGCGGAATCGGCATGCTGAAATTGAAGCAGCCATCAAAAAATATGTCATAGATCCGGTTCTTCCCAGCGAATTGGTTGATTCTGACATGAAAATATTTGTCAATCCGACCGGTGAATTTATTGTGGGCGGTCCTCAGGGTGACTCCGGATTAACGGGACGCAAAATCATCGTCGATACTTATGGCGGGATGGGACGTCATGGCGGCGGTTGTTTCAGTGGAAAAGACTGCACAAAAGTGGATCGTTCTGCTGCTTATGCAGCCCGGTGGGTTGCCAAAAACATTGTTGCCGCAGGATTGGCTGACCGCTGTGAAATCCAGCTTTCTTATGCGATTGGTGTTTCCAAACCGATCAGTATCAATGTGGAAACTTTTGGTACCGGCAAGATTTCCGATGAAAAAATCTCGGAAATTATTCATTCCAATTTTGATCTGCGCCCGGGCGCAATCATTCGTGATTTGAATTTGCGCAGACCGATCTATCAAAAAACCGCTTCTTATGGTCATTTTGGGCGCGAAGATGAGAATTTCACCTGGGAGAAGACCAATAAAGCGGATACGCTTCGAAAAGCAGCCGGGCTGTAAACAGCTTATTAACATTAGAAAAACGCCGGATTCATTTTCCCGGCGTTTTTTGTTGACAAAATGTGGATAATGGATGTATTTATCAACATTCTTTACTTTTTGCAGTAGGTAATTTGTTATTGTTTTGTTTTTTCGCGGAGCGCAAAAACAAAACAATAACAAATTTTCTCTTATTTCTCAAAAGATTTTTCAAGATTTCGAATTGCTGAAAAGAAACTCCAACTATTGATATATTGTGTATAACGGAAAAGATCTCGTGGATTACTCTTTTAAATATGTGGAAAGAGATGTTGAAAAGTTGTGGAAAAGTAGCTGATAATGCCTGGATCAGGAAAAAATACAAAATTCAAACTCGATTAAGCTATTTTGTTTTATAACAATAACTGGGAATCTTGATTATGGCGGATCCAAATGTGGACGTGTCGTTGACAGAACGTTGAAAAAAAATCGGTAATTGTGGACAGACTGTAGACAACTTAAAAACCTGCAATCAGAAATGCAGACCAGCCTTTCCAATTAAGGGAGAAACTTGCCCAAAATTAGAAAAAACTGATAAAGAACTAAATTTAGCGAAACCTGGGGAGGATCTTGCTGAAATTAATGACCAACTGGGATAGGTAAATACCGGATGCCAGAATCCAGGATCCTTTTCGAATCAGTTTCTTTTGATAGAAAGCGGGAGTCATTCCAGATTGAATTGCCAGCGGAATACTGAAAATTGTGCCCATCAGCGGAAGAAGAACTGGCAGTACATATTGTGTCGATTTGACAGCCACGAAAAAAATCAGATATCCCCCAATCATCAAAAACCAGAAGAGTTCCATTCGGTGGACAAGCTGCATTTTTCCATAAAAACAGCCAAAAAGCAGCGATGCAATCAAAAAGAAAAAGCAAAACATCTCCGTGTAATGGTCTTCAAAGGCAGGATACCAGGCATCCCAACCGGGACGATAATCATTTCGAGGATCATAATCACCGGCATACCCTTCCACCATCTCGCCGGATTTTTCCTGCATGATTTCAATCATCCGTTCTCTGGCATCTGCCCGAAATAAAAATGGATCTGCGAACAGGATTGTTGTACACATCAGTATGATAAAAAGTAAACCTCGCAGAATCGCAGTCCGCAGAGAAAGCACCTTGTTGAATAATCCCATGATCAGATAAGCTGCTACAGCGGTGACAAAAAAGAAACCATAGAGACGTGTCCCGATCGATAGGCCAATAAAGACTGCCGCAAGAAAAAAATTTCTGCCAAATCGAAGCCGATCTCGCTGCAGGAAATAAAGCACCAGACAAATAAACAATAAATTTAACCCGTCCGGATGCCAGAATCCCTGATTGTTTTGCAGGGTTCCGGGTGTTAGCAGTAAAAAAATAAATACGGAAAGACTTAACAGAATGCTTTGGAAACGCGTAAAAAGCCAGGTGATGATTAAACAAGCCAGAATCACCGGGATCACAGAAACAAAAATGCGGAGAAGCGGCAAATTAATGGATATCAGATTCGGGAAACTTTCTCCGTTTATCAGTTTGATTGGAAGAAGTACGATCGCTGACCATGCGTAAAATGGATAACCGTAATGATAGTCTTCGTAAATAAACAGATGGTACAACGTAGCGCTGAATGTTTCCCCTTCTTTCATGACATCCATCAATATCGGATAGATTACGACCTCATCTCCGCCATAACGCTGAAATGCCCCATAATCTTCAGTTCCGTTGAGGTTGGATGGAAGCAGAATCAAAATATAAAGAATGGAAAAGGCTCCCAGCACAAACAAAACGGTTCTCTGTTTTTTTATAAGATCAGAAAATCGCGGAAACAGCCGGTATTTTTCTAAATAATTACCTTTTCGGATCGTATGCGATTGATGTCGTATAAGAAGCACAAGAACTTGAAGGAAGAATATGCCAGCCCATACGATTTGCGGTCTGAGATTGGCGGGAATGAAAAGCCAGGAAAAAACGAAAGACCAGATTGAAAGAATTATTCCTCCGATGCAAGCCACCAGAACAAAGAAAAGGCGGTCTTTCGTTTGGATGAAATGTCGAATTTTTTTTTCAAAAGAATCGGTATCAGAAGTTTTCCTGAGATATTGGAAGGCGCACAGCAATGCAAAAATGCCTGTCAGCGTAATCGCACCCAGAACCAGTCTTTCAAAAGAGTACCCCAGCAGCTTTGCTGATCCAGGTTCGGAAGGCTTCCAAAATGTAAAAATAAGGACGGCAATACCTTCAACTGCCGTCAGAAGCACAAGCTGCTGCAGGGAACATGAAGGAACCAAACTGGATTGATTGTTCTCAAATTCACTTTTTTCAGAGGTTGGATTCATCTCCACCTAACGTGACCGATAAGATTTGTTTTTTCCCGTTGCGGTTTACTTCGATTTCAACGGTTTCACTCGGACTGTATTTGAAAAGACAATTGTAAAAAGAGCTTTGTTCTCCAATCGCGTATTCGCCAATTTTTGTAATAATGTCGTTTTCTTTCAACCCACCGCGATCTGCAGGTCCTCCCCGAATAACCTCCATGATGTAAATGCCATGGTCGACCGGCAGCCGATAATTGGATGCCATTCTTGGCGTGACATCTGCCCAGCGTATACCCAGATAAGGCCGGCTGAAAGATCCTTTGGCAATAATTTGTTCGGAAATCAGTTTGACCGTTGCGGATGGAATGGCGAAACCAAGTCCTTCTGCATAGGTTGAAGTTGAACTGGTGCCCCTGACGATCATGACGTTGATGCCGATTACTTCACCCGCCAGATTGACCAGCGGACCACCGGAATTTCCCTGATTGATGGCAGCATCGGTTTGAATTAAGTTCTCCATCTGATATCCGTTTTCTGTTTCCAAAAAACGTCCTGTCGCGCTGATCACGCCTACTGTGACTGTATTTTTGAAATTACCCAGAGGGGATCCGATGGCAATGACCGTTTCACCGGATTTTAGCCGATCGGAATTACCCAATTTGGCAACCCCTGGCATCGTCCCTTCAACTTTGATAACGGCCAGGTCTGCGAATTCATCCGAACTGATCAGTTTTCCAGGCAGTGTTGTTCCGTCTGCCAGTTCCACGGTAAGTTCTGTCGCACCAGAGACGACATGATTATTGGTCAGTATAAATCCATCCTCATTGATGATGACTCCGCTGCCCATGCTTGTGCTGGTTTGATCATATCGATACCCAAACCACGACATGGCTGTATTTTGAATGTTCGCTGTAATCGTCACGACCGCAGGACCAACTTTGTCGACTACATCAATGATCTCCGATTCGATGTTTGAATAGGATGTAATGACTGCAGATGGATTTTCAGAAACCTGCTTCAGGTCTGTCTGCAAATCACTGATGTTCTTTTGGATTTCTTGAATAGTCGCTTCAGAAATTGGTGCAGATTCGGTTTTCCGGGAGAAAGAATTTGATAGAAACGCTCCCAGCACAGCAGCGCCAATAAGACCACCGATGATCGCTGCGATCAGTATGCTCCAAAAATTCGACCCCTTTTTCGGTCTTTTATTGGGTTGATTTTCGGGTAAATAGATTGGATTATTATAGAATTCCATGTTTTTCCTTTTCTTCAATTTTAATCACACTGAAAAAAGAAAAATTAAAATTTTCATTAAGATGATAACTTTGTAATCATCCATCCGAATTTTTGTCTTACCTGTGCAATTGATTGAAAAAATTAATTATGTTGTTGATGCGTTTTTGGCAATGACTACATAATCACAACTGAAAAATATTCTCATATTTCGAATCTCAGGAAATATGGAAGGATCGTGCTCATCCTATGAAAGGTAGTAACAAATTCCGTGTTGCTGATTTTTAATGGAAAACATAACGGGCAGAAATTGACGGGTGTTTTAGCGCTTTAGTGTTTGCAATGCTTTCCAATATCAATGAATCCTGTGATACTTTCCGCAATGACTAAATTCGCCCATTCCATTTTGGGTCAGAAAAGAAAATAATCCGGTCATTTCGCTTTTTTGCGCAGCCAGGCAAAGAAAAAATAAAAGGTTGAAACTGCCCAAATCCAGCAGTATTGCCCGGGACCTTTTTCACCGGTACAAGCGGCATTTCTCTGGATGGAGAGCAACTGCCAACGGTCCAGATTTTGTTTTCCGCGGCGGCTGCCAAATTTGCCAACCATTTTTTCTGCTGTTATATGTGAAAGCAGCGCAGTGCGTTTTTCACCAACCAGAATTTGGGCATTTCCGCTGTACCATCCATTTTTCATCCAGACTTGAATTGCAGAATTTGACAAAAGAATTTCAGAATTCCTGATGTCTTCCTCATTACTCAGAACAGCAACAATTTCACCGGAAACCTCCTGATATTTCAGCGGAATCATCTGATGGTTTTCCATAAAGATTAAAACCAGAGAATTTCCAAAATAATTCGGGATTCCGTTGATGATTTTACCCAATCCGGTCTTCCACATCCAAAGCTCAGCTTGGCGATCCATTAAAGAAACAGCTTTTTGGAGATTCTTTTTTTGCATCAGTTGCGTAAAACTGTTGAATTTCACAAAAAAGTCCTTTCTAACTTTTCATTCGAGCGTAGATTACAGAAGTACCGTCTGCTCCTTTGACTTCTTTTGTCTCGATATCATCCGGATATGCCTGAATCATGAGAGAAAGCTGCTTAAATCCGAATGTTCGGGAATCAAACCCCGGATCCAATTGTTGGAGGTGATGTCCCAATGTTCCTAAGAATGCCCAGCCATTGTCGCGGACTGCCAGATCAAATGCACTCCGCAATAACGGCAATGGATCTGGTGAAATGGCATCCGCATCCGTAACGTTGGATGCGGCAGATTCAACTGTTTTTGTCTTTCGCTTATGGACCACGGTATTATTAATGCTTTTCAGCGGTTCTTTCGGAATGAGATTTTCGGTATAAACGAATTGATCGCAAGCGTTCACAAAGGCCCGCGGTGTTGTTTTTTTCCCAACACCCAAAACAAAAATTCCCTGTTCACGAATTCTGGTCGCCAACCGCGTATAATCACTGTCACTGGAGACAATACAGAAGGCGTCAACTGTGCCTGAATAAAAGACATCCATCGCATCAATGATCATCGCACTGTCCGTCGCATTTTTCCCTACCGTATAACGAAATTGCTGGATAGGCTGAATGGCGTGTGTCTGCAGAACCTCTTTCCAACCGCCCATGTTGGAAGCAGTCCAGTCTCCATAGATTCGTCGAATAGTGATCATTCCATATTTTGTCGTCTCAGCAAGAATTTTATCAATCAGAGCCGGTTGTGCATTATCCCCATCGATTAACATGGCGATTCTTTGTGTTGGAGTGACATCGGTGATGTCGCGGATTGTAAAACTGCTGTTTTGCATGTCAAAGTCTTTTGCCATGGTTTTTCCTTTAGATTTTTTGATTAAGATTTTTCATAATCCTATTATAGTAGAAAAAGACGGCTATCGCATCACACTCCAGCGATTCGAAATATGAAAAAAGAATAATTGTAGTTGTAGCGATTCGACATATCGACTTACCTTTCATGTCAGCTGAGGAAACTCATGAACGAATAATTCTCCCCATCCTTTGAATCGCCGGAACACAGGATTTCGGTGCGTTCTTCTTTGGTAAAATTGATAGGATATGAAACAGGTCGAATTTATTGAATCGTATACGAGAATCAACAAATTTTTCCAGGAATGTCTTGAATTACTTCAGGAAAATTCTGTTGAATCTCTGCTGCATAAAATTGCATTGAAAGCTTCTTCTTTCAGCAATGCCTGTTATTGCGTGTGCGGTATTGTAAATTCCAAACAAGAATATACCCGGTATTATGTTTCCGGTTTTACACCGGTAGAGCTAGATTTTATTAACGCTTCGGATTCCGGCATCGAAAAATTTCTGCAGAGCATTAACGCAGACCAGCCAATCAATACCACACGCATACGTGATTTCCCGAAAATTGAGGAATTCCTGACTGAAAAACATCTGTATTTTAACTCGTTATTATATGTTCCGATTATATCTGGCGGTGAAAAAAAAGGATCCATAATCCTCGCTAATAAGATTGGTGCAGCCCAATTTTCCGCGCAAGACCTGTCACTGGTGGAAACGATCGCCGTATATGCCGGGATTGCCATGAATAATGCAATTATCAACGAGCGGATGATCAGTCGGGAGCAAATGCTTTCCAAACGCAACGAAGATCTGGCTTTATTAAATGAACTGGCTAAGCTTTTTGCTACCTCCATCACTCAGCAGGAAATGATCGTTGAACAAACGATGCAGCAGGTGATGGGTTATCTGGATATCGATGTTGGTGAATTCTTCTTACGAGATGATGAAAACTCGGATATATTTCAACTGGCTTATAAGGAAGGACACACGCTGCCAACGAGCCTGTTTGGTTTTTCAACAGTATCATTAGGAGAAGGGATTATTGGAATGACGGCCGAAACCAGGAAAAATTATATTCTCTCTCATGAAGAACTCGAAATCATTAATCACAAAAAAGCAACTTCTGTCAGCCTGAATTATGCAGTTTGTGTCCCTTTGATCTCAAATGATGGTGTACTGGGGGTCATCTGTCTCGCGACGAAGCTGGTCAAAGGTACGGAGGGATCGATCAACCTGCAGTTTATCTCGTCTATAGCAAGCTGGATAGCTACGCTGATTCAGGATCTGCGGCTGACAAAGCAACAAAAGCGGATCGCCATCTTGGAGGAGCGTGAAAGAATTGGTATGGATTTGCATGATGGCGTGATCCAATCCATTTATGGAGTCGGATTGACATTGGAACATGCGCGCTTGCTGGCAAATCAGAATCCCGAACAGACTGTGGAAAAAATAAAAATCGCAATCGACTCATTGAATGCTACAATTCGAGATATTCGTTCCTATATCATGAATTTAAAACCGGCGCGATTGACGAATGAAAATCTTGTTCAAAGTTTACGCAGGCTGGCAAATGATTTTCATTCCAACACGCTGGTTCATACTGAATTTCATCCGGTTATCGAAGACATCAATAATCTTTCAGAAGAACATGTCAATACGTTCTATTTAATATGTAAAGAAGCATTGTCCAATATTACAAAGCATGCGCATGCAACCAAAGTGGACATTACTTTTTATGAAATGGCAGATCGTTATATTTTAGAAGTTGATGATGATGGTGCTGGATTTGATCCGTCATCCGAAAGAAAAACAACCAGTCATGGAATTTCGAATATGTACTCGCGTACGAAAAACATGGACGGCGATATTGAATTAAAATCCAATCCGGGCAGCGGAACGAGGATATTGGCCTGGTTGCCCAAAAAAATCAATAAGAAGGTATAAGTTGGCAGAAGGTACAAAAGAACAATGGCATTCCGATAAAGCAGCAGACCGTGGCGAACCGTCCTATGTGTGGCGGGACGGACAGAAACGTCGTTTTGCCATGATTCGGGATGCTGCAGATGATCGCATGAAAGGCATCGTTTTGGAAGATGGCTGCGGGGTAGGATCCTATCTGTACAGACTTGCAGCGGAAGCATCCTTTGCGACAGGCATTGAAATTGAATACGATCGTTTGAGCATTGCGATGAAGAACAGGATCAGCGAACGTTTCTCTGTTGCCAACAGTACTGGAGAAAACTTACCGTTTGCTTCTGATACATTTGATTTAATCCTGAGCCATGAAGTGATTGAACATGTCGATGATGACAGACAGTGTGTGGAAGAGATGATCCGCTGTCTGAAACCGGGCGGAAGATTGGCTTTGTTTTGTCCCAATCGCGGTTATCCTTTCGAAACGCACGGCATCTATTGGAAAGGAACGTACCATTTTGGCAATAAGCTGTTTGTGAATTACCTTCCACGAAAGCTGCGCGACAGGCTGGCACCGCATGTGGATATTTATACTGTGAAAGATCTGGAAAACTTATTCCATGGTATGCCGGTAAAAATTGTAAAAAAGACAATTCTGTTTGGCGCTTATGACAATATCATTCAAAGAACTGGCGGATTTGGCCGCTTTCTCAGGGCTTCCCTGCAGATGCTGGAAAAAACACCATTAAAAAAATTCGGTTTGTCTCACTTTTGGATTATTGAGAAAAACTGATAACTTCAGGAAAAGGACTCAATGAAATATTATATTTGGACAGAAGGATGTCAGATGAATGTTGCTGATTCGCAGCGGCTGGCATCGGCATTGGAGCAACTTGGCTATGCTGCATCGGAAGTGATTGAAAGCGCGGATGTGATCATTTTAAACACTTGTATGGTTCGACAAAGCGCGGAAGACAAAGCATTGGGACGTCTCAGTTCATTGAAACCATTAAAAACTGAACGGCCGGATTTGATCATTGGTCTGATGGGCTGCATGGTTGGCACAAAAGATCAATCGGTCATTCGCAAAAAATTGCCTTATGTAGACGTTTTTGCACCCCCTTCTGATCCGAGACCGATCATAGATTTCCTGCTGGAAAAAGAGCTGCAGGATCAAGATCAGACGGAAAATCCATTTGCCCGGCAGTTTGCCTGGGAAAATGGGGAGCTTCTGTTGCCGGAATCTGATCGCAAAAATCCGGTCAGCGCCTTTATACCGATTGTTTATGGGTGTTCTCACGCTTGCGCTTATTGTATTATTCCCTATAAAAGAGGCGTTGAGCGCAGCAGAGATCCACAGGAAATTTTGGACCATGCAAAATCTCTGGCCAGACAAGGTGTGAAGGAAGTGACTTTGTTGGGACAGATTATTGACCGCTATGCAAAAGATCGTCCGGATTATCCGACGTTGGCACAACTGATAGAAACGATTCATGAAATCGACGGGATTGAGCGGATTCGTTTTTTAACCAGCCATCCCAATTGGATGACTGATGACCTGTTGGATGTTGTGAACAGGTTGCCGAAAGTGATGCGACACATCGAAGTTCCCGCGCAGGCCGGGAACGATGTTGTTCTTCAGAACATGCACCGCGGATATACGGATGCTGAGTATCGTGCATTAATTGCAAAAATTCGGGAAAAAATCCCGGGAGTATCTATCGGGACCGATATTATTGTCGGATTTCCCGGCGAAACAGAAGAACAATTTGAAGACACGGTGTCCCAACTCCGCGATCTAAAATTGAATGTTGTTCATCTTGCCCGCTATTCTCCTCGTACAGGAACACTCTCGGAACGGACAATGATTGACAATGTTTCTGACGAAGAAAAATGGCGCCGTTTTCGCATCATCGAGAATCTGCAGGAAGGAATTGCCGCACAGATTCATCAAAAATTATTGGATCAGACACTTCCGGTACTTTTTGAAGAAAAAAAGAAAAATCGCTGGGTCGGAAGGACCGAAAACATGGATCTTGTGTTTGTGGAAAGCAAGGATGATCTGGCAGGCAAAATCCTGCCGGTTAAAATTTCATGGACAGGTCCCTGGACGCTAATAGGAACAATTGCAGGATAAATCCTGGTTTGGGAAGTGACGCTTGGATAAAAAAACCTTAACAATGCTCGAATTTCCGCAGGTTGTGAACCGGCTGGCAAAATATGCTTCGTTCAGCGCTTCGGAAGCGATTGCCAGTCAGCTTCATCCATATACAGAATCTGATGTGGTTCAGTACCAATTAAGTCTGACAACAGAAGCACGCCATTTACTAAGTGTCAATGACAGTTTTCGAATGGGCGGATGTACAGATTTAAGGCCTTATCTGGAAGTTGCATCCAAAAGTGGAACTCTGGATGCAAAAGCTTTTTCGGATATCGCTTATACACTCTCGATTGCACGGGACATCTATCGGTCATTAAGCCATCATGAATCCGAATATCCAAAACTGGCAAAAATCGCTGAAGTTTTGATACCGCCATCCGGATTGATTGAACGGATCAATCAATCTATAACGGACCGGGGTGAAGTGTTGGACAGTGCATCGGAACGGCTGACACTGATCCGACGTGAAATTCGCAATTCATACAGCAAATTGCTGGCAAAACTGGAAAAAATTCTTAAAGAAACACGCTATCAACCGATGCTGCAGGAAGCGATTATCACCCAGCGAAACGGCCGATATGTTATTCCACTGAAAGCGGAGTATAAAGGTCAACTCAAATCGATCATCCATGATCAGTCTGCCAGCGGTGCAACATTGTTCGTTGAACCTTTGGTTACTGTCGAATTGAACAATGCATATCAGCAACTGCAATTATCCGAGAGAAATGAAATCCTAAGGATTTTACATGAATTGACGATCGTGGTCGGGGATTTTGCTGAGCCTTTGAGACTCATTGTTGAAGCGCTGGCTGAAATTGATTTTGCATTGATGTGCGCCAAATATGCGGATGATCTTCATGCTGCGGAACCGATTTTATCGCACCCGGATAAGAAGACACATAATCCGGTCATGAAACTATATAACGCACGGCATCCGTTACTTCCTTTGGATACGGTGGTTCCGATTGATGTCGTATTGGATGATGATACTTTCGCTGTTGTGATTACCGGTCCCAATACAGGTGGGAAGACAGTAACTTTGAAAACGATCGGCTTGATGTTCTTGATGGCTCAGTCCGGATTGCATATTCCGGTTCAATCCGGTTCAGAGCTCAGTGTTTTTCAAAATATCTTTGCGGATATCGGCGATGAACAGTCGATTGAGCAGTCTCTTTCGACTTTTTCCGGACACATCACCAATATCATCCGGATATTAAAATTTTCTTCGGCGAAAACATTGGTTCTGTTGGACGAATTGGGTTCGGGCACGGATCCGCAGGAAGGATCGGCGCTGGCCAGGGCAATTTTACAATATCTCGTTCAAAAACGGATTCCAAGTTTTGTGGCAACCCATTTTTCAGAACTGAAAGCCTTTGCGCATGCAACAGAAGGAATCGTCAACGCTTCCATGGAGTTTAATCTGAAGACACTCCGTCCGACCTATCGTCTCAGCATCGGCTTGCCCGGCCGGTCCAATGCCCTTTTGATCGCGGAGAAATTAGGACTGCCGGCTGAAATTCTGGAGGCTGCCCGGAGCACCATCGATCCGGATGAATTAAAGACCGAAAACTTACTGGATGAAATTCATCGCCAGCATGATGCAGCGCGCAAAGCCCGTTCTCAGGCAGACCGCATGCGCAGCATCGCGGAAAACAGTCAGCGTGAGCTTCAGAAGCGCTTGAATGAAATCGAACAGGAGCGGGAAAAAATTCTTGGCGAAGCACATTCCGAAGCGGAAAAAGAATTGGAATCCGTGCGAGATGACATTGCCAGGCTGCGAAAAGAATATTCCAGAGCAAAATTGCCTTTAGAGACCATCAAGCCATTGGAAACGGATGTAAAACAGAATGAGCAGTCGGTCAAAAACATTGGTCTGAAGTTTTCCTCGAAATTACGAAAGCAGCTGGAAAATATTGATC
This sequence comes from Flexilinea sp., assembly GCA_026645735.1. Lineage (GTDB taxonomy): Bacteria > Chloroflexota > Anaerolineae > Anaerolineales > Anaerolineaceae > Flexilinea. The sequence goes on from JAPKMT010000001.1 coordinate 51,954, forward strand.
TGGAACCATTGAAAATCGGAGAAAAAGTTCGCGTCCGTTCTTTAGGTACGGATTCACTGGCTGTCATCACAGCATTGGATAAAGAAGAAGCTGAAATTTTACTGGGAGCGCTGCGCATGAGAGTGCCGACCCGAGATTTGTTCCGCAAATTTGAAACAGAACCGGAGGAATCCACTGCAGTTCCGGTACGTCAACCGACAGACTCTCTTCGGAAAAACCCGGAAGGACCCGCCTCTGGCAATTTGTATCATCCTTCACCCGGAGTGGAAATCGATCTGAGAGGCAAGACTGCAGAAGAGATAACCGATATCCTGGACAAATATTTGGATGATGCGGCATTGTCCGGACTTCCTTATGTCCGTATCATTCACGGCAAAGGTACCGGAAAACTCCGGCAGGTAACCCGCAGTATCCTGCATGATTCTCCGCATGTCAAATATATCGAAACCGGACAGGACAAAGAGGGCGGAGAAGGTGTTACGGTTGCACATATGAAGGGATAAAAAAGTGTTCCCAAGGCCAATGATTCGAAATTTGGAGAAGATCATTGATGGTTGCATCGTCTTTATGCGGATCGTTAAGACGATGCAACAACAATTTTTCCCGATTGATATAAAAAGTTGGCTTATTTTTCGAATTGCTGCTACAAGACTGCATCTTCAGCACATTTTCTTGATCCTGTTATGTGTATTCCTCTGTTCCGGATGCGGAGGAATTCAGATCCGTTCCATGATCACACCGAGTGAGACTGTTCTCCCGACTGGTACTGCATTTATACCTCCGGCAGCGCCTACTGACGAAATTGTCTGGTTTCCCCCGACAGAAACGCCACGTCCGTTAAATACACCGACGGCATTTATAACAGAAAGTACGTTCCCGGAACTGGGCGATCTCATTCTGCAGGATTCTTTTTCTGATGAGGAGACTTGGCAGACATTTCGTTCGGATCAGGGGAATGCTGTTTTGGCTAATCAGGAATTAACACTGGCAATTCAAAACAGCCAAAGTTCGATCACTTCCTATGCACAAATTCCGTACCAGACTGATTATTATTTGAGCATGGATGTGAAGTTGTCCCTCTGTTCGTATCATGAAGATTTTTATGGATTCTTGTTTCGGGTTGGGAATTCTGATAATTACTATCGCTGGCAAATCAATTGCCTTGGGCAAACCAAACTCGAAAGACGTTATAAAGGCGCATTGCTTCCTTTAAACGATTGGGCAGTCAACGGACAGGTACGTCCAGGAGCTCCGCAAAAATTTAATATCGGAATTTTTGCAAAAGGAAGCACACTGAAATTCTATATCAACAAGAGACTTCTGTTTGAGAGTGATGATGCAGTTTTAACGGATGGTGGATTTGGTCTGTTTGCACAGTCGAAAGGATTTTCTCCTTTGACGGTCAGTTTTTCCAATCTTAAACTGTACGAGCCGGAATCATAAATTACTGTATTCCGAAACAGCGATTCGAAATAATTCTCTTTTTTCTCAAATGGTTTTTCCAAATTCCTGATTCCGAAAGCTGTATTTGCAGAAAACAGGAAGAACTGCATTAATTTTTTTTCAGTTTCTTGTTTTTCTCATTCGCTATGTGAGCTGATGAAGAGATCATCATGATCAATCCAATGGCAATTACCCCTTCACCTGAAACAACTCCGGATGCCTGAAGCGGCCCAAAAAACGGGACACTGGGGAGCTGGTGCGATCCAAAACCAAAAACATCCGCCATTCCGGTGAACACAGCAATCACAAAACCGGTTCCGACCAGGCGGAGCCCGAAATCTGCAGTTAATGACACATAATTTTTAGGCCAGAAGCTCATTAAGGTTATATATCCGCCGATGCAGATAATGCCGATGCCAATGATAAAAAATGCTGTTTGCACAAAACCAATCACAGGACTGCGGTCCATGCCAAAAACGGAAGGCCTGGCTCCCATGATTAATGCAGTGTAGCCAACTAAGGTGGTGATTAAACCGGTACGCAGACGTTTGGGTGAGTGACGCGCAGTAGTCTCATTATCCTTTGGCAGCGGATCTTGCAGCTCTTTCATTTTAAAATCCTTTCTAAAATGCGAGTCCAGTTTCGATTAAAAATATTCAGCACATCATCCGGTGAGTAGCCCCGATGCAACAGGATCGTTTCGATTTTTTGCAGATCCTGGATGTCATTCATTTCTTCCGGAATATTGGGGAAACCAAATCCTCCATCTGCATCGGATCCGATTGAAGCATGTTTTGAATCGCCGGCAATCTGGCAGATATGGTCGATGTGATTGGCTAAAGTGGACAGGGTTACTTTACTGCGCTGGTCCCCGCTCTTCCAGTACGTATCCAGAAAACCATTGAAAGGCAGAACTCCGATCACACCGTCACGTTCCATCAGATGAGCGATCGTTTCATCAGCGAGATGTCTTTCATTCGGAAAATCTTTGAGAATTGCGCTGCAATTGCAATGGCTGGCCAGGATAACGCCTTCATAGCGATCCAGTGCTTCGTTGGCACTGCGTGTATTCATATGCGCAATATCCAAAGCAAACCCTTTTTCTGCCATCACCTGCATGAATTCTCTCCCATCCGGAGTAAACGAGACTTCCTTTAAATCGCTTCCGCAGCCACACCAGCGTCCACCGCCCCAAACCGGACCAATGATTCGCATGCCCCGTTCGTAGTATTCATCGAGATCCTGATAAGAGCGCAATCCTTCTGCGCCTTCCCACAGGATAACCAGACCGACAGGATTTGTCTGTTGCGGATAGTGAACCGGCTGGGTCTCCCAACGGTTTAGATGCATTTTTAGAGCGGATCGATTCAACAGTATTTGGAACTTATCCGGATGTTGATCCTGCCAGCGATGATAGAAATCCAGTTGAGTGGATATCGATGCGTGGCATTCATCCGGTGAATCATAGGATGTTCCGGCAATTTTCTCTCCGGTTTGCTGATCTGGCGGGAGCAGAAAGATGGTGCTGAAAATAATTCCGATTTCTCCCTTTTGCATTTCCGGCCAGCCAACCGTTGCCTGATTGTCCAGGTTGTTCGGTTCGCTCTGGCGAATTTCTGAAACCGGTCGGGTATAATCCCGTTTTTCCGATAAAGATTCAAAAGCCAGATCCATATGTCCGTCAATAATCATTGTCATTTTCTGTCAGCCCTTCCGATCTTTTCCCATTATACAACAAAAAAACCGCACAATTCTGCGCGGTTTCATTCCTTCAAATTTCACAAAAGAGAGTGATTACTCGCCCTTTGCTTCCTCTACGGCTGCATCGAAGTCGCTATCCAATAGGGACTGCCAATCCATGTCAGCATATGCCATGGAATCAACTCGGCGGACTGATAAGCCGATACGATGATTGGCAGGATCAATCTTGATCACACGTAATGTGACTTTTTCGCCTTCTTTGAGGACTTCTTTGGCATGTTCAATTCGTTTTTCACTGATTTCAGAAATATGAATCAGTCCTTCAATCTCATCATCCAGTTTCGCAAAAGCGCCGAATTTGGTCAATCGTGTAATGGTGCCTTCCACCAACTGTCCAACCTGGTATTTTGCAACGCGGTCTGCCCATGGATCTTCCTGGGTCTGGCGAATGGAAAGGCCAATGCGTTTCTTTTCTTTGTCAACGCTGATGACTTTCACTTTAACTTCCTGTCCGATTTCCAGTGCTTCATTGGGATGTTTAATGTGATCCCAGGAAATCTCAGAAAGGTGAACCAGTCCATCGGCACCGCTGATGTTGATGAAAGCGCCGAAATCGGCCAAACTGGTTACACGACCTGTGCGGATATCCCCTTCAGTCAGGTTGTCGATGACACGTTCTTTGAGCGTTTCGCGTGTTTCCGTACTGGCAGCACGTTCTGAGAAAATCAGGCGGCGGCGTTCGCGATCCACTTCAATTACACATACTTTTACCGGCTCATCAATCATTTTACTCCAGCGTTGTTCCGGAGTGTCACCGGTCATTGCTGCACGGCGGGACAGACTGATTTGAGAGGCAGGGATAAATCCGCGAATCGTATCCAGATCGACGATTAAACCACCTTTGTTATAACCGGTAATCTTACTTTCAAAAGTTTTCTTGGAAGCCAGCAATTCTTCTGCTTTTTTCCAACTTTCTTCTTCACGTGCGCGCATATAGGAAAGAACTAAATTTCCGCTCGAATCTTCAGGATCAAGGATAAATACTGAAATTTCCTGATCGACACTCAGCCTGTCACGTTCCGCTTTCGGGATTGACTCGAGTTCCTTCCCAGAAATGATACCTTCAGATTTCGTGCCAACATTGACCAAAATTTGGTCTTGGGTAATACTGGCGATAACTCCTTGACGAGTTTCACCCTGGCGGGGAAAATCAATACTCATTCCCTTTGATTCGAGAAGAGATGCCATGTTGTCATCGGGGTCAAGGTTTACCCCCTGTTCATTAGGGGAGACGATAGGTTCCATAATTTTGTTTTTTTCTCCAACAAGAAAGGTTATTCAATCATTATATATTGGTTTAATCTGCTTGACAAGATGAAACCACAGGAATTGTTGACAGAAAATGATCGGAATACGAAAAAGATCTTTTGAAAACTCTTCCATTTAATATATTTTCTTATTTTACCACACTGTCCAAAACAATTATTTTGCAAATTTTATTTGCAAGAAAAAATACTTACAACGAAAATTGGTCAAATTTGTGATCCTGATCCACCCATCGCGGATCTATGGGATGCCAAAAATTATTCCATCTGCGTATGTTCCGTAAACTGGCAGTTCCTTCAACAGCAGTTCCAACCATTCCCGATCTCCCGTATCGTTCATCATCTCCTGGTAATTAAAGACCACCGCATAGGCGTCGCGATCCAGTATTTCCTGTTGCATCCAGTCTTTTTCTGCTTCGAACGATTCGCGTTCTTTCTGATTGGCGGCATTAAACATCGGCGGCAGGATATAGGATGGTTGATCGTTTATCAGCCACAAAAAAGTCTGCCGGTTGCTGAAAAGAGTTGCTTTTTCAGGAAGAACGCGAGCAGCATTGCGCGTTTCTGATTCCTGCCAGGACTGACTGGCAAATCCTTGTCCGTCCTGGTGAAAAGTCCTCCATAAATCCGATTCATCTTCCAGCAGGAGCGCAGAAAAGATCAGAATGAAAAAAGCGCCAGCCAGCCTGCCCCGCAGCTTTTTCGAAAATAATCGGGAGGCGGAATATATGATCAAGGCGGAAAGGCATAGATAAAACGGCAGAAAGATGCGGTTGTCAAAAAGCGTGGATCCATCGATACTGGTTACCACAAAGATCACGGAAAAAAAATAAACCACAACCTGCAACGCGATTACATCGATTCCGGAGATTGTTTCTTTTTTTTCGCTCAAAGACTGGAAACAGGATAGTATCGTCTTGAAGAGAAGCGCTGTCAGAACAATCCCCAGCACAACTCCCCAGAATGGCAGATATTTATCGACGAATCCCCCAAATTCCGGCAGGAAGAAACCAGCCAGATTGCTCAGTCCCTCCTGAATTTTATTATTCGCCGGCCAATGCCAGGAGAGTGCACGGTTCACTGCGTTCTCTCCGGCGATGCCGTTGCGGATCAGCCACAGACTGACCGGCAGAAAAAAACCGATCAGGATGCTGATCGAAGCCTGGATTTTTTTCTTAATGGCAGGTACGCTGCAGAGAGCAGCGATCCATACTGTGAGCAACGTAGCAGCACCGATGTAACGAATCAGTGTCAGGATGCCGGTCCAAAATCCAATGAAAAGCCAAAATCGGTTGGTAGATCCGCTTTTTAGACGAGGCATCAACAAGAGCAGCGTACTCAGGAAAAAGGTCAGAAAGAGCGCTTCGCTGAGCCCGTAAACATGCGCCTGCAACACGGGTCCGCAGCTTAAATAACAGATACCGGCCAGCAACGCTGCCCACTCATTCCGTGTCATCTGTTTCAGCAGCAGAATGAACAATACCAGGTTGATTGTATAACAGCACAGATTGATCCCCCAGGCAGCTCTGAAAACATCCGTCTTTTCCAGGAAGGCGGTTGCGGCAATGACCATCGAATACATGGGTGGAAAGTGGGTGATTAAACGCGGCAAGCCATCGCCGCCGATGCGGGCATAGCCAAATCCAGACAACAGACTGCGGGCACCTCCAAGGTATGCGGCAGAATCATTCGTTAATCCGACTCCGAATGGAGTGACATAAAAATACAGAAAAAGCGAAAGCAGGCTGAGCACGAAAATCCCGAACCCAAAAAATAAGTTCCGTTTGTGATTGATCGGGCTTTGTAAATCTGTTTGCTGATTCATGATTCAAAATCCTTGCTGTTAATTTTATACCTGCCTGATTTAATTTTGGATAAAAAAATTATTTTCAGTCTGCATGCTGTAACATGGCGCTTTCCAGGTATGCCGGTGCAATCTCATTCAGCGATTCGAGATTACAAAACAATTATTTTCTCGATCGATTCGAAAAGCATGTCCATATTTCGAATTGCTGAATCTCATATCGAAGCTGGGCAAGTGGTAAGATTAACTAATAATTCGAAAAATGAAAAGAATTCGTTGTTGTTCTAATAGTTTTGCGCGAAGCGCAAAACTATTAGAACAACAAATTTTCTTGATTGATTCGAGAAGTCAATCCATATTTTGAATTGCTGAAGATTAACCAAAAAATTGAAAATAAATATTCTGCTTGAGAGGTAGATCAGAGCACACATTATTCATCCCCTATCAATACGATTGGCTCGATGGACAATAATTCGAAAAACGGAAAATCCATCTAAGCAATCGATAACACTTATTGTTGTTTTTACGCAAAGCGCAAAAATATCAGAACCATTAAGAAGCCTCCACAAAATTCGAAACATTTTTCTCTGAATTATGGGGTAGAAAAAAAAGATTGGCGATGATCATCCTGTGAATAGCAGTCAGGAAAACCTGTTACGGAGATTTGTATGTTTAAAAAAGTAAAAATCGCTTTGGGTCTGGATCCAGTTCAAAAACGTTTAGACGCGTATATCAAAGTGGTTGAGCAAGTCAACCAACTGGAATCCGCCTATGAAAAATTGTCCGAAGAAGAGCTGAAGAACAAGTCGCTTGAATTTCGAAAGCGTCTTTCTCAGGGTGAAACCTTAAACGATTTTCTTCCGGAAGCTTTTGCGGCAGTGCGGGAGGCCAGCAAACGGGTATTGGGTATGCGCCATTATGACGTCCAATTGATTGGCGGTATGGCGCTGCACGACGGGAATATTGCCGAGATGAGAACTGGTGAAGGCAAAACCCTGGTCGCCACGTTGGCAGTGTATCTGAATGCGCTTTCCGAAAAGGGTGTACATCTGATCACCGTCAATGATTATCTGGCGCGGCGTGATGCGCGCTGGATGGCCCCGATTTATCAATTGCTGGGTCTCAGTATCGGCGTCCTGCAGATGGCAGCCCGTACCGATAACGGTAAGAAGGCCTTTCTGGTCGATTTCAGCGTTTCATCCCCAAGAGAAGATCAGGATCATTTGCGGTTGGTCCCTCGAAAAGAAGCCTATGATGCGGACATTACCTATGGTACGAACAGTGAATTCGGTTTTGATTACCTTCGTGATAATATGACCATGAACCTGGAGGACCGTGTCCAGCGTGGTCATCATTACGCGATCGTGGATGAAGTTGACAACGTCCTGATCGATGAAGCCCGTACTCCATTGATTATTTCCGGTCCCGCATCGGATGATGTGGAAGAGTACTACCGCATGGCCAAGGTGGTCAAGCAGCTTCTTCCTGAAGAATACGAGGTCAGCGAGAAAGATCAGAATGTGTATCTTACGGACAACGGAATGGACCATGTCGAGGAATTGCTTGGAATGGTATTGAGGGACCCCAACCGTCCGGAAGAGGTCACGATTGAACAGGAACGCATGATGGGGTATCTGAATCAGGCGCTGCGTGCTGAATTTCTCTACAAGCGCAATAAGGAATACCTGGTTCAATCCAACAAAGTTATCATCATTGACAGTTTTACCGGTCGTCTGATGCCGGGGCGCCGATGGTCCAACGGACTGCATCAGGCCATCGAGGCTAAAGAAGGTGTGAAAGTTGAACCGGAAAATGTGACCTACGCAACGATTACGCTCCAGAATTACTATCGTATGTATCAGAAAATCGCTGGTATGACCGGTACGGCGCTGACTGAAAAGGAAGAGTTCTACAAAATCTATCTTTTGGATGTGATTCCGATTCCGACAAATCTGGAATATACTGCTCATTTGTCCGGCAGCAGCCTGGTTGAAAAAGAAGCGAAGGATGAATTTGGATACAAATACATTTACTATGCCGAACCTAAACACACAGATCTGCCGTTGTTTTACAAGCGCAAAGATTACCCGGATGTCATTTACCAATCCGAAGAAGCGAAATTTCGGGCAATAACCATTGAAATCCTCAAAAATCATGTCATCGGACGACCGCAGCTCATCGGTACGGCATCGGTTGAACATTCTGAATATCTGGCAAGCCGGTTAAAACAGGAACCATTGCGGCGGCTGGTGCAGGTGTTAATGCTGCGCAGAGCCTGGATGGAACAGAATCAGATCAAGGATCTGGAATCGCCGATTAAAGAATTCATTCCTTTCAATAAATCCATCCTGGATATCAACGCCGGTGATTTGCGGCCGATGGCACGCCAACTCGGCGTTTCTCTGAATATTGAGGAGTCGGAAAACAAACCCTACCTCATGAAAGAATTCAACCTGTCCGAAGCAGACATGGATCGTTTTCTGGAAGTTGTCGCTGCCGGAATCAATCCTCAAGTCTTGAATGCCCGCAAGCACGATGAGGAAGGTATGATTATTGCGCATGCCGGTGCCTACGGTGCGGTGACCATCGCAACGAACATGGCAGGGCGTGGTGTCGATATCAAATTGGGCGGAGAACTGGATGAAGAGATCCTGCGGGATACCAATCGTGTGCTAAGCCGGCTGGGAATTGATCCATACAATCTGACGGTCGAAGAACGCTACGAAGCCATCCAGAAAATTGCGGTGGAAGAGTATGGGCTATATGAAGAATCCGTCAAAGGATACATCAACTTTGTCGATCACATGAAACTGGTTCGTTCTCTGGGTGGTTTGCATGTGATCGGATCCGAACGCCATGAATCCCGCCGTATCGATAACCAATTGCGTGGCCGGGCTGCCCGTCAGGGCGATCCCGGATCTTCGCGCTTTTACCTGTCATTGCAGGATGAAATTGTCCGGCTCTTTGGTGGACAGCAACTGGAAAACGTCCTGAAACGCGTCAATTTGATCGATGAAAATGTGCCGCTGGAAAACAATCTCTTCTCCCGCATGATCGAACAGGCACAGGAACGGGTGGAAGGAACGAATTTTGACATCCGCAAACATACGCTGGAATATGACGATGTGTTGAATACTCAGAGAAAACGCATTTATGATCAGCGGGACCAGGCGTTTGTCAAGGCTGATTTGAGCGAAGATATTTATGCCCTGCTTGAAACGGATTTGAAAAACCATCTCGAAAAATCCAAAGAAGAAGAGAAGTGGAAACTGGCCGCCTATCTGGACAGTGTTCAGCCTGCCATTGAATTGGAAGGAATATTCCTGCCTTCTTTTTCACAAAAGAGACTCATCCAGTTCCTGCAAAAGACGATCGGAGAAAAACCTTCCCGCGAGAATTTAATGTCATCGCTGATTGCATTTGGCAAAAAAGCATTTGAAATCGAAAACCGCGTTGGTATGGAAATCATGGAAAAACTGGTTGAGAACAACCGGACAGGTTATGAGACACAATTAGCAGAACGTCAGAATAACTTTGAGCTTTTTGTTGATTCTTTGAAGGATAAATTGAAACAGAAACGCGAAACAGAGGATCTCAACCAACTGGCTGAACCGCTTCGACCGCAGGATGTACTGGCTGATGCTTCCAGTTTCGCCAAAGTAGCCTTTCGGTTGAATCCGGAGAAACAGCGCCTGCTGGTGGAAGGTGATGATACAGTTTTAGACGAACTGCGGGATCAGATCACCAGTGCTTTGTTCAGCGTATTTGTTCAGCGTCTGAATCTTGTCATCAACAATCGCTTAAGCGGTGATTACAGCGCGCCTTCAGAGCCTGTTGCCATCGGTGACTGGGATTCACTCGGTAGGAATGTGATGCACGCGGTTGAAAAGGCTTATACGCTGCGTGCCGAAAAGCTTTTTGGCAACCAGGCACAGATCCAGGCGGATCTTACGGAAGCGCTCAAAACCTATCAGCCGGGGAATCTGACCGATCTGCAATGGGTGCAGCTTCTACGGACGATGAGCCAGGGTCAGCACATCGCATTTGATGCAAAGACGCACCGCAAGTCGACAAAAACCTTTACGCGCTGCAGTTTTATTTACTACAGCGGTCAGCTTCTGGAAGACCTGGAAGCGGATGAACTGCACCAGATGATCTGGGATCATTATATGGATGCCATGCAAGGCCAGCGTATGATTTTTGGCTGGATTGATTGGAGCAGAATTCGCACGAACAATCTGACACTGAGCCAGTTGAAACCGGAAATTCAGGATCGGATTAGCCAGGAACTTGGGGAGGAGAAATTTACAGACATGATGAATCTTCCTCCCATGGAAATCGTGGGGGAACCACAGCTTTCGATTCAATCCATTTTGGGACAACGCCTTCAGAATGAAGTACATCGTCAGGTGTTGCTGCGCAGCATCACCAGCCAATGGGTCGATTACCTGACCCAGATTGAAGGCTTGCGTGTCTCCATCAGCATGGAAAGTTACGCGCAGCGCAATCCACTGGTCGTGTATAAAATGAAAGCGGCGGAATTATTTACACAGTTGCTGAATGATATTCGCCAAAATGTTGTTGAGCGGATGTTTATTGCGTTGCCTGCCCTCTCCATGCTGTCCGTTTCAGACCGAACGCCCGCTGCGACGGACAACGCTGAAAACAATGAAGCACCGCAACAGCAGAAACCGGCTGCTGAGAAATCCGAGCGCGAGACAAAAGGTCCGGATTCCCGGAAAAAAGAGAAAAAACAGAAAAGGAAATAAGCCGGAAATGAGCTGGAATATCGCTGCTCATGATTGGGCAGTTCAAATCTTGCAAAATCATATGCGCAGCGGGAATACGCGGCACGCTTATTTATTTGTCGGTCCGCAGGGAATCGGACGCCGGACCATCAGTCTGCGTTTTATTCAAGCGTTGAATTGTCTGAATCCGCCTGCAGTTGGAGAATTTTGCGGAGAATGTCGGGTTTGCCGTCAGATATCTCAGATGCAGCACCCCGATCTGTTCATTGGCGAAGCGGAGACTCCGGGAGGGACGCTGAAAATTGATACGGTTCGTGAAATTCAACATTCTCTTTCGCTGCAGCCGTATGAAGCCCGATGGCGTGTTGCACTGTTGCTGCGCTTTGAAGAGGCCAACCAAAATGCCCAGAATGCCTTATTGAAAACGCTGGAAGAACCACCCGAAAACGTTAAAATGATCTTGACAGCCAGTATGGAAAACGCACTCCTGCCGACGATCATTTCCCGCTGTGAAGTGATTCGTCTTCGTCCGATGCCGCTGGCGGATCTGCAAAAAGTTTTGGTTGACGAATGGAATGCGGATGAAGAGCATGCCTGGCGCATCGCGCATCTCGCGGCTGGGCGGGTTGGTTTTGCGGTTAACCTGTTGCAAAATACAGAGAAAGCGGATGCAATTCTGGATACTGCCCGCGAAGGGCTGGAGCTTTTAATGCAGAATACCCGCCAGCGCTTTCGTTTTGCCGAGAATTTTAAAGACGTTCGCAAACGCGCTGATTTAAGAAACATAATTCAAATCTGGCAGTCCTTATTCCGGGATTTGCTTCTTCTGTCTACCAACGGAGATGCTTCATCCGAATTACCGCTGACATTTGTGGATTTGAAATTTGATCTTTTGGAAATGGCCGGGAAGGTTTCCTCCGAGCGATTTCTCTTCGTCCTCAACCAGATCAACCATTCCATGGATTACCTGGATGCGAATGTCAATCTGCAGCTTTTGACGGAAAATCTCTTACTGGACTGGCCGAGTTTGAAGTAGCTCAAAAACAACATAACAACAAAGAATCAGCGAAGATTTTAATTGACTTAAAATGGATGACTATAGTTGTCATCCATTTTATTTTGTGTTCGTCAGAATCATTTCACGCAGTAATTTTGTAGTTCGCGTAAACTCGGCTGTATCTCTCAAATCCGGATTTCGCGGACGTTCAAATTGTATATCCAGTGAATTGACAATGCGTCCGGGACGATATCCGAACACCAGCACACGATCGGCAAGCAGCACCGCTTCCGAAATGGAATGTGTGACCATCAGAACGGTCGTGTGAATCTGTTCCCAGGTGCCTAATAATTCGATCGACATCTGTTCGCGGGTCAGCGCATCCAGAGCCCCGAAAGGTTCATCCAGCAGCAGGAGCTGCGGTTTCTGAATTAAGGCACGCGCGATGGCGACGCGCTGTGCCATTCCGCCGGAAAGATTCTGCGGCCATTCGGTTTCAAATCCCTGCAATCCGACTTTTTCCACCCAATCCTGTGCCTGCTGCATGGCAGCGGACTTAGGAATTCCCTGGATTTGCAACGGCAGCGCGATATTTTCGACTACTGTAAACCAGGGCAGGAGGTTGGAATTCTGAAAAACAATCGCTTTGGTGATCGGTTCCTTCTCCTCATACTGAACACTTCCGGAAGTCGGTTCCAGGACATCGGCCAGAATTCTCAGCAGCGTGCTCTTTCCGGAACCGGAGGGTCCTATGATGCAGGCGAACTCCCCGTCTTGAAGATTCAGGTCAATCGAATCCAGCGCTTCCAACGTATTGCCATTCTCAGCCGGAAAACGCTTCGATAAATTCTGTATGCTCAGCAGATTCTTTTTCAACACATGCTCCAGTTTTCCATCATTCCCGCCGGATGCAGACTATTCTACAAAAGCATTCGAATATGCAGCCGCAACGTCAATGTCGGCTTTGATCAAGCCCATCTGGCTCATCACTGCCGCCATGTTTTGCCAGGCTTCCGGATCCGATGCACCCGGAATGGATTGTTTTGGATTCTCATAGAGACGGATCGTTTCATTTAAAACCCGCTTCTGCAGGTCCTGATTGTTGGCGTCCTTGAGGTTATCGACGTATTTCAGGCAGATGTTGTAAGCGTCGTCGGGATGTTCTTTGGTCCATTGGATTCCTTTTAAGAAAGCTCTGGTCATACGGCGGACCAGATCGGGATGCTCCCGAATCATTTTTTCATTTGTGATCAGACCATTGCCCACCATGGACATCGAATCTGCCACGGCGATGAGATGAATGTCATACCCCAATGCTTTCAGTTGTTCCGGCTCATTCGAGACATAAATGACCGCCGCATCGATTTTATTGGAAGTCAGCATTTCGACTTGTGCGTAACCGATTGTTTCCAACTGGAGATCTGCATCTGTCATCCCGGCTTGCTGCAAAAGCGCTTCCAACCCGATATAGGAGGCTCCGCTGAGCACCGGCGTTCCCACTTTCTTTCCGCGCAGATCCTCCATCGTTTGTATGTTCTTTTCCGCCAGCGAGACGATTCCGACGGGATACTGCTGATACCAGCCGGCGATATACACCAGCGGCAGTCCCTTGTTTCTGGCTAGCAGAACCTGCTCACCGGAACAAATCCCGAAGGGGATCTCGCCGGCTCCCACCAACGCAACCGTGTCAATTTCCATACTGTGATTGAGACTCAGGTCAATATGCTCTTCCGCGAAGTAGCCATTTTCCAGCGCTGCATAAAGCGGCGCAAACTGCACATTGGGGACAAACCCGACCGGCAGCGAAAATACATCGACGGGTTGTTCTTCCGCTTTGACGGAAAAAGCGGAAATGGCGAAAACAAGCATCCAAACGATCAGCAAGATTGCGAAATTTCTTTTTTTCATCAATAAATCCTTTCAATTCCTACAGATGATCACCAGGAATCCGAAATATAAAAACAACATATTTTCTTTCGATATTCGAAAAGTCAATCCATATTTCGAATTGCTAAATGATCACGTCAGGTCAGTTGATTTTCCTCTGCTGCCATCTTAAGAAATGCTTTTCCAACAGGACAATCAGCAAATACAAGGACAGGGCAATCGCCATCAGCATCAGGACGGTCACAAATACCATGGCGGTATCGAATTGTCCGCGCGCTGTATTAATCAGGTATCCCAGTCCTGCGTCAGCCCCGGTCAGCTCGCCGACAACGGCGCCAATCACCGAAAGCGTTGAGCTGATGCGCAATCCGCCGAAGATGACCGGCAGCGCTCCCGGAATTTCCAGATATTTTAGAATTGCTTGCGGTTTTGCACGCATCGACTTCATCAGATCCTGCAAGTTGCGCGAAATTTCCCGCAGACCGATGATGACATTGATCTGAATCGGAAAAAATACCGTCAACGAACAGATGAGCACTTTGGAAGCGATGCCGGAACCCAGCCAGATCACCAGCAGCGGAGCGATGGCAGCCATCGGGATGGCCTGACTGGCAATAATATAGGGGAAGAAAACCTTTTCAATCACCGGGTGGTGGGCAAGAAAATACCCGCTCAGCAATGCCAGCGATGTACCCAGCACCAGGCCTAAGACCACTTCCCATAACGTTATCAGCGTGTGCCTCAGCAGTACACCGGATTGGACGGATACCAGAAATCTGGCCAGAATTTGTGACGGAGCGGGCAGGATGAACTCGGGGTATTGGAATGTGTCAACCAGAATTTCCCAAAGAATCAAACCGCACAGAATCGATAATGGCGGGATGAGATTCTTCAGTGTGACCGTTTTTTTATTCAAACGTTGCAAAGCCATAATTAAAAAAAGCCCCGTTTCTTTTCAGGGCTTTTCATGAACCTTAACCAGGTCACCTCTTTCTTTATACCGGACTATACCGTCGATCTCAGAATTTCACTGAGTCAGCTTTCGCTTGTGGATTGTCACCACCGATCGGGAATAGGTTTTTTCAAACCGCACCCTGCCCTGAAAGAATGTTTTCTAAACTTGAAGATGATTCTACTCCTTTTTTTGTCAATCTGCCAGATGCTTTTTCAGTAATTCGATATATGAAAATAATTCTTTGTTGATGTTTTTGCAGGTCAGCGCTTTGCCATATTCGGCCATTCCTTCTGATTCCATCTTTATTCATAAGTCCCGTCGTTATTTTGTATTGCTGTTGACAGTCGCTTTGTTGCCGGTATTGATTCTTCGCCGGCGAATAAGAATGATCCAAATCAGCGTGATCAGGCTGATGATTTCCGAAATGCGCTGCACCAGCGTTTTGGCATACCACACAAAAAGAGTTCCACTTTTTACTCCCGGATTGATCTGTACGCTTGTCAGTCCGTGCGGCCCCTGAAATACATTTTGCGGCAGCGGATCGCTGCCATCCTTTTCCAGTCGGGCTCGATATCCTGTGTAATACAATAAAGGGATTTCGACCAGGACGGGGGCTGCCGGTTCGGTGCTGATTTCGAAATCCACGCCAAAAGTGAGCTCTTTTCGTCGAAAGGCTGTGGTTGTGAAATCCGAGACGGATGCCAGCACCGTATTTCCATTCTTATCGATGAATTCACCATCAGCGTTCAGCGGCAGCCATTCAGCTCCCGAAATGCGGTTGCTTTCAAGCCGAAAATCCTCTGCATGGTACATTTTCTGGCTCATGAGGTGAGAAAAGAATGGAAAAACACCGATCAGGCAAATGGCCAGTGTCGCCAGACTCACCCATGCAGTTCTTTTTGTAAAAAGCGTTTTCCAGATCAGGCCGCCAAGCGCGGAAAAGCAACATACCGGAATCATCAGTGTCCTCCACGGGAATTGAATCCGGTTGTAAAACCATGCGAAGTGCTCCCACGGAAAACGATCGGTGCTGGCTGCGAGAAAGAGCAGACCGGCCAGCAGCAGCGGAAACGAAAAACGGAGCAAGTCATGCTGCTGGCGCATCTTTTTCACAGCAAACAGATAGATCAGCGGGATCAGAATCAGCGGATAGCCAAAATAAAGGCGCTGGAAAATATTGCTGTATTCTGTAAAAAAGGAAAAAAGTTCGCGCAGCGTCAGCAGATAATTGCGGTTGATCTGATTCGCCTGGTCGGAAAACAGAAAATTGGCTTTGATCGGATTGGTCAGGATCTGTTCCAACATCGGACCCCAGAAATAAGCCGTGATCAGTACGGTTGCCAGAAATGCTTTTCCAAGCGCGATCGGGATGCGGCGGTCTTTCACCATCCGGTCAAGGTAAAAAAGAAGAATCAAAATGGTCATGACACCGCTGATTGCCAGACCAATCAGATGGGACAACAGCAGCCCTGTGAAACCGGCAGCGAAAATCAGCCAAAAATCCGGACGGTTGTTCAGAATCTCGAAGAGGCCCCACAGCACGAGCGGCAGAAAGACAAAAACCTGCATCTCCCCCAATGCCCCACGGAAATAAATCACTGCCAGCCGGTAGACTGCCAGACTGTAAAAAACTGCTGCAACCAGACCGGCAAAACGCGACCTGGCAATCCGGCTGACATAAAGATACATGCTCAGCATGGAAAAGAAATTACACAACACCGTAAAAATTTTATATGCGGTGAGAATTTGGAAACCAAGCAGTCGCAGAATTGCCGGAAAATACAGGAAGAGATCCGGATAAAAAAATCCTGAACCATACCCGTAACCGCTCAATGTGTACTCATAAATTCTGGCCGGCAGATACCCCGAAACCAGACTTTCTTTAATCCCTTCGATGCGCATCAGATGAAAAATCAGATCGGTCGATTGCGGAAAACCGCTGTTGAGCAAGGGAACAGAGACTGAAAGGGAGACCAGCAAAATAAAAAGGGTGGTTTTCTCGGTGAGAGGATCGGCAAACCGCTCCATCCGGGCCCGGTACCGCGCTGTCTCGAACAACCGGAAATACAACCAGACGAACAGAACCAGCAGCATGAGAGAAATCACCAGGTGGCGGATGATGTTTTCTTTTAAGACGACAAAATCGGAGACGATCTTCACAAGCTCCATCCGGAAATTACCGGGCGACTGTTCGTAATAGACCCCGATTTGTACATCTGCGGCGGACGTTTCAATCGTAAAAGGGATCACATCATCGATCGGTCCGACATCAAACGTATCGGTGATAATCAGTTCTCCGTTCCGATACAGATTGTAGCCATTGTACTTGTCTTCATTGACACCGGACAGAACAGCCCGGTAGGATCCCCGTGACAGATGGATGTGCTGCGTCACAGGCTGATTGCCCCGGGCATCGGATTCCGGATAGAAGGATCGGTGGACAGGGATGACCTGCTCATAATGAAACACATCCTGATTAACCAGAATCAGAATGATTGCGTAAAAGATGACCCATGCGGTAATTTTTTTATAATGATTTTTTTTCATCTTTTCATGAAAGTCCGGAATCTGTTTAATGATTTTTTTGTACCGCAAAAATTTCTTATATTATATGCGGAATCAGAAACCGTTCGGAAAAATAGAATTCCCGAAAGCAATTCGAAACGTAGATCAGCCTCTCGATGAAAAAGGGACCAACGATAACTCCCTCCAAATTTCGAATTGCTGTTGGGATGGGCAATAGGGTTGAACCTTAAACTAAAACCAAAAATAAATCGTATCTGATAGTAGTGAAGCGAAATATAGACTTTTTATTCGAATCAATCGGGAAAAACTTATTGTTGTGATATTTTTGCGCGAAGCGTAAAAATATCACAACAATAAAGAATCCTTCCCATATTTTGAATTGCTGATCGCTTTAGTTGGAAAAAGCGGCATGAAAACGGATAGAATTTAATGTATCTTATAAAAATAACGAAGAGAGAAAAAATTTGGAGTGCGTCATGAAAAAAAGTATCGTATGGATTTTTGCCGGCATAATTTTCTTTTCCGGTTGCAGCATCGCATCGGTTGGCAAAACAACCCCCACCCTTTCAGCGCAGCAAATTCAGGAATGGGCGAAACAGACGATTGAGGCATTGAGTCAAACCAATACGAGCTCCTCTTCTTTCGTGTCTATCATTCCGCAAGCCAGCCCGACAGACCGACCGATTCTGATCCAACCGACATTGGCGCCCACGGCCATCCCCACCATTCGGTCCGTTGTCATACCGACCATCAGCTACGTTCAACCAGTGCAAAAAGCGTGCGACCGCATGCGCTTTGTCGCCGATGTGACGATTGAAGACGATACGGTCTTATCCCCAAATCAGGCTTTCCGGAAAACATGGCGCATCCAGAACTCCGGCAGCTGCACCTGGTCCCCAGGGTATCGCCTGATTTTTGACAGCGGCGATCTGATGTCCGGACCGGCGGCTGTGAACGTCCCGCAATACGTCTCGCCGGATCAAACCATTGACATTAGCGTTGACTTGCGGGCGCCATCTGCAAACGGAATCTATCAGGGGAACTGGATGATGCAGAACGCCTCCGGGATGAAATTCGGAACAGCCGATACGGTCAATCAGGGAATCTGGGTCAAAATCATCGTTGGCTCCGGAAATCCATCCACAACCGTTTACCCCGGACAGCCTTCCGGCGGCAATTGTTCGATCATCAGCGTCTTCCCGCCTGCTGAAACTCGATTCACCCCCGGGCAGGAGCTGGATTTCGCCTGGACGGTTCGCAATGATTCCGGCGTTTCCTGGACAGCAGCGGATTTTGATATCGCATTTGTCGGTGGAACGAATATGCTCAAGCGGCAGGAGGAGACACGCCGTGATCTGCCTTATGACGTCCTGCCTGGCAATCCGCTCTCCGTCATGATCGATGCCGTCGTGCCTTCCTATCCGGGACGGTTCACCATGACCTTCGGCGTGGTGCAGAATTTCGAGATTGCCTGCAGTGTTGATGTAACAGTAAACGTCGCGTATTGATTTTTCCTGTTCTATTGGGATGAATAAAAAAAAATGTCCTTCTCCCCGGCAGAGAGAAGGACTTGTTGCGTGTGGCTTAAAGCAGTGCGTTATTCGGCGTCCTTGGGAAGGGAATCACATCCCGGATATTCGCCATACTCGTCATGTACATGATCAGCCGTTCAAAACCGAGGCCAAAACCGGCGTGATGCGTACCGCCGAAGCGGCGCAAATCCAGATACCATTCATAATCTTCCACATTCAGACCGCATTCGCGGATGCGTTGTTCCAGCACGTCCGCGCGTTCTTCACGCTGTGACCCGCCGATGATTTCACCGACAGCTGGAACCAGCAGATCCATCGCAGCGACGGTTTTCCCGTCATCATTCAGCCGCATATAGAAGGCTTTCAATTCCTTGGGATAGTTGATCACGAAAAGCGGTTTCTTGAAGACCTGTTCGGTCAGATAACGCTCATGTTCCGTCTGCAGGTCGGCTCCCCAGAAGACCGGATATTGGAATTTGTCTTTGACCTTCTCCAGGATCTCAATCGCTTCGGTATAGGTGACTTTTGCAAAGTCCGATTCAATCACGGAATTGATCCGCTGGATCAGCTCTTTGTCATACATCTCATTGAAGAATGCCATTTCCTGCGGACATTGTTCCATGACATACTGCAGCACAAATTTGATCATATCGCGAGCCAGATCCATGTCATCCTGCAGTTCCGCAAACGCAATTTCCGGTTCGATCATCCAGAATTCGGAGGCATGGCGTGCCGTGAAGGATTGTTCCGCCCGGAATGTCGGTCCAAAGGTGTAGACCTTGCCAAATGTCAATGCCATCACTTCCGCTTCCAACTGCCCGGACACGGTCAGGCTGGTCGGTTTGCCGAAAAAGTCTTTCGAATAATCCGGAGCACCGCTTTCGGTCAGCGGCGGTTTGACGGGATCCAGCGTGGTGACACGGAACATCTCGCCGGCGCCTTCACAGTCGCTGGTGGTGATGATGGGAGTATGCGCATATACGAAGCCATGCTCGTTGAAGAACTTGTGGATCGCATACGCGGTGACGCTTCGAACGCGGAATGTCGCGCTGAGCGTATTGGTTCGGGTCCGCAGATGCGGGAGCGTCCGTAGAAATTCCAGCGAATGATGCTTTTTTTGCAGCGGATAATCCGGAGAAGACTGCCCTTCGATCGTGACCTCGGATGCTTCGACCTCAAACGGCTGTTTGGCGTCCGGTGTCAGTTTGAAAATGCCTTTCACGATAAACGCGGCACCTACATTCTGACTGGCGACATCCGCATAATTCTGCAGCTCGCTGGTGAAGACCACCTGCAGCGGAGAATGGCAGCTTCCATCCGTGAGATGGATAAAGGCAGTCGTTTTATGGTCCCGGATCGATTTTGCCCAGCCGCAGACAGTGATTTCCTGGCTGTCGAATTGGGACGGAAATAAAAACAGATCTTTAATTTCAGTTCTTTTCACTTGACACGACTCCTGATCATGGATTTTTCAATGCCTGTACAGCGCTTCTAAATGGAATCTGGCTTTTCCAATATTGAGCGGCACCCTTTATGAATCCTCTCGATATGGCGAAATGCTGATCATACAGGGCGTAAAAACGTTTTTTACGCAAAGAATTATATCATGAAGCCCTTTTCCTTCCTGCGGAAGGATTTTAAGGAGGAGAGAGATATAGTAAATAATAAAAATTCTGTGTAAATTGCATTCGTTATCTTTTCCGAATTATGACAATCTGCATGTGGTTTTACTGGCTTATTACGTTGACAAATCCTGTATCATCATCTATGATAATCGAAGATCTACACACAAGATGGTTAATGTCCGGGAAGATAATCAATTAATATCGCATTTAATTCTCTCAAGGGTCGACATTGCAGCAATAGAAAAACGCACTGACGTGCAGCGCGAGACGGGCATTGCCTGGTCAACGCTAAATTCCTGGGCGAATAACCAGTTGACCCGCTACGATGCGCCGGTAATTAAAGCGCTGTGCGAATACTTCGATTGCCAGGTGGGGGATCTACTGGTTTTTGAAAGAGAAGACAAATTAATCCAATGAAGAATTCTAAATTTTGGTTTGAAGTATATAACAATTGGTTCTTTGCTGCCGTCACACATCCAAATGGATATGCAACTATATCAACCTTAAACCAAATGTATGACCCAGAGAAAAAGAATTTTCGAGAGGGGGCATTCGCTTTATGACAACCAGTTCTATAGCCGCAAACCTGCCAGCAAACGCAATTTTGAGAGGCCCAATCTTTCCTGAGCCAGTCCAGATTATTTTAGCAATACCGGTCGGTTCAAATGTGAAAATAATAGGCAAAGGTGTTAATTCCGGTCAAGTCTATGAGCCAATATTAACCCCAGATCAATTGTCCAATCTCTTCATTACACCAATGCAAGCCCCCTTTGATGCTGATCCTATGGCATTCCGATTGGGGATTGAAGCACTAAGAATCGGCCTGGCTTATGAATATGACCCTTATTTTTCTCTGTCCATAGCCAGGATTGATCCGCTTCCACATCAACTCGAAGCCGTCTACGACTATTTTCTTAAGCTGCCTCGCGTCCGTTTTCTATTGGCAGATGACCCAGGGGCTGGCAAGACCATTATGGCCGGCCTGCTGATCAAGGAATTAAAGATCCGGGGATTGATTCGCCGTGTGTTGATTTTAACCCCGGCGAATTTGACCTTCCAGTGGCAGCGAGAGTTAAAGGATAAATTCCACGAAGATTTCGAAGTTATCAATAGCCAGATACTACGAGCGAATTATGGGATGAATCCATGGCAAGAACGCAACCAGGTCATCACATCAGTTGCATGGGTATCTCGGATTGAGGATGCCAAAGAAAGCTTATTGCGAAGCCATTGGGATTTAATTATTGTCGATGAAGCTCATAAAATGAGCGCGTATAGCTCTGAGAAAAAAACATTAATGTATCGCCTGGGTGAAGCACTCTCAGAAAATACTGACCATTACCTCTTAATGACCGCCACCCCACACAAGGGTGATCCGGAAAATTTTTGTTTATTTCTTCAACTTCTGGACAAGGATGTTTATGGAGATGTTCGCAGTCTCGAAACAGCTATGCAGCGCAACAATGCTCCATTTTACTTGCGCAGGGTGAAAGAGGCATTAGTTTCATTTCCAGATTCTGTAACAGGAAAAGTAAAAGCACTCTTTACCAAGCGTTTTGTGCGGACGATGGATTTTCAGATCGACAGCGAAGAAATTGAGTTTTACGAAGACCTTACCCATTATGTAGAAGATCAATCCATCCGGGCTGCCTCAGACGATTCGCCGTCAGGTCGAGCTGTAGGTTTTACCATGGCAATGCTGCAGCGACGTTTTGCGTCAAGCGTATATGCGGTTCGAAGAACATTGGAACGCATGCTTGAGAAACGCAAAAAAATTCTCGCAGACCCTGCGGGCTATCGCAACGAACAGATCGCTAACAAACTCCCGGAAGATTTCGATGAGTTGCCAGAAGATGAACAGAACGAAATTCTTACAGCGCTGGAAAGTGCAGTTGCCTCCATAAATCCTGAGGACCTTCGCAGAGAAATCTCAGAGTTAAGCCGTCTCGTTGTTCAGGCGGTTGCGCTGGAACAAAGGGAACGGGAATCAAAGCTAATCAAATTGAAACAAGCTCTAACCGACCAGGGGGTTTTCAGAGATCCCAAAATGAAGCTTTTGCTTTTCACAGAGCATAAAGACACATTGGATTACCTGGTTGGTAAATTGTGCGATTGGGGACTTACGGTTACACAAATTCACGGAGGTATGAGAGTCGGAGATCGAGACACCCCCAATACTCGTATCTATGCGGAACGTGAATTTAGAGAAACTTGCCAGGTGTTGGTTGCCACTGAGGCAGCGGGAGAAGGCATCAACCTGCAATTCTGCTGGTTTATGATAAATTATGACATTCCTTGGAATCCGAATCGCTTGGAGCAGAGGATGGGGCGTATCCATCGCTATGGGCAAGAGCGCGATTGTTTGATTTTCAATTTTGTTTCCACCAACACCCGCGAAGGCCGCGTCTTGCAGAAATTATTTGAACGCATTCGCGCAATTGAAGACGCCCTGGATCCACAGCACACAGGAAAAGTATTCAATGTCCTTGGGGATATTTTTCCAGCCAATATGCTCGAGCGCATGGTTCGAGACATGTATGCCCATAACAATATGACGGAAGAACTGATCAAGAGCCGCATCGTGGAACAGGTTGATCCTGAACGATTCAGGAAAATTACTTCTTCCACTTTGGAGGGGTTGGCAAAACGAGAGTTAAATCTATCCGCTTTGATCGGAAAATCTGCTGAGGCCAAGGAACATCGCCTGGTCCCAGAAATCATCGAAGATTTCTTTCTCCAATCCTCTCCCAGGATCGGCCTCGCTCCCAAGGAAGTGCGCGGCGAGCAGCATGTTTTCCGGGTAGGCCGCATTCCTCGCTCCTTGTGGCCGATTGGGGAGCGGCTCGAACCCCGTTTTGGCCGTCTCGGGCATGAGTATAAACAAATTACTTTCAGTAAAGAGTATTTGGAAAAAGATCCTACGCTGGAATGGGTGACGCCAGGTCATCCTTTATTTGAAACCGCCCGAGAGGCAGCCTGGAATGATGTGCAGGATGATCTCGAGCGGGGAGCAGTGTTTTTTGATTTGAACCGTGAACAGCCATCTCAAATGGTTGTATATCAAGCTGCTGTTCGGGATGGTCGTGGAAATGTGCTTCACCGCCGACTTTTTGTTGTTGAGGCCAAAAATTCTGGCGAGATGATGCTTCGGCAACCGACTGTCTTCTTGGATGTAATACCTGCGCCGATAGGAACTACAGTCCCGGATGAAACCGGATTGCCAGACCGCGCACGCATTGAACAGTTTTTATATGAGAAAGCCTTAGCGCCCTTCTTGCAGGATATCACTCGTGAGAGGGAACACGAGAATAACATTATCCGTGAACATTTACAGCTTAGTCTGAATGAATTGATCAACCGGCAACAAATTCGCCATGGCGAACTTCAGGAACAGCAGCTTAATGGGGATAACAGCCCTCTCATGCTTGCTAATCTAAAACAAGTGGAAGACCGATTGGAGGAATTGAATCACCGCCTGGAGCAGCGAACCGTGGAATTGATACGAGAGCGCCATTGCACAATCAGCGATATTAAAATCATAGGGCAGGCCTGGATTCTTCCACATCCAGAACGGCGCTCGCCCGACATGCTAGGGATGGTCAATGACCCCGAAATCGAGAGAATCGCAATCGAAGTGGCCAAGCAGTATGAACAATCGCGTGGTTGGCAGGTGACCAGCGTGGAAAGTGAGAACCGAGGGTTTGACCTGATATCACAGCGCCAACACCCTGATGACCCCAATTCAGTTGAATTCAAATACATTGAAGTCAAAGGTCGGGCAGGGATTGGCGAAATTTCTGTCACCACAAATGAATTTAAGACCGCAGAACGGTTGCAGGATGATTATTGGCTATATGTCGTCTATCATTGCGCGACCCGGCCGGAGATTCACCGCGTTCAGAACCCGGCGCGGCTTGACTGGCAGTCCGTTGTTCAAGTTGAACACTATAAAACCACCCCAGCCGAAATCATCAAAGAGCAAAAGCAGTAATGCGCATGACTATCAGGTTATTAACATAGCACTTAAAGCGAATATTGATATAAAATAAATATACAATCCATACTCTGTTTAGTATTTCTCTGGATTGAAAGGGATGCCCTATCATGACCAAGAAAATGGTTCATCTAAAAATTGGCGAACTTCTTGACAAGCAAGGAGTCAGTACAGCCGAATTGGTTGAAAGAACAGGGGTTGCCTATAATACGGCTTTGGGTTTACGGCGTGGCGCAGTTGCTCGCATCGACCTGGATGTTTTAGCAAGAATTTGTGAGGCTCTAAATGTTGAACCTGGAGAGCTTTTTGAATTGGTTGATACTGTGGAAAAGAAATAAGGAAAATAATTCTCATGGCTGATCATTACCAGCTCTCCAATTTTATCTGGCAAATTGCAGATCTTCTACGTGGACCATATCGTCCGCCACAGTATGAACGGGTTATGTTGCCATTAACAGTGTTGCGCCGCTTTGATTGCGTACTTGCATCTACTAAAGACAGTGTTCTCGCCGAAGCAAAGCGATTAGAGAACAGCACAACGATTACGGGGAATGCGCTGGAGAAATGGCTCAATGATGTGGCAAAGCAGCGTTTTCATAATCACTCACCACTTAATTTCGAGAAATTGAAGGGTGATCCAAATAACATTGATGAGCATCTAGTAAGCTATATAAAGGGTTTCTCCCAAAACATTCAAGATATCTTTGAAAAATTTGAATTTGTCGCCGAAATCGAAAAGATGCGTGAGGCAAATATCCTATATCTCGTGGTATCCAAGTTTTGCGAGATCGACTTGCATCCGAAAGAAGTCGATAACATCCAAATGGGATTGCTTTTTGAGGATTTGATCCGCCGCTTCAATGAAGCTGCTAACGAAACTGCAGGTGATTATTTCACTCCCCGCGAAGTCATTCGTTTGATGGTGGATATCCTTCTTAGCCCGGACGATGAAGTCCTAACTCAGCCGGGGATTATTCGGAAAGTATTGGACCCTGCCTGCGGTACGGGTGGAATGCTTTCTGAGGCCCAAAACCACCTTCGTAAGAACAACCAAGGGGCATCATTATGGGTCTTTGGGCAGGATTTCAATCCGCGCGCTTATGCAATTGCCGCATCAGATTTGTTGATGAAAGATGGCGAAAACAGCGATATTCGCTTTGGCGATACATTGACCGAAGACCGCTTTCCAGACGATAAATTTGATTATCTACTGGCCAATCCTCCTTTTGGCGTGGACTGGAAGAAACAGCAAAAATTCGTCCAGGCGGAACGTGACAAGCAGGGATACTCTGGCCGGTTTGGGGCAGGTTTGCCGCGGGTTAACGATGGATCCTTGCTCTTTTTGCAGCACATGATCAGTAAATTTGAACCTTACCAGCCTGAACAAAAAAAATCAGGGTCGCGCCTGGCGATTGTTTTCAATGGATCGCCACTTTTCACTGGTGGTGCCGGCAGCGGCGAAAGCGAGATTCGTAAATGGGTGATTGAAAACGATTGGTTAGAAGCCATCGTCGCTCTGCCTGAGCAGATGTTTTACAACACAGGCATTGGCACCTATATCTGGATTGTCACTAACCGCAAGGAGCCCCACCGTAAAGGGAAAATTCAACTGATCGATGCGCGCAGCGAGCAATTTTATATCCCCATGCGCCGAAGCCTGGGCGATAAACGCCGCCGCCTGGGTGGAACGGAAGAGGGAGATCCGGATCAGATTGGCGAAATTGTTCGATTATATGGACAATTTGTGGATAATGATCTTTCGAAGATTTTTGATAATGCTGATTTTGGTTATAACCGGGTATCCATTGAGCGTCCACTCCGGCTGCTTTACCAGATGAATATTGACCGAAAAAGCCGGTTTTTGGATGCTTATCCTCATTTACTCGATGATATCCAGCGAATTGACCTTGAATTGGGGCGTGAACCCATTTCTGACTGGAACCGCGTTGATCAGCAAATTATTGAAATTCTAAAGCAGCGCGGCAGCCGCTGGAAAGCGAACGAATTAAAAACCTTTAAAGAAGTATATACCGACCGTAATCCAGAAGCAGAACCGGTTATTCTAAAACAACGCAAACTCAGCCATGATTCAAACGCCAGAATTTGGGGCTGGTTCCTGGACAGTGATGGCCGGCATGAGGTCATGTTTGAATCCGACTCGCAGTTGCGAAATTTCGAGAATATTCCCCTCAATGAAGCTATTTTAGACTATTTCCTGCGCGAGGTCGAGCCGCACCTGCCCGATTCCTGGGTGGACAGTGACAATACTCGTAGCGCTTACGAGATTAATTTCAATCGATATTTTTCCACATATATTTCGCCGCGGTCCCTAAGCGAGATTGATAATGATCTAAAGAATATAGAGAATGAAATTCTTCGCCTACTCGGGGATATTACATCATGAATCTCAATACAATCGATAATAAAATTGATATTAGGGATCGTGATAATAATTGGTGGGGCAAACTACCCATAGGGTGGCGGGTTAAAAAGCTTAAGTACATCTCATTAATTCAGTTAAGTAATGTAGATAAACTATCAGTAGATGGACAGGAAATTGTATTTCTCTGTAATTATACAGATGTTTATAAAAACGAAAAAATTGTTTCCACTTTACCATTTATGCAAGCAACGGCTACTGATGAGCAAATTAAGCGGTTATCTATTCAAAAATCTGATGTACTACTAACCAAAGATTCTGAGACTCCTGATGATATTGGAATCCCCGCAATTGTTGCGGAAGAGATAACAGGAGTTGTATGCGGTTACCATTTGGCATTATCCCGCCCTAACCCTGACATGGTACATAGTGGTTTCTTATTTCGGGCAATTCAAAGTCAACCGATAAAAAGATATTTCTACGTAAATTCGGTTGGTATGACTAGATATGGCTTGGATAAACAGGCAATCGCCGAAATACCCATCCCGTTACCTTCTCTTTCTATTCAGAAAGCAATTGCTGAATATTTGGATCGGGAAATTGCCCATATTGACGCTTTGATCGATGCAAAAAAAAGTTTGATTGAGCTCTTGGCGGAAAAACGACAGGCATTGATTGAACACGCAGTAACGCATGGGCTGAATTCAAAAGCTACGTTTCGTAATACAGGTGTTGCTTGGTTAGGTGATATCCCAACGCATTGGCAAGATGCTCCATTAAAACGTTTGGTTAAAACTAAAATTACTGATGGGCCTCATGAAACACCTGATTATGATCCTGAGGGGACCCCCTTTGTTTCAGCAGAAGCTGTACAAAATGGACGTATCAATTTTGAATCGCGTTGGGGAAACATACCTCACAGACTACATAAGAAATATGCTGAAAAGTTACTTCCCAGAAGACATGATATTTTTATGGTTAAATCAGGCGCTACTACTGGAAAGTTGGCTTATGTCGATGTGGATATAGAATTTAATGTATGGTCACCTTTAGCATTAATCCGTGCAGAGGAAACGAAGATATTACCTAAATTCTTATTTATTGTTTTACATGCCGATTATATTCAAAGACAGATTAGAGCTACCTGGTCTGCTGGGACTCAGCCAAATATTTCGATGGGGGCAATCGAAGAATTGAATATTATTACCCCTCCCCTCGATGAACAACAAGAAATCGTTGATTACCTGGACCGCGAGATCAATAAAATTGACAGATTGTCACAGGCAACACAATCTAGTATTGCCCTATTGAGTGAAAGGCGCGATGCACTCATTTCAGCTGCAGTCAGTGGGCAATTAGGTTACTTATATGAGGAAACAAAATGATAGTGCATAATTTAAAGCTAGAACAATTCCGTGGTTTTATGAACACCACGATAGACTTTACTCCTGGTTTTAATTTGCTAGTTGGAGAGAATGGGGCAGGAAAAAGCAGTGTCTTGTGGGCTCTGCGTGTGGCATTATCATTCATCCATAACAAGTTATCTCCGTCGAAGGAACGAACCTTTAGTTTTTCTGAAGGCGATGTTGCCAATAGTGCGGTTGTTGATTGGCCATATCTTAATATAACGATGGAATTCAGTTTGTCTGAGAACGAAAATCATCTTTGGCTTTTTGCTCAAAAAAGTCGAAATGAATTTGTGGCTGGTGAAAAAGGTGATGTCCGAAAACAAACCTTAGATACACCGGATCTCTATCAGTTCTTTAGGCACGATTCTAAGCACCAACAGATTCCAGTAACTAATTTTGGAAAATTGCAATATGATATGCAACATCCCTTAGCTGTTTATTATTCTGCGCATCGAGCAAACATAAATGAAAAACAAATATCAAAGTCTGGTCGCACATCTGGAAACGAAGCAAGAGCCTATGCGGAAGCATTGCAAGACCGTGCTGTGGACATTTACGAATTAGCCGATCTTTGGAGAAAAGAGGCTGTGTTAAAAGAATCTGACGGTATTCCTGACCGCGCAAATTCAGCGATCGAAAATTCACTCCCCATTTTTCTAGAGGGGTTTAGCGATTTACATCTAGATGAATCTACGTCGCCATCCCGTTTAAAGGTGAAAAAAGAAAATATATCCTTAGACATTTGTCAATTGTCGGACGGTGAGCGAAGTATGCTTACCATACTCATGGACTTAACACGCCGTTTGGCCTTGGCGTATCCTGAAATACCAGATCCAGCCAAAAATGCATCAGCTGTTGTGCTAATTGATGAATTGGACTTGCACTTACATCCAATTTGGCAAAGAACAATCGTTGAAAAACTAATCAAGACCTTCCCGAAATGTCAATTTATCGCGACCACGCACTCACCACAAATCATTGGTGAAGTTTTACCAGAGAATGTATTCATCCTTGAACCAGGGAAGCCCCCTTATCGTCCTGACCAGTCGCTGGGCATGGACAGTAATTGGGTATTACGATTTCTTATGGGCACCAATGAGAGAAATTCAGGGTTCAAACAAGAATTAGAACGTATTGCTAAGTTGATCGAAATTGAAGACTACGATCAGGCAATTTCATTAATTGATAATGCCCTTCAAAAATATGGCGAATCTGCTGAACTTGTTCGTTTACAAACAAGGATTGACCGAATTAAACTGCTGGGGGAATAACAATGAAATATATCAGGAAAGGGGCATCCCCCCGTCAAATAACTGAGTGGTTTAATGCCCAACCAGTGGAAAATGGAAAACGTATTAATTGTCGGTATGAACAATTAGATCCCGATGTAAAAAGAATTGTGGAACAGCAGTTGTTAGAAGAACAAGGGTGGTTATGTTGTTACACCGGAATGTCAATTAATGGTAACAATTATCACATTGAACATCTCATACCCCAATCAGTCTCAAAGAGACAGGGAACCCACGAGGATGTTGACTATCAAAATATGCTTGCGGCTTATCCCAAAGAAAAATGCCCATTTGGCGCAAAATTTCGTGAAGACAATCCTGTTCCGATCACACCTTTGCAACCTATATGCGAATACAAATTCCGGTTTGATTTAGAGGGGCGCATAACCGGAGTTGATGAAGATGCCAACTCTACCGTTAAGTGTTTAAATCTTGACCACGAAATGTTAGATGAAATGCGTAAGGCTGCTATCGATGAAGCATTATTTCCAAATCATCATCGCCTCAGTCCAACACAAATCAATGTAATAGTCCGTGATTACTGCTCCAGGAATGGAAGTAGAAGATTTCCGAAGTTTTGTTTCGTTGTTGCTCAAGCTGCTCAACAACTACTTGAAAAGATAGATCGAGAAAAAAGAAGGCAACAAGCAATTCAAAGGCAGGCCCAAAGATGACTACGACACTTTTTTCACCCATTCATAGTGAAGCTGCCTTCGAAAGTGTTATTGAAGAATCATTGCTTGGGAACGGCTATCATAAAATTTACAGTCCGTTCAATGTTGAGCGCGCTATTTTCCCTGAAGAGGTGATTGCGTTTATTCAAACGACCCAACCTAAAGAATGGGCAAAACTCGAGGCTTTGCATGGAGAGAAAACCAGGGAACAAGTCTTAACGGATCTGTGTAAATGGATGGATGCTTATGGCTCGCTGCATACCCTTCGACACGGTTTTAAATGCTATGGTCGCACCTTCCATGTTGCTTATTTTAAAGCTGCTCATGGGTTAAATCCGGAGCTCGAGGAACGCTACGCATCCAATCAGCTTGGGGTCATACGGCAATTGCATTATAGTAATCGAACGCCAGATCGATCGTTGGATATGGTGATTGTCATTAATGGTATTCCAGTTATCACAATGGAATTAAAAAATCCACTGACTGGTCAAACTGTGGCGAATGCAAAAGCTCAATATCGAAAGGATCGGGATTCGCGAGAAATCTTGTTTGAGTTTAAACGCCGCAGCCTCGTTCATTTCGCGGTGGATACGGAAGAAGCATGGATGACGACCCGGTTAGCGGGTGATTCAACCCACTTTTTGCCGTTCAACAAGGGATTCAATCATTGTGCCGGTAACCCACCAGATCAACAAGGCCGTTCTTACCGTACTGCATATTTATGGGAAGAAGTGCTACAGAGGGATAGCTTACTCGATCTGTTAGCGCGCTTCTTACATGTTCAAGTTGAAGAAAAACGTGATGAAGATGGACGAAAATATAAAAAAGAAAGTTTAATCTTTCCACGCTATCACCAGCTTCAGGCGGTTCGACGCCTGGTCGATGCTGCTCGATCCGAAGGGGTGGGGCAAAATTATCTTATTGAGCATTCAGCCGGCAGCGGTAAGAGCAATACAATCGCCTGGTTAGCACACCGGCTATCTTCATTACACGATGAACAAGATAAACGGATTTTTGACAGTGTAATCGTCATCACCGACCGTCGCGTACTGGACCAGCAGTTACAAGATACTATTTATCAATTCGAGCATCGCCAGGGAGTTGTTCAAAAAATTGATGAGGACTCCAAGCAACTGGCTGAAGCACTTGAAAATGCCGTTCCGATAATCGTGACCACGTTGCAAAAATTCCCGTTTGTTTCCCGCCAGCTTGTAAAAATGGCAGAAGAACGAAACCAACAAGGGAAGGGTTTGCTTCACACCCGCCATTGCGCTGTGATTATTGATGAAGCGCATAGCTCTCAATCCGGAGAGTCGGCTACTGAATTAAAAGGCGTGCTTGGTGGTGAATCATTACATGAAGCAGCCCGTCAAAAAGCAGCGGAAGAAGGTCAGGAAAACCTCGAAGAGCTTTATCGCAGCATGGCGAAGCGGGCACGTCAGGCCAATCTCAGTTTTTTTGCGTTTACTGCTACGCCCAAACATAAAACCTTGGCCGTTTTCGGGCGTGATGGCGAGCCTTTTCACCGATACACAATGCGTCAGGCAATTGAAGAAGGTTTTATCATGGACGTGCTGCGCAATTACACCACGTATAAGACCTTTTATAAATTGGTAAAGGCATGCGATGATGATCCGAATGTAGAACGAAAAAAGGCCGCGCAAGCTTTGGCGCGTTTTTTACGCTTGCACCCTCACAATATCGCTCAAAAAACGCAAATCATGGTGGAGCACTTCAACACCTTTACCCGCCACAAAATTCTCGGTCGGGCCAAAGCTATGGTTGTAACCGGATCCCGACTTGAAGCTGTTCGCTATAAGCAAAGCTTTGACCACTATATTCACGAAAAAGGGTATCCCATTAAAACCCTTGTAGCTTTTTCTGGTGTCGTTACCGACGACAAAGTCAAAGAGAAAACATACACAGAAGAAGGAATGAATGGCGGAATTCGTGAACGGGAACTGCCAGAACGGTTTGGAACCAACGAATATCAAGTGCTTCTCGTTGCCGAAAAATACCAGACGGGTTACGATCAACCCTTGCTGCATACGATGTATATTGATAAGCGTTTATCCGGCATCCAGGCAGTGCAAACGCTCTCTAGATTGAATCGAATTCATCCCCATAAAGAAGATACATTTATTCTTGATTTCGTAAATGATCGCGAAGAAATCAGAGACGCTTTTAAACAATTTTACGAGGGTGCTGAATTTGGAGAAGAAGCCCAACCCGAGCAGTTATATCAATTAAAAGACATTTTAGATTCCTCAGGAGTCTATCTACCAGAGGAAGTGCTCAGATTTTCTGAAATTTATTTTAAACCCAAGCAGCGCCAAAGCCCTGCTGACCATCAGGCGATGAATGCAGCGCTTGATCCGGCTGTTGATCGCTTTAAGGCCTTAAGAAATAAAGATGGGGCAGAGGCTGAGCTTTGGAGTAGTCAATTGGTCGCCTTCCGAAATCTTTATGCTTTCCTAAGTCAGGTCATCCCTTATCAAGATTCTGATCTTGAGCAGATATACATTTTTCTGCGTCATTTATCCTCTAAATTGCCACGACGATCTAATGAGCCTCAATATGATTTTGATAATGAAGTGCAATTAGAGTATTACCGTGTCCAGAAAATTAGCGAGGGGTCAATTGACCTAACGAGCGGATATGCTCGACCTCTGGACGGTCCCACTGAAGTTGGAACAGCATTAATCAGAGAGGCTGCCGTCAAACTTTCTCAGTTGATAGATGTCATCAACGATAGGTTTGGGACAGATTTTAATCAGGCTGACCAACTCTTCTTTGATCAATTAGTAGAAGCTGCGGCTACATCAGAAGAGCTACAGCAAGCTGCCCAGGCAAACTCGGTGGATAAATTCAGTCTTTTGTTCAAAAGGTTACTAGAGTCCCTTTTTGTTGAAAGAATGGATCAAAATGAGGCGATTTTCGCTCGTTATATGAACGACCACGATTTTCAAAAGACTGTGTCTGAATGGTTGGTGGGAGAGGTGTATAAACGTCTTACCGGAGAAGCGATATCAACACCTATCACTTATACCAAAAAGAAAACCTCTGAATAATGAGAAAGGGAATCCATGATTCCCTTATGACTATATCGAAAAGATAACGAGTTAGAGAGGACGACCGTATGAACAAATACTTCCTTTACACTTCCGCAACCCCGGCTTACGGCGGTGGTAAACCCCCGAAGAGCTTAGAAATTCCGCGTGCCAATTCGGGAGGCCAAACGGGAAATGATGCTGAGCCTGTGGCTGGAGACCGCTTCCTGGTCGCCTCTGGGAAAGGCGGTAGCTTTGATTGTATTATTCCCCACTCGTTCATTTTGAAAGAAATCCGTCCATCCGGAGCTGTTTTGGAATTAGAACGATCCTATATGAATGATGTGTCTTTCGATAAAGCCAGGGCGATCTTCAACCGCGGTTTTTCGACGGGAATGAATCAGGTCACCCAGAAAGAGTATGAAGATGTTGTGGCTTTAATGGGTGGGGCTCTTCTTAGCGAGGATGAGCTTCTGAAACATGTTAAGAAATTTATATCCGCGAGAGGCTATTACTTTTCGGATGAAACAATCGCTAATTATCATATCTGCATGAAGACACGTCCCTTTGTAATTTTGGCGGGCTTATCCGGGACGGGAAAATCTAAACTTTCCCAGCTTTATGCGGAAGCGATCGGTCATACCGTTCAAAATGGCCGATACCTTCGCCTGGCAGTCCGACCTAGTTGGAACGATGACCGGTTTTTATTGGGTTATTTAAACTCTATCACTGGTGAGTATGTCACCGAACCAGCGGTGGAGTTTGTGATCAACGCCGAAAAAGATCGCGAGAACTTATATTTCTTTTGCCTGGACGAAATGAACCTGGCGCATGTGGAATACTATTTCTCCCAATTTCTCAGCGCTATGGAAGAAGAAAACGCTTCTGACCGCCGAATATATCTTTACAGTGATGTGGCTCAAAAACGATTACAGGCGCAGGGAAAACCGGTCGATGTGGACCGAATTGCAATCATCCCTGATAACCTGTTATTCACAGGCACAATTAATGTTGATGAAACAACCCAACCGATCAGCGATAAAGTGATAGATCGGGCGAACACCATCGAATTTTTCGATATCGAGCTCTCCAAAGTGCCCGATCGGCAGCCAACCCCAGAACCAGTACGCGTATCCAACTCGACGTGGAATAATTATCGCGTTTTACAACCCGAAAACACCTGCCGGCCGAAAGTGATGGAGATCAACGAGATCCTGAACAAATCTGGGTTAGGGCTCGGATACCGCGTACTTCGCGAGATTGAGCTCTATATGGGCAATAGCGCCGGCTTACTGGATGCCAATGCAGCCTTTGATTTACAGGTCAAACAAAGAATCCTCCCGCGGGTGCGTGGTACAGCTGCCATTCTGGCTACTTTGCGTGAATTAATCGCTTACATGAAAGCCCATAATCTGAACCGTTCAGGAGTGAGGCTTGAAGAAATGGAAGGAAGGTTAAAGCGGGATGGATATACCAGCTTCTGGCGCTGATAGCTGGCTGACCATCAACGGCCAAGCGCTTTCTTTCCATTCCGAGGATGACAATCTTCAAGTAGGCGCCAAGGAAGCGGAAAGAAATTACATCCGGATCACGCATCATGCGCCGGATGATCTTGAAATCTGGGTCGATGATGAACAGCTAGAAACAGAGCGATATGGTTCCTGGTACTGGCGCCCCAGGAGCTTTGCTGGTCTTTACCGCTTTACATTGGTCGCTCCCGGCCGTCAGACCGAATCGACATTTGTTCGGGTACTTCCCAGCCGGATGTCCTATGAACGTTACGAGCAAATGCTCGGGGATATCCAGGCAATATCCGAAGATCTACTTTTCCAGCTTCAATCGCCTTCGAGTGAACGCCTCACTCCGCACAATCAAACCTATTCTTCGTCTGCTTTGCGTGAATATAAGCTGATCAAAGCCGTCTATCCTGAATTAGCGGATGTTGTGTCTCACATTCGCCGTAATCCTCATGCGCAACTTACCAACCACAACCAGGCTGAGTTTATCCATCAAGTAAAACGATTCTCCAGTGAGGTCGTGCCCATTCCTGGACCATTTATTCAGCTTCCTCAAGGAGTCGGTATTGGAGGTGCGACAGCTGTTCTGCCGCAGCTCTGGTTGGTGGAAGAACACACGCTTACACACGATACCTATGAGAATCGGCTCCTTAAGCACTTCCTGTGGCGTCAATTGCTCCCCAGGCTGATCTCGATCCAGGAAAAAGCAAAGGCTGAGATCCGGAAAAGGCGGGAAAGCCAAAAAATTAAGCATCTTCAAGGATGGGAAGATGACGAAGCGGATAGGATCCAAATATTAGAAGGGATCGCTTTGGATTGCCAGGACTTGCTCCAGCAGTGTATCGCCTGGGGGAGTGAAGCATTCCTCAAAGATGTACAGATGGTTGGCCAGGACCAACAACCCTCGCAGATTCTACAGAAACACCCTTACTACAACCGTTTCTATCGAGTATTCTTGCGTTTCCAGAAAGAACTTGGCGTAAACCTGGATGCGGACCGTTATATTGCTGAACTTTCCATTCGAAAGCTTTCAGAAATTTATGAAACCTGGTCTGTATTTATTGTAGCCAACGCCACAATGACGATCCTGCGAAAGGCCGGGTATCAAATAATCTCCAGTAACGGATTCTTTACCGTGCGTGATGATTTGTTCCAGTTCGAAGTTGACCGGACCGCAGCGGTCGAACTTGTAAAGGGAAATCGCAAAATAACAATACGATATGAACCCTTGTATGAGCCGGCAGTTAGAGTGGTTGAAGGATTGGTTTCAAAAGGCCAAAGGCAGCGAACTCCCGATTTAAGTATAGAATTAAAAGAACTCAACCAGACTCGCAGCGTTTTGATCTTCGATGCGAAATACCGAACCGAGAAAGTTGGGGATGAGGTCACTTTCCTCGATGAAGATCTGAACAAGATGCGAGAATATCGCGACACCATTGCTTTGAAAATCAAGAACGATCCTCGTTTACGGCCCATTGTGCAAAGCGCTTATATTTTGTACCCAGGGGATGTGTTGGAACATGATCCTGCTTACCCGGATATTGGTGCATTACCGTTACAGCCGAAAATGGAAAAAGATCAATCTGCCAGAGTCAGCACCGCGCTTAGTCAAATATTGAAGCAGATCCTTTGAATAGGTGGGCATTATGAAATCAAAAATAAATTTCCAATTCCCAAACCAGGTATCTCCACGATACATACAGCCAGTTTTCCTTAAATTGGAGAGCGGTGCTTGGTATAGTTCTGTTGAATTAAGAGAACTTCTTAAGATTGGCATACCAAATATTGAAGGAAAAGAAATTATTTATAACAATATGGAGACTTGGTCCTTAATTGGATTAGGTAACTATAAAGTCGAAAACACTCAAGGGAGAAAGGCTTATTTTAGACTTACCGATTTGGGAAAACAAATCAAAGAAACATACAGTACTAACCATGAGTTATTCTTTGAATTAATGCACTATCTTTTTTATTCTTCTTGGAAAAAATCCTTAAACCCTAAGTTGGGAAAATTATGGCTGTACTCCAGAGTGTGCGAAATTCTATGGGATACGGCCCCAAGTGAAATGGATAGCCTCAACATGACAGGAATTCTGCAACAAGAAGCTCAAGAGGTTTTTCCAGCACATTCTCCAAAATTTCCTGTTCAAGGTGTAAGAGCTGTATTCCCATGGCTAGTAACACTAACTCCTCCATTTTTGAGTAAAAAAACAGGAAGAAGCTTGCTGCTATCAGAGAAACGAAAAAATTGTTCGCCTCAGTTATTTCACTTAGCGTTGGATTTGATTTACAACCAAAAACAGTTGAAATATGGAACATCAATGGCGATTGGAGATGAGGAAATAAAGTCTGTTTGCAGGGTGTGCCTTTTAGATGAGGGTCAATTCTGGGAAATGGCTGACAGGACGAAGATGATTATACGCGGAGTGGATATCCGTCGTGGGCAATTTAGCACCTCCATTGCTTTGGAAATGAAACCTCAATGGATTGATCTTCCAGATTACACAAACGAAATTGAGTTCGATGGCTTTGAGGGGGAAGAAGAATGAGTAACCTTTCGACTTTTAACGCCCGACTTCGGGATCGATTATCACTTACATGGCTTACACCATCAGAAGCGGCAATTTGGGATCAAATCCAACAATTCGATGCGCCGCCCCACAGAGTGATTAATGTTTTTGGCGCGGAAGGTACTGGGAAGACTTTTCTGGCCTGGGTGATGGAACGAGAAAAGTACGCAAGCTACACTATTTGGGGCGAAAAGCTGACTCCAACATTACCCCGGTTGATTGTGGATGATGCTCCATCCGATAAAACATCCAGCCGTGAGTTTCGACCAATGGTTGAAAGGCTGGGGATCAAACAGATCATTTTGCTTACCCGGGCACGTGTTGATGAGCGGGCTATGCCGGCCTTTGAGCTTAAGGTGGATAATCAGGATCTTGAGGCTTTTGGGGCAAATCTTTTCAGATATCTACACTTGACCATGCCTGAGGGTTCTTTTCGCAATTACAAATCAGTTGTAGCTATTTTGGCGAGGTAACCA
This sequence comes from Flexilinea sp., assembly GCA_026645735.1. Classification (GTDB taxonomy): domain Bacteria; phylum Chloroflexota; class Anaerolineae; order Anaerolineales; family Anaerolineaceae; genus Flexilinea. Next base: position 89,856 of record JAPKMT010000001.1, read on the forward strand.
TGGATATTTCAAAACTTTCCCCTATTCTCAACAAAGAATCCATTCTCAAAACAGCCAATGCTGTAGAGTTGCGTGAAAATCCTCAGGATGTATTGCAACGATATCACACCTATGCAATGACTCATGTCCCCTTGGGCAATACCACCAAACAGTTGGACGATCTCGAACGAGTTGTTGTTGAGAATAAAACATGTGCGATTGGGACGATTGTTGGTCCTTATGGCTACGGAAAGACCAGCACAGCAGTGCATTTATGGAATGAAACACGCGGACAAAAAATTCTTTCCGTGCCCCCGTTTGTGTGGACCTCATTAACAGAACTGATGGATGCGGTTTATTACTGGGTGAGCTTTGAATTCTCCCAAGGTCCTACTACCTTTATTCCGGAATTGACTGAAGCCTATGAGAAATATCGTCAGAGTTCGATCACCGAATTGTCAACTCGTATTGGTAATGAGGACCTTGTTCGACAGTTAATTGAAGAGGGAAGGTTAAACCTCGAAATTAGTGCTAGCGATGTCGTAAATTTCTTTAGCAGCACCAGCCTAATTGCAGAAAAAGCCGGCTTTCGTGGGTTATTAATTTACACGGACGAGCTTCAGGTAACCCTTTCTAAATACCCAAGCCGTGATCAATTCTTTTCACATCTTTTTGATATGGTTCGCGATATTTTGGGTACTTCCGGTCACTGGGCAATCGTGTTTACTATGAACGAAGATATAGAAGCGACTATCTCACGGTTGAGATTGGATCTTCTTCAACGATTACAACGATCTGCTCTTCATTTTAGAGTAAAGGATGTTTATAACCGAAGGGAATACCCAAAAGAATTATGGAAAGAATTTGCAAAAAGATTTGGGTTCAATGCTGAGACTATTCTCCTTTCAGAGACATTAGATTCAATGGGTGAGATTGCTTCTCGGGAGGATCTTGGCGCTGGTCCCCGTATGGTTACTAATGCGATGGCATTGGGTATCAAGCACTACGACAAAACTGGCGAGCCCTACACACCAATCCATCTGGTGAACGATTTTCTTGCTGGATTAATGGTTTTTGATCAGCGAGGCAAATTTGGGTCATCCGTAAAGAAGGCGTTAGATAATTCTGAAGTTCGAACGGCTCAAGCCAATCAGCAGCTGATTAAATTATTGTCAGCTTTCCCCATGGGTTGTACTGAAGAAATGCTTGCCAAGTATGAGCTGCTCTCAACTTTCCAATCATTCCCCCCTCTTGCTCGTCGAGAACTGATTGTTCAACTTTCGGGAGGATATATTCTTAGGTATCTTGCCGAAGTAGAAACCCAGCCCGAACAAATTGAACAGCGATTAACTAAGGAATTTGTAGGAAGATTTTCGCCAAATAAGGATTATGCAGTAAAAGCCGCGAATGGCTTTTTCCTCCAATTCCTCGCTGAGCCAACATTTAAAGACTGGAAAAGCGAAAAGCCATCATTACAGAAATTAGATGGGGTGCAGTTTATCTCCATGTTGACACGAGGAACTTTTGATCCAAAATACCCCGATCGGATTGTCCATGTTATGACAACAGCTGTTTCTCAATCAGCGCCTCCTAACTTTGCTAAATTTCATCCGGATGCGGAATTTGAATATCGATTTGAATTAAATTATTCTTTGGCACCTGCCGAACCAAGTCGCCTGTTGGTTGATTCGAGCCAGCCTAATGTTGCCATATTCCAATTGAACATAAGCTCAATCAATGCGGAATTGGCGAACCGCCAAATACCCGAATATTTGTTTGAGTATTACTCACCCGATCAGTTCTCACCTCTTCTAAGCCTTTCGCTAATTGAGTATCTCTACCGAAATCGTGGCGAACTACCTGATGACCAAAACCGAATCGCCACGATCATTTCACCATTAAGACAATTTTCTCTCTCGATGTTACTTGGAGAGAAATTAGAGATCGACAATTCCGATTTTGCAAGTGGCATGGTTGGCGTTGATCGGGTTAAAGAACTATTCAGATTGCAGTGTCGGAAAATTTATCCCAACTATAAAACGCTAGCCACCAGCAAGTCATGGCAGCCCAATTTACAACAATACCGTTATGCACTGGAAAGAGTCATAACCCAGGATGGTATTTCGATTGCTCGCGGCAGAAATGAATGGGGAGCGACAAAATCCACTGTGGCCGAGGCTTTCCATATTGCAGGCAAATCGATGACCAGATTGGAGGTTTTGGTTAGAGAGTTAGCCGAAGGTGGTGTGTTGGAAACCGTCAACTTTGCCGGACGCCAGGCATATAGTGAAGTGAGTCTCAAATTTAAACTTCACCCTCTCGAAAACGAATGGCTCCGATCGCTGGACAATTCAAAGCAGCACACAAATGTTCAGGGTTCTATGGTTCCAGCTATTGCTGCAGAAGATCTATTTAAGTTCGGCTCAAAAGCCGGGTATACGCTGGAAGAAATGTCTGAAGTTTTGCAGTTGTTAAAAACGCGAAAATACATTGACCAGCGCCAGAACCTGATTGTTAGAACAATTGATGCTATTGATGACTTACGAGAGTCAGTATCAGCGTTTTTGGATCAAATCGAGGCGAGTATTGTCGCATTACGGGATGGGTTACCCGAATTCGAGGACACTCGCTATCCGCTCATGAAAATGCGAACTGATCTTGCTAATGCAAAGGAACGTGATGAAATCGAACTACTCCGCAGCAAACTGCGTGAGTGGTCAGGTAGTATTAATTCGTTTATTGGGGCTCGTTCGAGTAGTATCCGACAAAAAATTACTGATGAACAGAATAAACTTCACGAGCTCAACCGTCAAGGTATTCCATTATGGATTAATTACGCATTCGAGCCAAATCCATTAGTAAATCAATTAGAAAAACAGCGTAGCAATCGGGTTTTGTCGTATCAGAATACGCTGGATGACATGCGAAAGCTCCGCGAAGTATCAATCAGGGCGTTGCAAGATACCTCTGGAAGCAGTGTGGATATTCTGCTAAAACTCTATAACCTCCTGCGAGATTTGTCAGACAAGAGCAGCCGTTTAGGTCGAAAACTTGAGAGTCTGCGGGACGAACAGCAAGATATGACTGCCTGGAGAGAAGTGGCAAAAATGACCGCGGAAGTTGACACGAAAGTCAGGTCAATTAATCAAACATACGACTACAAGGAATTCTTGGACCTTGCGGACCAACTTTGGAAGGTCTTGCAGAATGAATTTGAGACGGATCCGTTATCAATATTCTCAAAACATCAAAATGCAAGGCAGCGAATTGAACAATTAGAAAAACGAATAGCTGACTGGGTCGAAAACCGCCGCAGAGATTTTGAGCAGAAATGTCAAAGCTATCAATTGGTGCTGAATCAGGCGGGGTTACAAATCGATCTGAAAGTGCCATTTGATCCTGAGCATCCTAATGCGTCAGTCGATGCTCTATTAAACCAAGTGAATTCAGGTTTACAGCGGTATCTCAGTGTGTTAAGCAGCACAATCGTTCAAGCCGTTACGACGATTAGATATTCGATCAAGGTTCAGAAGTTACCGCTTGAAAAGGTCGAACATCAAGCCCTAAAAGCATTACAAATTGCGGAACAACTTCAGAAGGAATTAACCGCCGAAAAATTGGGCGATTTCGAGATTTTCAAAGGGGTAATTATCCAGCAACTTGTTATACTAGCAACAGAGGAGCAATCATTACGAAGTGAAGTACAAACAGCTATTCAAAAAAAGAAGCCCGAAGGCTCTGAGATACGGTTAATGGAAATGCTTGATGGGTCAACTCAATCCCAAAGGGCAGACTTGCGTGGATTGATAATAAGGATGTTGGAAAGTGGAGATGACTCAGTGGACCTGGATGATTTAATGGTTAGTATTACTTCTTTGTTCAAGAAAAATCAGGTTTCAGTGTTCATAATCCCTCAAGGGGAAGAGAGGAAAATGGATTAGAAAATTCGTTTTCCTTGTGGCGATATTCAAAAAATGTGCAACTTGGGTTTAATGTATTAATAATAGGACAAATAGGGCAATATTATGCAGCAATAAACATGTGTTTAAATAAAGAGCTAAATGGTGAAGTTGGGAATTAAAGAAAGGTACTTTTTATAAATAGTTTTTTACATACTCCCTAAAATTGGCTTTAAACCCTTCCAGCCAGGCTTCGATGAAAGCCCTCTGTTCGAATAAAGGCAGCAAATCCTCTGCCAGGTCTGAGAGCTTCATTTCAGCAATCTTTTCGCCCAATAATTCCATCGCGGATTGAACCGTATAGGACTGGCGACCGTCTTTGGTCAGCTTTTCCTCCAGTGGCTGTATTTTCTGCTGCATGAACCACAACAAATCATAAAAATCACGACCTTTGATGGTAGCCCCTTCGCCCTTCTGAAAATTGCGCTCCAGGCAGGCCAACATCTTCCCGGCCATCATCGTTTCCAGCGAAAAATGCGTGGCCACAAAACTTCTGCCAAAAAGTAATACTGGCGTCTTGCGCACTATAGAGATTTGCCTGTGCTGGCTGACCTCCACTTTTAGGTGCAGTGGTTCGTTTACATGCGAGGTCAATCTCAAAGCATAGAGAATCGGGAACTTCAAGGTGGTGCGCCGGACGCCCCACTCCCCAATCTGGGTTTTGGCGGTCACATCGGCATACCCGATGTTGGAACGGCAGTATGTCAGCAGGTCGTTTTCGAGTTTGCTCAAATCAATCCCATTGCTGTTATCCAGGTCGATATCTTCAGAAAGCCGGTTAAGTCCGAAGATCACATGCAAACAGGTACCGCCATAAAAATTGAGCTTGCGGTATAGCGGGTGATTGTAGAGAAAATCGAGGGTATACGCCTGTAGAAATTCCTTGAGGATCACGCGTTTGGTTTCATTGGGCAGCAAAGGGTCTTTTTGTGACAGGACGTTTTGCATCAACTGGATTAATGTCGCCATACGGTTTTCCTCAGGTTTTTTAGAATCTGGTCCATCTTTTTACTTTTGCTGATCTCCACGAAGGTTGAAAATTCAACCTGATCATTTTCCGAGAAGTCTTCAAGGTTAAGACGCAGATCTTCTACAAGATCATAGCCGGCTAACCGCTTGCTGCCCTTCCATGGGCGTAAATAGAGAAAATCAAAAAGTGCCTTCGCCACCGTTGCCTGGGCTGTTGGAATGCCCATGTATTCGGAAAATATAAAACCCTGATAGACATCGGCTTTGATATTGCGGTAAGTAAAAGTTCCCAGTTTGTTTTCGAAAACACGGGTCTGTTTGAGCGTGACCGCAGTAACCGGATATGTTATTTCGGTGAGAAGGGCGTTGCGCTGTAAAATATATTCCAGCGATAGATAGGACTGGGGGATCAAAATCGTACTGACCATGGGTGCAAAATCAGCGTCCGCGCGATGCTGTTCGAAAAAGCGGCGTGTCATGTAAACACCTTTTTTTAACTGAATGATTTGTCCGGCTTTCATCCAGCGGTACAGCGCGGTTTGAATCGTGCCGGCTGCAACGGATTCATCGCCTACAAGCTGTTTTATCGCTTCCATCGTGAAGTAGGGAAATGATTCAAGTAAGGAGAGATATTCTGATTTCATATAGGATAATAGACACTTTATGTCTATTATCCTATATAGAAGATCAAATTACAAGGGGCTTTTATCATCGACAGTAATTCGAAATTTGGAAAAGCCTTTTAAGAAAAAAGAGGAAACTTGTTGTTATGTTGGATCAACGCAGAAATCCAGATCCTGAAAAATAATCAGCTGTTTTATATAAGATAATAGACATTTTTTGTCTATTATCTTATATAAAAGTGCCATCCCATGGGAATCCGCGGCAGCCTCCCGGATCGACGCAAACGGCAAATCGGTCTGTCGGTTGAAGCTGCAGCCGCTGCCATCTCCAATCCCCATGAAAGCCTTATTCAAACCAGCGGTCCCGGATCTCGTCCGGGGACATTAACCGATCCATTCGAAAATCATCGTCCTCATATTCGATGACTGCCAGCGCATCGAGCAGATTGTCGTTGGTAATGACCGGAAAATCCACGAGGAACGCGTTGCCGTAGCTGCCTCCCAGCGCAGATGCATCGATTGTTTCACCACTCAACAAGAAATGAGCGGCATACACCGCATCATAGGCGATTCCCGGCGGATTGCTCACAGCCACACACGCAAATCCGGGATGTTCGGTGATACGGTCTTTCCAGATGTAAAAACCCTCTTTGGTGGAATCACAGGTCAGCATCGGATACCGGTCCGGGTCGCTGATGTTATTCACGATTCCGAAGACTGCGCGCGTATACGCGGCATTTGTCCAAACTGCTTTCAGTGACGGGTATGCGCTGACCAGATCATTGAAAATGAATTCATCCTGATCAAAATTGTATCGCTGCGTGTCGGTGGTCACGACCTGGATATCGGGATACGCTTTTTTAAGCAGGTTCTGCATGCGCCGCGCATCTATCTGTGATGGATCAAAATCAAAATAAGCAAATTCTCCCGATCCGCCGCGCGCTTGAAACAGAGCATCCAGCGTGACACGCAGCATCTCATAGTGATCAGCCGTGATGGTGTAGACGCCGTCCATGTCGATTTCAGCGTCCAGCACAAAAACAGGAATGCCCCGATCCACTGCTTCCTGCAGAGCAGCGCTGGAATTCGTGATCGTTTCGGGACTGGAATTCAACACGAGGACGCTGATATTTGCGCTGAGCAATGCCGGGATCTCCCCATATATACAGGGTATGGCCAATTCATCACAGGCTTTTTGAAAACTAAGTTTGCGCTGCCATTGTGCACGTGTATCGCCAGCGTACCCCAAAAGCAGTACCGGTTTCGTTTCGGTAGGCGCGGCAACCGGAACGGGCGCTTTTTCAGGGCGAACTCCTTCAAAACCGGACAGACAGGTCGCCGGCCAGTCCGGATTGCGATCCATTCCGGGATGGTTCGTAAGGTTCAGGAAATTGTCCGGATAAATATCGCCGACCAGATAGATCTCTTCATCGCCGGTCTGAAAGTCGCCACTGATACACTCGACCCGCTCTCCATCTGTTGTTTTATAAGGCAAATATTGCTGTATTCCGCCTTTTCCACCGGCATCACGGACATTGGATCCATCCGCTTGCATGACGCAGTTGCTACAAACACCATCCGGATGTTCCCAATGCGTGAAAATTTCTCCATCAATCGTCCAGAACACATCATATACATTGCCGTTTTGCGTCAGTTGCTGCACATGGCTACCGTCTGCTTCCATGACGAAAAGCCAGGTATGATCGCCTTCCTTTCTTAACCAGGCGATCTGGCTGTCATCCGGTGACCAGGTGGGGTGGATTTCCTGTTCCGGGGATTGGGTCAGATTGATGGAGGGACCGCTGCCGTCTGCGGGTATGATGTAGATATCCCCGTGATGCGAATAGGTGATCAGGCTGCCGTCATGCGACCAGTCCGGTGCGGCACTGTCATCTTCAAAAGTCAGTGGATACACATTACTGCCGTCTGCGTCCATGATCAGGATATAATTACCGCCTTCCCGTTCCTCTGTCAAACGATTTGACACAAAAGCGATGCGGCTGCCATCGGGTGACCAGGCAGGTTCTGCATCATAGGCCGGATTTTCCGTCAGATTCCTCATTTGGCTTCCATCCGGCGCCATACTGTAAATCTCGTGATTGCCGTCCCGATCCGTTTCGAAGACGATGGTGCAGGGGATGGATGGTATTTCGATTGACGCGGCGGGACTTGTCGATCGCGGTGAAACCGTGGCGGCTGCAGCGACCGGCAGTGCTGCGCGTGCGTGACCGCTCAGAAGAGCTATCCAAACAATCGTTGCGATGGCAGTGCAATGGATGTAACGTTTCATCTTTCTGTGCTCCTTTTTCAGTCAATTCGAATTTTTGGGCGGTTTTCTAAATGCAACAAGAGACAATTTGTCTCGAATTGTGATAGAACGGTTCCTTCAAAGTGGACCGATCAGACGATCGGGTTTAACTTTTTTTGTGACTATTGGCTGTTGAATCGATTCCAATTTTATCATGAGGACGGAATGAATCCTGGCGGATTTCGGCAAGATCACGCTCTATCAATTTATCAACCACTTTCAATGTTATTTTTGGTTTATCAGTGATTCTTTTCATATTTCAAACAGCGGATGAAAGAAATTTCACATCCGATAATGAAAATTGAAATCAATTTTCGTAGGAATTGCTGTCGGTTTATCGGCATTTGCAGGATTTCACTAAAAAAGTGAATCGCTGATCATCACCGAGGAAGAGTGAATTTATTGGCAAAATATATCAGACGTGGAATCTGGGGTCAGTTTTTTTGATGTCAATTTACACTTATAAAAAAATTAATCCTTGAATTGTAGAGTCGCGTTTTATATAATACATATGCAGGTTTGATTTCTGCAATTCTAAGTTGATGGGAGAAACATGATGAGTAAACAATTTGATGGCACAGATTTCTTCAGGATGATGGCCGCTAATGAGAAAGCGGTCGGTGCATTGTACCGACAGTTGGCGGAGGACGCTAATTTAGGTGGTAAATTTTTCGAGAAACTAGCCAGTGATGAGGATCGTCATTTCACCATTTATACCGAACTATTAAAAAAATTCGCCGGCAGCAGGGATTTGACGGTCGAGGTTTCGGAGGAACAGGAGCAGTACTTGAAACTCTTGATTGAGAATAATGCGCTAAAAGATGCTGATAAACTGCGGGAAAAGGCAGCAAAAGCCACCGATAAAGATGAGATTTACGATATGGCAGAGCGTGCAGAACGAGATTCTGTCCTCTTCGTCGAGGAGTTGATCACTCTGTACCCGGAGCTGCAACCGGAGGATTTCCGCATTGTACTTAAGGAAGAAAAGAAACACCTGGCGCAAGTGATGAGCCATCGCATGGAAAGCCAATTGAAGACGCTGCGCTTGTAAGCCGGTACAATCCTGCGAGCGTTCGTGATATAGGGCGAATCGGGTATTTCGTGTCACAGCAAGTAACCGAATTCCCTTAGATCATTTTGTAATTAAGTATCTGTCCCAAAAGTGGTAATTTTTTGAAAAAAAGAGTAAGCTCCGAGTAAACCGATCGTTGCTTAGGCCAATCGTTACCGGAGCTTACGATGTTAATTGTCAGGTTACAACTACCCTCCTCGTAATTACAGATTGCAATCCGAATTCACACAGTGGTGAGAATCCTGTCATTGCGAGCCCTGCAAGGGCGAGTCCTGTAGGTCTAAACTCTGTAAAACTTGTCATTAAGAACTACGTAGGGCGTGGCAATCTCCCAGCACTATTACGTAAAAATTGCCACACGAAAAGAGATTGCTTCTCTATGATCACAATGACAGATGAATCCACGAATTATTCATCCTATCCATCTTTGGAATAAAGCACGAAAACACCACAACAACATTTTTTCTCTCTCGATTCGAAAAGCCAATCCATATTTCGAATGACTGTTTTCGAACCGTGTATCCCGCGACGATTTCGGCGTGAACGATTATACTTGACGCATGATTGAGATTACCCCTGCCGTACGAGTGGATGAAAGCGAACTGCAGTTCGAATATATTCGCGCGTCCGGACCGGGCGGGCAAAACGTCAACAAAGTCGCGACCGCAGTACAGCTACGTTTTGACGCTCGCAATTCCCTCTCGCTGGAGCCGGATATCAAAGACCGGCTGACCATCCTTGCCGGAAATCACATGACGGAGGACGGGGTGCTGATCATCACAGCAAAACGCTTCCGCACGCAGGATCAAAACCGGCTGGATGCCGTGCAGCGCTTCACCCATCTGGTGGAAGCGGCGCTGAAGAAGCCGAAAATCCGCAAAGCGACACATCCGGGTGTCTCCGCCAAAGCAGCACGGCTGTTTCAGAAGAAACGGCGTGCCGAAGTTAAAAAGCTGCGCAGTTATCATCCCGAAGATTGGGAATAGCTACGTTTTCTCAGCACAAATGCCGACAGCCTGGCATTCCGGATGCTATTGATTCCACTCGCAAAAAAATACGATTCAGCATTTTTTTACTTGTAAAAAGAAGCGGAAAATCGTTATAATAAATTCTGTGACGAAGCATCTTTGGATTCTTTTTCGTACACACTCTGATCGGACAGAGAACCTGGAATGAATCCTGTGGCTTGGTTACCAATCGGATTTCTTCCTGTCTCATCAGCGTAACTTTTTTATACATTGGTCCATCAAGAAATAGGCAATGACCAGTCCGGAGGAATTCTGTGTCAGATTTTTTCCTCGCAATGCATCATATTTACAAGAGTTTTTCACGGGTGCCCGTACTGAAGGATGTCTCCATCCAGATCCGCCCGGGGGAAGTCCATGCGCTGGTGGGTGAGAACGGCGCCGGGAAATCGACCTTGATGAAAATTTTGATGGGGATTTATACGGCTGACAGCGGTGAAATCCAGGTCCAGGACAAAACGGTTCAGATTCATTCGCCGCAGGAAGCACTGCATCTGGGCATTTCAATGATTCATCAGGAGCTGAGCCCTGTCCCGGATATGTCCGTATCTGAGAACTTGTTCATGGGACGGGAGATTCGTCGCAATCATATGGGCGGACTCAGCATTGTCGATCAGAAGGAACAGATCCGGCAGACACACGCGATTTTCGAATCGATGGGCGTTCAGATGGAACCGAAAGCACTCATGCGCAACCTGAGTGTGGCGCAGGTCCAACTGGTGGAGATCACCAAAGCCATTTCCCTTTCTTCCCGCATCATCATCATGGATGAACCGACTTCAGCGCTGACGGAGAAGGAAGTTCATACGCTGTTTGAGCAGATTGAAAAACTACGCCGGACTGGCGTGGGTATCATCTATATTTCCCACAAACTGGATGAAATTTTCAGAATTGCCGACCGCATTTCGGTTTTACGCGATGGGGAATTAATCGGTACGCATACGGCGGCGGAACTTTCCAAAAATGCGCTGATCCAGATGATGGTCGGGCGCGAAATTACAGCGATATACCCGAAAATTGAGACACAACAAGGCGCTGTGGCGCTGGAAGTGTCAAACTTCTCACGCGGGACGCATTTTCGGGATATCTCCTTTCAACTGCATTATGGCGAAATTTTGGGGATCGGCGGACTGGTTGGTGCAGGCCGCAGCGAGCTGGTGGAATGTATTTTCGGCATCACGCATCCGACTGCCGGCGATTTGAAAATTGAGGGACAGACGGTCAGGATTCGTCATCCCAAACAGGCAATTGCACAAAAAATCGCCTTGATCACGGAGGATCGCAAACGCACCGGCCTGAATCTAATTGAGTCAGTCGAAACCAATATCGCTGTCGTCATTCTGGACCGCATTGCCAACCTGGGGATTGTCGATTCAAAGAAATCCGCAGAACTGTCGGACGCCTATATTTCGAAATTGAACATCCGCACGAATTCGCGCGGTACCAGGATGTACAAACTCAGCGGTGGCAATCAGCAGAAAGTCGTCCTGGCGAAATGGCTGCTCAGTGAGCCGGATATCATCATTCTGGATGAACCGACGCGCGGAATCGATGTCGGTGCAAAACGCGATATTTATCTCCTGATGGGGGAATTAGCTAAAGCGGGCAAAGCAGTTCTGATGATTTCCTCAGAGATTCCGGAGCTGATGGGGCTGGCTGACCGCATCATCGTGCTGGCGGACGGACGGTTAACCGGGGAGATCCTGCGCAAGGATTTTTCTCAGGAACGGATCCTGCAGTATGCGTCCAACATGAACGGTGAGAGCGAAACCGTGTAAATTGAAATGAGCGAGCAAAGATGAACCTGCCAAACGGGGAGATAAGACGAATGAACGTGAAACAAAGCAAAAAATGGAATACGGACGATCTTCGAGAGCTGGGGATTTTTATCGCCTTCATCATCATTGTATGTGTCCTGATGCTCTTCAGTCCTCCCGGTTTTCGCTCGGGACGCAATATGTTGAATATTTTAAAACAGACCTCCATCAACGGCATTTTGGCGACCGGCATGATGTATGTGATTATCACCGGCGGGATTGATCTGTCGGTTGGTTCGATCGCAGCCCTTTCCGGCGTGATGGCAGCGCATTTTGCCCATCCGGGGGAGTATCCGTTGATCATCCCGATTCTGCTGCCGGTGTTCATCGGGACACTCGTCGGTTTATTTAATGGGATCGGAGTGACCTATGGCAGTATCCCGCCGTTCATTGTAACGCTGGGTTCGATGACCATTTTCCGCGGCGCCGCGCTGATTACCAGCAAAGGACAGCCGGTTTTCAATGTCTCCAAACCGTTTGAAGCCATTTCCGGCGCTTTTGTCTTCGACACAATCCCTGTGCTGGTGATTTACTACGTTGTCATCACATTGATCTTTGCCTTTGTCTTGACGCGGACTGTCTTCGGCCGCCATGTTTACATGGTGGGCGGGAATGAGACCGCCGCCCGTGTTTCCGGCATTGACACTTTCAAAGTCAAAATCGTTGTATACATGATCTCCGGTTTCCTGGCGGGCATTGCCGGACTGTTGCTGACATCGCGCACGATTTCCGCCAATCCGACTGCCGCGCAGGGTTATGAGATGGATGCCATCACGGCGGTGATCATTGGCGGGGTCTCCATGTCGGGCGGATCAGGCAAGTGGTACGGGACGGTCATCGGCGCGCTGCTGATCTCCATCATCGCCAATTCGCTGGATATTTTGAATGTTTCTTCGCATTATCAGCCGGTGATCAAGGGGATGATCATCATCCTGGCGGTTTTGATGGATATGAAGACAAAAAATCGGGGCAGATAGACCCGTTTTTTATCAGCGATTCGAAATGGAAACTTGCCTTTCGAAGCAAACGGGAAAAATTCTCTCAGTATTTCGAATCGCTGTGGTTTTTCAGTTTTTTTGTTTTGAAAAAGGAGGAAAGATGAAAAAAGCAAGAATGTTGTTGTTAGTAGCCCTCATTCTGATCATGAATGTGGGTGTTGTTTCAGCGGCGGATGAGCCGGTGTACGGCCTGTTTATGAGCCATATGACGAATGCCTTCACCATGGAAATGTCCACTGCAGTACAGACCAAGGCGGATGAACTGGGTGTCAAACTGACCGTATATGACGGCGGCAAAGACCCTGCCAAGCAGATCAACCAGATGGAAACCGCCATCTCCCAGGGCATCGCCGCGATCATCGTGGAACCTGCTTCGGTGGATGGAATCATCCCGGCTGTTAAAGCTGCGCGTGAAGCCGGAATTCCGGTTGTGATCCTGAACCAGAAGATTACGGATCAATCCATCGCCAGCACGTTCGTCGGAGTTTCCAACGTGGATGGCGGCAAGATGGAGATGAGCGCTGCGGTTGCGGATATCGGCGGTGAAGGAAAAGTTGCCTTATTGCTTGGCCCGATGGGTTCAGATGCACAGATTGGCCGTTCCGAAGGGTATCAGGCCATCATCGACGAGTCCAAAGGCAAAGTGGAAGTGGTCTATGAGCTGACCGCCAACTGGACGACAGATGAGGCGCTGGCGGTGGTTGAAACCTGGCTGAGCTCCGGCAAAGAAATCAATGCGATTGTCGCCCAGAATGACGGTATGGCGATGGGTGCGCTGAAGGCGGTTGAAGATGCGAAGATGGAGGATAAAATCCTGGTCTACGGATTGGACGCCACCGATGAAGCGCTGGCAGCGGTGAAGGACGGACGTCTCAAAGCGACAGTCTCCCAAAGCACAACACTCCAGGGTCTGAAAGCCATGGAAGCGGCTGTCGATCTGGTCAATGGCAAGGAAGTCGCTCCGGAGATTCTGGTTGAATTCACACTGATCACCAAAGACAATGTGGATGAATTCCTGAAGTAACCAACATTTATTAAGCGAAAAGGTTCAGAGAATTGGTTTGTTCTCTGAACCTTTTTTAATAGCCGTTTCGATGTAATGTTCAGTAATTCGAAATATGGAGAAGATTCTTTGTTCGAAAAGTCAATTCACATTTCGAATTGTTACGATCGTGTCAGGTTATTGGCTTTTTTGCCGATCAGAAACATGCCGATACTGGTAAAACATAAAATGAGGACAGGAATCGTCCAACTGCTCGTGGCATCAAAGATTGAACCCAGCAGGACCGGACCGATGGCGGCGATAATATAACCGACCATCTGTGAAAAACCCGAGAGCCATGCCGTCTCCTGCCGGGTGGTTCCATTCATGCCGATCAGCAGCAGCGCATAACTGAAGCTGGCTCCGGAGGATGTCCCGATCAGGCAGCAGCCGAGGATCAGCAGCGGGATCCAGTTACTCAGGAAGATGATCAGGATGCCGCTCAGATAGCAGGCGCTGGAAAGGATGACCACCGGCAGCCCATTGCGAATGCGATGAGTGAAGATGGGTGCGGCAAAGCCGGAGATAACGCTCAGAAACTCTACCAGGAACATCAGCAATCCGATGGTTTGGACAACCGAGGATTTCGTGGCCAGAATGGTGGGCAGCCATGCCACGATGCAATAATAGATCAGCGCCTGTGAGCCCATGAATCCGGAAATGAGCCAGAATTTTCGCTTGCGAAAGTTTTGTCCCAGTACACGCAGCGGCAGAATGGCCGGTTTTGCCTGAATGGATAGTTTGGAGCGCGAAATCAGGATCCACAGGATGATGGCGATTATTGATAGCGTGGACCACAGGGAAAGCGCATTGCGCCAGCCGTTGAGTACCAAAACGAGCGAGACGCTGAGTCCGGAACCCAGGGCAGCGAATAATTTCATGAATGTCGTATAAATCCCGGTCATCAGGCCGATTTGATCGGGAAATTGCTCGCGGATGATCGCCAGTTGAATCACGTTCAGCGTTCCGATCCCTGTGCCCAGCAAAATGGTTCCCAGAAACAATCCGGCGGCATTGGTATAGGAACGGATCCATCCACCGCCTAAAATCAACAGCAGGCAGAACAGAACCACCGTGGAGCTTTTATAACGCGGGGCAATGATTCCAGCCAGGGGTGCAGCAAGAGCAAACAGAATTAATGGGATGGTGGTGATCATTCCGGCTTGACTGTTGGTCAGCAGGAAGTCAGATTTAATAAATTTGACCAGCGGCCCGACAGAGCCGATCGGAGAACGCATGCAGATGGCTGCGAAAGCAATTCCAGAGGCCAACAAAATTTTTGATTCTTTTTTCATTCGAATGCCAGTCTTTTTGAAATTTGATCTACTTCCAATGATTCCGGATGGATCATGAACCGGAATCATTGCCCTTATCCGCCTGTCAAATTAGTAATTCGAAAGGTAAGCCCATAGTTCGAATTGCTGTCTGTTTAATGCTTGATGGACAGGCAGTGGCAGGAATCCCGGTCAAGTCTAATGATACCAAATGCTGGATCAAAGCGGTATTCGTGCCAGGCCAGCCATTCGAAAAAATCTCCCCCAGGATATCCAGATCTGTCATTAGTTGCAGAGAGTGGATGACTCTCTTAATTCCCTTTTAGGGTGCAAATCAGCCGATTCTTTCCGTTTTCATACTGATATTGAATATCGCTGCAGCGGCTGCGGATCAATTTGATGCCCAGATCATCCGTCTGTATTCCACTGTCCAGTGGATCATGCGGAGCTCCGGCTGCTTCACAGGTGAACAACAGTTCGGAGGTTTGTTCGGAAAAGGAAAGACTGAGCCGGATATCCGAAAAATCTTTCTGCAGCAGGAGGATCTCTTCCATCAGCAGCAACAGGTTGTTGGTGACCTTTTTCGGGATAAGATGTTTTTCGCAAAATGCTTCCACTTTTCCATTCATGGCGTATAAATCATATACCGGGCTGTTAATCGTCCAGGTAAAGCTGCGAATTTTATGGATGAATGCTCTGGTTTTTTCTTTTTGCGGAGCTTCGAAGATCTGCTGTGGTGTTCCTTCTTCGTAGATTCCTCCTTCATCCATGTAAAAGATGCGGGTGGAAACATTGCGGGCGAATTCCATTTCATGAGTCACGATGAGCATGGTCATGCCCTCTTTTGCCAGGCGCCGGATGACTGCCAGCACTTCACTGACCATGGTTGGGTCCAGCGCCGATGTGGGTTCATCGAACAGGATCAAATCCGGCTCCATGGCCAGACAGCGCGCGATGGCAACGCGTTGTTTCTGCCCTCCGGAGAGTTCATCCGGAAAGTTATTCGCCTTTTCCGCCACACCGACCAGTTTCAGCAGTTCCTCCGCTTTGCGTTCGGCTTCAGCTTTGCTTTTCTTCAGCAGTTTGCGCGGCCCGATCGTGACATTGTCAAGCACCGAAAGATGGGCATACAGATTGAATCCCTGGAAAACCATGCCGATTTTTTTGCGGGCGTTGGCGATGTTGGTCTCCGGCGCGAGGAGCGATGTCTCGTTCAGGATGATTCTGCCGCCATCCGGTTTTTCAAGCAGATTCAGACAACGCAGAAATGTGCTTTTCCCGGTACCGGATGGTCCGATGATCGAAATGACTTCTCCATCCGCAATTTCGACGCTGATATCTTTAAGAACCGTCAGACTGCCATAACGCTTTGATAAATGCTCTGTTCTAATCATGTGCTTTACTCATTTTTTTTTGATTCCTTTTCGGATCGGTTTGGATACAGATCATGTCGAGGAACAATCCGAGCAGCCAGGAGAGCAGGAAATAGATCGCGGACACCATCACCAGCGGGAAGAAGGCATCAAAAGTTCGGCTGCGGATGATGTCACCGGCTTTGGTCAAATCCTGCACAGCGATGTAACCGACTACCGATGTCATTTTGACCATCGAGATGAATTCTCCTTTATAGACCGGCAGCACCTGTTTGACTGCCTGTGGCAGAATAATGTAAAGAAATGTTTGAAACGGCGTAAAACCGCTGGCAATGCCCGCCTCTTTTTGCCCTTTGTCCACACTCTCGATGGCAGTACGGAACATTTCAGAAACATAGGCGGCAAAGTTCATTCCAAAGGCGATCACGGCCGCGATGGTCGGATGGATGTCGACGGAGGCGAACACGACATAGAATACCAGCATCAGGACCAGCAGTGCTGGAATTCCACGCAGAATGGAGATGTATACATTGGCGAAACTGCGCAGAATCCGGTTGGCGGACATGCGCAGCGCGCAGATTACTGCGCCCAGCAGTGTGCCAAAAATGGCGGAGAAAATCGCAATGATGAAGGTGACTTTCAATCCTTCTGCAATTAACATATACCGTTTTTCTGCGATGATGTTGTTCTGAAAACTGTTGGCGGTTTTTTGCAGAAAAGAAAGTTTTTCGGTGGGTTGCGGGGCTGTTTGCTGTGCAAAGGCTGCCAGATTCTTTCGGAGCGCAATGATGTCCGTTTTCCCTTCGATATACGGATCGGAAAAATCGATTTGTTTGCTTCTTTCTTCGGTGATGGCTATGCCATCGGCGATCATGTCGACTTTGCCGGATGCCAGGGATGCTACCAGTGCCGAAAAATCCATGGCGGTAATTTCCAGATGCAGCCCTTCTTTTTCGGCGAATCGCTGTACTATTTCAATGTCAAAACCGACGTAGCGGTTGTTGACGACTGCCACAAAAGGCAGATCTGCTACGGCAACCCCCAGGATGACTTTGGGCCCTTCCGGATGATTCGTGAACTCCGGCATCTGCGCTTTTTCCGGATCCTCTTCATACCAGCGCCTGTAGATTTCGTCATACGTGCCGTTGGATCTGGCTTCAGCCAGAAAACGGTTGAAGTTTTCTCGAAGCTGCGGGTTTTTCTTATTGAAACCCACACCCCTTGGCAGCGACATGACTTCATCACTCAGAATGCCGATTTCCGGATTCGTTTTCAGAACTACCGCAGCGGAGATACCGTCAATCATGATCCCGTCAATCTTGCTGCTCTTCAAAGCCATGATCATATCAGCCGTGCTGGAATAGCTCAGTACCTGAGTTTCTGGATAATTTTTGCTCAGAAATTCTCCATACAGCGTGCCGGTTTGAACGCCGATTCGCCTGCCGGCGATATCCTTCAGACCGGACAGGAGAAGACCTTCTGTTGGTGCGGACGCCTGATAGGCAGCGATGTTCTTTTTCAACCCGAAGACGCTGACTCCCAATTCATAATAAGGATCTGAGAAATCAATCTGCTTTTTTCGTTCTTCCGTGATAACGAGTGTACTGGAGAGCATGTCCACTTTACCGGCAGAGACGGCCGGAATCAGGGATCCAAACTCCATATCAACGGGGACATACTCCTTTCCCAGATAGGCGGCAAACCGCTGCCCCAGCTCCACATCAAATCCGATCAATCGGTTGTTCTGGATCACGGTAAACGGCAGTCCTTTGTCG
Organism: Flexilinea sp.; assembly: GCA_026645735.1. Classification (GTDB taxonomy): domain Bacteria; phylum Chloroflexota; class Anaerolineae; order Anaerolineales; family Anaerolineaceae; genus Flexilinea. The sequence goes on from JAPKMT010000001.1 coordinate 108,070, forward strand.
CTTACCAGTCCTACTTTCAGTTGACCGTTTCCCCCGGATTTTTCGATGTCAGGCATGTCGGTGATGTTGTTGGTGATCCAGCGATTGACCATGTCGTCGAAAATGCCGTTTGTTTTCAGCTCGGCAAGAAAAGTATTGAATTCTCTTGCCAGCGGACTCCCTTTGGAGAATCCCTTGCCAATTGGAATACGGTATAAGGATTCTGTAATGAAACCCAGCTCATCATCCTGCCGCATCACTTCCAGGAAGGTCTCCCGGGTGATAAAAGCGCAATCGATTTTTCCGGCTTTGATAGCCAAAATAGTATCCGGTACCGATTTGTACTGCATCACCGTTGCATGTGGAAAATTCTTCGTAGCGTAGGCGTCATGGATGCTGCCCAACAGAACGCCGATGCGTTTGTCCTGAATGTCATCGATCGAATGGATCAATTTTAAGGTTTCTCCGGAAAGCGGTGCAGACTGCTGTGATTTTTGTGTCGCTTTCTGACACCCGGAAAACAGAAAAAGAAGGATTATAAAGATCCCTGCAATGATATTTTTTTTTCTCAAAGGACCGATTCCTTTCAACAAAGGGAGGGTATAGGAACAAGCGGTCACAGAATCGGTCGGGATCCTCTGAACGCTGCGGTGTGCCTGATTGGATTGCTGTCTTAATATGTTGACTTCGTAACGGTACTAATTCTACACGATTCTTTTTTTTAATTCAGCAATTTGACAGGACATTTCTAAATTGCCTTGACAGCAATTTGACAGTAATTTGAAATTTGGAAAAGACTTTTGAGAAAAAAGAGAAAACTTGTTATTGAGTTGTTTTTATACTTTCCACAAAAACACCCAAATATATTCTTTCTATCTATTTGAAAAACATATCTATATTTTGAATGACTGGCTGAGTTCTTGACGTAGCAAAATGCTCGCATTATAGTTGAATGATCGATTTATTGTATAAAAAAGGAGAATGGACGATGCTGCCTGAAAATGAAGTTCCGAATTCAAGTCCCAAAAATATGAACACTGCAGATCCGCAGGAAGAAAAGCTTTCTGATGAATTGCTGGCTGAGGCGTCTGGCGGAATGCGTGGTGATCATTTGACCAGAGTATCCGACAGTATGGGAGGTGACCATCCGACGTTTTGGCCTAGCTGTGCCTGGTGTACAATTCGCGACCGCTGCACGATGGCATGTTCAGATGGCAACGGTCATTGACAGCAATTCGAAATTTGTAAAAAATTTATAGGTTGTTGTGTTTTTGCACTCCGCGCAAAAACACAACAACAATAAATACGCCATCTCATATTTCGAAATATTCAATTCAAAGTGATCCTTTTGGCTATCGCTCCCGATTGCGAAAAATCTTCCAAACCACCCATCCGAGATACGTCGAAAAGAGCCCTGCGAAAGCAATAAAAAGGATCATTTGCAGTGTTTCCTCAGAGCTCATTCTGGATGAGGACAAAAGAGCGGCTGCGATCATGACGATCGTGATGACCACAAACAGGATAAAAGATACCAACACCGCATTCATCACATTGCGATTCCGTTTCTCAACGCTTTCCAGATCCGTAAAAGATTCAGGACGAACGGTGGTGTATTCTTTTCGCCAGATGAAACAGCTTGCCATCTGACCGACAAATTCCCAGTCAAATTGGCGATAGGTTTCAAGATAATCCCGCTTTGTACTCGTGTGAATATCAAAAATGTACCGGTATTGTTTCGGTTCCGTTTTTCTGAATACCATGCGGATGGAACTCCATTGGCCGATCTTATCGACATTCCAGCCATCAGCAGCCAGTTTCTCCATCCAATTCTCAAAGTCGGCTGGAACCACATAGCGAAATGTGGAAAACCATTCAGTTCTTGTATGACTCATTTAAAATCCTCCGTGATCCGAAAAAGCTCTCGAATCCTATCAATCTCTTCCGACAGAATTTTTTCTCCAATCTTTGTGATTTGATACTGTTTTTTGCGCTCAATTTCCTGTGTCGGCTGGATCAATCCGTCCGATTCCAGTTTGGACAGACTCTGATAGACGGTGCCGGCACCCAGCTTGATTCTGCCGCTGGTGATTTTTTCTACATCCTGCATGATTCCGTATCCATGTTTTTCTTCCCGCAGCGCAAACAGGATAAAAAACATGGTTTCGCTCATCGGAATAAACCGTTTTCTTATTTTCTGGTAATCCATTGGCACACCCATTTCTTTAGTTTTTCTTTGAATCCTGTGCTCTCAAAAGGCGGTTCGATTGTCCAATCAACCGGGCATGGCCATCCTTTTTAGTTCAGGTCAGCAATTCAAAATTTGGAAAAACCTTTTGAGAAAAAAGAGAAAACTTGTTGTTGTGTTGTTTTTGCGCGGAGCGCAAAAACAACACAACAACAAATAGTTCTCCCCATATTTCGAATCGCTGTCATCAAGGTTATATCACGATATAATATAACATAACGTGATATAATTGATTTTATATCACATCGCGATATATGTCAATATCCAAACAATAATCAGCGACTCGAAATATGAACCAGCTTTTCTTATAAAGGAAGAAAACTTGTTGAAGTGTTGTTTTTTACGCGAAGCGTAAAAACAACACTTCAACAAAAAACTCTTTCCAGAATTCGAATTGCTAAACAATAATTCAAAATATTGACAAACTCAGTGAATCGAGAGAGAATCCTCCATCTTATTTGGTTGAATATGGATAACCCCAAAAAAATCCATTCGGATTGGCTTGTGTGGCATAAAAAGAAATCCTGTTTCTATGCAGGAAACAGGATGAATTGTGTTGTTTTTCTTTGAATTTGGATCCGTTAGAACTCTACTTCACGGAATTTTAATTCCGGCGCTTTAATGCTGACGCGTGTATTTGCCGGAACAGAATCAGTCAGGAAGACATTACCGCCGATTGTGACATTGTCGCCGATGACCGTTTCACCGCCCAGAATAGTGGCTCCGGAATAGATCGTGACGTTGTTACCTACGGTGGGATGGCGTTTTGTATCGCTCCGCGCCTGTCCGCTTTTCGGTGAAAGAGCGCCCAGAGTAGCTCCCTGATAGATTCGGACGTGGCTGCCGATGATTGTTGTTTCTCCGATCACAATCCCAGTCCCATGATCGATGAAGAAATGCTCTCCGATCACAGCTCCCGGATGGATGTCAATGCCGGTTTTGCTGTGAGCGTATTCGGTCATCATACGGGGGATCAGTGGTACATGGCGTAGATAGAGTTCATGTGCGACGCGATATACGAAAATGGCAAAAAAACCGGGGTAGGAAAACAGCACTTCCATTTTGCTTTTTGCCGCCGGATCTCCTTCAAAGGTGGCTGTCAGATCTTTTGCCAGAAAGCGCTGAATATCCGGAATCTTCCGGATGATGGCAGCGCAGATTTCCCGGGTTGCTGTTATATTTTCAGGGGTTTCTTCCAGTGCCAGCGAAATTTGTTTGCAGAGTTTTTTCTGGATATGCTCCAATAATAATGCAGAGTATTGTTGCGGAGGAAGGCGGGTCAGGTATGGATCACCAAAATAGGCTGGGAATAGCAGTTTTTGCAGATCATGCAAAATATCGATAACGGCGTTTCTTTCCGGCAGCCGCAGCAAAGAACCGTACATTGGAACATCATATTCGTTATAACTTTCAGCGATTCCTGCTGCAGCCTGCCTGATTTCATCGGTAGAATGATCCTGGTCCATGGTTTTCCCCTTTAAATCCGATTGATATGCGCCGGTGTGATTCCGGGATGCCTGTGCCTCACATGATTCATACAGTTTCCGTTCCATGCAAATTCCAGTTTATATCATTTTACAGTAATTCGGAATATGAAAGGAATTTCTTGTTGTACTTATGGTTTTGCGTAAATCGCAAAACCATAAGTACAACAATTTTCCTCTAGCTATCCGAAAAGCATGTTCATATTTTAAATTGCTCTACTAGGAGGGCATCAACCCGACAAAGTGATCTTTAAGCATTTAAGAAAAAATGCCCTGTAGTTTGACATACAGGGGAAAAAATTTTTCGAGACTGGCTTTTCCTGCGCTATTCGAGGCAGGCGCTGCGCAGTCCTGACACAACTCCTTGCATAGAATACGGGGCAGGTGCTGCATTTTTCAAATAACAGATCGCTTTGTCAGCCTGCATCCCTGGAGGAACATAAGCGTAAGAGACACATTCACCGTCTGCCACACAGGCTGTCGCGCATTGATTCGGATCAGCTAAAGTCATTTGAAACGACATGTAATCGGATCCAAATCGGTCAGTATCATACTGCATACACAAATCACTTTCTGTGATATCCAGGCTGTTCTTCGGCAATTCGGATTCCACATACTGTCTGGAGTATTCCGCCTTATATTGACAGTACGTGTCGCCGCCTCCTCCGCACCATTTTGTTCTTAAACCGGAAGTACAGGATTCTGTTACATACTCGACACCAACCCCACAGAACGAAGCGGTACTCCACATGTCTAATCCATGAAAAACTCCCAGACTGGGATGATTGTCAACGGATGAAAGTAACGGCCGGTCTACTTCTCCCACATTGAAGGAAGTGTCAAAAACTGGCTGGATCGATTTTCCGGCGTTGATGGAATCATATGCCGATGTGCAATATTCATGCGTTTCCAATGCACCAATCCAGTTTTCGATGCTGTAAGTCCCCTGATAGGTCGTTTGTGCACATTCCCAGAATGGATCAATATATGCTGCATGTTTTCCTTTTGAAACGTGGATCTGCGCATGAAGACTGCCGGGGATGGACACGTTGGTTGCACTCGTTTGATCAAACAGAATCGGCATGATCCCTGCCGGAGCCGGTATTTCGTAAATCCAGGCATGTTCATGACGGTGAATCACCAGTCTGCGAAGGATGTAGCAGCGGGCGGATCCGCCCGGATCATTAAATTGTTCCGACCAGTCTGGCGGATGCACACCGCAGGGTCCATAGATTTGCTCCAGCCAAATTTCAATGGCTTCCGCATCTCCTTTGTGCCATTCGTATTGGAATGCCGGCGTTTTCCATCCTAAGAAGGATCCGATATTCGGGTAAGCCCAGTCATCTTCATATAACGCAACAATGGTCAGGATCACACCGTTTTTTTGGATTCCGTCCTGCAGAAACTGAGGGGAAACCTGATAGGCATATCGGATTACTTGTGCAGGTTCATCTACGTGCAGGTAATATTGCGGAGTAAATGTGTTGGCAACCCAATTTTCCTCCGCTTCGGCAATTCCATCTTCATCCCAGTCCGCATCGTTTTGTGAACTTTGAGCGTCATCAGCGTTTTGATTTGAATAATTCTCTTCCTCGGAGGATTGATAACCGGCAAATCCGCTCTGATTGAAACCAAATGAGGTTTCTGTTGCAGCATTGAATGACAAGCGCTGATCGGTTTCAGAACTGGTATTAAATTCACAATCCCAAAGCTGGACGTAGGAACCGCTTTCAGTTCCGGATGCACCTGGAATATCCGCGCACTTCCCGGAGAAGAGATTCTGCAAGTAACCGTCCGAACTTAGGGACCAGCGTTGATCGGTATCTTTATAATCCCATTCGCAATCCCATAATTGCAGCTTGGCAGCATTCGCACTTCCGGAAGCGCCTGGAACATCCAGACATTTTCCGGACGAAGCATGGATCAGGTAATTGCTGCTGTCGATTTCCCAATTTTGATCGGATGATGCATCACAGTCGTTCAATTGCACCAGCGTGCCGTTCCCGGCATTGCCTCCCTCCGGATCCATACATTTTCCGGAGAGCAGATTGACGATTGCGCTGCTGTTTTGACTGTTAATGTTTTTTGGCGCTGCGAACGAAGGCGTAACAATAAACAACACGTTCCATATTAAAACCAAAAAAATAATCCAATATCGGATTTTCATAGGTACCTCCTACTAAAACGACCGGTCCCCCATACCGGAATAGATGCATCCATTCGAAATTTTAAAAAGCCCGTAAAAAAAAGAAAGAAAACCGGTTGTTTTGTTGTTTTTCTGCACAGATCGCAAAAACAACAAAACAATCACACATCCTTTCCATATCTCGAATTTCTGGGATGGATGATGGAATTGACCGGGTTTTCGAATCAAGAGCGGTACTTCCCAATATTTCGAAAAACTGGAATCCGTGGCTTGATAACTTTGTTTCAGGTGGATGGTTTTGGATTGAAGACGGAAGAATCTGCTGAAAGCAGGCTTGGCTGCACAAAAAAAGGAGCTCCCCATGATCGAAACCGTAAATGTGATCAGGAAGATGAAAAAAATCTTCATTTTTTTGCCTTTAACTTCATTCTACAATGAATTATTCATTTCGAAACATCGCGTTCCGATCCGGCAATTCCAGATATGTAGAGGATTGATTTGAAAAATTGGTTTATCTATCGAATTGCTGGTAAGCATCGTATTTTTTTCAAAATTCAGTATGCTGGTATACAATAAGAACTGAAGCAGCAATTTGAAATTTGGACTGTATTTTCGAATCGCTGAAATAAAGTAATCATAAAAAAGGTCTTACAAAAAAACGATGGAAGAAAATCAGATCAGAAATTTATTGGAATTGATCGCTCAGGGAGAAATTTCCGCTGATGAAGGATTTAAACAATTGCGGAATTATCCGTTTGAGAGTGTTGAAGGGTTTGCGGTTTTGGATCATCAGCGGGAGATGCGAACCGGTTTTCCGGAAGTGATTTTTGGTCAGGGGAAAACGGATGATCAGATCGTGGAAATTTTTCTGCGCCTGAAAGCAAAGAATCCGAATGTGATGGCAAGCCGCATTTCAGCGGAAGTCTATGCCCGCATTAAAGATCGCTTACCGTTTGCAATTTATGACGCGATGGCACGTATTCTGTATACCAAAGAAAAGGATGGCTCCATCCCCGGAATAACCGTGGTAACAGCCGGTACAGGGGATATTCCTGTCGCCGAAGAAGCAGCGTTAACCTCTGAGCTGATGGGCAACAAGGTGCAGCGTATCTATGATGTCGGTGTGTCTGGTTTGCATCGCCTGATTCACCGTCTGACAGATATCCGTCAATCCAATGTTATCATCGTCGTCGCTGGTATGGAAGGCGCGTTAGCGAGTGTGGTTGGCGGATTGGTTCAATGTCCGGTAATAGCGGTTCCAACCAGTATCGGTTACGGCGCGAGCTTTCACGGTCTGGCAGCATTGCTGGCCATGTTGAACAGTTGTGCCAGCGGTGTCGCTGTGGTTAACATCGACAATGGCTTTGGCGCCGGCTGCATGGCATCACGTATCAATTTGCTGGCTGTACGGTAGAAATAATTTCGCAGCAGCAATTTGAAATTTTAATAACTCTTCTGAGAAAAGAGATGTTTTTTGAGATGGATGGTTAAATGGATTCCAGAAAGATGAAATGGTTTTACAGCTTGTCATTGGCTGAAGGGATCCTATGCCTCGGATTTTATCTTTTTTCTCCGGGTGGCAGCGGTGAAGGCCAGCTGTTTTCTTTTAGCAAAGTCCGAATTTTCCTGATTTCCCTGACCATAGCCGGAATTTTTAAATATCTTTTTCCACTCATGAATCATCGTTTTTTTGAATGGGTTCAATCCAAACTCCGGATTACTTCTGTCCGTTTCTTCTTGCTTATATGGTCTCAACTGCTGATTCTTGGCGTGGTCAGCGGATTAAGGACATTGTGGCTTCTGTATCATTCCACAGGAATCTATACCTGGCAGGCTGCTTATCAACGCTTGTTCCCGTTGCTGATATGGGTTGTTCTGATCTGCCTGCAAATCTTATTGTTCCTGCTGCTGGATTCTGCTCAACAATATAAAGCCGCTTTTCGTTCAGAATCCGGATTATGGAGACGATTCTGCGTGCTGATTCTGATTGGCCTTGCTGCTGGCATCTGCGTTTATTTTACGCGGATCGGGTTGGTAAAGGACAATAATTTTTTTGGAAAACCGACGGTTCCGCTGCTGGAATGGCATCTTTTGGCAGGATTTCTGTTCAGCCTGATATGGATTGTTTTGGACCAATGGAGAGCAAAAAAGATTCCTCACACAGTAGTCCGTTTGATCCCGTTTCTGATCTGGCTGCTTGCGATTGGCATTTGGCTGAGCATACCCAATCAGGAGGGCTTTTTTTCTCCACCCGGCAGAGTGCCGAACTATGAAGTGTATCCGTTTTCTGATGGCTCGTTTTATGGCCATTATGCGCGCAGTCTGGCGGAAGGGATGGGTTTCAAAGGGAATGATATTCCACCAAGACCTTTCTATATTTTTCTTTTGGCGGTCTTCCACTTGATAGCCGGGGATCAGTATCAATCTGTCATCTTATTACAGACACTGCTGCTGGGGTTGCTGCCGGTTCTGGTCTATCAGATTGGCAAAGACCTGCACAGTGTGAGCGCCGGTATCGGCGCAGCCTGGCTGATCATCCTGCGGGAAACCAACGCCATACTCAGCGCTCCGTTTGGGCACAATGTTTCTACGACGAAATATTTCTTTTCCGATTTGCCGACGGCGCTGGCTTGCGCCTTTTTTGTGTGGATGTTGATCCGCTGGCTGAATAGGCGGAACGAAAATTCAGCGGACTCACTTTTTTATGCGTTATTATCCGGCGGCAGTCTGGGTATCATGACACTGATTCGGACGCAGAGCCTTTCATTATTAATGATCGTGATCGTCGTTATGCTGTCAGGGATTCGAAAAAACCGCAAACGCGGGTTCCTGGAGAGCGTTTTTTTTGCAGCAGCCATTCTATGCTGTCTGATGCCGTGGCTGATCCGAAATCAACGCATCACAGGTCGTTTTATTTTTGATCACCCGATGACACAGACCGGTGAGATGGCTGCCAGTTATAATTTAGGCGGATTGGATATGACGCGCTCTGATGGGATGAATGATGCCGAATATTCTGAAATGCTGACGGATGTGATTCGAAAATCGATTCAGACATATCCGCAGGAGATATTCGCTTTTATCGGAGCCCATTTTGCGAATAACGAAATCAGCAACCTGCGTTTATTCCCGCTGCGAGATGAACTTACTGCTCCGGAAGACATCATGAAACCCCGGACAGCTTTCTGGGAGACGCTGGACAACGCCAACCTCGGCGGCTATCATCTCATTTTTCTGGGGTTGTCCTATGCGGTCATCGGATTGGGCATCACAGCCGGGATGAAAAAGAATCCGTGCAGCGGTCTGATTCCGCTTTTGATTTGCCTGTTATATAATCTCAGCACGGCAGCCGGTCGTTATTCTGCCGGCAGGTATCTGATACCGGTGGATTGGATCCTTTTCTTATATTTTTCGATTGGTCTGGCGGAATGGATTTTGATGATGATTCGTCTGAGCGGACATGGACAGATTTCGGAGATCAGGAAAGATGCAGACGAAACTGCAGAAGAAAAATCGGTGAACCTGATCAGGAAAAGCGCAATCTGGCTATTGATTTTTCTGATCATCGGTTTATCCTTGCCGCTCAGTGAAAAATGGATCCCCATGCGGTTTGTTCCGGCTAAAGCGGAAGAAGTTTTTGCGAAACTGAATGTGGCTGCTTCTGACTTTAACAGAGAAGGCTTGATTGTGAATAAAGCGATCGCAATTTATCCGCGATATTATGCAGCGGGTGAAGGGGAACCGGAAAGTGCTAAACAGGGATATGGGGTTTCGCCATATGGACGCCTGGTGTTTCTGACTCTGGCACCAAATGGTTTCGGCACCACCGAATTAATAACCGATTCTGTTCCGGAATATTTTCCGGATGGTTCAACCATCTGGATGGTCGGACATGAAAACGGTGCGACATCCGATGCCGAACGTGTGTTGGTTGAACGCAAGGGTGGTGATGTTGTCTATTATGGCAAAAAATAGTTCTGCCTGTTCTTCAGGAGGTAAACAAGATGAAATTTCTAATTGCAGGATACGGTTCTATTGGCAGAAGGCATTTGCGAAATCTGCAGTTATGCGGAGAAAATGATCTGCTCCTGTTGCGTTCTCATCAAAGTACATTGCCGGAGGATGAAATCCGGCAAATTCCGGTTGTGACTGACATTGCTGACGCGCTGAAGCAGAAGCCGGATGGCGTAATCATCGCCAATCCGACTGCATTCCATCTGGATGCTGCCATTCCGGCAGCCAGAGCCGGTTGCTCGATTCTAATGGAAAAACCGATTTCTGACAGTCTGAAGCGGATTTCAGAGTTGAAAACCGCGTTATCCGATGGAAAAGGAAAGCTCTTGATGGGCTTTCAATATCGGTTTCATCCCGGATTGATCAAAGCACGTGAACTGTTGGTTTCTGGCAGTATCGGACGTCCGTTATATTTTAGAGTATCTTGGGGAGAATATCTTCCGGGATGGCATCCATGGGAAGATTATCGTAAAAGTTACAGTGCACGCTCGGATCTGGGCGGCGGCGCTGCACTGACATTATGCCATCCTTTGGATTACATCCGCTGGCTGTTTGGAGAAGTGTCTATGCTGTGGGGTTTCAGCGGGAAAATCAGCGATCTGGAAATCTCGGTGGATGACCTTGCTGAAATCGGGCTGCAGTTGGACAATGGCATGGTCGGTGCAGTTCATCTGGATTATTTCCGCCGGCCTGGCAACAATGAAATGGAAGTCGTCGGGTCCGATGGTGTCCTCCATTGGGATAATCAGACAGGAATTGTGACCATTCACAAAACCGCGCTTCCTTCAGAACAGACATTTCAACCGCAGGAAGGATTTGAACGCAACTGGTTGTTCCTGGATGAAATGCGGCATTTCATCGCTGTGACAAAAGGCGAAGCCGATCCATCCTGTTCACTGGATGACGGTGTGATCACAGAACAGATGGTAATCGCTTTGAAACATTCCTGGAATGAAAAACGAATGATTCCAATGGCAGAGGTGAAGGCTCTTGTTTAATTTTTTGCGCAAGAAACCATTTTTGTTCTTCCTGCTGTGGTTCTGCATACTGGCGGTCGTTTTTACCTGGCCGTTGTGTCTGCACATTTTCCACGAAATTGCCGGAGAGATCGGCGATAATATTTACTTCATTTGGATGATTGGATGGCTGCAAAAAGCGCTGTTCGTGCTCCATACCAATCCTTTGAACGTTTCGTTTCTGAATTATCCGGAAGGCTGGAATATGGCGCGGACGGAAATGGCGCCGGCACAATTGGCGCTGGCATTACCGTTTTCGTTGCTGGGCGGTGAAACCTTTGGCTACAATATGTCTCTCCTGGTGAGTTTTGTTCTGTCCGGTTTATTGATGTGCTATTGGGTACGTCATTTGACGGGTTCGAACTGGGCCGGGCTGATCAGCGGAACGATATTTGCCTGTCTGCCTTATCGGCAGGCGCATTTGCTGATCGGTCATCTGAATCTCTCCGGCACGCAGTGGATTCCTCTGTTTTTCTGGGGCTGGTTTGATTTGCTGAAAACGGGATTGAACCAGATTCGTAAAAAATCCGCTTTTCTGGCAGCGCTCGGGTTGAGTTTGACCGCGCTATGTTCGCAATACTATTTCTTTATGTTATGTCTGATTGCCGGATTTCAGCTTCTGATCCAATTCCTGTTCATTGAAAAACAGCGTCTGAAAGATCGGAGTACCTGGCTTTCGCTGGGATATTTTGTTTTGTTTTCAATTCCATTATTGGCTGCAGCGGAATTGCCTTTTTTAGCTTTGGCAGGCTCAGGCGGGATGCCTGACCGCGACTGGGGTGCGGCAAGGATGTATTCCGCTGGAGTGACAGATTTCCTGCTCCCGGGAACCATGCATTTCGCATTGGGCAAATGGGTTGGGAGTCACTTTAATCGGGATCTCTGGAATGAGGCGACCTTGTATATCGGCGTCATAGCTCTGGGACTCATGATCTATGGGCTGATTCATAAAAAGGGAGGAACATCCTGGGCATGGCCGATAATCTTGAGCGGGACAATCACCGGTCTGGTTTTTGCCATGGGGACGGATTTGCATTGGAACGGCGCTCCGGTCGAAATTTCGCTTCCGGTTTTCCTGCAGAATCGTCTGGATCGCGAAACGATTCCGCTCATCTTGCCGGGATTTGTTTTCTTTAAATTCTTTCCATTTTTCGGAAAAATTCGCGCCATGATGCGCTTTGGATTATTTGCGCTGATTCTCATTGCCTGCGGAGCCGGATTTGGTTTTGCAGAGCTGCTGAGACGGACGAAATCCAATCGACGGGGGATTGTCACAGTGATAACGATCGGTTTGGTCTTATTGGAATTCTTTCCGAAACCGTTTCAGCAATTCTCGGAAATAAAACCGCGCCCCGTAGATGAATGGCTTGCCAAACAGCCGGGGAATGGCTCTGTCATGCGCATTCCTTTTTATCTGAATGATGACCAGGCTGGAACGTATTATACGCTGTATCATGAGAAGCCTTTTATCGGCGGTTTTTTCAATGCCTTTCCGCCTTCTCAATACAGCGCTATCAAAGGCTTGATGGAGACTTTCCCATCCAGGGAATCGCTCGCTGAGGCCAACCAGTTGGGTGTGGAATACTTTTTGATTGAAACACAAGAGGTCGAAGTTGCCATACAACGAGCTGCCGGTGATTTCAGATGGGAGAGTCTGGATGCACTGCTTGCCGCCTGTGACAAAAGCGGGTTGGAGCTGGCTGGCACTTTTGGCGATGTGATTGTTTACCTTAATAGAGATGAAGAGTGCGTAGAATGCAAATGGTTGAAAGAATCCTTGAGAAATTCGCAGTAATCACTACAGCTGCGGTGGGCATTTACTTGCTGGCTGTAAGTATGCGGCTTGGACCCGGTGTGGGCGGCGATGCGGTGATCTACATTACCTCAGCCAAAAATCTATTGGCAGGCAACGGTCTGGGTTTGGTCAATCCGGCCGGAGGTTTTCGGTTGCTGCCATATTTTCCCCCGTTCTATCCTTTGTTTCTGGCTTTCTTCGGCTTGCTGGGATTCCCTATCGCAAAGACTGCCGGCATTCTTAATATCATTCTTTTTGCGCTGACAATTGTTAGTGTAAGCATATGGATTAAGAAAAGGACAAAAAATACAGCCGCGAGTTTTTTGGGGGGACTGCTGCTGGCATATTCTCCAATCCTGATTCCGGCCTATTCCTGGACGATGTCCGAACCGCTGTGCATTTTTCTCGGTGTAGCCGGTTTAATCATGCTGGATCTCCATCTTGAAAACCACACACCACGTTATCTTTTCGTCAGCGCGATCTGCTGCGGTATGTCCTTTCTGACACGATATAGTGCTGCGGCTTATATCGCTATGGCGGGCATTTTTCTGCTTTGCTTCCAAAAGCAGGAGCTGAAAAAAAGGATCAGCGACGCTTTTCAATTTGGATTAATTTCTGTATTTCCCATGATTCTCTGGCTGGTGTATGATCTGCAAAAAACAGCTGCTGTAGCGTCCCGCAGCATGCTGCAGGGTACGGACTTTATTGCGGAATTGACTCGTTTCAACGGACAAATGAAATCTGTCTTCCTGCAATGGTTGATCCCTGATTCCTGGATCGAAAACCCCGTTTATCCGGCATGGATTCATGAAATTCTTTATGTTCTTGTGATCCTGCTGCCCCTTGCTGGTTTGATTTTCGGAATCTCCCGCAATCTGCAGCAACCATCCTCGGTACCTGATCGATCAATCCGCCGCATGGATCCTATGTTGCTGATATTAAGTGGATTCTTTTTTATCTATTGGATCGTAATCTTTGGCGTTTCTGTGATGACCTTTCCTCCCATTACGATCGGCTCCCGCATGTTTACTCCGATCCATGTTGCATTTCTTTGGCTGCTGGCGATTCTCTTTGCCTGGATCGATACGGCGCTGAAAAAAAAGCCGTATCTGCGTATCCTCAGCATGATTCTGTTTTTTGGTTTTACGGCCTTCTATGGCTTAAGAGCCATCCGCATCGCTCATCAGAATGCGATTGACGGTTTAGGCTATCATGCAGTTCGCTGGCAGGAATCGGAAGTGGTTGATTATCTGAAGGAGAATGTTCCTCAGGATCAGTTGATCGTCACGAATGAAGAAACAGCCCTTTTATTTTTAATGGATCGCGTATCCTGGCCAATGCATGAGGTTTATGCTCAGGAACCCGATCCGGATTTTTATCATTATGAAACGGGTCCCGTAAAAGCGACGGATTATGGGCGCGCCGCATTCCAGAGAGGCGAAGCGCTGCTGGTTGTTTTCGATTCCTTTGAGGATCAGATGCAGGGAATTTATGGTGAAGAGACGAAAGCCAGGATTTCTGCATTACTGGAAAACCTGCAGGTTGTCTTCGATGGAGATGATGGAACGATATACCAATAAAATCAGGATAAGAAAATGATCTATTTTGGAACCCTTGGCCTGTTGCAGATTTTGGCATTACCCGGTTTGATCCTGATCAAAGCGTTAAAAATACGCGGCGGACTATTAGAGCGGATGATCTATTGCTTCCCGCTCAGTCTGTCAGTGAATTACCTGGCAGTCTTTCTCCTCACTGCGGCAGGTATCTATATCCGTCCGGTTGTTCTTGTTCTAATGGTTTTAGAAATCTTTTTGCTGATGTACCTTTTTCGCAGCAACCTGCGTCAGCCGTTCTCAGCAATGATCCAAAAAATCTATGCCGCGTTTGTCTCGGAATTCAATCCTTTTCATCAGATGATACCGGACAATAAGGGAGTCCGTTCGATCCTTTCTTTCGGGGTCTGGATCGTATTTGGATGCAGTGCAATTTCTGCTGTGCTCTGGGGTTTGCATGTCTGGAGATTGAATTTCGGAACGATATTCAGCGGTCAGGACACGCTTTTTTCCTGGAATACATTTGCCGAAAGCTGGGCTCAGAATTTGATTCCCGTCAGTCATGGCGCTTATCCTCAGTTAGTTCCGGCAAATTGGTCTCTGAGTTATGTGTTGCAGGGCAAGGATGCAATTCAGCTTTTTAACACTTTAATCCCGCCCGTTTTCTTTTTATTGATATTGGTGATGTTATTCGATCTGGGTTTTCAAAAACGGGAAACCGGTTTTTTCATAGCTGGATTGATCGCGCGATATATGATGAAAAAATTGATGGGTAACCAGATCTCGGATGGGTACATGGATGTGCCGGTATCATTTATGAGCTTGCTGGCTGTGTATACGCTGTTGAAGGGTATTGAAAAGGACAAATTTGGACAGTTCCAGACAATTTTTCTGGCAGTTGGTTTCGCCTCCGGAGCCGCCATCACCAAACAGGCCGGATTGATGATTCTGATTCTGACACCGTTTTTCGCAGCATTTTGGCTCAAAGATAGCATTTCCTCTGTCAGCCGTAAACAGTTTTTTCTCCTCCTGCTGATTCCCTGTCTGATGGTCCTGCCCTGGTATATCCTTTGCTGGATCAATAGCAGGGTTCCTGATCCTGCAAGTGGGGAATTGCTGGCAGATGGAATCAGGCGCTTCAATGAACAATACGAATGGTCTCATAAACTGTTTTTAGCTCGCCAATCCTTAGGAAAATATGTTGCCATTTTTATCCTCAGTATTATCGGACTGCCGCTGATTCCGAAACGATACCGGCTGCCTTTCTTTTTATGTTCCTGGCCTTTGGTAATTGTCTGGACTGCATTTTTCTCTTATGATGCCCGAAATCTTGCCTGTGCGTTGCCCTTCATTGCGCTTTCTTCCGGTATGGCAGTGGATGGCGGAATTCGCTGGATTGCGGACTTTACCGGTATGCGGAAAATCAGTCAAATCGCAGTCTGGATTCCACTGGTTGTGTTGCTTGTTGCCTTGCTGACCAGCCTTTGGTTTTTGTTACCGGAAACAGAACTGTCGGAAGTTCAGCGATTAAAACAGCGGGAACTTTTTGGCAAAGAATTGAATGAAGAATTGCTCTATGGAATTATTGGCGAAGAACACCATGAAAAGGATATCCTGACGGATTATCCGGCGTATTTCCTGAGCGGATATAAAGATTGCTGCGAAATGGCAGATTTTTCCGACGCGCCGGCTTTTGAATGGCATCTTTCCAAGCAAACTATTCGATATCTATTAATTCCGGAACAAATTCAGAATCGATCTCAGGATTCGGCGCTGGTTCTTGAAGCATGTGTTCAGTCCGGTCGCTGCCGGTTGATTGACTGCAGTGCCGGTTATTATGAGCCCTATTGTCTGTACGCTGTTTCAGAATCCAATTAATCGGATTGTCTTTTTAATGAATCTTGAAAATCAAAGCGAAATACGAAAAAAGCCCGTATTCCAGGTTTTTTGAGGAATTGTTTTCTTTCTAAGTTCGCAAGGTTGGTCAATATTTAAAATTTTGAAGAAAATTAAAATTGAAGTAAAAATCTATTGTAAAATTGTACTGTTGCCGGAAAAATTCAATGAATCAGAATCTTTTTTTCACAAAATCGATTCAAGGGATTCAGTGGAAAATTCCTGCAGCGCAAACAAAATTTCTTTTTAATGCAAATCAGAATTTTGAACATCCACAATTCGAAATATTGACTTGCTTTTCGAATCAATCTCAATAACGAATTTTCTCCCTCATATTTCGAATCACGATTAAAGCATGAAATCAATCACACGATGATTTGAAAAGTGTGAGGAATCATTCGAAATGATATGAATCAATTTAGGAATAACTGTTTCTTACTGGATAAGGAAAGAAAAAAAGAGGCGTGAATGAACGATCCTTTGGAAATACTTGTGACGAATGATGATGGTATCCATGCACCGGGAATCCGTGTACTGGCTGAAGTTGCCAACGAACTCGGAAATGTAACTGTTATCGGTCCGGATAAAAATTGGTCCGCATCCGGTCATCAGAAGGCATTGGGAAGACCACTTCGTGTAGAACAAGTCCCTTTTATTAACGGCATCCCAGCCTATGCGGCTGATGGAGGTCCTTCGGATTGTACAGCTCTGGCTGGTTTGGGCTTTCTGAAGAAAAAGATCGATCTGGTTCTGACTGGAATTAATCCAACAGCGAATGTCAGCCGGGATATTACGTATTCCGGAACAGTTACCAGTGCACTGGAAGCTACCATCTGGGAAATGAAAGGAATTGCCTTTTCAATTGATGCAGGTGAAGTGAAGCCGGATCAGATCGATTTTTCCGCTGCAAAAAAAATTATCATCCATGTTGTTCAAACCTTTTTGAAGCATGAATTACCCCCGTTTACCATATTAAACGTCAATATTCCATATCTGCCGCTTTCTCAGATACGGGGATACAAGATTACCCGGGGTGGATCCAGGTATTATCGGGATGAACTGGTTTCTTGTGTCGATCCATTCGGCCGTCCATATTACTGGTTTGGCGGATTGCCTCCATATGGGGATGAGGATGAAGGAACTGACTGCGGAGAATTGTCACGGGGATATGTCAGTATTACACCGATTCATTTGGACCTGACCGCTTACGAAATTTTGCCAACACTTCAAAGATGGGGATGGAATCAGCAATTCCAGTAATTCGAAATATGTGAAACAAGTTTACTTAATTGATTCGAATGACGGGTTAATGTTTCGAATTATCCGAAAGGATACGTTTAGGAGATAATACATAATGCAAATGGTAAAGAAAATCTTGATTATTATCGTTCTTTTTTTCTGCTTTCTTTTCACGTCCTGTACAGAAAAAGTTATAGAGACTCCGACTGCCATTCCAACCGCAATGCTTCCCACGCGAATTGCTGCCACTCTGGAGCCAACCGAAGTGAAGACGAATTGTATTAATAGTTTCTATTATTTGGATGATGTCAATTATCAGGATGGCACGGTTGTTGAAGCCGGATCCGTATTTCTCAAAGAATGGGAAGTCCAGAATAATGGATCGTGTGACTGGAATGAAAAATACCGGCTTCGTTTTGTCTCAGGCAATCAGATGGGGGCACCGGATTCTGTCCCCATTCCTTCTGTAATTGTGGGAAGTAAAGGCAAGCTTTCTGTTGAATTGCAGGCGCCCAGAGAACCCGGGACTTATCGTTCTGTCTGGAAAGCATTTGGGAGTGATAACCGGTCCTTTGGTGAAACCGTGTACGTTGAAATTGTTGTGAATGAATAAAAAAGGTGAATTCATTTTCAAAAAAAATGAATTCACCTTTTTGTATTTGGATGGTTTCTTTGATTCGATCTGCGATCGAAGATTCGAGAAGTTTTTTTATTCGAAAAACTGATTCTTATTTCAAATTGCTTCGATTCGATCGGATTGTTTGCGCAAAACGATCTCATTGTCTTCATCCAGCGTGATGCGTATGGAATCACCCTCGGCAAATTGACGGGCAAGCAGCGCATCGGCAAGCGGATCTTCGACTTTTTGCTGGATTATCCTGCGCAGCGGTCTGGCACCCATTTCCGGATCAAATCCATCTCGGGTCAGTTTTTCTAATGCGCTTTCAGTTACGGAGAGGCTGATTTGCTGTTCTTTCAAACGTTCATTCAGTTTCTGAATCTCGATTTCAGTAATTTGCTGCATATCTTCCAGATTCAGCATTCGGAAAACGATCACGCTGTCCAGACGGTTGACAAATTCCGGACGAAACGTCTTTTTTAATTGTTCGAGCAGCTTCTTGCGCATCTCGTTATAATCATCTTTTTCCTCGTTGCTCTTGTCTGTTTTCAATGAAAATCCAAACGTGTTTTGCCGTTTAATAAGATCATCACCGATGTTGGAGGTCATTACGATAATTGAGTTCTTAAAATCAACCTTTTTGCCGCGGGCATCAGAAAGCTGGCCTTCTTCCATGATCTGCAGCAGAATATTCTGGATTTCCGGATTTGCCTTATCCATCTCATCAAAGACGACAATCGAGTAAGGACGACGTCGGATTGCTTCCGTAAGCTGCCCGGCATCATCATATCCGACATATCCCGGAGGGGCGCCTGTCAATCGGCTTGCGGAGTGCCGTTCCATAAATTCTGACATGTCAAGCTGGATCAGTGCATCCTCACTGCCAAAAAGGAATTTTGCCAGCGCTTTCGTCAGTTCCGTTTTCCCGACACCAGTCGGTCCGAGAAACAGGAAGGATCCGATGGGACGATTAGGATCTTTCAGTCCGGAACGCGATCGACGGATAGCGTGTGCAATGGATTTGATCGCATCATCCTGTCCGATAATCAGTTTACCGAGCTCCTCTTCCATCCTCAATAACCGTTCTGATTCTTTTTCGGCCATCTGCATTACCGGAATACCGGTCCACATGGATACAATTTCCGCAATATCTTCAGCATTTACGATCGGGGCTGTCTCCCGATCCCATTGCTTACTTTGCTCTTCGATCTGTTGTTCGAGCTGTGCTTCTTTGTTCTGCAGTTCAGTTGCCAGATCATCTTGTCCCTGTTCTGCAGCCATCAGCATCTGTTTTCTGGTTTCTCTGAGGTCAGCCATGAGCTGATTGGCTGCCGCTGCTGCAGGGCTCTTATACATGCGGACACGCGAGGATGCTTCATCGATTAAATCAATGGCTTTGTCCGGCAGGAAACGCTCGGATACATACCGAACAGATAATGAAACGGCTGCTTCCAGTGCTTCATCTGAAATTGTCAGTTGATGGTGTTCTTCATATTTGAGGCGCAGTCCTTTTAAAATTTCAACGGCTTCTTCGGATGTCGGCTCATTAACCAGGATTGGCTGGAATCGGCGTTCGAGTGCCGCATCGCTCTCAATGTTTTTTCGATATTCTTCAGAGGTTGTGGCTCCGACCACCTGATTTTCTCCGCGTGATAAGGCGGGTTTCAGGATATTTGCTGCATCGACGGTTGATCCGGAAGCACCGGCTCCAACCAGCATGTGAATCTCATCGATAAACAAAATCGCTTTGGTGGTTTTCAATTCTTCGATGACTCGCTTCATGCGGTCTTCAAACTGACCGCGATACATCGTTCCGGCTACCATTGATCCGACGTCCAACTGGAGTACGCGTTTATTCAACAATTGTGCCGGCACATTGCCTTCCACGATTGCCTGCGCCAGTCCTTCCACGATGGCGGTTTTCCCCACCCCTGGTTCACCAATGAGTGCGGGATTATTCTTCGTTCTGCGAGCTAAAATCTGGATGACCCGGGCTATTTCGTTTTTTCGGCCAATCACCGGATCCAATTTCCCCATCGCAGCCTTGGCAGTTAAATCTGTTGCAAGCTGATCAATCAGCGGGGAACTGCTTTTTGCATTCTTATCCGTTTTGACTCTCTTTGCCGGTTTGATGGCAGTGTCTGACTGCCCCTGTGAATCGGTCGGAGGTGTGGTTCCTTCTTCCAGAACCCTTCTTAATTGACGGCGAACCTGTTCCGGGCTGATGCCAAGTTTTTTCAGAATAGTGACCGCTTTTGATTCCGGAGTGTCGATCAGGCTCAGCAACAGATGTTCCGTACTGATATAAACCTGACCCATCTTGGTTCCTTCAATAACCGCTCTTTTTAAAATATCCTGAACTTCGGGAGATAATACTTCTTCCGATTTTTTCTCTGTCTTTTCTATGGAAATCCCGTCCATATGGACCAGGATTTCACGAACGCGTTCAGCAGTTAGATCTAAATCTCTCAACACTTTACCAGCAGTGGAGCCTTCAACCAGTAACAGGCCGATCAGAATGTGTTCGGTTCCGATCATGTCTGCATTATTCTGATCCGCTTCCTGATGTGCGAGACTGAGTACACGTCGTGCTCTTTGCGTAAATCTGTCAATTCCAGCCATTAATTCGTTTTTTCCCTTTATTATTTCCGCTGTATTTCAAATCGAAATCATATTCGGTTAATTCGTTTAAAAATATACTTGCATCTGCGTTTATTTTACCAGTTTAACCTCTGCCTTTCGGCGATTCGAAATTTGAGGATTATTTTCTCATGCTTCGAATTGCTGCTTCTTTAGTATAAAGTATGCTGACAGGAATGATTGTTAGAAATGTATTAATTCCTGGATTCTACGAATTACTAAAGTGATCCGAAATATGAAAAGATTTCATTGTTGTTCTTATGGTTTTGCGCTTCGCGCTAACATTACACCACAACCAGGTTTTTTCTTTTTATTCGAAAAGAATATCCATATTTCGAATTATTGGGAATCACTAGGAGATAATCTTTGTCACGTTCTCTTCATGTATAATTGTTTCAAAACAATCAGGTAATCTGGTGAACGGGCTGACAATTGAGGTTGGGTTCGATCTGAGACTGTAAACATTATCAGTTTATTTTTCGGATTTGCAGACCAACAAAAACGATCATGCAGCTTATTTTTCAGCCAATGGAAAATCCTCATGCAATTGACTTCATTCTCATACTTAGTATTCTTCCTGATCGTCAGTTCGGTTTATTTCCTTTTCCCGTCCAAATACCGTTGGACGTGGCTTCTTCTGTCCAGTTATGTTTTTTATGGCCTCTGGAATGTCAATTCGATTGGCCTATTACTTATTGTGACTATTACCACCTGGTACAGCGGATATCTCCTGGACACAACGAATAAAATTAGCAAAAAATCGAACCAATCTGTGCGGCAAAAAGGTATTCTTGCGGTCTGCATTTTTGTCAATATCGGTATCCTGATCCTGTTCAAATATTCCAATTTTGCCATCTACAACCTGAACCGGATTCTGAGAATTGGACACATCCCTGCGATTCAATTTACAGTCAACTGGATCATGCCGGTCGGTATTTCTTTTTTTATCCTGCAGGCATTGACATATACCTTCGATATTTATCGAGGAAAAATTATTCCGGAAAAAAATCTGTTGAAATATGCCTTGTTTGTTTCGTTCTTCCCTCAGATTTTGTCCGGACCGATTGGCAGAGCAAAAAATATGCTTCCGCAAATCAGCTCGAGTCACAGTTTTGATTTTGACCGTATCAAACATGGCCTCTGGCGGATGCTTTGGGGATTCTTTCAAAAAATGGTGATCGGTGATCGGTTATCCATTTTTATCGCTCCGGTGTTCGATGATCCAGTTGTTTCCCAACATGGTGGAATCCTCAATTGGATTGCCATGATATTTTTTGGTTTGCAGATTTATTACGATTTTGCCGGTTATTCCAATATTGCCATAGGTGCAGCTCAAGTTTTCGGTTATTCAATTCCTGTGAATTTTCTGCGTCCCTATTTCTCAAAATCCGTTGTGGAGTTTTGGAAACGCTGGCACATCTCACTGACAAGCTGGTTTCGGGATTATCTCTATATCCCTTTGGGAGGTAATCGGGTCAGTAAAACACGGCACGCAGTAAATATTCTGGTTGTCTTTCTGGTATCCGGATTATGGCATGGAGCGAACTGGACATTTGTCGTTTGGGGACTTTTAAATGGCCTTTACCAACTGATAGAACTGTCCATGAAACCTGTTCTTCAATGGATCGCACCAAAAAGAGCTTTTCGATTGGATTCCTTCGGTTGGAAAAGCTTGCGCGTTCTGTCAGTTTTTTTTCTGATTAATTTTGCGTGGATTTTTTTCCGCTCCCGTACGATTCATGAAGCATTTGGATTTATCCGAGGACTCTTTTACTTTAATCCGCAGATTTTTTTGGGAGATAGCCTGTATCAGTTTGGATTAGATCGGATCAATATGCAGATCCTTTTGATTGGGCTGGTCATTTCTATAATGATCAGCTGGCTTCAGAGGACTGGCAGTTTGTGCGAAAAAATAGATCATCAGCCTTTCTGGTTTCGCTGGGCTGTTTTGTTGACCGGTATTTTTGCCATTCTGCTGCTGGGCATCTACGGTCCCAATGTCGATACCAGTCAATTTATTTACACGAAGTTTTGATGAGAAATAATAATTCGAATTTTTCGAAATGGTAGATGAGAAGAAAAACAATGACTAAAAAGCTTGTTTCCGCCATTTTATTTTCTGTGCTCTTATATTATTCATTCCAGATGGTCAATGATATGCTATTTATCAAGACGGAAGCAAATGCAGCGAAAGACCTGGTATTGGAACCGAAAAACTCGATTGATGTTTTCTTTTTAGGCACCAGTCACGTATATTGCGGTGTCAATCCTTTGGAAATCTGGAAACAAACCGGCATCGCCAGTTTCAGTCTTGTTACCAATCGTCAACCGATTTGGGCCTCGTATCTACTCCTGAAGCATTCTTTGAAACACCAAAAACCTGCTGTCGTATTTTTTGATGTTTTGGGAGCCACAGATTATATAGAAGGATTGATGGAGAGCGATCGCGGAATTCATGCCACACATCTCGCAATGGATCCAATTCCATTATCTTTTTCAAAAATCGTTGATGTTTTGCAGATTGATGAGATAAAGAATAAACAGGAAATGCTATTTCCGGTGATTTATCATCATCGCCGTTTGTTAGAAAATGAATTGAATTTTAACGATCTGTTATATCCTTTTTCTCGAAATCGCAATATTCAGAAAGGATATGTTCTGTCTTTTAAAACCGAACCACAAGAAAGATCAGCTCCGCATCCGACACAATCGATACACTTGCATCCAACTGCAGAAAAGTATTTGAAAAAAATCATTGAATTATGCAGGGAAGAAAATATTCCGCTGATTTTGTTTAAAACACCCGCACCTTCTTCTGACAATTTACTGATGCAGTTGAATGGCATCGGAGAACTTGCTGCTAAATTTGACATACCATGGATTGATTTCAACCGTCTGGTTGATCAGATCCATCTGGATTATTCAACTGATTTCGTAGATGGCGGGCATCTGAATGTATTTGGCGCAAAAAAAGTATCCGCATACTTTAGTCAATATCTGCAGGAAAACTTTTCCCTCAAGGATCGGCGGGAAGATCCGAAATACGCTTTCTGGAATGACGACGCGCTCCATTATGACAACCGGCTGAACTTGCAGACAACAACGTTTTTTTCCGAATATATACGACGATTAGATGATCCGCATCTGATATCAGTTATTACGTTTGATCAAAGCGTTATGGATCATCAAGAGTATTTTCAGGAAGGGAAGCAGCGCTGTGAAGTAGAGTCCAGTGAAATCAAAAATTCCAGCAACGGATTGATCTGCGTCATCGATGCGGAAAAAGTGATGAATTCGACTTCCGGTTATTTTATACACTATGCGAATGATACGATTTTCAATGTTGCTCTCGGGATTTCCGAAGATACAAAATCCAGCATCCTGATCAATCAAAAAGAACAGAGTTTAAATATGGCTGGTGTCAATATCGTTGTTTATGATAAGGATACGCAAACGGTGCTTGATCGGGTTGCTTTTCTGCCAACTGACGAATTACAGGCGATCAGAGATCCATCTGAAGTAAATCCGTGATTATGGATATGAGATCCCTGAATCGTTTACAGTCTTAATCAATCATTAATCGGATGAACCGCTTTCTGTTTGTTCCTTGCCGGATTCCGCTGCTGTTTGTTTCTTTTCCCGCCAATACCGCCAGATCCAACCAGCAAGACTGATGCCGGATAGCAATGCTCCGATGAGTAATCCGTTGGTATAGAGCGGATCGTCATGATTGCTGACCACCTTGATTGCCAGATTGGTATACGTGTATGGAAAGGCATTCACGCTGTTTAGGACCTTCCAGGTGTTGAGGTGTCTCCAAAGTTCTGCAATCAATATCAAAAGCAGTACCGATGCAAGAGCGTTTTTCAGCAAATGAAATCTCCTCTCTTGCAGGCTGCTTTGAAGTGCGATGCAAGCCATAACCATGAGAAAAACGACGGGGAGGATCAGAAAACGGGCACTGACGCGTTCTCCCGAAAAAAGCGGAATCTGAGTGAAACGGATAATCTGATAAAAATTTCGTATCGAAAAGAAAACGAGCGCAACCAACGGAAAAATTAATGCCGGAAAGCCGTGTTCTTTTTTCCGCTGCAGCAGCCACTGGATTCCAAAAAAAATCAGGAACACAGTGCCTGCAATTCCTATATACATATCAAATTCCCACCAACCCAAAACAGCGCCGGTTTTTTCCGCGTTCAGAGAGTCGGCAGGAAGGATGATTTGCATCAGCGCTTTTGCCATCACAAGCGGAGTTCCATATCCTCCGAGGAAGTCATCATCAAAAGCGCCCATCTGCAGCGCAGGGGGGATAATGCGGATTGCTGAAAAAAGGCAGGCCAGAACACCCGCTTTTAAGATCGGTATCAGAACACTGAATTTGGTGACAGCCAGGATGGCGAGAAACATCACACACCAGACAAATTGATGAAATGATCCCTGAAGAAAGATGAAAAACAATAAAAATGCCGTTCTTCCAACCCACGCCCAGCTTCTTTCTCCATCGAGCAGACAAAAGACCAGCCAGATAAACCAGGAGAAAAGGAAGTAACCTCCCCAGGTAATATGACCTACTGAAAAATGCGACAGGATATGTCCGTTGAAAAAGAAAAGGAAAAACAGCCAGGTGAAACTGAACAGCGAAAGCTGAAAATGCTTTTTAATCGCAAATAATCCGATGAATCCGGCAGAAAACAGCAGCCAGGTATGCACCAGAATGAAATCACCGACGCTCAGCCATCGAAGCAGGATGATTTGCGGGCTTAAAATGACATCCGGCAGAGCCATAAAGCGATCCGTTACACCACGCAATGCGGATGCATCCGGCATATGCAGCGGCAGCACCCCTTTTGTGACGGCATCTTTCAAAAAGGCCAAACGAGGCGCATTGACTTCTGCCCAATCATGATAGTCAAATGGAATGTCACCAAAATTGAGGAAATAACCCCACAGAATCAACCCCGTGATGAGAAGAAATCCGAGCCAGATCCAGGTCAGCAGGATATTTTCTTTCTTTGGATCAAAAAAAGAATTCAATAAATTTTTCATAGCAGTACGATTCATATGGATTCATTTTATATACAATTGCCCGCTTTCGCAACAGGTTCGCCCAACATCAGTAAAACAACAGTAATTCAAAAAATGGGGAGGATACTTTGTTGTGGCGATGTTTTTGCGCTCCGCCAAAAACCACATAACAACCATTAATCCTTCTTATATTTTGAATCGTAGAAATAATCTTTTATAATCTTCTACAGAGCATACGGTATTTAGGTCGTTTTTCGGCCTTTGCATACCTTAAGGAGAAAAACATGCCATATTCAGCTGTGAATTTGCATCGAGTCAAAACGGTTCCGCTTCCTGCGCGTCAAAATCGTGTTGGAACAGAAAACCTTGTTTTCCCGACTTCACCGGTTGATGCTTTTGATACACCTGATTTTCGGGAAATTGTTGAACGTATCTTAGCTGCCAGAAAGGCCGGAAAACCGGTTCTCTGGATGCAGGGAGCCCATGTCATTAAATGCGGACTTGCTCCTGTTGTAATCGATTTATTGAAGAAGGGTTTTATTCAGCATATCGCCAGCAACGGCGCAGCGACAATTCATGATTTCGAAATCGCTCTGCTCGGTCACACCAGTGAAGATGTTGCGCAATCTTTGAAAGATGGGACCTTTGGAATGGCTGAGGAAACTGGCGCAATGATGAACCGTGCGATCCAGTATGGCACGAAAAACGGAATGGGCATCGGGGAATCATTAGGAGAAATGATCGCTACGGAAGCATGTTTTACGGCACATCGCGACGTCAGTCTCTTATATAACGCCTGGAAATTGGGTATTCCCTATACGGTTCATGTTGCAATAGGGACCGATATTATTCATCAGCATCCCGCAGCGGACTTCGCGGCCATCGGTTGGGGTACCGGTCAGGATTTTAAAATTTTCTGTCAATCCGTTGGCTCTCTTGAGGGCGGTGTATTCCTCAATTTTGGATCGTCTGTCATCGGACCTGAGGTTTTCCTGAAGGCGGTTTCGATTGCCAGAAATCTTGGCAATCCACTGAAAGTGTTTACAACTGCCAATTTTGATCTGATTGATCTTGGAGACTACCGGGTACCGCTTGATGAGGATAAAGTCCAATACTATTACCGTCCCCGTAAGAATATCGTCAACCGTCCGGTCATGCTGGGAGGAAAAGGATTTCATGTCTGTGGAAATCATCGCCTGACGATCCCAAATTTGCATAGACAACTGACATCTGAGGGAGAAACTTTCCCAGTCGAATCACAAAAAATTCATTTTACTCCGTCCGATAGCCTTTGCGCGGATGTGAAACAACTCCTTGAACAGGCAGTCCAGATGCATCCCGCCCTTGAATCCAGTAAAGATTCGATTGCGCGCGCATATCAATTAATTCGGCACAGTTATACAACAGGCGGAATCCTGTTCCTTGCCGGCAACGGCGGCAGCATGGCCGATGCGCTGCACATCAGTGGAGAATTAGGAAAAGCTTTTATGATTCATCGCCGCATGCCGGATGTGCTGCGAGAACGGTTATCTGTTTATGAAAATGGCGATGTGCTGGCGAAAAACCTGGAGCCTGCATTTCGAGCTTATGTACTCGGATTGAATCCGGTGCTGCGTTCTGCAATTGATAACGATTATCCGGATGCTGATCTCAGTATTGCACAGGAATTGTATGCCATGAGCAGACCGGGTGATGTGTTGTTATCAATCAGTACCAGCGGAAACGCTAAGAATCTGCATCATGCTGCCAATCTGGCAAAATCAATGGGAGTTTCTGTCATCGGTCTGAGCGGAGCCAAAGGCGGGATGATGCGCCATGATGCCGATGTTTTCATATCAGTGGAAGCAAATCGAACGGATGAGATACAGAATCTGCATATCATCGTTTACCACACACTGTGCAGTATGATCGAACAGGATTTTTATGGAGGAAATGCATAATGGATCATCGAGAACAATTAATCAGTACCTATTTGCTCGAATTAAAAAAATCACTGGATCAGTTGCCTGTTGGTCAGATACTTCAGGCCGTGGATGTGATTCAAAAAGCCAGACTGAAAAAAAAGACGATTTTTACGATGGGAAACGGAGGAAGCTCTGCCACCGCCAGTCACATGGGATGTGATTTTTCAAAAAATACCCGCAGTCCGGAACTGCCTGCCATTCGCATGATTTGTTTGAGCGATAGTACACCCACTATCACAGCATTTGGGAATGACGAAGGATACGAAACTATCTTTTCAGAACCATTAAAAGCTCTGGCCAATGCAGGAGATGTGCTGATCGCCATTAGCGGAAGTGGAAATTCTCCGAATATCCTTCGCGGTTTGGAAACTGCAAAAAGTCTGGGAATGACGACAATCGGACTTTCCGGGTTCAAAGGCGGAAGGATGATTCATATGGTTGATATTCCGATTAATATCGATACTGACAGCATTGAACGTGTCGAAGACATTCATATGATTTGTGATCATGTGATGACCATGGTTATGCGCGAATCGTTTCAATGAAAGCGATTTGCATGAAGAAAGGGATTATTTGTTGTTGTATTGTTTTTGCGCTTTGCGCAAAAACAATACAACAACAATTTTTCTCTTATTTCTAAAAAGGTTTTACCAAATTTCGAATTACTGCTTCAATGAAGGGATAAACCTGAAAGAATAATGACTCAGATGAATCAAAATGATGCATACGTTTTAGTATTGGATTTTGGCGGGACAAAACTTGCAACGGCTGTTGCGCGAATCGCTGATGGAGAATTGTTTGGATACCAGAAAGTTGCCACACCGGCTTCAATGGGTGCTGAGGCTTGTCTGTCATTGATTCTGAGTACTGCAGAATCCAGTTTGGAAAAATCATCTGTTCCCTCTGACATGATCCGGGGAGCTGGCATCAGTTTTGGAGGTCCGGTTTCTGCGGACGGCAGCAAAGTCGTTTTATCGATGCATGTCCGGGGCTGGGAGAACTATCCTCTCCCTGCATTGGTCAGCGAACATTTTCATTTGCCTGTTCGCATGGGTAATGATGGGAATGTCGCCGCTTTGGGTGAATGGTTTTATGGCAGCAAAGCGATCCCAGACCACTTTATGTACATTCAAATCAGTACCGGCATTGGTGGTGGATTTATCCTGAATCGAAAACCGTATACGGGACAGGGTTTGGGGGCTGAAGTAGGACATGTGAAAGTGCGTTTCGAAGATGCAGCGGCATATCCCTGCGCCTGCGGCAGTTATGGCTGCATTGAAGCGGTTTCTTCCGGATGGGCGCTTGCACGGGATGCAAAACGTTTATTCGAGACTGGCAGCAAAGAGAACATTTTCTATCGAACGGTAAAAGAAACTGGAGAATGCAGCGCCAGGACATTAGTAGTGGCGGCCCGCGATGGAGATCCGGAAGCACTTTCCATTGTCCGTTCCGCTTTTTCAAGCTTTGCCCTGTCGTTGTCTGATGTGATCACCTTGCTGGATATGGAGGAAATTGCCATTGGTGGAGGTGTTGCTGTCAATTCCTGGGACTTGCTGGAACCGATCCTCAAGGAAAAAATACCGAATTTTCTGCAAACCAATCTGAGGGGCAGAACAAAAATCCGATTATCGCAGCTAAAGGGTACCGAGACGCTGCTGGGAGCAGCAAAATTGCTGGATATTTAAATGAGGACCGGATTACCCGATGAAATCAACCAGCAGTAATTCTAAATTTGAAAAATCATTTTGAAAAAAAGAAAAATAAAATGATCAACCAGCATACATGCCTGGCTGCATCAATCGGATAATGCGATCTTCTTCGCCGCAGCGATAATTTCATCGCGGCTGGCTGTTCCTGTTGTCCCAAGCTGACGGATCGTTATCGATGCAGTGATATTTCCGATGAGCGCTGCTTCTTCATAGGAAGCGCCTGCGCAAAGGGAGCTGAGAATTCCGGATGTGGCACTGTCTCCGGCGCCGCAGATATCGATCGGTCCTTCCACCCGGATTCCAGGAACCTGTTTTCCTGTTTGGTTGTGATAGACATAGATCCCTTCACTACCGAGTGTGATGAAACATCCTCTGGGATTGACCTGAAAGAGCTTTTGGGCAGCTTCCTCAACGGTTTTTGTATCCGTATTTTTTAACGCTTCGGATTGATTGCACTTGATGATCAAATGATGAAATTTCCCGGTGCGATGACGGGAATCCACTAAAATCGGCTTCTGCGGGAATTGCCGTCCGAGCTCACAGATTGTTTCACGAATCCGATCGGTTACAACGCCGCAGTTTTCTTCCTCAACCTGGTCCAGCACAACAATGCCATCCACGGCATCAAATGATTTCTGCAGATTCTCCATAATGGAGTCTTCGACGTTTTTCGGCAGATGGGAACGGTTTTTTATATCCAGACGTTCCAACTCGTGGACGGGTTCATTTTTGCCGGATAACATCGGCTTCGTATAGGTCGGAGTCATCATGGCATCTGACTCCACCATGTATCGGGTATCCGCCTGACGAGCCTTTAATACCTGCATCAGATCAAAGCCGCGTCCATCCTGGCCGATCGCACCGAGCGTAATCACCTGGATGTCCAACGCGCGCAGGTTGTTGACCACCGTACCGGCAGCACCCGGGCTGTTGCGGATTTCGGTTACCTGGTAACACTCCAATTGCGTTTCCAGTGATATTTCGGATATATCCCGGTTCAGCATCAGATACTGATCCAAAAAATAATCACCCAGGACAAGAATCCGGATCGTCGGGAAATGGCTTAGAATTTCTTCCAAACGCTTCGTATTCATGCCTTAGTTTCTCCTGCAGTTTTCAGAATAGTGTGATATAAAACCGGAAAAGTGACTGCATGATCGCCGCGGACGTAATAACTGACGCCGCCATCTGCAACGGTTCGGACCAATATCGTTTTATAAGGGCGGAAATAATAGGCTGCCTGATTCTTTGGAATTTCCTGATGCCAGTCTTCACCCAAATCCTGCAGATCGAATACGGCAGTTGTAAAATGCCGGATTTCTCTTCCTTCCTGATATGCCGCATTTCTGCTCATTGCCAGCGCTTTCAGATATACTTCAGGTCCCATAATGGCGGTCCCGTAACTGAGATAAACACCATTCTCCAGATGATCAATCGTATTGGCAAAAACCAGAAAATCCTGGTAGGTAGCTTTTCCTAATCTTTGCGGATCACAGTTTGGATGTTCATGAATGATATCACTGCCGATACTGACGTGAACAGTGACCGGGATCTGCATTTCATAAGCCTGAGCCAGAAGGCTGGTTGATCGGAACGGGTACTCGCGTTCAACAATCGCCTTTCCAACAGCTTCTCCCAGTCCGAGTCCCTGATCTGCACCTTCGTTGATAAGGTCATTTAATTCGCCGGACTCTTTCCATAAACCGAATTGCCCTTCGTGAATATAGCGGGCAACGCTTTCTGTGGTTGCGCCGATGCGGGCTAATTCATAATCGTGGATACAACCTGCGCCATTCAGTCCGATATGAGTGATGAAACCGTGTTTCATCAGATCAATGATCAGGGGATTCATCCCTTTTCTGAGCAGATGTGCCCCCATCATCAGGATGATCGGGGCATTTTGTTTTTTAGCATTGATAATTGCAGCACTGATTTTTTCAATGGACGGATCAGCAAAATCAGGAACGGGATCATCCATCGAGACCAGCATCTGTGGTAAATGGAGATCATGAATCCGTTCGGAAATCGGTTTGATCAAAAGACGTGAACGATCAAAAATTTTGTATGGCATAGGGTTTTCCTTCAAATGAGAAGTTTATGCAAAACTGAAAGATAACAATCCCGGGCGCTTGTTGGGAGAAAATTTATTAAATACTTCTCATCTTCAGCCGCTTAGACAGTACCTTTTCAATAAGAAACTCACTTCGCAGGGAACAGGATCTGCAGCAGCGATTCAGTGACCCGAAAATCAGGGATGATCAGATCTGCTCCAGCCTGAATTAATCGGCTGCGTTTCCATTCATCAATTCCCTCGCGATCGGCCTCATTGGTCGCAACGCCTATTGCAATGCCGTTGACTGATTTGGTATCTTCAATCTCTACAAAACCGTCCCCAAATGCGACAAATTCAGGCCCGCTGAGGTGGTTTTCTGTGATGATCCGCTGGATCACCATCTTCTTTGAAAAGTTAACGTAATCGTCCTGGGCACCATAGATGCCGGTAAAATAGGGCGTCAGATGCAGTAATTCAGCTTCATCCAGCACATATTTTTCATCTGTGCCGGAAGCGAGATAACATTTAACGCCATGTGACTGAAGCCCTTCCAGAATCGAAATGGCACCTGGAACCAGAAAATCCTCCGGATGGATGTGCTGACTGCGCAGTCCATCCAAACGATATTGGATTCGTTTTAGAAGTCTTTCGTGGTATTCATCTTTATAGGTGAGCGGATCTTCGGCGTTTCCTCTCCGCTTCTTCACTTCCTCAGCCAATTGTATCATCTGGAAAATAGTCTGTTTTCCGGTTAACCGTGTAACAAAATCGCGCACAATTGCTGTAATTGTTTCTTTATCTTCATGGTCAGGTGTCTGCATCAGAATTTCGATCATCATCGGGATCATAATCGCCTGCCAGCCTTCCCGAATCAGAGACAAGGTCCCGTCAAAGTCAAATAACGCATATCGCACGGCTTCTCGTTCTGGAAGCTGATGAATTATTTCAATTCTGCTTTCTTCAATGATTTTCATTTTCGATTACCTTTTCATCATTTTCTAAGAAATATTGTACCTTATGGACAAGATAAATGATTTCCAGCAATTCGAAATGTGTGGAAGAGGTTGCATGGTTGTATTGTTTTCTGATAAGCCCAAAAACAATACAACAACGAATAATTCTCCCCTAATTTCGAATCACTGACATGCCATTGATCCTCTGCCATGGAAAAGGTAAAATGATAGATGCAATAAACAATAAAAGGATATATTTTCCCGGGAAAAAGAAGAAGAGGATCAATAATGAATAAACAGAATCGTGAAAAGTATATTGGACATGAATCGCAGCTCTATGGCGTTGAAGAACATCGCCTGATGGGAGGCAAAGGGGATGGTATTCGTTTGTTCCAGGTAAAAAATGGTTTAGGCCTTGAGTTTACGGTATCTGCGGATCGCTGTGCGGATATTTCCCGGCTTTCTTTTCAGGGTATGAATTACGGATTTTTTGCTGTCAATGGATATAGCGCACCGGCTTATTATGATGACAAGGGAAATGGCTGGTTGAAGTCCTGTAATCTGGGATTCATGGTTACATGCGGGTTAACGAACGTCGGTATCCCTTCTGAAGATGCCGAAGAATCTCTCGGGCTGCATGGCAAAGCCGGGCATACACCGGCTGAAAATATTTACTGGGACATGGATCAGGAAAAAATCCAGATTCATGCATTCATCCGCCATGCAGGCATATTTGCGGAAAAATTGCTGCAAAAACGAATTATTGAATGTTCTTTGACAGAAAATAAAATCTCGATCATTGATCGAATTCGTAATGTCGGTGATCGGACAACTCCGCTCATGATCCTGTACCATATGAATATGGGCTATCCGCTGTTGGATGAGGACAGCATTCTGGATATCCGGTCGGACGAAGTGATTCCCAGAAATGAACATGCCCGTAAAGGATTTGCTGAATGGAATCAGGTAATTCCCCCGCAGGCTGGATATGAAGAAATGTGTTATTACCATCACTTCAAAAATGAAGGACTGGCGAGAATTTTTCAGCCAAAATATCAAAAAGGATTGGCCATTCATTTTGATCCAAAAAGTCTGGACGAATTCGTTCAATGGAAAATGATGGGTGTCAAAGATTATGTCATGGGACTGGAACCTGGCAATTGCGAAGCAGACGGCCGTGACAAGATGCGTGCTGAGGGTAAACTGAAATTTATTCAACCTGAGGAAGAAAAAAGTTTCCGCATCGATTTGGAGATGATAGATCATTTGTAAAAAGGAAAATCGTCATTCATGATGATTTTGGTATCAAATATACGAAACAAAATTGAGAGGATATGCATGTCAAATTTTGAGGTATGGCGAGCTGCTGATCCTGTGTCTGCAGGAAAAATCGGCGCTGAAATTATTTCGAAAACAATTATAAACAAACCGGATTGTCTGCTTGGATTGGCTACCGGATCAACACCGGTTCCGGTTTATAAAGAATTGGTGCTGCAACACAAAAAAGAAGCCCTCGACTTTTCAAAAGTCCGGACAGTCAATTTGGATGAATATGTTGGACTTCCCGCGGATCATCCTCAAAGCTATCATCATTTTATGATGGATAATCTTTTCCGCCACATCAACATCAATCTGCAGAACACCCGAATTCCGGATGGCATGGCGACCGATTTATCTGCACATTGCGACCAATACGAACAGCAGATTAAGAAATGGAACGGAATTGATCTGCAGCTTTTAGGAATTGGCCTCAATGGCCATATCGGTTTTAATGAACCGGCATCTGTTTTTACTCGCAGAACCCATTTGACCAACCTGACTGAAAGTACGCGCAAAGCCAACCAGCGCTTTTTTACTTCGATTGATGAAGTTCCACGGCAGGCAATTACAATGGGCATCGGGACGATTATGGCGGCAAGTCAGATTCTGCTCGTTTGTACCGGTGTCAAGAAAGCGGATATTTTGGAACGCACGTTTTTTGGGCCAATCGATCCAATGGTACCGGCATCAGTCCTGCAGTTTCATCAGCATGTGACGGTGGTTGCTGATGATGCGGCAGTAAAAACCATCCTGCAAAAACACCCCGAATTTACCGACTGACCGTGGATTTCCGAACTGATTTACAAACCCATTTTAACGTTCTGTTCTGATCCGTCCATCGAATAAAGAGAAAACACAAATCCTTCCTGCTTTTTGGATCGCTGTATTTGGATGGAGTGTTTACGAAGAAGTTTTTTTATAAACAGAAGAGAGTGTATTAAAAATGCTGACTGTTGACAAAATTCGAAGCGTCGACAAAGATAAGCTGGATGAAATCAGCAGCGGACTTGAATCGAATGATCTCAGCCTGTTGGTGTCCTGCTTAAATGAAAAGGATGATAAAATCCGCTATCCGGCACTGCTCCTGCTCCAGCATCGATCAGTAGACCGCGATGATGTATTCTCCTATTGGGATCATTTCACGAAAAAACTGCCGGATGCGAATTCTTTTCAGCGAAGTATCGGGTTGATGATGATCGCTGTGAATGCACGCTGGGATCATGGCGACCGTATGGAAAATATGCTCGATGATTATCTCTATTGCCTGCATGATGAGAAACCGATTACTGTACGGCAATGTATTCAGGGACTCCTGCAGATTGTGCCCTTTCATCAAAAACTACGTCTGCAAATCGCAGACCGGTTGATGGAATTGGATCTTAAGGGAATCCGGGAGAACATGCGAAAGTCGGTTCTAACGGATATTCTAAATGTCCTGATTCTAATCCGTCAGGATGGAACAACCAATTCAATCGAACAATACATCGCTGAGGCATTGACCGGTGGTATTTTGGATCGTAAAACTGTTCAGCAGTTTCAGCATCAGCTTTAAATCATGATTCCGGTGTGCAAAGAATTTTAATGATTCCATGACAGAATACTTTTTGGGAAAAAAACGTATATAGCTTTACAGGTTATTCATTCGCATTTTATATTTATAATATGGAGCAGCAATGATGAAAACAGTAGTTATCTATCAGTCCAAGACAGGTTATACAAAAAAATATGCACAGTGGATCGCGGATGCACTGCAGGCAGATTTGACAGAAAATTCAAAGATTAAAGATCGTGAAATCACATCTTACGATGCGATTGTTTATGGCGGCAGCCTTTTTGCCACCGGTATCCTTGGTTTGAAGCGCATTAAGAAGCTGTTGCCGTCATTGACCGGCAAAAAGTTTGCCATTTTCGGTGTAGGACTTACGCCCACCCGTGAGGATGCGATCAATGGTGTCAAACAGCACAATCTGAAGGAAGACGAATTGAAAATTGTCCATTTCTTTTATTTCCGCGGCGGTTTTAACCTGAAAAAATTGCCTCTGATCGATCAACTGATGATGAAGATGATGAAAGCATCGATTGAGAAAAAAAAGAAATCCGGTAAACTGCTCACAGAGGATGAAAATGGTATGCTGGAAGCATTTGATGTTGTATCCGATTTTACAGATCGCAGCGCGATTGAACCACTGCTCTCCTTTATTCGATCCTGATTCAGAAAACTTTCGGAGTTTACCAATGAAAATCACCGTTCTGCATGGACAGATGCATCATGGCAGTACCTGGCATATTACGCGGCTTTTCCTGGATGCGCTTCACACTGAAACCTCCCAAGTTTTTGAATACTCCTTTCCAAAAGATGGACCGTTACCTTGTATCGGTTGTTATCAGTGTTTTCAAAAAGGGGAGAATTCTTGCCCCCATGCAGAAACTGTACAGCCAATTGCAGAATCGATCGAGGAATCCGATCTGGTCATTCTGGAATCCCCCTGCTATGTGTATGGTATGAGCGGACAACTGAAATCGTTTTTGGATCATATGGCTTATCGCTGGATGTCCCACCGGCCACATCCCTCCATGTCCCGCAAGATTGGTTTGTGTATTTCTACAGCAGCCGGATTGGGATCCGGAAGAACTGCAAAGGATATGCAGCAAAATCTTTTCTTTTGGGGAATTTCCAGATTGATGCGCTACAGTGTCAATGTGGCCGCGATGAACTGGGAATCGGTTGACCCAAAACGGAAAGCCCGTATCGAAAAAGATGTTTCCAGGATTGCATCTCAGATTCGGAAAAACATCGGAACTGCGAAACCCGGTCTTAAAACGAGATTCTTGTTTTCAATCATGCGATTGAATCAAAAGGGAAACCATTGGAATCTGACAGACCGCAATCACTGGGTAGCCAATGGATGGCTGCCGGCAGATAAAACGGGCCAGGGTGGATAATCGTCGCCATCCGGATGTTTTTCAAGAGGATTTTCCAAAAAGACAGCCGCATTTTTTGCGGCTGTCTTTTTGTTTCAGTGAGATAAAACACGGGAAAATTATTTGTTATTGTGTTATTTTTGCGCGAAACACAAGATTATCATAATAAAAGATTTCTCCTCCATTTGAAATGACTGGTTCATCCTTCGAAATTGTTGATTAAAGTAATCAATTCTTGCTTTTCTAAAAAAATTGGCTATAATCTAATTGTTGAAGGGTGACAAATGTCATATAATAAATATGACTAAAATAACCTGAAAAAATCGGTTGTATCAGGCAATCGATGAAAAATTGGAGAGGGTGGATGAAGCAAATTGCTTGATTACCATCTGTCCAGAATGGATGAAGGAGATTTTTATGGCATTGTTATATACACTATTGGTCGTTGTCAGTTATATCGCCATCGCATTCGCAGTCAATCTTGTTTCAGCTCCGGCAGAACCTTGCACTGTGAATGTGGAATCGGATGAAAAATAAGCAACCCTCCGATTCTTCCTGTAATGAATCGTATGGGGTTGGTTGCAGAAGAGAAGCACCAACCACAGCACCTCACTTCACAAAAACATACGAATGATAATGAAATGTGAGAAATTTACAGGATTTGTAAGAAAGAAAGGAAGGAAATCATGTTAGCAGCAATTTCAGCAATTTTATTGGTACTGCTTGCCACTTTTGTAAATAATTACCACGAATAAGCAGAAAAATCTGTCTCATAAACGAGGCAGATACAACAAAATGCAATCTTCTGGGGGCATCTGATAAAACCAGGTGCCCTTTTTTAATTCAAGGATTATCTCTGAAGCGACAGCAGTTCATACCAAAAATCATCATGAGGCGAGACCATGGCAAGGCAGACACGAGCTTTTCCGCTGGCTGGATCAACAATGCCGGCTTCCAACCTGTTCATGCCTTCCAATAAGATTTCCTGCGGGATGATAATTGTCACGGGAAAATCGATCCCGGGCTGAATATCGATCAGGTGCATCGGAATCGGCATGAGGTTTTGCTGGCCATCTTCTCCGACAATTCTCAGATATGCTTTCCAGTCAAAATAGAAGGGTGCAATCCCATCGTTGTGCCAGGTCAAGGTGAGCTGGTAATTCCCATTCTTCGTCTCAGAGATTTCACTTTTTGAGATGCGCAATCTGTAACCGATCATGCGGTTTACCTGATCCAGCGCTTGCTGCAGGTCTCCATCGCGTTCCACTTTGACAAAACTGCCCGGCCCGATCCAACTGGTGTGGGATCGGGCAAAAAGATCCAGTGTCTGTGGCAGCAGTGTGTCCAGTAATTGCTGATATTTCATTGTTGTCGATAATTCTCCGCCGATTGGATTGGATCGCCAGGCTTCCGGCATCGGGCGGAGCAATGCTGATTCAGCGGGGTGTGCTTTATCTTCTCCGGTTTCAATCCAGGTCAACCATTCTTCGGTTGGCTCCAATTCTCCGGCAGTGTCGTTGAATAATCCGACTGCGATGTTTCCGGCGGCTGCAAATGGACGGCGCAGCATCAGTTTTGCATCTGGAAAAGCGGAAACATATGGAAGAATATATTGTCTGCAGACAGAAACTGGCGGCATCGGTGAAATGCTTGAATGAATGTGCCATTCACCCCAATGTCCGAGCGAGCCAAGTTCGATGTATGCAAAGAATGGATCTTTCCCGTAGCGCTTCCCCAGCGCGGCAATCGCTTTGGCATGGGCTTCGATGAAAATCGGATTTGCGTAGTTGGGAGCGTAACCTCGTCCGTATGAAACTGCATAAGCCTTTCCGTCTTTGTCCGTGGCGTTGTAAAGCCATTCGGGAATATCGCGATGGTTGTTCTGTCCCGGCATGTCTGTCACAAAGCGGAAAATGACATGCTTTCCCTGTTCCCGCCAGAGATCGAAATGGTTGTTTTTCTCAAATGATTCGAAGTCATAAACTCCCTGTGTCGGTTCGAATTCAGCCCACGTCAGATCTGCGTAGACCAGTGTGAACGGCTGTTCTCTTTCTGAGGAGTCGTCTGCCCATATGGCGCTGCCGATAAAAGGATTGGATATTGCTTCATCGCTTGCGGGATAGTGAAATGAGATTGATATACCGGCTGCCGATTTTGAATTTAAACCGAGAATCCCTGAAATTCCCAAAAGAATCAAACAACGGAAAAAAAACTTCCACTTCACGTATGAAGTGGAAAAAATGCCTTTTTGAATTTGTCGATCAGGAATGCTATTTTTTGGAGTTATCATAAACCGCTTGCAATCCTTTTGTTCAGTAATTCGATCGGATTGGCATAACCGGATTAATCAACATAGTCCCCACGGTATTGCACAATTGTCAAATCTTTGATGTTCTCAATTTTACGAATGCGATCGGTGAAGGAGAGGTCATGCTTTCGAACGCGTACTTCAACAGCCATCTCGGTATCGTTTTTGCGCATTGTCTTGGATTTGATTTGGTATGGATTCGTTCCGAGAATTTTTCGAACTTCTTCATCGATACCCTCTCCTTCGTAGTGGAGCAGCAGGATGTACATTTCATCCCGCCCATGTTTGCGTCCGGATAATATCCACAGGAGCAGCACCATGAAAACGGATGTGAGCAAGGCGATATAGAACATACCAGCACCGATGGCGATTCCGGCAGCAACTGCCCAGAACAAAAACAGCAGGTCCATCGGATCCTTGACTGCGGTACGGTACCGTACAATGGAGAGCGCACCAACCATACCCAACGATAAAACAATGTTGGATTGGATTGTCACGATAATGCAGCAGGTCAGAACTGTCATCCCGGCGATGGAAATGGCAAAGGATTGGCTGTAAACCACACCGATATAGGATTTTTTATAGATGAAATACAATGCCACTCCCATCAGCAGCGACAAAAAAACGTAAATTGCGGCATTGATAATGGTTTGCAAGGATACATTCTGTAAAAAACCGCCTGCTTCCAACACAGAATTATCAAAAATATCCTGAAAAGTCAATGTACCATCCATAAAAATCCCTCCGTACGATTTAAATTTTTCTCTCTCACTGCAGCATTGCAGCATAATGCATATTTTGAGGCTGCCGTCAGCATGCT
This sequence comes from Flexilinea sp., assembly GCA_026645735.1. Classification (GTDB taxonomy): domain Bacteria; phylum Chloroflexota; class Anaerolineae; order Anaerolineales; family Anaerolineaceae; genus Flexilinea. The sequence goes on from JAPKMT010000001.1 coordinate 147,770, forward strand.
GGCACGTGGCGGTAAAATGCTGCGAACAAGGTTTGGCAGAAATTCAGTAAACTTGATTTCCATAATCATCTGATCTGCCTGTAAAACCTCTATGGCAGGCAGGTCTGGATCAAACAGATCCAGCTTCCCGAATCCGGCACGTACATGTTTATCAAACGTGATCCGCACATCCCCTTCACCAAGCGCATAGGGCTCCCGATCATAATCGACAATCAGCCGGGGACGCATGAATTTCGAAGTACATTCATAATAGAATTCTTGCAGCAGATTGTACTTGCTTTTTTTCAGGAAATCATATTCTCCTGCGAGGATCATTTCAGTTTCACTGCGGTTAACCGGTGCGCTTTCTTTGAAAATATATTGTCCATACTTGTTTTTCCGTTCCAGCTTGATAAAACGATCCGAACAATTATAGACACGCAGGCGATATTTATGCCTCAGTAAAATGCCATCCTCTTTTTCCTGGTAGGCTGAGTTCCAGTAATCATCAAAATACAGACTGCGAATCCAGTATTCGCCGTTTTCTCCGGTGTTTTCATCCGGTGGAATAATTCCCTTCATCCGGGAGCGAAGCAAAGCCCAATCCGGTAAATTGATCAGGTATTTCAGCTCGTGACGGTAGCGGATTTCTTTCATAACGGATTCTGTACTTTCCCGTCCTCAAGAATGATAAATCTGCGCATTCCTTGATGAATACCGCTATCCGTGACGACCTGGTCAAACGGTATTTGTGTTTTTCCGCTTTCATTTCTGGCAATAATCCGCCAATAATAATTTCCGGGAGGAAGCATCGAAATCGTTGTGTTGGATGGCAGCTGATCCAGGCTTTCGTACACAATCGTGCCTGGTGCAAAAGACCAGTCCCTTGCTACTTGAACATTATAGTAAATAAATTCAGCGTCGAAATCATAAGCTTCCGCCCAACTGAATGATAATTTGTTGCCATCGCTTTCTACTGAATCCATGTAAAACGGCATCGGTTTTTCGAGAGAACTCAGAAAACGTTGATAAGCAATTTCCGTGTCATAAGGCATATTCTCATAAATCAGATCAAGATCTTCGAGGGTTACTTGCAGATGTATTTTATCGGGCATCTTTGCTGTGAACCGATCTACTACCGTTCGATATTTTTCAATCTCCTCAGCAATCCGTTCCGGAGTGATAATGCCTCGTAGAAGTTCTACTTTTTCTTTCAGCGCTTCCCGATATGCTTTAACGCGCAGAATTCGATTAAAAAGAACAACGCCCCAGTAACCGGAAACACCATGTTCCCAATCCGCTTCAGTCCAGACATTCTTAAGTAATTCATCCTCGTAGTAGGAAAGACAACCATCTCCGTCCCAGAACAGATAGTACCATTTGCTGCTGTTAACCGGGCTGTAAAGTAAATAATTTTGTGCATTACTGTCCGGATTTGCCATTAGAATATTGTAGGCTAGGTAACTGGTCAGGTTATTAATATCAAAATAGTTTGCGATCGTATCTTCGATTGGAATGGAATAATCGTTGATGGCATCCAGCATTTCAATCAGCTTTTTATGGTTTTCTCCGGTTTTAGGCTCCAGCACATCGTCAAATTCTGACAGATCATAAAGTGGATCGGTTGCCAGACGAATTTTATCTTCATACCGGAAAAACTCGTTTAAATTCGCTTTGTATAAATTCCCTTTACGACTGAGGTTGTGGTTGCGTAAATAACGGCCGTTGGGCAGTTCAACCTGTGTGAATAAGCCAAAATCGGTAAAATCCTTTTCGCCGGACATTTGATCTTTGATGAAAACATTTACAAATTGTGTGCGGAGACTGGTTGTATCAGGGACATCTTGCAGCAGCGAAAAATAAAGCATGTTGCGGAGCCGTGTCGGATCTGCCGGGTGTTTATTGATTGCAATCGCCCGTTGACCTCTCCATAGACCTGCATTGTCAAAAAGATCGATGCGGTAAGATTTTTGTGGGGAATATGTACTGGTATGCCCACGAACACAAATGGTGGCATTAGAAGCCATCGCTCCATAACCGACTTCTCCCAGCAGTGGTCCGTATTGATCTCCGACCTGAAAAATTATTTCAGTTTTAATTCTTTGGGTGTCAGTCATAGAATTTATTAAATCGTACGAATTGACTTCTTCAAAGGTATGATTTGTTTGATCCGCCGCATTTCCGCCTGTAATCGTAATGTAAAAATAGATCAATGAGGTTGGATCCTGATTGGCATAGAGCGTTTTATTGTCCTTTAATGGAAGTTCATTTATATCCATCGGTTGCGCTTTGGAAACTTCACGTTGCGAATCCGGAATTGTATTTTCAGAAGGCGGCGTCGTATCCTTGGTACTGCATCCGGAAAACATCAGGCCTATAACAGCCAATCCGATAAGAAAATTTTTTCGTTGGATTCTCATGTTTAAGGATTCCTATTTCGAGTTTTTCTGTAATAAGCTCTGTCAGCTCCATATTCCATTTCATCCAACACAGAAGCCAGTTTTATCCAAAGATTGGATCGCTGGACTGCTAAAATCGGCTGGCTGCAATAGATATGGTAATCTATGTTTCTGACAAAGGCAAATAAACGGGGAATGCCTGCCAGGTACATCGCAATTCCGGCAATTACCATGCCGAGCCCATAATAAATCGGAGAACGGAATAAGAAAAATCGCGTACAGAGGAGATTCACACTGAAATACAAAAAGCAGGTAAACAGCGCGCCTTTACGATCATTAAAATATAACTGAAGCTGCATGATGCTGTTGCCGATTGCATAAGCACTATAGCCAATACACATAATTTGAAACATGGTGATCATATCCCGTGTGAAACCGATTGATTCCAAGAAATAGCGCATCAAAATGGCATAAAAAACCATGGCGAAAACTTGAATTTGGATCAGTCGGAAAACTTCCTGGTTGAGTGCGGCAATCATGTTTTTCTGCGAAATTTGAATTTCCTTCAGCGTACCTCCGTTAGATATGGCAGTAAAGTAGCGACGGTATTTTTGGTAAAAGGTTACTTCGATGGAAACCACAAAATTCACATTGGCTGGAATCGTTACCAGAAATGCAAAAAAGGCTGCCGCATCATGCATGGGTGCCTGACGAAAGAGGCCTGTCACGTTTTCTCCCAATGGGGAAAACCACATCAGAATAATATGGACGAATGCTCCTGTCTGGCTCAGAATACTGGTGAGAACAAGATCCGGGAATAAACCGAAATATTTGACAAATGCGAATAAACTGCCGGTTCCAATCGGAAAAATTCGCAGCAGGATTTTGGTGAAACTGTAAACCATCACACCATATCCGGTAAAAAGTCCTGCCATGACAGCTGTAATCGGGTTAATCCCCAAAAGAAGAAGGATTCCGCCAACCACAAATACTGTCAGCACTCCTCCCACAAACCCAAGCAAAATTCTCTGGTAATCCTTCGCAGCAGTAATGTAGGCCATTTCCAACCAGACAAAGGCCATCTCAATAAACAGTCCCCAGTTAAAAAGGCGATCGATTGCAGGAATTTCCGGAGCAAATTGGAGAAAAATTCCATAAATCAGCCCTCCGGGAATGATGATCAAAACGGATCCTCCAAAAAGCGATGGTAAAACTCGTTCCAGATTTTTTCCGAACAGGTTATCGGCAGTATAACGGGAAAGGATAATTTGCAGAACGGAAGAGAATATCAATGATCCAAGTGTTGCGTAAACCATCAGAACTATCATAATGTCGGTCTGGTGCTCAGTTGCTCCAAAGAAACGGGCGAGGTATTTGATCCCGAGCATCATCAGAACAGCCAAAACCATTGTGCCTGAAGTGATGATGCTTGCATAAGCATAGGCGCGGATTTTTGAAATCGCTCCTTTGCCAACAAATAATTTTCTGAGTTCAAATCCTATTCCTGCCATATTTCCCTTTTCATGTCGGCATCTTTATAGAAAAATGAATTTCTGCAAAAAAGTTGCATCTTCTCCTTTAATGATTTATAAGACACTATGGAGAACAACCGGTTTTTGAATCGAAAAATTCCGGTTTCACAACCTCAATCTCAATAAAAAAAATTTAGGAAGCCCATTTTTTTTCAGCAATATGAATCGCTTCCTGGTAAAGATCTAAATAATTTTGGATCATTTGTTTGTGACCATAGAACGCATTGACCCGCTTCCTGCCATTCTCTCCCATCTGCCGGCGCAGCTCGTCATTCTGACACAAGGTAAGCATGGCTTCTGCCAACGCTGACTGATGCATGGTGGGAACACAAAATCCTGCATCACCGAATCCATCTTCTTTCCCTTCGATTAATTCATCACAACATCCTACTTTCGTTGTCACGGAGGGCCTGCCTGCTGCCATCGCTTCCAGAATTGCGAGTGGTTGTCCCTCGGAGATACTGGTTAAGACAGTGAAATCGATATTTTTCAAATAATCATGTACGTCCACTCTGCCGGTAAAAATGATATTTTTGAGCTCCAAGTCTTGTATGATTTGCAGACATTCTTGATAATACTCTTCATCCTCGTCCGTTGAACCCATAATATGCAGCCGGACATTGTCCATTTCATCGCATAAAAGCGAAAAAGCATAGATCATGGTTTTAATATCTTTGATTGGTACAATACGTGCAATCGCGCCGATATCGATCAGGCCATTTGGTTCTTTCAGCGGTATGTCTGAAAATCTGTTGATGTGAACGCCATTTGGAATAACCACGCATTTCGACACCTCACAACCGATTTCCTCCTGAATTTGGCTTGCCCTTTGAAAGAGCGAAGTCACACAGTCGGCCGAATTGTATGCACAGCGCGTGAACATATAAAACATGTTAATCCATAAATCTTTGAAATGGGGTGGTACCCAATCTGTGCGCAAAATTTCTTCTTCCCGCTCTCTGGTGTAAATCCCATGTTCAGTGAGGATATATGGTTTTTTGTAATTCATGGCTGCCATGGTTCCCAATACCCCGGCATATCCTGCCGAAACGGAATGATACAGATCTGCTTCTGGCAGCGGACTGCCCATCAGGTATAACAACGGCAGGAACATCGAACGAATGGTCCAGAAAAAATCAGTGAAACCGACATACGGGTAATTTTTGGCGCAGATCTCCTGTAAGATCGAAAAGAAATCGCGGTCTAAAAGAAATTCCACCCCTTTTAATCGATTCCCGCGGAATAAATTAAAGAGTTCGTTCCAATCAGGATTTTGACAGGAAAGCAGCTCGCGGGATGCATGAACCTGTGCAGCGGATAAATGGATTCGACGCGGACTTTCCGCAATTCTCTCTCTAAGAACTGAATCAAGATACACATCCTGGAATGAAACAACATTTTCCGGAAGTTGATAAGCGAAATGATTCCGCTGTTTTTCTTGTGCTCCGATAGCCCAAATGACGAATTCATGCTGCGGCATATTCTGAATGAGCTGCTGAAGCCAGGAGGAAACACCTCCAGCCACAAAGGGGTAACTGCCTTCACAGATCATACAGATTTTCATTATTTTACCTTCCATTGAATGTGAACTTGCGGACTTTCCGCTTCGATCCAATAAAAACCGCTCGTAATCTCCTGCATTTTACCGCCCTGGATGGAAATGATCGGATTCCTGGTCCGCATTGCGATCCAGGCTTCATCATAGAACGGTGATAAAGAAAGTTTAAGCCCATCCTCCGTTTCCTGCTGAGTAATTATTAACCGACCATAACGTTGAATTGCTGCTGCACCTTCTGTTGAGGTTGAAAAACGAAGTGACGGATAAACGTCCATGATTTCTTTTAACAGATCCAGGAACCCGTCGTGCAGGTTTTTCCAACCCAGCGAAGCACCGCGAGCCTCGTCCAGCAAATCATCCGGATGAATAAAATGGGAAAAAACACCATGTAACAGGAGTTCCTGTGCCATTGTGAATCGGGAAAAATCGGTGGGAATAAATCCGGAGGTAACACGCGGGACGCTGATCAATCCATCTGATTCTTCACGGAATTCCTGGATAAGGGCATTGACACCTTCTTCCCTGAGATAGAGTCCTGAAATGACTCTGATCTGGGGAATCGTTTCCCGGACGGCCTGTCGTCCTTCATCACATAAGTAATTGGAAGGGGGAACATAGGTTGTGAATCTGGGGTCGAGGAAAAGTGTTTTACCATAACGAAACAATTCCTGAAGTCCTTCAGACATTTTTCGGGTTGAAGCCTAGGTTTTGTAATCTTCCCCCTGATATGCAAAACCATCCGGACAAAGGGGCATGTGGTTGTATCCGTGCAACCCCAACTCTCCACCTGAGTGCAAAAGTTCAGAAGTATAAAACTTCAACAGAGTATCTTCAACACCTTCGTCATCAAAAGGGCCTTCAACATTGTCATTATAGGTTTCGATCAGCACGCCTGTATAACGGAGTCCGTATTTCCAGGTCAACTGTTTCATATCCGGCCACCAGTGATTGCGGTAGAAACCTTTAATGTCGTACCCATAAGCATCCAACAGCGCCTGATCTTTGCCTTCAGGCTGCGGAGCAGGGAAATCATCGATATAGATCATGCCTGCGTTGATGATGGGATAGATCACGGTATCTTCCAGCGCAAATATAATTGCAAGGACATAGCCTCTGCCGGCTTTGTTGTTCATTAAAGTGGTGTTAAAAAAAGCGATTCGACCATTTCCGGATGGATGTTCCCAGAGAAGAGGCAATTGGCGATCATCAGCAGTTGTGATATGAACAGTGCAATCCTTTTCCAGTTGGATCGGCATCGCATAATCCGTTAAAAGACCATCCCCATCGTAATCAGTATTTATAAAAAGCGGCAGCAGGTCTGAAATATATCGAATTGATTTATAATTGTGAAATTCCAATCCGTACTCGACAATTCCAAATTTACGATAAAAAATTCGGAATACATCATCAGCTTCCTGGGACATCATTATGCCAAAATGACCGCCTTCATTGATCCAGTCAGAGATTTTCATCAGATGGTGTTCCAAAGGCTGCATCGACTGACTGCAAAAAAGGACGGTGGAAAATGGCGAAAGGTCAGGTAGCTCCTCTTGCGACAGATCTACAGTATGAAATGCAATTTTCATCTCGTTGAGCGTATCAGTTAAGGTTATCGTAAACGGAATCTCTTCAGTACGATCGCGATTGACAACGACTAAAACAGCCGCTTCCATGCCTGCAGTTGTTTCTGTCTGCTGATTATCCAGGATAGCGAGCAGCGGCTGCTTGGCTTCCTGTTTTACCCCCTTTTTTTCAAGAAGAATGGCACATGCAAGCAGCAGCATCACCAAAACCGGATTTAGCAGGCGAAAGAAAAAGACTTTCTTCGTCATTCCTGGCTCCCCACATAAAACAGCAAATGTTCACGACCCGATGATGTGAAATCAACGGGAGTTTGTTTGAGACGTTTGAGCAATTCCTGCATCCCATCTTGATCATGAATTTCGACGCAAACCCGAATCGCTTCCAGCCATGATGATTCATCCAGTGGATTCAGCCGGATCAGTGCTTGCGCAGTTTCTTTGGCTTCTTCTGCTTCCCGCAGGGCAAGACAATTGCGAATTTTAATGCGCAGCAGAGACGGATCTTCGGAAAGGTCCGGTGCTTTTTCAAGCGCCTTTTTTAACACAAGCTGTTGACGGAAAAGCAGTTGCCCTTCCAATAATCCGCTGTCACAATATCGTGACAGCAAATCTATATATTCACGATGCTTCAAAGAATTTTGCGGATCTTCGGCCAATTCCTGTTGAATTTTTTGGGATTCCAATTGGAATTGTCTTTGAATCTCCATGATGGTTGCTGTTGCATAATGGGCAGTTTCAGTATCTTCATTAAATCGGGCTACCAGCAATAAGTCCAGATATTTCATCGGATCAGAACGCAGAATGTTCATCATCAGTAAGCGCCTTTTTTTCGGATCATTGATTAACAGGGCTTCTTCAAGCGGGATTGTATCTACTGGAGACAGGTAGGTAGTAAGATTGATCTTTTGAAAATCCTCGTTGTTGGTCAACCAATCCAAATCAGGAGGCGTCTTTCTGGAAGCACGGATCAGCGCCAGTCCGGTTAAGGGACCGAAAAAAGGGACCAGAAGCATCCATAAAAAGTGGCTTGTATTGATGCGACACCAGTTCTTACGAGCATGAACATAAACAATCAGCAGCAATATAAAATGAACGAAAAAAATCATTCCGATGATTTCCGATTCAGACATTTACGAGCTCCAGCGATGTAATCGTACATTCTAAACCGGCAGACAGGAAACGTTTTTCAATTTGTGGAAAATTGTCGACCGTTGCCTGCGGAAGCATAACATAGATGGATCCGTTTTCGAGTTGACCGGCGATATCGGTACTGCGAATTGCCCTGCCGATCCGCTGATCCAATTCCTGAATGGACAGGTTCTCTGTTGTGCTGCTGATGCTGAGGAGCAAATAGGATGAAGCGCGTTGTCTGCGCATTTTACTGTAGACAGTAAGTGTTGAGCGGAATGCTTTTGCAGACATGATGTGGGTATCGCTCAAATAGATATCCTGATTGGTGTCAAAATAGTACAAAGCACGGATCATGGCTGATTGGACCAGACCTGAAACGACATTCAGCAGGTTTTGATGGTACAGCGTTTGTTGTTCAAAAGGTACTTCCCATAACGCAATAATCGCAATTGGATGATCATTCTGCATGATCGGCGTACAAAATGTCGGGTAGCCTGGAATTAAATGTTTATTGACGAACATTTCTCCCCGATTAATCGCTTCGCGCAGATGAGGCATTTTTTCCAAGTCGATGGATTTTGGGAGATTGATTAAGGCGCGGGAATGAACAACCATGCGTGCAAATGATGAACTGCTGCTGCATGAGTAAAGCGCAACACTTTTATTTTGCATGACATCCTCCAGTACGCCCAGCGTTGAAAGGAAAACTTGTTCCGGCTGCAGTGTGTCAAGTTCCTGGGTAATTGCATAAATACGACCATAACTGTCTCGGTAACGAACCACTTGTTCCTGTAGCGAGTTCCTGTCTGCATCGACTCTTTTCAGCATCGTTTCAATAAACTCGGCTTCTTCATCTCGCTGTTCTTTTTCGATTCGAATTGCGGTCATGGTTTCCAAAGTTCTGTCATGGAGGTATCCAAAGAGACCGCCGCTTAAAAGATACATCAGCAGAGGAAGCCAATTGTCCATGTTGTACAGCAGCAGATATAGATCTCTGCCATCTTCTCTCCAACTGACTGCATAACCGATACAGGCGATCACTCCGGCAGTCGTTCCAAATGGCGCTCCATGCAGTGTTCCCATAAGAATGACATAAAACAGCCAATAGTCTACAAAGCGGAACATGGCATTCGTATTGGTCATCCGCAGCAGACTTTCCGTAATGACTGCAAAAAGAATCAGTTCTATCCAGGGAATCGATTTTCCAAATAACCGGCGTAAATAAGTCCTGACCCATACAAAAAAGTTTCTCTTTTCCTTTTTTAAACCGGTCCTGGTAAATATATCTTCTAATTCTGAAATCCAGCGATGCCGCGGAATCCAATTAACCCCGGCTTTGGTATCCTGGCTTCTAAGTCGCGGGCGTAAGATGGGATTTTCCGCGTAGGATACTTTCAGAGAAGGTAAGTATTCCTGTATCCTGCTGACAGCTTCCCCATATGTAAAATCTTCACCGTAATAGAGGTGTGTGATTCCGGAAATTCTTTTTCCAAGAGCTAACGTGAGAAATAAGGAGAGATCATCCACATGCAAAAAATCGCAGGGAGTTTCCGGAGGTCCGGATAGTTGGAATGTCAGATCATTCTGGGAGCATTTTAATGCACGGGAGAAGAAAGAATCTTCTGTGCCTGGCGCATACAAGCTGGGTACTCGAACGAGTAATCGTTCCATTTTTTCAGAAGCGGTAAAACGCAAGCAATCCTCTGCCGCTTTAATCAGAATACCAGTTTGTGTGTCCGGTATGGGAGTCTCTTCTTCATCGCCGGTTTGTCCGCTGCTAAAAACGCGCAGATCCGTAATTAAGATGAATTTCTCTACACCGGAGGAGGAAGCTGTATGTGAAAATTGGAAAAGAACATCCAGCATAGATCCTTGAACAGAACCAAAAGCCAGGTCATCTTCACATTGATAAGCGTAGAAGAATATAATGGCGTTAAACCTGCCGCTTTCCAAAACTTGCAGCGCATCCGGGTGACTGGGACGAATGTCATGCAGAACAGCTTTCATCTGCGGCGGGGCAGGAGAAATGCCGCGCCCCAACAGAGATACCTGATGTCCTTCTCGTGAAAGTCTGTCCACCATTCCCCAGACCATCGGTGTCAGAATGCCAGTCAACAGTATCTTCATTCGCCTGTCCCCTCATCATTATTATTAAATGTTGTTTCAGATAACTTGATCAGTCCATGATGCAAAGAATGATCTCAAATCATTATCAGGAATAAACTGTGATCGACTGCTGCATTTATGAAAACTGAAATTCATTTTTTTCGTGATTAAAAGAATTTCAGCAGAATATTTTACCAGGAAGGACAATAGTACAGTCTGCCATCCGAAATATTGAAAATATTCTACCTAATTGTCTCACAGATGTAAATAAAAAAAAGATAAAATTTTCAGCAGATCGATATTGAAACAAGCCTAAAAATATATAAGAAATTAATTGTTTGAAAGGTAGTTCAAAATCCTGAAAAGTTACAGGCAGAGAATTTCTTTTCCAATATTGATCATTCAGATAATTTCGCTGATCCAATATTCTCGATGCAATACGCCACCGAGCAAGCCGCTGTCTCTCCCGGATTAAGGATCATTAAGTGAGCGGTTTCAGTTTTTCCATTCCAATGCAGATTATGTGCATTGGGTGCACAAGACCAACTTTCCGGACAATAATACTCGGCACCTTCGGGACAGTAGGTAACGCTATGCGTAAAGTGATCGCTGGTAACTACCAAAACCCGTTTTTGAATTGTTTCATAGCTCAGTGATTGAGGGCGTGCAGGATCCATTCCCCACCAGACATCATCGATGATCAGGTTGTCCAGCGAGACTGGTTTTCTCAGATCTGCCGGTGCGTTGGCAGGATCCTCCAACTCACTGGTAGTCGGGTTTAACCATTTTTTCATCGGAACATGAATCAAGACTGTTTTCCGCGGACCGATAATGTTGAAATAGGGATGAAGGCCAAACCCAAATGGAAAGCGTTTGACGCTTTCAAGATTTCGAATGACTGCGTCAATGATTACCCTGTCAGGCTTCAGCGTAAATGTCAGATCGAGCCGATTTGCGATTGGAAAGATGTGATACAGCGGGTGCTGTGGTGTGATTTCAATCCAGGTTCTGACAGAAACCTGATCGTGTGAGTATTCCGGGGTGAAAAATTCGAATTTTTCTCCCATCACATAACCATGACGGAACAAATTACCACGGTTTGCAGGAAAACGGTAATCAACACCGTCAAAAGTGGTCTGACATCCGTTGACAATACCCGGGAATGGGTAGAGCACCGGAATTCCGTAATGACGTGTATCGTCGCTGCATCGCGGAGAAGGATAAAGGAAATCAAAACCATGCGCTTTCAATCCGCACAGATTGGCTCCGAAGCCGGGAAGCAGTCTGGCTTCGATTTCATGGATGCCATCAATTTCGTTCCAGAGGCAAATCTCTTGCTGGTTTACCATGCTGTTTTGCTGATAGTGATATCCAAACATGCGTACCACCTTTCATGGATCGAACAGATTTTTTAAAGGATGGGAAGGAATATCTGTTGTTCTTTTAATCCGTAATGTCAGTCTGAATTTCGTATGATTATCAAGTTATCCTGTTTATAGAAGAGAAAAAAATATGGGAGATGGATTTTTTTCTCTTTCCCTAATTAAAACGATTCGATTTGAATCGTCTGCACATCTTCTATTTGAAAAGGCATGATCATATTGGCAAATTCAACCATCTTTTGCGCTGAATCGCTGACATAGAACTCATACTTCGGATGTTGATTCTGGCTGTTTAACAAGTGATTTATCTGAAGAATTTTCTGTACTTTGAGAGAAGTTTCCTCAGACGGGTCTACACAGACTACTCCGTTTCCCATGTATTTTTCAATTGATGTTCTGAGCAGCGGATAATGCGTGCAGCCCAGCATCAGGGTATCAATGTGAGCATTGCGCAGTTCTTGTAAATAACGGGCAATGATACCGTCCGTCAGTATATCTTCCAGCATGCCTTCTTCGACAAAAGGGACAAACAGCGGACAGGCTTTGTTAAACACTTCAATATGTGGATTGATATTTTTTATCGAAGACTCATATGCCTTGCTTCCGATGGTGGCATAAGTACCGATAACGCCAATTCGTTGATTCCGGGAGTTTTTGACTGCAGCTTCTGCACCAGGCTGAATCACACCGAGGATTGGAATCGAAAATTCTTTTTCGACTTCATGCAGTGCATAGGCACTGGCTGTATTGCAGGCGATGACGATTGCTTTGACCTGTTTCGTTTCGAGAAAACGGATGATTTGATGCGTATATCGTAGTACTGTTTCCTTGGATTTGTTCCCGTAAGGTACTCTGGCAGTATCTCCAAAGTAAACTACATTTTCTTCAGGCATGGTCTGAATCAGCTTCCTCATGACCGTCAACCCTCCGACTCCTGAATCAAATATTCCGATTGGCGCACTGGATTTCATTCCGTATTCTCCTAAATAAAGCTATTTCAATTTCTCATTGATTATAAGGCAGTTTCAAATCACTTGTCAGTATGCCAGCGATTCGAAGGGAATGGAACGGTTACAATTAGCATACGACTTGATGGAAAGGATAGAACAATCAAATGGATGAGCAACAATTCATGGAATATTTGAAATTTATGCAGGCAAATGAAATCAAAGAGAAGCTTGTATGTGAAGGTATTGCCAGGAATGTGAAAGATGAGAAAGATAAGCAGACACTTTTGGAAATCGCGAAACAGGAACAGATTCATTACGATTTATTTAAAAATTTAACGAAACAGGATGTCCGCCCAAACATGTTTTCTGTCTATTGGTATATTTTGATGGGGCGCATTTTCGGTTACACTTTCGCGGTGAAATTGATGGAAATCCACCTGTTGAGCCATGAAGAAGCAAAAAAATCGCGCAAACAGCTCATGATGGAAGCGGGAACACAGGAATTATTTCGTCGGCATCCTGGGTTTGAAAAACTTTTTGCCGAGGAAGTCCAGCATGAATTGGATATGATCCAAATGATCGATGAAGAAAAATTGAATTATGTCGGTTCGATGGTTCTTGGTTTGAACGACGCACTGGTGGAATTCTCCGGAAGTCTGGCCGGCTGGAGTTTTGCCATGCAGAGTAATCGTATGATTACACTGGCTGGCCTTATCACCGGTATATCGGCAACTCTTTCCATGGCTTCTTCTGAGTATCTTTCTGCAAAAAACGAAGGCCGGACGGATGCTCTGAAATCTTCCGGTTATACCGGTATCGCATATTTATTTACGGTTGTTGCGCTCTTACTGCCCTTCATTCTTTTACCGGACCATCAATTTTTACCGGCGCTGCTTATCATGCTGGCAATCGTTGTGCTGATCATTGCCGGTTTTAATTACTACATTTCTGTCGCCAGGAATGAAAAATTTTCCACAAAGTTCAGAGAAATGATCCTTGTCAGTCTTTCTGTTGCGGGAATTTCATTTTTAATCGGTTTGATTGTAAAAAAAGTATTGGGTATCGATATCTAAAAGCATATTTTGGGATCATCCAGTTTTATTTGGAAAGGCGCTCGTCAGCAATTGCCAACATAGACATGCGGCAAATGTTGACGAGCGATCTCTGCCAGATGATAGACCCGTCTCACTTCGGTTGCATTTCGGTCCATCATTCGAAAATGAGGAAAGAAGCGTGTGATGTGAAAGGGGATCTCCGGATTGATGCCAGCAATCCATTGTGCGATTTGCCTGATCTCATCTTCTGAATCATTTTCTTCAGGGATGATCAGCGTCGTGATTTCTACATGGGTAGATTTTGCGCTCAGCTCAATTGTCCGCTTGACGGTTTCCAGATTGCCGCTAATTTTTTTATAAAAAGATTCTGTAAAGCCTTTTAGATCAATATTCATGGCATCGATCCAGGGCAAAATTTCCAGAAGCGGTTTTTCTTCCACAGTTCCATTCGTAACCAATACGTTTTTCAGTTTTTTTTGATGCGCCAGTTTCGCACAATCCATGACGTATTCATAACTGATGAACGGCTCATTGTACGTATAGGCGATACCGATATTGTCTCTGACTTTCAATTTCTGTGCTTCTTCAACCAGTTCCTGCGGCGATATCATCGTGATCCGGATGTGATCTTTGTAGGTCTGTGAAATGTCACTGTTTTGACAGAAGGGACATCGAAGATTGCAGCCGTAACTCCCGACTGATAAAATGAAGCTGCCGGGAAAAAAATGCCTCAGCGGCTTCTTTTCAATCGGATCAAGGGCAATGGAGGTTATTTTCCCATAATTGGTGCAGATAATCTGATTTTGAATATTGGTTCTTGCACCGCAGAATCCGGTTTGTCCTTCCTCCAGACTGCAATGATGGAAACAAATTTCACATGTTGTTTTCATAAATGGCGCACCACTTCAAACCGTTCCAATGAGACGGTTTCATCTTTTCGGATTCCAGCTTTCTGTTTGGCAATGGCGATCTGCTGTTCCACATTGTCGACTCCTTCCAGATTTGGAAGCAGTAAACCGCGCCGATAATCTTTCGAAACAATGACACCATATCGTTTTACATTCAATTGAGCGGGGGAATGGATGGGTTCTGCCGGTGAGAGTACATCTACGCTGTAAGTGAGATCCGGCAATTCTGCTGCTGTGACCGGAGGAAAACGCGGATCATCCGTGCCGGAAGAAATCGCATTCATTATGATTTCTTCCGCAATATTTTTTGTGACGGGTGCAATTGTTCCGATACAGCCGCGTAATTGTCCGAATTTTTTTATGGAGACAAATACCCCTGCTCTCTCTGTCATCATCTCCTGCGGCAAATTTACAGGTGGCTTGATATGCTTTCGTGTCGCCAGGTAAGACTCGAGTGCTGTTCTTGCCAGTCTGACATACGGATCCTCATGAATTTTCATCTCAGCCAGCCGGTCTTTCTCGATTTGTTCATAGACCCTGTCATAATGACGGTTCTCATCTTTGCCGGTGATTTCAAAGGCGGCTACGCCATATCCAACCCCGAAAGGTCCTTCGTACGATAATAACGTCGGCCGGACAGACTGTCCATCCAGTGCACCGGCCATAATCAAAAAGGATCGCAGCCCGCATTCGCCCGCTTTTTCACAGAGTTCAGGGTCCAGAGTGAAAAAATCAAGAAAATTTCCGGTTTCCATCGCATGGATTACTTTTTGATCGAATGCCGGACCTTCCGGCTGGTATCCATAAGGCCCGTCTTCTGTTAATCGATGCGAAAGGTCCCCGCTTGCAATGAATACTGTTTTACGATTGAGCTGTTCTGCGGTTTTAGCGATGCATTTGCCAAATTGGTAATGTGTTACCAATCGTTCCCCGGATAAACCGATCCGTACCAGCTTATACGAGGTCCAGCATTCATTGATAAATTTCAACGGGATCAAGGTGCCATGATCGATTTCAGGATTGCGCTCGCCAAGTGTTCCGGCCGAAATCAGCGCTTCCTGCGCGTTTTTTTCCAGCCTTTTGACAAATTCTTTATCATATTCAGCTTCCAGCATCGAATTGCGTACACCGAATTGTCTGAGATCTCCAACCGCTTTCGATCCCGGTGAAATATGAAAATAATCGGAATATAGAATGGAATGCGGTGTTGTGACGACAATTGTTTCCGGAGCAAGCTCGGCGATGCTTTTTGCTGCTGTCCGATAACTGTCGATGGTTTTCTGAATTTTTTTTTCTTCACCTTTTCCGATTTCCGGCAAAATAATTGGCGGATGCGGGACAATAAATGCACCGATAATGGACATGCTGACTCCTTTTCCGGAAAACTTTGTTTCTTTAATTATATACAGCTGTCAACCGAGTTTGAAAACATGCAGTAATTCGAAATATGGAAATGTTTTTCGAATAGAGAAAGTAAATTTGTTGTTCTTATAGTTTTGCGCGAAGCGCAAAACTATAAGAACAACAAAGAATTCTTTTCATATTTCGAATTGTTGGAAAACATGTATTCGAATATGGAGAGGATAATCAACAGTTGTGCTGATGATGCACTTCACTCATAAAGATCACAACAAGTTTTCTCTTTTTTCTTAAAAGTCTTTTCCAAAACTCGAATTACTGGTAAGTTTAAGAAAACTCTGCAGGAAAAACTGAATTGATTATCATTTCGTTATTTTTATTCCTCGTTTTCTATGATGAAATCGTATCGTCAAAATTATTAGCAACGAAATATGGATTAACCTTTCAATTAAAAAGAGAAAATTTGTTTTACTAATAGTTTTGCGCTTCGCGCAAAACTATTAGTAAAACAAAGAATTCTTTTCATAGTTCAAATTACAGTATCACTGGAGTTAACTTTGGATTTTTCTTCTTGCACCATTTCCGATCTGTTAGATCCTGAAGGTTTTGCATGTTCCTGCGGGAAAGTACATCGTGTGAGTCTGCGTTATGTAGATATTGCTCAAGGAGCAATAAACCGTATTCCTGAAATGCTTCATAAAACGGGCGTCACAAAACCTTTTCTGATTGCCGATTTATGTACCTACGAAGCGGCAGGACGACGCGTCAGTGAAATCCTGGACGCATCCCATATCCCATTCGCAAAGTATATTTTCCAGGTTGAACGACCGGAGTCGAATGAATGTGCTGTCGGTTTGGCTGCCATGGCGTTTGATACATCCTGTGACGGAATCCTGGCAGTGGGCTCCGGTTCCATCGGGGATATCAGCAAAATTATCGCCAGATTAAGCGGCAATCCTTTGATCACGATTGCTACTGCTCCTTCAATGGATGGTTTCGCTTCTCCAACCTGTTCCAACATTGTGAGCGGCCTGAAATCCACTGTGCCGGGTGTCTGTCCGATTGCGATCATTGGCGATTTGGATGTGCTTTGCAGTGCTCCGACCCGAATGCTTCAAGCCGGGCTTGGGGATATGGCAGCAAAACCGAATGCACTTCTTGAATGGCGCTTATCCAACTTGATTAATGGAGAATATTATTGCGGGAACGTGGCTTCATTGATGCGGAAGTCCGCTTATCAATGTCTTTCCTCAGCATCCGGTTTGATGAACCGGGATCCTCAGGCTGTTACGCATATTATGGAGGGGCTGGTGATGTCCGGTATTGCCATGGCTTTTGCTGACACGACTCGGCCGGCATCTGGTATTGATCATTATTTTTCCCATATCTGGGATATGCTGGCACTTCAAAGAGGTGAACTGCCGGATTTGCATGGCATTCAAGTCGGGATTGGAACGATCTATTCTATTCAAATTTATGAGATGATCAAACAACAAAAACCGGACAGTCATAAAGCGCGATCCTGCATGAACGAATTTGACTGGCAAAGATGGCAGCAGTCCATAAGGGAATTTCTTCCGTCTGCCGCCGACAGCATTATTCGACAGGCGGCAGCCGAGAATCGTTTTGATTCGCAAAAACATGCCAGTCGATTTCAAACGATTTCTCAGCATTGGGACGAGATTGTACAAATAATCGCGGATGATCTCCCGGACCTGCACACAGTACGCAGTCAGCTGCAGTCGGCTGGAGCACCGGTTTCTGCACAGGAAATTGGCATCTCTCCGGAAATACTAAAAAGAACTTTTTTGACGACCAAAGATTTACGGAATAAATATATGGCCAGCAGTTTGTTATGGGATATGGGACTGCTTGAGGAAGCCGCAAATAAACTTTTCTGAGAAGGAACTTCTTCACGATTTTTGATTCTGCGCGGTTATGCCAAGTATTTTCAAAAGGATGAAAGCGGGATGCGCTGTCGGAGAAAAAACTTTTTATTTAGATAGATTTCGAATTCTTCCGGCGCTGACAAAACCACAACCCAGATATGTCTCACTGCTATCTACCATTAAAAGGATCGTCCCTTTCGTTAGTATTTCATCCGAAGAAGGCAAATCCTCCCCGTGCAGCCAGCGAACTGCCTGTTCCTCATCCAAATGAAAGTGATTTTTTTTCATTTCTCTGAAAAAACGGCTCATCCAATCGTTGTCAGGCATCCATCCGGAGACTGTGAGCGAGGCAACTTTCATTCCTGCAGATTTGCAGGGAAGTGATGAAAAAGCATTAACGTATCGATTGGATAACGCCCAAACTTCATTCTCTCGCTGCCATAAGGAACAATCATATTCTTCTAATACGGGCTTCAGCAGAAAAGCAAACTGATCCTCAAAAAATGCATCAATTTTTTTCTGCATCGACAGATCGATTTCTGTAAATCCACTTTTTTCCCAGGATCGAAAAGGGATTTCTGATTTTCGATCACTGAAAGAGTCTTGTTTGCAGAGCAGAGCAGCAAAAAATCCGGCTGTTTCATAACGATGCGGCCATAATCGGATGCTGCCAGTTAATGATGGATCAAATGTTTGGATACCATCTGTGGTTAAACCTGGCGCAGGGTAAGGAAGCCTTTCCTGGGCATTGGCAACGCTGATTTTTGAGCCATATTTTTGCAGAATCTGGTTAACGACTGCTTCATCTTCATAAGGGGATAATGTACAGGTAGAATAAACAAGTTGCCCGCCAGGTTTTAAGGCATGGATGGCTGAATCCAGTAAAGCAGTCTGCCTTTGAGCCAGCGCTTTTTCTTCTCGCTCTGTGATCGGCCGCATGGGGTGAGAATCGATGGATACCAGGCTTTGCATACTGCAGGGAGCATCCAGCAGGATGATATCAAAGGTATCCGGGTACCATAGACCGAAATTTTCTCCCGGAAAATTGGTGATGAAGTGGTTCAGGCTTCCCCAGTTTTTCAGAACTGTCTTTAACGCGCTGATTCTGGAAAGGCTTGAGTCATTAGCCATTACCAGCCCCTGATCCAGACTGCGGGCAACCAGGTGCGTCGTTTTTCCGCCCGGTGATGCGGCCATGTCGAGAATTAACGGGCGAGACTCCATCTTTTGCACATCAAATAAAGAAGCGGGCAGCATGGAAGCTGTGTCTTGAATGTAATACTGACCGATTTGATGTTCCCGCGTCAGGCTGGGAGACGTTTGATAGGTTCGAACCCGAAAACCGTCCTCGCAGAAGGAAACCTGTTCCAGCGTCCAGCCGTAACGTTTCGCGAGTATCTCCACTACTTGCCGATCCAGTTTCAAAGGATTGATGCGAAAGGCTCGATCCAAGGGTTTATAAAGAGCATCTTCCATAGCGGATAGTTCGGATTCCGGCAGGAAAATGCGATATTTCTCCCATGCTGCATCCAAGGCATCCTGTTTGGGGTTTCCGTGATTTTGTTTGTTTTGTAATTTCTTTTTAGCCATGTTTGTGAATGCAAAAAACCATTTCTGTTTCTATTTCGAATTCGACCATATCCCAGCCACTTCCTTCAATCGACTTATCCATTAATCGCTGTTGCCGATCTCGCATGCCGTGCTGACCAGTCAAGTTTTCTGCAGGCAGTGTAACAACCAGCCAGTCAGCTTGGATTCGCCGAAAGAAATCGCGGCAGCAGCCTTTGCTGCGTGCTTCAAACCGGTGCGCTTCTTTAAAAAAGAAAGCGGCATCTGTGTGATTCTCCGGTGTGTTGATGAGGATATCCTGGACTTTTGCCAGGGGTGAGAGCCCTTGGATTTCAAAGAATCGGTTGATTAAATTAATTCTGGGATGATGTAAATCATACGCATAATACTCTGTACTTAGTGACAATTCCATCCAGGGGAACGCAAGAGGATTCATCGCACAAGCTAAATCCTGAATGCTGTGCGGTCTGCCGATCATTTCAAACAATTTTTGGTAAAACAAAACAATATGCGGCATGCGCTCTTTCGATGAAGAATGACTCATCAACATATTTTGGCACCAATTATTTACGGCTGTTATCCCGTTTAGATTGGCTTCCAGTAATTGTTGTTCTGCCAGAGGATAATCCGGATCACCCAGATATGGTGCGATGATCTGGTGCAGTTTTTCGCGAACTCCTTTTTCAGCCTCTTTCCGGTTTTTGGTCTTTGATGATTCCTGTACCAATAACTGCAACACAGTCTCCTCAGGAATATGAAGCGACTGATATTTCCTGGATTGCAGAATTTTTCGAACAATACTCTTTTGTGCTTCTTCAGAATCGAAAGCAGATGCGGACGGGTAACTGAGGCTCATTTTCTTTGTAATAAAAAGACTAATTCAGATGGAAATATGATTTTTTGGATCTCCCAGATATCCGGATTGCAGATTTCATGGAAGTGAGACTCGTAATTTTTGGGCATACCCTTATTCCTTCCGCTTAAACTATGGGCAGGGAAACTGATGATCGCATATTTGGATTTGATTTGGGCTAAAATATTTCTGCCAGCATTTTTATCGACCTGTTCCAGACAGGGAATTGTTTTGAGCAGCAGCGTTAAAGATGCCTGATTTGGCGGATAATTCTCCAATAAATTCAGTTGGCTCGCTGTTCCGTGGATCTGAAAATGATGAAAAAAACCGTTGATCAAATCCATCATATCCTGAAAGAGATCATAGGCTTCATATGAATAATTGTTTTCAAGGGGCATCCACGGAATGGAAAGCGGATTCAGACCGCATGCCAGATCCAGCACAGAATCAATTGGCGGCAGGTTGGAAAAAATATTATGGTAAAACGCATCCAGGATTGGCAATCGTTCCCTGGTAGAGGCATGATTTTTCATTAGAGAGAGGCATTTTTCTTTGACGGCCTCCTGATTTTGCCAGGTGAGATCACCGAACGAATCTGAAGAAGTTTGATCATCAATCTTCTCGTTTCGAAAGGCTGATGCAATTTGATAGAGTTTTGATTTGACGTTCTTGATGATTTCTTTACGATTATTCGAAAGATTCAACTCTCGTATGATGAGCTGTCTGGTCAGTTGCTGATCCATGTTCCTGAAATTTCGGCCTTTATGAATTTCCGCGATTAATTCTTCCGGGTTTATTTCATTTCCCATATTTCTCTTCCCGGAGAAGCTCCGTTAATCTTGTCAGAATTCGGATATTATGAATCGTAGCCAGGCGAGGAAACAGCGTATCTCCCATTTTGAAAAGATGCCGTAAATATCCCATGGAATAGCGTGTGCAGGTGAGACAATCACAGCCTGGCGAAACCGGTTGAGAGGAGCGAATATGCTGCTCATCACTGATGTAATGATATTGCAGCCATTTTCCGTCAAAGGAAGGACGTTCTTCACGAAAGGCATATAAACGTCCATGCCTGGCATCACGTGTCGGCATCGCACAATCAAAGATGTCATATCCGAGATTAACACAGCGGACAACGTTTTCAGGATGTCCTATTCCCAGGGCATGGATCGGGAATTCCGGCGGTATTAATTCTCTGGTGTATTGCAAGATTTCAAATAAAAGGTTTCCTTCACTGTCCAGCGGCCAGCCGCCAAAACCAAATCCGTCAAATCCAATTTCCAGCAGCGCTTCCGCACAGCGTTTCCGTAACTCAAACGATCCGCCTCCCTGTATCACACCGAAAATTTTTGGCTGGATCTCTCCATCTTTGGAGGATTGTTTTTTCAAGCGCAAGAATTCTTTTTTGCAACGGGATGCCCAATTAATGGTGCGATTTACAGACAATTCCTGATCATGGTCAGAAGCTTCTGCATGTGTACATTCATCCAGGCATATAACGATATCGGTTCCGAAGGACATCTGAAGCTGAACCGTTTTTTCTGGTGTCAACTGCAATTTATGGGTTGAGTTTTCCGGAAAAATAGTAATTCCCCGATCCGTCATTTTCCCGAATTTTTCGTTTTCTCGGATGAGAGAATATGCTTGGAAACCGCCTGAATCGGTTACAATCGGTTTGGTCCACCCGCTCATCTGATGCATGCCATGCAAGGATTGGACTGTCAGGCTGCCAGGCTTCTGCATGAGATGGAACGTGTTCATCACCAGTCCTTGGACCGACACATTTTCCAAATCGGCAGCATCGACACTGCGGACCATTCCATAGGTTGCGTCAGGAAGGTAAACCGGATACCATAATCTCCCATGTGGAAGATCGATCCAGGAATTTGAAAGATTTATGATTGACATCCAATTTGTATCAGGGAATCTGCAGATTCAACCCGGGAAGGATGGATTCATACATATTCAGTGAATTCTTTTTTGCGATCGCTTCCGGCGTTATATCACCAAAAATGCATGCAATGCTGTTAAAGGTGTCCCCTTGCTGAACTGTATACATCGTAGGATGGACAGAAGTGGATCGCGGTCCCTGCGCAGCGTTCCACTCAGAGTTCTTTGGAATTTTCAAGACGGTACCAAAAGAAATGCTGTTTTCATTATCAAATGAAATATGATTAAGAGAATATAAGGCTGCCCAATCCAGATTAAATCTTCTGGCGATGCATTTTGGCGTTTCGCCATATTGAAGTATGTATGTTTCCGGAAGTTCTCCCGATTCAAAATCAATCGGGTCGTTCTTTGGAATTTCTTCTGAAATCAGCACAGGCGGATTTCCTTCAGTCGGTGCTGTCTGATCGGAATTTGTTTCAAGCGGAGCCTGGCTGGAATCCCACACCTGTTTGGTCGCTTCGAACATCAGTGCCCGTTCCGGACTGATCGTGGCTTTCTCCAATGATTGGATCGGATCAGTGGATGACTGTTTGGAACACCCGGCAAACAAAATCAGTCCGACAAGGATTAGCAGCATACTTTTTTTCATAGATCCTCCCAAAAAATTATTGAATAGTAACATAAGCACCGGAAGAGGAAATCTTTGGAGTTAATGTTTCAATTTTCAGATGAGCTCTTTCTGAAGCTGCAACCATTCTGGACAACAAATGATTCGGGTCGGTCATTGTAAAAGCGATAATTCCAGGTCCTGCTCCGGATAAACCGGCTGCAGCTCCTGTATCCTCTGCCGCTTTTATGATTGCTTCAGATCCGGTGATCAATGGGATACGATATGGCTGATGAAGACGGTCTTTCATCGCAAACTGCAGTAATTCTTCATTTCCTTCTGCCAACGCCTGCATCACCAAAATCGCATGACCAATATTAAATATAGCATCTTTCCTGAGAATTGTCTCCGGTAAAATTTTTCGGGCAGTTTTGGTTGGCAGATTCATTTGTGGAATAAGAATGACCGTATTCCAGGGAGCGATCGGAAAACTGTGAGCACAGACCGTGTTCTCATCTGTGCTCATACCGACGAGACCACCGAAGATGGATGGTGCAGAATTGTCCGGATGGCCTTCGATAGATAATGCCAATTGAAGTAAATCGTTTTTCGAAACGTTAGTCCCAAGCCAGGCATCCGCTGCGAGTAATCCTGTCAGTGTCGCTGCAGCACTGGACCCCATTCCGGCACCAATCGGAATCCGATTGGTGCAATCGATATGCAGATTCGCCGGAAGAGAAGCCCCATGAAAGACGCAAAATTTCGAGAAAGCCTGAAAAACCAAATCATTCTCTGGCTTTGATTCAATTTCCGGTTGATATCCGTTCCAGGTGATCGTTCTTCCTTCTTGTTTGAATGAAAAGACTGACTCATTCCAAACATCCAATGCCAGTCCGATGCAATCAAATCCCGGACCGAGGTTGGAGGTACTTGCCGGAACATGAACCGTGATTCTTTGCGAATTCATGGTTTTTTCAGAATAAAAGCTTCAATCGCATCATAGTCAGCGGGCAGCAAGGTCGGTTTGGTCATCTTGGAAGTGATGATGTCCGGGTCTTTCATACCATGCCCTGTGCAGATCGCCACAATGCGTTTTTGATTTACATCGATGGAACCGGCATGAATTTGTGCTTTTAATCCGGCAATGCCTGCGGCGGAAGCCGGTTCGACCCAGATTCCATTTAGAGCCAGCATTTTTTGAGCAGCCAAAATTTCTTCATCGGTTACAGCAATGATTTTTCCTTTTGATTCCTCTGCGGCTGCCAGCGCTTCCTCGCCTCGAGCCGGACGGCCGATTCGAATTGCAGTCGCAATCGTTTCCGGATGATCCACAGCATGCCCGATGACTAACGGCGCTGAACCGGCGGCCTGGACACCCAATATATGCGGCAGCCCGGTATTTTTCAGTTGATGGTATTGTCGAAACCCCATCCAATACGAAGTAATATTTCCTGCATTCCCAACTGGCAGACACAGCCAGTCTGGAGCCTGCCCAAGAACGTCACAAATTTCAAAAGAGGAAGTTTTTTGACCTTCCAGACGATATGGATTCAGCGAGTTGACCAGTTCTACACTGCTTTTTTGACTGATTTCAACGACAAAGGAGAGTGCTTCATCAAACGATCCGGGGATCTGGATCACTTCGGCACCATAAGCAATCGCTCCGGCCAGTTTTCCGGTTGCGACTTTTCCTTCCGGAATCATGACAATAGCCCGTAATCCGGCTCTGCGTGCATAGGCTGCTGCCGATGCAGCCGTATTTCCGGTGGATGCGCAAATCACAGCTTTTGCTCCTTTTGCCTTAGCCATCGTCATGGCAGCAGTCATACCGCGATCTTTGAATGAACCAGTCGGATTAAGGCCTTCAAACTTGATGGACAGCTCAAATCCGCCGCCAAGTTCTTCTGCTAATGCCGGTACAGGAATTAAAGGCGTATTTCCTTCCAGCAGTGTTACAGGTTCAATGTCTGTCGGCAGATGGATCAGATCACGATAACGGTTGATGACGCCTTGATAATTCATAATTTTTCCTCTCTGAGATGCATTCGGGCTTTATTGAAATTTTATGTCTACAATTCTAATATAATTTATCCAACAATTCGAAATATGGATTGGCTTTTTGAATCAATCAAGAAAATTTGTTGTTCTTATGGTTTTGCGCAAAGCGCAAAACCATAAGAACAACATAGAATTCTTTTCATTTTGCGAATTGCTGTTTTTATTAAGGAAATGCAGCCTTGATTTATAATGAGCATCATATGGGAATCCATGAAGAAGAGTTGGATGAGGGGTAGAAATGAAAGACAGCATTCATAAGTATTTTCAAATCGGAACCATTCAATGGATGAGTTATCCACGACGGGAAATTTTGGATTCACTCCGGACGATAGCCAGTGACGATTTTTTTGATGCAGTTGAGATATGTGGATTTGTATCAGAAGCGCAGCGGATCCAGGCGAAAAAAATCCTGGATCAGTCGCATTTAAAGGTTTGTTTTGCTGCGCAGCCTGTTTTGCTCAACTCGAAACTAAATCCGAATGATCTGAATGAGGAAAAACGTCTCCAGGCAGAAGATTTACTGCTGAAAGCAGTAGACGAAGCCGATTTTTTTGGAGCGGATGGAATTTCATTTCTGGCAGGCAAATGGGATGCTTCATCCAGGGACAGCGCATACGAGCAATTAATAAAAACCACTCGCAATGTATGCACGTATGCCGGCGAAAAAGGAATGACCGTTGAACTGGAGGTGTTTGACTTCGATATGGACAAAGCAGTTTTAATCGGTCCGGCACCTTATGCAGCGGAATTTGCTTCTGACATGAATTCTTTTGTCGATAATTTCGGACTGCTGGTTGATCTTAGTCATTTTCCCACAACCTATGAGACCAGCGCTTTTGTGATCAAAACGCTGCGTCCGTTTATTACCCATCTGCATATCGGCAATGCTGTGGTAAAAAAAGATTGTGATGCCTATGGCGATCAGCATCCCCGTTTTGGTTATCCGGAAAGCGCCAACGATGTTCCGGAACTTCTGGATTTTTTTCAGGTATTGAAACAGGAAGCATTCTTTAATGCAGAAAAACCATATGTCCTTTCTTTTGAAGTGAAACCTCGCGAGGATGAAGATGAGGATGTTATTCTTGCAAATACAAAACGGGTTATTCGTAGAGCATGGAGTTTGCTTGAGGATTGAGAAATCAAAAAAATCCTGATCATGGTTTAAAAAAAACGGTTGGCTATCGGCCATTTGAAATCGCTGCAAAATAAATTTGCTGTATTGAATTAGTCATCAAAATCTCGAATTGCTGGTTGACAGTATTGTGAAAATTATTTAAACTAAAGCAATGTTATTCGATTTATCTTTTCGACGAACCATCCGATATTACTCCCTTCAGGTTTGAAGCGGGGAAGTCGTGTTTTGTCACTGATAAGATCCATTTGTGAAAAGCAGCCCTCCTTCAAGGAGGGCTTTTTATATCTATCAAAGTGAAGGAGATTCACCATGAAAACCGTAATTTGTCCTGTGTGTGGAGCCGAAATTGAAGTGGATCAGACCGTAGAACTCGGTGAGATTATTGTTTGCCCGGATTGTGGCGTAGATTTGGAAATTGTTTCTTTAGATCCATTGACCGCTGAAGAAGCACCGATGGAACAGGAAGATTGGGGAGAATAATGCCGAAAATCGGTGTGCTTTTCTCCCGTCTTCGTGTTGAAGAAAAATGGATCTTTGAAGCTTTCGAATCCCGCGGGATCGATTATGAGCGGATCGATGACCGGAAACTGGTACTGGATTCCCATGGATTAAAAAAATGGAGCCAATTTGACTGCATTTTGGAACGCAGCATCAGTTATTACAGTGGTCTTTATGCGCTCAAAGTATTAAATGGATGGGGCATTAAAACAGTTAATACAGCGCTGACGGCAGAAATTTGTGGTGATAAACTGGCAACCAGTTGTACATTGGACAAAGCAGGCATTCCACAACCTCGTTATGCCTGTGCTTTCACCCCGGAATCTGCGTTGGAAGCAATTGATGCACTGGGATATCCTGTTGTGATAAAACCCGTCGTGGGCTCCTGGGGCAGACTATTGGCAAAACTCAACGACCGTGATGCGGCAGAAGCTCTTTTGGAACACAAATCTGTTTTGGGTTCTGCATTGCATTCTGTGTTCTATATCCAGGAGTATATTCAAAAACCGGGACGTGATATTCGTGCCATCGTCGTAGATAACAAAGTTGTTACAGCCATATACCGGAAATCACAACATTGGATTACCAATACTGCGCGTGGAGGCGAGGGAGAAATTTGTCCTATCACACCTGATCTGGAATCTCTCTGTCTGAATGCGTCCGCTGCAGCAGGTGGAGGAATACTGGCAATTGATGTGTTTGAGGATATGCAGCGCGGTCTGATGATTAATGAAATCAACCATACAATGGAGTTTCACACACTGCAACCGACAACCGGGGTGAATATTGCCGATCTGATTGTTGATTATGTGTTGAAAGTGGCGAAATTATGATAAAAACTGCTATTTTTGGCGGTTCCGGTTATGGCGGGGGTGAATTGCTCCGTTTGCTGCTAAATCATCCGGAAACCGAAGTGACTCAGGTAACCTCCCGCTCCCATTTGGGCGAATATGTTTATCAGGTGCATCCAAACCTGAGAAAGCGGACGATGTTGAAGTTCTGTGATCCGGATCAGATAGAACCGGTGGATGTTTTGTTCCTCGCACTTCCCCATGGACAGGCGATGAAAAAAATTCAGACTTATGCGGAACTGGCTCCCTGCATTGTTGATCTGTCAGCCGATTTTCGCCTGAAGGACGAATTGGTCTATCAACAGTGGTATGGAAGTACCCATTTGGCTCCGGATTGGATGCCGAAATTTGTATATGGCTTACCGGAGCTGCACCGAGCAGAAATCAAAAAAGCCCATTACATCAGCGGCGTAGGGTGTAATGCGACTGCCGCGAACCTGGCATTAATGCCGCTGATCCAATCCGGTCTTATTGATTCAGATCAGCCGGTTTATGTTGAAATCAAAGTTGGTTCCTCGGAAGGCGGCGCTGAAGGAAATGCCGGATCGCATCATCCGGAACGGAGCAATACGGTCCGAACATTTTCCTGTTTTGGACATCGCCATACTGCTGAAGTGATGCAGGAAATGCATCTTTCCAAAGTAGCGTTGACTATGACTTCAGTTGAGCTGGTGCGCGGTGCGCTGGCGACTGTGCATGCAGCTGCAAAACCTTTTGTCACAATGAAAGATTTATGGGCAGCCTATCGGACCGTTGTCAGCGAAAATCCATTTCTGCGTCTGGTTCATGAGCAAAGAGGCATATACAGAGTACCGGAACCGAAAATTCTGGCAGGATCGAATTATGCGGATTTGGGCTTCGACTATGATCCACAGAATGGGCACTTAATTTCAATTTGTGCCATTGATAACCTGATGAAAGGCGCTGCAGGGACGGCAGTGCAATGTATGAATCTGATGTTCGGCTTGGATGAAACTGCAGGATTAGATTTCTCTGGTTTGCATCCGGTATAAACCAGGTTTTCTCGCATCATAGATAAAGCTGGTTTATTTTTCGAATCGCTGGGTATAGACAATGAACGACAAAAATCTAAAAATAATGGTGGTGAAAATTGGCGGGACAGAGGGTGTGGATTTCTCGCGTATCTGTTCGAATGCAGCCCGTCTGATTACTGAAGATAAAAAATTGATTCTAGTGCATGGTGGATCAGCCGAGGCCAACCAGCTTGGAGTGGATTTAAATATTCCTCCGCGTTTTATTACTTCACCTTCCGGACACACTTCCCGTTATACGGATCAAAAGACTATGGAAGTTTTTATTATGGCGGTCAATGGGAAAGTCAATTCGAGACTTGTGTCACAGCTCCAGGAGAAGGGTGTAAATGCTTTTGGTTTATCCGGTATGGACGGTCGACTGATTCAGGCGACACGCAAAGAAGCCATTCAGAGTGTTGAGAATGGAAAACGCCGGATAATCCGTGACGATTTCAGCGGGAAAATTGATACTGTCCAGGCGGATCTGCTGCATACCTTGCTCGCTGCGGAAATGCTACCGGTAATCGCGCCCATTGCGATCGGCAAAGCCGGAGAACCGCTAAATGTTGATGCGGACCGTGCGGCTGCTGAAGTGGCTGCAGCGATGAAAGCGGACACATTGATTCTGCTGACGGCTGTGCCAGGATTGATGAAATCTTTCCCGGATGAACGCACGTTGATTAAAAAAGTCGATCGAAAAGATATCACGTCGCTGCAAGAATATGCACAAGGCAGGATGAAGAATAAAGTACTGGGAGCTCAGGAAGCACTCGAAAAAGGTGTGAGTAATGTTTTGATTGCTGATGGAAGCGTGGAAAATCCGATTGATCACGCACTTGCAGGAAACTGCACATGGATCTGCTGAGTGATCTGCTGCGGATCGACGGATGATGCGAAAAAAACTGAAACAGAATAAGGATTATCAACAGATGGAGAATAATTACTGGCTGACAGCTCCTGAAACTTACAAAACATTGTTTGGATTAGTGGAAAAATATAGTCCGAGCGGATCTGAAGCGGATGCCGTTAATTGGCTGGTTTCGAGAATGGCGGGATTGGGGTATACGAAATCCTATATCGATGGCGGCGGTAATGCAATTGGTGTGATGGGAGACGGTCCACGACAGTTGGTATTGTTGGGACATATTGATACCGTTCCGGGTGAAATCCCGTTTTCTGTTGAAAACGATATCCTTTACGGCCGTGGTTCGGTTGACGCGAAAGGACCGTTATCCTGCTTTGTGGATAGTGTCGCACAACTTGGACCGGTTCCAGATTGGCAGATTGTTGTCATCGCCTGTGTTGATGAAGAATGTGATGGAATGGGCGCGCGCTTTGTACTGCCGCATTTCTCTCCGGAACTGGTCATTGTGGGGGAACCCAGTCGATGGGATCGTATTGCGCTCGGGTATAAAGGTTGTGCATGGTCCAGCATTCAAATTTCTTCTGATGTAACCCATGGAGCGAGTGAAGAAGCTACTGCGTGTGAAATTGCATCAGAGCTCTGGGGAAAAATACGGACATGGTGTCAGGAATACAACCAGTCCCGTTCAAAGATTTTCGATCAGATCATGTTTTCTTTGACAAACTGGTATTCGGGAAAGGACGGTTTTTCTCAATGGGCTCGGCTGGTAGTAAGTGCCAGAATTCCACCCGGATTTATGCCGGAAGATTTCTATGCGGTTCTGGAATCTCTCGCACCGGATGCGATCATTTCTCATTCAGCATTTCCGACACCGGCATATCGCGGAGAAAAAAATTCACCACTTGTTCGGGCATTTCTACCGGCAATCCGCTCCAACGGCGGGCAGCCTGCCTTTGTTTATAAAACCGGCACAGCGGATCTGAACCTGGTGGCTCCTGCATGGAATTGCCCCGGACTGGCATACGGACCCGGTGATTCAACCCTGGATCATACTCCCAATGAGCATCTCTATCTGCCTGAGTTTCAAAAATCGAAAGCAATCCTTATTGATGTACTCAGACGTCTGACAAAAAAATGAGTCTTTCCGGTTGTATCGTTTTAGAAAAGTCGTGGTCTGTAATTGACTTGATCTTTTTACTGAAAAGAAAGCGTCCATAATTTTTCTCTCATTAATTCGAAAGGTCAATCGATATTTTGAATTATTGACCCTGTTTGCAGCCATTCAGAATATGCGAAGAAGTATATGTTGTTGTGCTGTTTTTTCGTGAAGCGCAAAAACAACATAACAATAAGTTTTCTCGATCGATTCGAAAGGTTGGTTCAGATTTCGAATTTCTGGCCCGTTAGTCATCTTTTAAGGAAAGCCGCTTTCGGGGTTATAATCTTTCTGGCTAAATACACTAATAGAAAGAAAAAATAATCTTTTATGCCTGATATTTCCTTACTTCAAATTATTGCAGCTTGTTTTTTTTCTTTCCTGGCTGGTGCCATTGATTCGATCGCTGGAGGCGGTGGATTAATACAACTGCCCGGTTTAATGGCTGTCCTGCCAAACGTCCCCGTTGTCATGCTTCTCAGTACCAATAAAATGTCCTCCACATTTGGGACGGGTATGGCAATTTTTCAATATTCCAAAAAAGTACCGATTCACTGGAAGCGCATGATTCCGATTGCAGCCATTGCATTTTTCGCCAGTATCGGTGGAGCGCTGACAGCGACACGCGTCCCGAATCATTGGATGCGTCCGTTAGTTACATTTTTACTGATCGTGATTCTGATTTACTCCTTGCTGAAAAAAGATTTGGGCGATGATACTCAAAAAGCAGGCGTTTCAAAAAAGAGCAAGATCATTCTCGGATTACTGGTCGGTGTAATCATCGGTTTCTATGATGGATTCTTTGGCCCCGGAACCGGAAATTTCCTGATCCTCAGTTTTATTTTTATTTTCGGATTGGATTTTTTACAGGCTTCCGCTTCTTCAAAGGTGGTCAATTTGGCAACCAATATCGGTGCAATGACCCTTTTCCTCATCAGTGGATATGGTTATTACATTCTGGGTATCTTAATGGCTCTATTTAACATGGCTGGAGCTGTATGCGGCGTAAAACTGGCTGTTCTTAAAGGGAGCAAATTTATCCGCATCTTCTTTATTGTTGTCGTTTCAGGTCTTATCATTAAACAGATACTGGATTTCTTATTGTAGAAAGGGAGAAATGCCTTTTTGATTCTTCCAAAAAAAAATAGAGGTAAATTTTCTGTTATTTCAATTATTGAGGATAAAGTGGTTGATTCGCTAGCCTTCCCCCTGACCAGCAGCGATTTAAAATTTGGAAAAAAATAATTGTTGTAGTGTTATTTTTGCGCTTAGCGCAAAAATAACACTACAACATATTTCTCTCTTTATTCGAAAAGCTTTTCCAAATTTCGAATTCCTGACTGACCAGGCAAATCCGAATAAAATGGAAATAACAGAACAACCTGATGAAAGCGATTCTATGCAGCAGAAAAACAAGATCATATTCCCGGATTATTCCAATAGCAATTTAGGCATCATTTCCTCGTTGCTTCAGTATTACAATATCCCGTGTGCGACACCGTCCATACCTGAACTGGATGACGAACTAAAAACTGGTAACTATCGGAATATTGTACTGGTTCTGATGGATGCTATGGGTTCTCGCATCCTTGAAAAAAATCTCTCGCCAGACAGTTTTCTTCGCCGTCATCTATGCAAGGAGCTTACGGCTGTATATCCATGTACCACAGTCTGTGTTACCTCTTCATTTTTCTCTGGATTACCGCCGGTATCCCACTCCTGGCTGGCATGGAGCCTTTATTTCAAGGAGTGGAAACAGGTCATTGACCTTTTCCCATACCGGGATTCTTTTTCAGGTGATCTGATTGATCGCCATGAGAAGAATGTGCTCGAATTTATGAGTTTTGATTCAATCCTGCCAAAAATTGAGGCATCTACACAAGGCACTGTTGGAATCCATTGTGTATTTACCGATATCGCACGGCCTCGTCTGGTCGATTTGACCGAAAAATATCTGACGAAAATTGGCACATTTGAATCCTTGCTGCAGACAACGCTTGAAAAATCCAGGGAATCGGGTGATCATTTTATTTTCAGCTATTTTAAATCTCCGGATGACTTGCTGCATAAAAACGGTCTAACCCATTCTGAGGTGTCAGAATTTCTTGAAAACACCGATCAGCTCTTCGAAAAATATGCAGACCAATTTAAAGACACGCTGCTGATCATCACAGCAGATCACGGAATGCAGGACATCACCAATCATTTCTATCTCAATGCGGTTCAACCATTGCGTGAACTGTTGCGTAATGATCCGGCTGGCGATCCAAGAGCGAAATTCTTTTATATTAAGCACGGCCGTGAAGATGCTTTTGTTGAAAGATTTCAGCGTGAATTTGGAGATGAGTTCTTGTTGTTCAGTCAGGATGAGTTTCTTTCAAAAAAAATGCTGGGTGAAGGTCCGCTGCATCCGAAAGTAAAAGATTTTCTTGGCGATTTCGTCGCCTGCGGGGTGGGACACAGTGACCTTCTCTACGTTCCAGACGGAGCCCGTCCTCCTAAAGAATTTAACGGGCATCATGCCGGTTTGACGGCTGAAGAGATGTTTGTTCCGTTGATCCTGGCGAAATAAAAAAAATTAAACAAAAAAACGGCTGAGTAAGTTTCAGCCGTTTTTGTTTTAAGAAATCGGTTTCTGTCAACGAGTGACAGTAGTTCCAAGCGTCAGTCTGATTTCCAGAGTTTCGCTTCCGCGCAAAATCGTCAGCGTAATGCGTTCACCCGGCAGATATTTTGCGAGTTCTTCTTTCAATTCTTTGACATTGTGGATTTCCTGATCATCCATTTTTTGAATCACATCGTTGACTTGCAATTCTGCGTCATCGGCCGGACTGTCTTTCGTGACCTGGCTGATCAGCGCACCTTCTGTTCCTTCGGGAAGACCAATCGTTTTCAAGTCATCCGTTGTCAGATCTTTGACGAAGGTACCGATCCAGGCGTTCCCTTTACCGTTTTGTGCAATCACTTCGGTCTTTTGTTCTCGTTCTTCAGAGGATGGACGGGCAGCCAGTGTGATATCCACATCCATTTCTTTCCCGTCGCGCAGGACATGCAGTGTGATGGTGTCCCCTACGCTGGTATTCGATGCAAGATAGGAGATTACATCATCCATACCTTTGACATCACGGTCATTAATTTTGGTAACAATATCGCCATCGCTGAAAATATCTGCGCCGCTGATAGTAACCGTTTCTTTTCCACCTTCAATACCTGCTGCTTCTGCCGGGCTGTCCTTTTGAACTGTCTGAATTAATGCTCCGCGCTGATCATGATTGAGTTCCAATGCTTCATTGATTTCAGGAGTCAGGGCAATTCCACTCATGCCGATCCATGCGTGTTGATAGGCGCCGTCGCTGATCAACTTAGGTACGACTCTTTTGGCCAGGTTGGATGGAATTGCATATCCGATTCCCGCTGAGGAATAGGTTGAGGATGAGAATGAGTTGACAACACCAATGACTTCGCCGTTGAGGTTAATCAGGACGCCACCGGAGTTGCCCGGGTTAATGGCTGCATCAGTTTGGATCATATCAGGGATGGAGTAGTGACCGGTTTCGTCAGATCCGCTTTCCAGAGAGAAACTTCGGCCGAGCGCAGAAATGATACCCTGCGTCATCGTTCCATTATTTCCAAACGGATTGCCGATAGCAGCAACGAAATCGCCGGTTTTTATCGTGGATGAGTCACCCAGTGTAACTGGCTGAATTTCAGCACGGAAATCCGTAACTTCCAGAACTGCAAGATCACTGTCCGGATCGGATCCGATGACTTCTGCCTTGCGCACGATACCATCATAATAAGTCACTGTTATTTCTGTTGCGTCTTCGATAACATGATTATTCGTGACTATGTGGCCTTCGGTATCATAGACAAAACCGGTTCCTGAGCCATATTGCATCGGTTTTTCGCTTTCATTATCCGGTTCCGGCTGCTTTTCATTCGGCTGGTTCTGTTGATTAAATTGTTCCAAAAACGGGATTATATCCTGAAAATTGAAATTTTCGATCCAGGGATAATCCTGTTTTGGATCCATCGAAGCAGTCTTGGCCGGAACGGCTACAGAAATGAAAACTACGGAAGGATTAATTTGATCATACAGCGAACTCAAAGAGAGTTTTGCTGTTGCTACATCTGCCTGAGAAATATTTTCCTGTGCATTTACCAGACTGAAAGCGCCAAAACTGATTGCCAGGATGAAAACTATCGATAACCAAATAATTTTTGTTGATTTTTTCATATGAACTTCCTTTCTTTATCTTTCCTCTTTTTTCCTTACAAGATAAATTGTGAATTTTTCTTTCATTGATAATAAGATTACTACGAATTTGTTAGCGGAATATTAACTTTCGTTTAAATCAATTCTTAGTAAACATTAAATTCTGATTAAAAAAACGCATAATGGGTGAAAATAAATTTTTTGAGAGGTGAAATTCCAAAAGACAAGACAACAACGGATAAAACATTTCATATTTTAAGTCGCTTGCAGTTAATTCATGATGCTGACGGAAACTGCAGGTGAATGGTGAATGTACTCCCGGCGCCTTTGATGCTTTCGACACTGATTGTTCCGTGATGCGCTTTCACAATTTCCAACGCAATGTTGAGTCCCAGACCCATCCCCTGGATAAAGCGCTTCTTTTCCGATCCACGGTAAAAAGGCTCAAAAATATGCGGCAGATCCCCTTCTGAAATTCCAGGACCAAAGTCTTTTACGGAAATCAGGATTTCTTCTGCATTGACAGAAGCGTGAATGATGACGTCACCACCTTTGGATGAGTATTTGATGGCATTGCTTAAGATATTCCCGACAGCCTGGTGGAACCGGTTTTCATCCATCATAACGATCGGCAGATCGTCCGGAATTTCATGGATGAGATGGACCTGGTTGTTTTGCGCATATTTTGTCCAATAGGTGAAAAAGTTCATCAGCCATTCAGACAATGGGACTGGTTTCATGAAATACTGGTTCAGCGGATCTGATTCGGATCTCAAAATGGATAAATCGCCAACCAATAATTCTAATCTTCGAATTTCCATTTTCATGCCGCTGGTTAAATCTCTGGTCAGGTTTTCATCCTGGACCGCGCCTAAATTCAGTGAATCGACTGCAGATGCCAGGGCGCCTAAAGGCCTCCCTAATTCGTGTGTCAGATAAGAGATCAGTTTTGTTCTGGTTTGTTCCGAGGTATCAAGTTTCTGGGATAGATTATTGAAGGCTGCTGAGAGTTTTCGGATTTCTGCCGGTCCTGTCTCCGGTAGCGGTTCGTTTTTCCCGCCGCTCGACAAGTCATAGATGGCGTTGGTGGTCCGATTGAGCTGTTCTTCCAGCCGGATGGCGTTGAAAAGACCGATGATGATCCCCAGAAGTATTCCGCATATCAGGATAACGATAATTCTGGTGGAGGTTTGTTTTAATTGATTTTCAAAATAATTAACCGGGAGATTCAACCGGATGATGCCCAATAATTCATCCTCATTGTTGGTGACCGGAACCATCATTTCAATGATGTCACCTGTTTTTTGGAAAGGCTGATATGGATTAATTTTCAGAAATGGTTCAAAAGATTTTTGTTGTAACTGGGAGACCAATTGCGAAAAATCTGAATTCAGATCCGGTAATATGGGCTGATTGTCAGTGGAGGCAATCCATTGCCATGCCTGATCAAACAGAACAATTCCGGATATCAGCTGCGGGCGAATCTCCTGAATCAGATTATTTGCAGATTCTCGATCTTTCCAAATCTCCGGATTCCCCTCCGCATACCCTTTGATCAGTTCTGCCTGGTATTCGATCGTTTTTTTCATGTCTTTCAAAATGTAATTTGTCTCCATCGCATATGAGAGCGCCACACCGATCAATGGAATGGTGATGATGACTGGGAGTATATGACTGAGAATGAATTGTAATTTTAGATTTTTCATTCTGAACCGGGATTAGAAACAAATTTATAACCGATACTTCGGACTGTAACGATGCGCTCCGGATGATCCGGATCTTTTTCTACTTTTTCGCGCAGCCAGCGAATGTGAACATATAAAACTTGCGATTCGCCGATATATTCCGCACCCCAAACACGCTTCAGCAGATTGTCTGTACTGATTACACGATCTGCGTCCAGCATGAATGCCGTAAGAAGATCGAATTCTTTCGGCGACAGATCAAGGGCTTGATTATCCTTACTGACCTGATGCTGTGAAAAATCAATTTTCAGATTTCCAGCCTGAATTACTCCTTCCGGTTGCGGTGGTGGGACAGATTCCTTCCTGCGCAGCACCGCTTTCACTCGGGCCAGCAGTACGTCAAAATCAAATGGTTTGGAAATATAATCATCCGCCCCGGCATTTAATCCCATCACCTGATCACTGCCACT
Source organism: Flexilinea sp. (assembly GCA_026645735.1). GTDB lineage: Bacteria > Chloroflexota > Anaerolineae > Anaerolineales > Anaerolineaceae > Flexilinea. The sequence goes on from JAPKMT010000001.1 coordinate 184,488, forward strand.
GCGTCGTGCAGTCAGGAAGATGACCGGAATGTTCTTGATCTGATGAATACTGGAGATCGCATCGAGACCATCCATGCCGGGTAACCCAATATCTAACAGGATCAAATCAGGTTGATCAATTTGCACAATGGCGAGAGCATCCTCTGCGCTTTCCGCTGTGTTAGCCTGGAATCCGCTTTTTTCTAAATTAAAAGCCAAACTTCTTCGGAGCAAGACATCATCATCAACAATTAAAATCTTATTGGCCATTCCTTATCCTCCTCCTTCTTTAATAAAAATTCGTATCTTCTCTTTTATTTTATATACCTGTTTTAAAAATGTGTGTCAAGGAGCGGTATCTTTCTGATGATTAAATCCAGCTTAAGGATTTCTGTTGGGTGATCAGCCATTTGTGCTGAGGTAGCTGGATGACTTTATTTTTTCTCTATTCGAAAAGCACTTCCATATTTCGAATAGCTGTCAATCGGTGGTGCGTATAGATGCTGACACTAAAACCGCCGACCGGACGGCGCGGAGAGGACATGGATGGTATAATTAGTATGTTAAATTTGAGATAAAAGGCGAAAAATATGGGAAATGATGCAGTAAATTCGGTGGATATCGATCAACAAATGCGCGTTGCGTATCTTGATTACGCAATGAGTGTGATTGTGTCACGAGCATTACCGGATGCGCGCGATGGTCTCAAACCAGTTCACCGCAGAATTCTTTACGCAATGCAGGATATGGGCATTCGCTCCAATGGTCCGCATAAAAAATCAGCCCGTATTGTTGGTGAAGTTCTGGGTAAATATCATCCGCATGGCGATTCATCCATTTATGATGCGATGGCTCGAATGTCCCAGGATTTTTCGATGCGTTATCCACTGGTTGACGGGCAGGGTAACTTTGGTTCTATCGATGGCGACTCACCGGCAGCCATGCGTTACACCGAAGCGCGGATTGCCTCTATCACCGATGAATTGCTGGCTGATATTGAAAAAGACACTGTCGATTTCAGTGATAATTTTGATGGAACCTTGCGGGAACCGCTTGTACTGCCATCAAAATTGCCTAACCTCCTCCTGAATGGATCGGCTGGAATTGCCGTCGGTATGGCGACCAACATTCCGCCGCACAACTTGCGGGAAATTTCGGCGGCGATGATTTATATCATCGATAACTATGATGACATTGATAATATTTCGGTTGAAGATCTGATGCGTTTTGTTCAGGGGCCTGATTTTCCGACTGGCGGCATAATTCTTGGAAGAGAAGGAATCATGCAGGCTTATTCCACGGGACGTGGACGCGTTGTTGTACGCGGACGTACGGAAATCGAAGAGAACCGCCCTGGACGGTATGACATTATCATCAATGAAATTCCATACCAGATAAACAAGACAACACTTATTGAACGGATCGCTGAACTGGTGCGTGAAGGCAAACTGGACATGATTTACGATTTGCGTGACGAGTCCGATCGCACAGGAATGCGTATTGTCATTGAACTGAAGAAAAATGGGCAGCCAAAACAGGTATTAAACCTGCTGTACAAACATACGATGCTGCAATCCACATTTGGTGTCCAGATGCTGGCACTGGTGGATAACCAGCCGCGCACGCTTTCCCTTAAAAAATCGCTGCAAATTTTCATTGAACACCGACTGACGGTCATTCAACGCAGATCGCGATTCGATCTGGAAAAAGCAAAAGCCCGTGCTCATATACTGGACGGTTTGCTGATTGCTCTCGCCAATATCGATGATGTCATTGCTCTGATTCGCGCTTCCCGTGATACGGATACTGCCCGAAATGGCTTAATGGAACGATTCAATCTCTCTGAATTGCAGGCACAAGCCATTCTGGACATGCAGTTCCGCAGACTCTCTGCGCTTGAACAAATGAAAATCGAGGATGAACAACGGGAAATTGCAGCCCGTATTAAATACTTGACAGAATTACTTGCTGATCCGAAACAACAGCTCGACATCGTGAAACAGGAAACTGAAGACCTGACAGAAAAATATGGCGATGATCGCCGGACATCCGTTGAAGCGGATGCTGTTGAGCACTTGTCAGATAGCGATCTGGTGGATGATCAGTCGGTTTTTATTACGCTGACAGAACGCGGATATATTAAGCGCGTCAACGCAAATGTCTACCGGACGTATAACCGCGGAGCCGTCGGAGTGGCGGGCCACGGATTAAAAGAGGAAGATGAGCTTTCTAAGCTGGTCTTTGCAAATACGCATGATACAGTTCTTTTCTTTACGAACAAAGGGAAAGTTTATACTGAAAAAGTCTACCGCATCATAAAAGGAGAGCGTACAGACAAAGGCACTCCAGTAATCAATGTGATCAACCTGGAGCCTGAAGAGAAAGTGACTGAGTTAATTGCTGTCTCCGATTTTAATCCTAAAAATTACCTGGTTATGGTCACGGCAAATGGAAAAATAAAACGCAGTCCATTAAAAGAATATGCCAACGTCCGCACGAATGGCATTAAAGCAATTCGTCTGGAAGAAGATGACGAATTGAAATGGGTTCTGCAGACCAACGGGAAGCTGTTTATCATTATGGCAACGGAAAATGGCAAGGGTTTACGCGTTTCCGAGACGAAAATTCGGTCGATGGGTAGAACTGCTTCCGGTGTCCGTGGTATGCGGATTGCTGAGGATGATCGCCTGGCTTCAGTGGATGTTGCAGCGGAAGCAGACTTCCTGCTGGTGGTCGGTGAGAAAGGAATCGGAAAGCGAACACCAGTGCAAATGATCCCGACACATGGACGAGCAACAAGCGGTGTGATGATTACCAACAAACGAGCACTCCCGATTACTGGAAAGGTGATTGCTGCCTGTGTCTTACGTGAAAATTATGATGTTACATTCATCACTTCGCTAGGCAATGTGGTGCGTCTGAAAGGGGCAACCATTCCGGTCAAAGGAAGAACAGCTCGAGGCGTTCGTCTGGTGCGGCTGACCGATGGCGCAACCGTCGCAGCTGTGACCAGTAATGATGCGGGTTTAATCCTGGACGATGTGATTCCTGAAAATGTTCTCCCGCCGGAAACGCAGGAAGATATGGCGGCTGATGCTTTTGAAGAAACGGAAGATCTTGATGAAGAATTGGATGAAGCCGAAGAAGCGAATGACCTCCCTGAATCAGATGAAAATGAGGATATCCTTCCGGAAGAATCTGACACTGAAGAATAAAATAAAAGCGGGCTGATTTGATAGCCCGCTTTTTTCTCAGTAATTCTTTATTCGAAAAGCCAATCCAAATTTCGAATTGCTGCGTGTTTCTATTTGGATGTCGAAACTTTTAGAATTCTCCCGTTGGCATCCACAGTCACTCGCAGCACCAGTCTGATGGGTATTCCATCTGCTGTTTTTTCTTTTTTCTCATATATAAACACAGTATTTCCATCCGATGTCTCAGTGACCTTCGGATTGATATTTTTAAAATCTGAATACTCCTGATAGACAGTCTGATTCACATTTTGTACTTTTTGTTTCGAAAACGCTGCCATCTAAAACCTCAATACTACATTACTACATTTTTCGTCGGATAAATGTCGGAATATCCAGATCCTGAATTTGGTCTGTTTCTGAATTATTCGTGTTTTTCGTCATCGAAGCGGGTGTAAAGCCACTTAATCCGAGTGGAGACATAAATGTCTCAAAAGCGGCTTCTGCGGAAGCTGAGATTTCCTTTTTCTCGGGGCTTTGTGACGGAATAATCGTTCCTTCGATGGTTTGGGTTGACCGCATGGATTCTGCAGCGGATAGTACTGGTTCAAGCACTTTTGTCTCCTGATTGGAAATAACATTTTCGGGAATTTCTACACTGGAATAAAATGTTTTTGGAGCGAGTTTTTCTTTTCCCGGAGATTTCTTTTTCACCTCCTGTTTCGTATTCAACGATTCCAGTGGTGTGGATGCCATTCCAGTGACAATGAGGATGACTTCTACTTCATCATTCAAGCGATTATCCACGATTTGTCCAGGAATTATTTCAGCCTGGTTATTGGATAGTTGTTGCAGGTAGCCCATACCTTCAACGACTTCGCGGAAGGACAGGTTTTCATCACCGGTAAAGTTGACAATCATTCCGGTCGCATTTTCAATGGGAAGATGTTCCAGAAGCGGATGGTTCAATGCCTGATACATTGCCATGGAGACTTTGTTGGGACCTTTTCCGTATCCGATTGTCAGCAGGGATCCACCGCCGTTCATCATCATATTGCGGATGTGGGAAAAATCCACATTGATCTCACCCACACCAGTCAGCAGCTGGCTGATGCCAAGGACTCCCTGGCGCAAAACATCATCGGCCATTTCAAAAGATTCTTTTAAAGAGAGATCCCGCGGGACAATTTTAAGCAATTGATCGTTGGGTATCGCAATCAACGTATCCGAGTGAGCAGCTAATTTGTTCAAATAAGTGCGCGCATTGGTGATCCGTTTTCCCGATTCAAAGGAAAAAGGCGTATTGACAACTGAAATCGTTACGGCACCCAGCTCTTTGGCGATTTTCGCGGCAACTCCGATTGCACCGGATCCGGTGCCACCACCCATGCCTGCTGTCAGAAAAACGATGTCTGCTCCCTGCAGTGCTTGGCGGATCACCGATTCACTCTCCAGGGCGGCCAATTCTCCAACCTCCGGGTTTCCACCGCAACCCATACCGCGGGTTATTCCCGGACCAATGAGTAATTTGGTTGGTGCACTATTGGATTTCAAAGCCTGCGCATCCGTATTGGCTGCAATAAATTCAACATCCGCGTAATTTTTGGAAATCATGCGGCTCACTGCATTGCCGCCACCACCGCCCAGACCAATTACTTTGATCACAGGTTTATTGTAGGTGATATCATCACCGGTTTTTTGTGTTAATGAATTATTCATAGGAGCACCTCGTTAATTTCCGTAATTTGATTCGGATAATGTCTGAATTTGACAATTGTTGTATCGCAGCTGTTTAATGACGTTCCTTGGATAAAGTGAACTGTCATTCAACAGAATTACTTTGGATGAAGATAAAGCTTCATACAAGTTTTTACCGGATTTGCAGTTCGTCTTATTAATGTATTGGCGGATAATTTCTCTTTGTCCCTCAGTCAGCAGGGATTCAGCATCCGGAATCAAAAAGTAAGAAGAATAGCTTTCACCGCGTAGAAAGATCGCAATCAGGGAGCGTACAATTTTTATAAAATTTTCAACAACCAGAATTAAAAATTGTTTTCCTGCTCCGCACAGGTAAGGTGTAATGGCAGCAAAAATACTGCAAATGACAGAACCGATTTCAGAGGAAACCGATTTAGAGGCGGAAATGGTAGATTCCAGAATCCGGTTTTTCTTTGATGCGTTCTCGTGAAGTTGAATCACATTCCGAAATTTCTTCGTTTCATGTTCTTTTTTCAAACTCGTCAAGAACTCTGTTGGTAGTTTATAAAGATTGCAGGAAATAATATACGGTGGTATTGCAGGGTTTTCCTGAGGCAATACTTTCGAAGCCTGTTCCTGCAGGATCGCCAGAATCCGCAGCAACTGCTGCTTGGCTTGTTTGGGCGATAAATCAAATGGACCAGTGCTGGTCGACCAGCGTCCGGTTTGAAAAAGAATCATCGGTACATGTTTTTTCATCACCTGATGCAGGATGGCCTGATACCACTCAAAAATATGGAAGCCGCGATGGTCAGTCTGACCATTCTGATAAGCAATAACGGGTTGATGTGCTTCCGGACCGCCCTTTCCCCAATCCAACGGGTGTTCCTGAAAACCGGCGTCCGCTGAGAAAATCAGATTGGATAACAGGGATTCGTTGTTTTTTTGCTGCAGAACATGAAGCGATTCTTTTAGAAATGAGATATCCCAATAATCGCCGCCTGGCTGCAGCAGTGGAAAAATGGGAATGATTTTTTGTTCAATACAGGTTTCTGCATATCTGGAGAATAATTCGACAAACCGTTCCACCAGTTTCTGCTTCTTCCACTCGTCAGGAGTCCAACTGTTTTTCATATTCGGATAATTGAAAAATTGGACCAGATGGACGCCGTTTTTACGATAATAAGCCATTCTTTCTCGAAAGATGTCCATCAGGGGGGGATTGGTTATTGAAAATTGCAGGCAGATAATCGGTTCAATTCCAGCGGTTGTTACTCGTTTCAAAAAGTTTTCGGGAATTTCTGCTTTTTCGATGATGGAGAGCACCAGCCAGCGGGTGCCGGCAGCTTGCAGCTTCGGCAGCCAGTAATCCAAACTGGCTTCATCATAATGATCCATGTCATTATAATAATGAAATCCAAGCTGTTTTGTCTGTTTCATCATTAAAAAATCTCTCTTTTCTCTGTAATCTTCTGCAGTTTTGGGCTGTTCAGCAGAATCTGTCCGGTGTTGTCTGATCAATCTTCTGTACAGCACATGCTGTACTGTAATAGATGCAAGAATGGTGCCAACCTGATCAAAAGAAACGAAATTTTAAGACTTGCATTTTCAGGGAATAATTTTCAGCAAATCCACTGTGAATGGATTAGCAATTCGAACTATGGACATACTTTTCGAATAGCGAGAGAAAATATGTTGTTGTGGTGTTTTTGCGCTTTACGCAAAAACACCACAACAACAATTATTTTTTTCTATACTTCGAATTGCTGTGAATGGATAGGATAAAAAAACTGCTGCCATGCGGCAGCAGTTTTTATGAACATTGAGAAAAAAGAAGAGGATCAGACATCTCTTCCGAAATCGGTTGATTCCAGACTTTTCAGATCTACTTTGTCAATATCAGGATGTTTTACTGCAAACAGATAGGCAATTCCAACAACGACCAGACAGATCAGAAGGAAGATGCCGAAAAGTTCGTTCTGGAAACCTGAATTTACAATGATCAATGCTCCAACAATCGCCAGAATGGGGATGATCCATCCGCGCACCACACCCTTGATTTCTCCTTTGACAGCCAGTTTGATCACGGCAAGATACAGGAAGATGATCAGGATATAATTGACGACCATGGCGATTTCTGATATATCGTGCAGACCGTCAGTCCAGATGAATTTCTGCGTGATATAGTGCATCACAACCCAGAATAAGGCAACAAAAAGGGAAAAATAACCGGACCGCATCGGCACACCATGAACCTTATCGACTGTGGTGTATTTGTCAGAGGACGGCATCATTTTTCGAATAGCCAATGAATAAGGAAGACGGATGTTGCTCAGGATCAATCCATTGTCTGTTCCAAGCACAGAGATGATCACCAGGATCATAATCAGTTTGGCGCCGATTTGGCTGCCGATCAGTTTTGTGGCTGCGGCGGCCAGGTGTTCACTGGCTCCCATGGCGATAATTTCGTTTGGACCCATGTAGGCACTCATGCCGACAAAATACATGATGTAGAGCACCAGTACGATCAAGGGAGAGAAGACTAATGCAAGGTACAGATTCTTCTTGGATTCTTTAATTTCATGGCAAATGGTAGTCGCTACAATCCATCCGTCAAAAGAGAAAAGGACTGCAGGGATGGCTTTCAGCCAGGTACCGGAGGTCTCTTGGGTGGCATGGGTCGTCCAGGTGGTGACCGGATCTCCCCAGATGAGGCCTGCCAGCGCCAACAGGATCAACGGGATCATTTTCAGGACAACAGAAGTCCTCTGAAATCCACCGCCAAGTTTGGCTGAGATCATGTTCATGGCATACAAGAACAGGATCACAATGAGGCTGATGATCACCTGGAGTTCCAGTGTGTTCTTCCAACCAAACAGATTATTGATATAAATCCCTGCAATCCATGCGATGATCGCGATTAAAGTCGGGTAATAGATCCACATATGGAACCAGCCGAAAATAATAGCGAGTTTTTTGCTCCAGAAATTTTCTGAATATGTGATCACGCCGCCTGCACTGTCTGTCCGGCTGGCCAGTTCGGAAATTGCCAGACAGCCAAAAACAATACTGATCGCTGCCAGACACAATGCCAGCACACCTTGTGAAACATTTCCACCGGTTAAAGCAAGAATGTTATAGCTCTTGAAAAAGATACCGGAGCCGATAACAATACCGACAATCATGGAAATTGCCGTGAATAGGCCATATTTTCTCTGTTCCATGTCTTCTTTTAAATCCTTTCAATTGTTGAAAAAAATAGAATGATGGGGATTTACTCCAAATGCTAATTCTACCCTGAAAAACTGTGAATGGAAAATAAGTTTTCCATTTCCTTATCCCTTTTAGGGAGAAGAGCAGGATGAGGGTTGTGTGGTTATGGCAATTTGTCTCGTCGAGGTGAAGCCTGACCGCTCCCCTCACCTAACCTCTCCACATTGGGGAGAGGGACATTTATTCTTCCAGCAACCGTTGTGCTGTGAACTGATCGGTGATCAAAATATTGACCAATCTGCCACGCAAAGAACCGCGGATCGCACGATATTTGCGCCTTCCACCGGCGATCCCGATCGCTCGTTCCACTTTTTTTAATTGCGCAATTTCCATGGAAATCACATGGCTTGTCAACAGTCTTTGATCCATCTCATTACCATTCTGATCAAAAAAACGCAGCAGGATGTCTCCCACAGCGCCGTTACTCTCCAAGATGCGAATATCTTTCTCAGACAGCGCATTACCGCTGGCGGCCAGCAGACTGGATGGATTCAGCGCGCCAATTCCGACCAGCGCTGTGTTCACAAAAGGAAAGAGCGACAAAACGTCGCTGACCGATTTGTCCTGAATAATCGTCTGATACACTTCATCGGTTTTAATGACCGCCGGCAGCGGTAAAAAATATGCTGTGCCATTGACGAGGGAAGCCAGGTGGCTGGCGAGGTAGGCGGATTGATTTTGTGAGCTGGCATTTCCGAGTCCTCCCAGAATCTGAACGACCTGAATACCGCTCTTCCTGGGAACGGGTGCCATCGCATTGACGGTGGAGATCAGCATGGAGCTCCAGGAGGATAATCCAATAATATCATTGGCGCGGATGATATTTTCCAGGTAGCTGGCAGCGCATGCTCCGATTTCACGAATCATGCCGGGACCTTCTTCCTCGGAGGCGCAGTCTGCGATTACGACGTCCTTCAATTCATACTTGGCGACAAGGTTTTCTTCCATCTCGGTGTAAACGCCGCGTGGAATATTGACCACAATTTTGACGATGCCTTCTTTTTCTCCAAGCATCAACAAACGGGAGACCGCTGCCTGGGATAGGCCTAATTGTTCAGCAATTTCATTTTGACGGGCGTGGGACTCATAATACAGTCGGGCAACGCGGGCGATGAGCCGCGGATCTTCATTTCTCCCCATATATTCCCCCTGAATTAGCAGTGCTATGACAATCAATGACGTTCATCATGATTTTGTCATCTGTATGAATAATTATTCAATTACGATAATATATTCAATTGTTTTCGGGTATTATTGAAAAACCAAACGAATGAAAAATTTAGTTTGAATATTTATTCAAATATAGTGTACCACAACAGGTTGAAAATGAGTGATCAGGAACTAAAAGCGAAATCGATTTTTTACCGGGAACTGACCCTGAAGATCATCACGGCAGCGAATGCCGGCCATACAGGTGGTGATCTTTCCTGTATTGATATTCTGAATGTTTTGTACAACCGGATTCTGAATGTTGCACCGGACCGAATGAATGATCCGGATCGAGACCGTTATGTTCAGTCCAAAGGCCATGCGGCAGAAGCACTCTATGCGGTTTTGAACGAACGTGGTTTTATACCGGAATCATGGATTGAGCAGGTTGGATTGTATCTTTCACCGGTAGCAGGTCACCCCACCTGTAAAATTCCGGGTGTGGAACAGAGCACCGGTGCTTTGGGACATGGTTTGTCCATAGCTGTCGGGATGGCGATAGCCGGTAGACTGGACAACAAAAGTTACCGTGTTTTCTGCCTGATGGGTGATGGCGAACTGGCTGAAGGTTCGATCTGGGAAGCTGCAATGGCTGCGGCTCATTATCAATTGGATAATCTGATTGCCATTGTTGACCGTAATCGGCTTCAGATCTCCGGTAAGACAGAAGATGTGATGCAACTGGAACCCCTGAAACAGAAATTTGAAGCGTTTGGTTTCTCCGTGCGGGAAGTCGATGGAAATGATCTGGATGCACTGCTGGCCGTTTTACAGGCGGTTCCTTTTGAAACAGGAAAGCCAAGTTTGATCCTTGCCAATACGATCAAAGGCAAAGGCATCAGTTACATGGAAAATCAGGCGAAATGGCATCATGGCGTGCCTTCTGAAGATCAACTGCAGCAGGCGTTACGCGAATTAAAAGCGGAAAGAGAGGCTCTTTGATATGCTGCCTCCATTGAAAATGGGAATTCCCAATTTAGAATACATGGCGCAGATCCTGACGGATCGCGCAAAGGACGATCCCAACCTGATGATTGTAACCAGCGATTCACGCGGTTCCGGACGAGTAACACGATTCGGTGAGCAATTTCCACGTCAGATTATCGAAGTGGGCATCGCTGAACAGGATTCAGTGGGCATTTCTGCTGGATTGGCTTCCTGCGGGAAAAAAGTGTTCACCGTTTCTCCGGGCAGCTTTTTATCCGCGCGTTCGTTTGAACAGGTAAAGAACGATGTAGCCTATTCGAATAATCCGGTCGCACTGCTGGGGATTAGTTCCGGTGTCAGTTATGGCGGATTAGGTGCAACGCATCATTCGGTTCACGACATTGCCGCATTAATGGCCGTACCCAATCTGGATTTATGTGTTCCGGCGGATAACTTTGAGACTGAAATGGTTTTAGATTCCTATTTGCAGCATCCTCGGCCGATATATGTTCGCTTTGGCAAAAAAGCAATGCCGCTTTTTTATCAATCCGCAAGCGAAGTTGAATTTGGTAAAGCCGGCATTCTGCATCATGGTTCGGATATTCTGATCATCGCCAGTGGTGAGACATTGCAGCCAGCATATGAAGGCGCTTCAGCTCTGGAAGCAGAAGGTATCCGCACCGGACTGATCAGTCTGCATTCACTGCGGCCATTGGACAAATCAACTATTTTGGAGATGGCAGCCTCTGCCAAAGCAGTAATTACGTTGGAAGAACACTCCATCTATGGCGGACTGGGAAGCATTGTGGCGAGTTGGTTGATGCAGCAGCGCCTTTTCCGACCAATCAAAATGCTTGCTTTTCCGAATGAAGATTTGGTAACCGGCAGTCAGACGGATCTTTTTAATCATTATGGCATATCGGTATCCGGTATAACCGCTGCGGCAGCTGAACTTTTACGATAAGGAGTTTGAACATGACGTTGATTCTGGCGATTGATCAAAGCACATCAGCAACCAAAGCGATGCTATTTAACGAGAATGCTCATTTGCTGGATCATGTCAATGTCCCGCATCAGCAGTATTTTCCAAAATCAGGCTGGGTCGAGCATGATGCAGAAGAAATATATCAAAATGTGCTGACGGCTGTGCGCAGTCTTAAAGAAAAGAATCCATCTGGGCTCTATCAGGCAGCCTGGTTCAGCCTGACCAATCAACGAGAAACGATTGTGATATTTGACCGCGAGAACGGCAAACCGTTGAATCATGCGATTGTCTGGCAAGACCGGCGGGGTGAAGAATTTTGTTCTTCGCTCAGAAAAGCTGCCTTGTCGCAGATTGTTCAAAAGAAAACCGGGTTGCTGGTGGATACCTATTTCCCGGCCAGCAAATTAACCTGGATCAAAAACAATCTGCCAGATCTGAATGAACGTCTCGTTCAGGGAACTGCTCTGATCGGCACGATCGATACCTATTTGATTTACCGGCTGACGCATGGGAAAGTGTATGCGACAGATCATACCAATGCCAGCCGGACGTTGTTTTACGATATCGATACGCTGCAATGGGACAGAAGTCTTCTGAGTGTTTTTGAATTGTCGATTGCCGAACTGCCGGAAATCCGCGAAAGTGCATCCTGCTTCGGTGAGACAGATTTTGAGGGCATTTTGGAAAAACCGCTGATGATTGTTGGTGTGATGGGCGATTCTCAGGCAGCCTTGTTTGCGGAACGTTGTTTCCAACCAGGCATGGCAAAAGTCACGTTTGGTACCGGATCTTCGATTCTGCTGAACATCGGACATGAAAAGAAATACTCGGAGAACGGCATTGTGACGGCCATCGGCTGGGTCCTCAACCGAGAACCGACTTATGCGTTTGAGGGTATCACTAACTTCACAGGAGCAGTTATTGCCTGGCTGAAAGACCAGCTTGGACTGATTCATGATCCGGCTGAGACAGAATCGTTGGCTGCTTCCGTTCCGGATCATGGAGGTGTGTACTTTGTGCCATCTTTTGTCGGTATGGGAGCTCCTTATTGGAAAGCGGATGCGCAGGGTGCTATCTTCGGACTGACTCCCGGTGTCAAAAAGGAACATATTGTCCGAGCCGCGCTGGAAGGGATTGGTTTTACGGTGACCGATGTGCTGCGAATTATGGGTAAAGATGCGGATATGCCGCTCCTGCAATTATGTGCTGATGGCGGTGCCGTTCGAAATCAGTTTCTGATGCAGTTTGTGGCGGACATCAATCAGCGAGAATTGATCGTTTCTACACTGCCGGAACTCTCGGCATTGGGAGCGGTTTTTTCGGGTGGACTGGCTTGCGGCTATTATACAGATCTTCAGTCGCTGCAGCAGATTGATATGTCGGTACGGCGCTATCTCCCAGCAATGCCCGCTGAAAAAGTCAACGATCTTTTTGCAGGATGGAATCAGTCTGTTCAGAAAATTCTTTTGTAAATAGTAGGAGTTGCCTTGATGAAGAAAAAGATAAAATGGATTGTCTGGCTGGTCATAATTGCTGCTTTCCTGATTTGGGGTTCAACGCAGTTCACGGTTGTCAATACGCAGGAACAGACGGCGGTATTAGAATCCGAAAAATTTGACCGGGTGGCTTACGTAGATGCGATCTGGGAGAGCCAACTAATCCCTGCTGTACGAGAGAATTCGACGGAACTGCCGATTGTTCTGGACGCAATTGCGAAGGATTTGGAGAGCTCGGCGGAATATGCAAAGATTTCCGTCAGCGGAGCATACAACTTTCGCGTTCGCGGGATCGGGCTCGTGGAAGCGGTTGATCTGACGAAAAAGGATGGCAAAGCGACAATTCGTCTGGATGGATATGATGGCAGCATTCAGGTATTCCTGAACGTAGGCCCGAAAATCAGCGGCGAATCCATTCGGGATGGTGCCGGATTTATTGAGTTCGGACATTTCAAAGATCAGACAGAATATGGCCAGGTCTCGAAGGAGATCAACAAACGCGTAGGCAATGAAGTTTTTGAAAAATTTGACTGGACGAACATGATCGGAAAGAAGATCAGTTTCGGAGGCATGTTCACCATTTTAACGACAAACCAAACCAAAATTAATCTGGATACGGTAACGATCAGTCCGGTCTATGTGGAAGAGGGTGAGTGAAATGTTTGAAACACAAGACCCGTTGAACACAATTTTCCCTGAAAGCACTGCACAAAACACAGATGACATCATTCTGCATGCCGAAAAAATCACAAAAGTCTATCCGGGAACCACTGCGTTAAATAATGTTGATTTTGACGCATATCGGGGCAAAGTGAATGTGCTGGTCGGTGAAAACGGGGCGGGAAAATCCACTCTGATGAAAATATTGGCTGGTGTGGAACAACCGACTTCCGGAAAGTTGTATCTGGAAGGAAGAGAAATCAGCAACGGATCCATCAAAGAAGCCGGGAGAAACGGGATCGGCATTATTTTTCAGGAAATGATGGTTTTTCCGAACCTCACGGTTACCGAAAATATATTTACCGGTCGTGAAAAACGGGTCAACGGAATTGTATCGGACAAGGAACAACGGGCTGAAACTGTGGAAATCCTGAAAAAGCTGGAACAGAAAATTAATCCGGATCAGTTGGTGGGAGAACTGCGGGTTGGACAGCAACAAATCATCGAAATTGCACGCGCTGTGTCGGAGAAGCGGAAAATCTTGATTATGGATGAACCGACATCGGCGCTTTCCAACGATGAAGTTAAGATTCTTTTTAAATTGATGCGGGAATTGATTGCAAGCGGTGTGACGATCATCTATATCTCCCATAAACTGGAAGAACTGCTGCAGATTGGTGATACCATCACGGTACTGCGCGACGGAAATAAAATGGCATCCGCTAAAGTAAAAGACATTAATCTGACCTGGATCATTCGCTGGATGGTCGGAGAAAAACATACGGTGAAATCTTATCACCAGGATCGCCGGATAGGCGAAGAATTGATGCGCGTGGAAGATATCACGCTGCCGCGCATCGGCGGCGGCTATTCAGTAGATCATGTCAATTTTACAGTCCGTAAAGGCGAAGTTCTCGGATTGTATGGACTGGTTGGCGCCGGGCGTTCGGAATTGTTTGAATGTCTTTGCGGGCATGCCAAAGATGCTACGGGAAAAATTTTTATTCAGGGAAAAGAAATTAAAAGTAAACGAATTGACGAAAGAATTTCCGATGGGATCATCCTTGTTCCGGAAAACCGCCAGGTGGATGGACTGGTTCAGACCATGTCAGTCGGTGGAAACGTCGTCCTTTCCAGCCTGCAGAATCTGATGAAAGGTTTCTGGATTTCGGCTCGCCAGGAAAAAAAAGCGGTTATTCAAAAAGTCGAAGAAATCCATATTAAAGTGCCGGATACCAAGAACCTGATCACATCCCTCAGCGGCGGAAATCAGCAGAAAGTGGTTGTGTCTCGCGCATTGCTGACGAATCCGACGATTTTACTGCTGGACGAACCGACACGCGGTATTGATGTCGGCGCAAAAGCTGAAATTTTCCAGCTTGTCAATGAGCTGGCATCCAGAGGATACGGGATCATATTTGTATCAACAGAATTAAAAGAGGTGATTTCTGTATCGGATCGCATTCTGGTCATGTCAAAAGGGAAAATCACTGGAGAATTTACACGGGAAGAAGCAACCGAAGAAGCGCTTGTCACTGCATCCGCCATCGGTCATGAACTTGAAGGAGTAAAGAATGCCTGAAATAAAAGGGAAAAAAGCAAATTGGCTGAAGATTGAATCATTCATAATGAAAGGCCGTGCATTTATTGCGTTGATTTTTGTATTGATCATCTTCACAATCATCGTTCCGAACTTTGTGAATTCGACCAATCTGGTAGTGATGACAAAGCATGTGGCGATTTATGCGACCCTGGCGATCGGAATGACCTTTGTGATCCTTACCGGAGGCATCGATCTCTCTGTCGGTTCGATTGCCGGTTTGTGCGCGATGATGGCGGGAGGATTTATTAACGAGGGGATCACCATCGGATCGAACACCTTTTATCCATCGGTCCCGATGGTTCTGATCCTGACCATGGCGATTGGTACTTTTTGCGGAATTATTAACGGTTTTATTATTGCGAAGTTTAATGTTGCAGCATTTATTGCAACCCTGGGAATGTGGTATGTTGCGCGCGGTTTTGCCCAGATTCGTTCCAACGGTCTGACGTTCCCGAATCTGGTTGGACGGCCGGAACTGGGGAACACCGGTTTTCCGCTTTTAGGGGCTGGTTCCTTCCTGGGCGTCAGCTACAGCATCTGGATCATGCTGGCCTTCATGCTCGCCTCGATCTTTATCACCCGAAAACTGCCCTTTGGACGCCATGTCTATGCCATTGGCGGCAATGAAAAGGCAGCCCGCATGTCTGGTGTGTCCATTGATAAGACAAAAATCGGTGTCTATGCAATTTCCGGTTTCTGTTCCTCAGTAGTCGGTTTGATTATCGCCTCTCAACTGGTGGCCTCACACCCCATGACGGGTGATTCCTATGAAATGACGGCCATCGCCGCAGTTGTTCTGGGCGGGGCTTCCCTTTCCGGCGGAATTGGCAGCATTGGTGGAACAGTCATCGGAGCCTTTGTGATCGGTATCCTTTCTGATGGTCTGGTCATGGCAGGTGTCTCTTCGTTCTGGCAGCAGGTTGCCAAGGGAATCGTCATCGTTTTTGCGGTCATCATCGACCAGGTGCAGCGCAGACTTCAGGAGCGTGTTTCGCTTTCCCAGCAAGTCGAAGAAAAAGAGAACGCATAGAAGTTCTCACTTAATCTTGTGTATTACGAATTTTCGATTCGTAAATTAAACATTTTTATTCTCTGTTACAGGAGGAAAGGAAAAAAAATGAAAAAAAGTTTGTTGTTCATCGTTGTTCTTGCATTGGTGTTGAGCAGCGTTGCTGCTGTGTCCGCTGCCGAAAGCAAAGGACTGATTTATGTGATTACCCCGTCCCATTCGAATCCGTTCTTTGGTTCTGAGGCTGAAATTGCAGTGGCCAAAGCAGAAGAGCTTGGCTACACCACAAAATCCGTCGTTCATGATGATGACGCCAATAAACAGATGGAACTTTTTGAGACTGCCATCGCTGAAGGTGCCAAAGCGATCATCCTCGATAACGCCGGTGCTGATGCAACCGTCAGCGCAGTTCAGAAAGCCAAAGATGCCGGTATTCCGACATTCCTGATCGATCGTGAAATCAGTGAAGAAGGTATTGCTGCTGCCCAGATCGTTTCCAACAACTATCAGGGTGCATCCATGGTCGCCGAATACTTCGTTGAATTGATGGAAGAAGAAGGCACCTATATTGAGCTGACCGGCCGTGATACCGATACCAACGCACATGTCCGTTCTCAGGGTTATCATGATGTCATTGATGAATATACTGATATGAAGATGATTGCTCAGGATACTGCCAACTGGGATCAGACCGAAGCTTTTGAAAAGATGGAAACCATGCTTCAGGCCAATCCGGATGTCAAGGGCGTAATCTGTGGAAACGACACCATGGCTTTGGGTGCCAAAGCTGCATTGGATGCTGCCGGTAAGAAAGATGTCATTGTCATGGGTTTTGATGGTTCCGATGATGTGATCCAGTCCATTAAAGACGGCGGTATTAAAGCCACCGGTCTGCAGCCAGTCGCAGCCATTTCCATCGCTGCTGTTGAACAGGCTGATTACTACCTGACCAACGGAAAATTTGAGAAGGAAGAAAAACAATCCATCGATTGTGTGCTGATTAATGCAGAGAATGCCTGCATGTATGCGAAATTTGCTCCGATCGAAGGTGTAACTTCCTGCGATTAAGCGATTCTCAGCTTTCACGAAGGAACGGATTCATTTCCGTTCCTTCATTTCCTTTCCAATCAGGGAATCCTGCGCGCGGATTTTCTCGTCGGAAAGGAAATATAACGGACTGATGAGCATGATTATCTTGTAATCCCTTTTCTATAGAATACCATGCACTGTACGGCTCAATCGCAGTTCGTTTTGGAAGCATCAGATGACCAGAAGCCAATTTCCGAATCTCCCATCCAATCATGGAAAGCGGATGAAAAGGTTTCAGGTTTTGGAAATTACAGGGATTCGAAATGTAAGTCAGTAATTCGAAAAATGAACCAACCTTTCGAATCGATCGGGATATCTTGTTGTTATGTTGTTTTTGCGTTTTATGCAAAAATATATTTACAATAGAATTCCCTGTTTTATTCGATAATTCGTAATCAATTAGAATTGCAGTTTAATTATTCAGAACGATATCAGGAGATCGTATGAAAAAAATTACCTTAGCCGTTTTATTTGGATCGAGAGAATTTTTCCCTGCCAGTCTTGTTTTCGATGCAAGAAAACAGATGTTTGCAGTATTGGAAGAATTGGGGATCGATTATATAACGCTGGATGAAAATACGGGCGTACATGGCGCTGTCACGACGTATGCGCATGCAAAGGAATGTGCAGAATTGTTCAAGCGTCATGCGGATGAGATCGACGGTATTCTCATCAGCTTGCCGAATTTTGGCGATGAGCGCGGAATTGCGGATACGATCAAACTTTCCGGACTGCATAAACCCATATTGGTACAGGCTTTTCCGGATGATCTGGAGAAACTGGACGTGGCAAACCGCCGCGATTCTTTCTGCGGTAAAATCTCGGTCTGCAACAATCTGCGACAGTACGGCTATAACTTCTCTGTCACAACGGATCACTGCGTCTTCCCTGCTGAGGAGAGTTTTAAAGCAGATCTGCGAAAATTCGCAGGTGTCTGCCGCATTGTCAACAAGATGCGCCATGCCAGACTCGGAGCGGTTGGTGCCCGGCCTACGGCATTCAACACGGTTCGTTACAGTGAAAAAATGCTCGAAAATGTCGGAATCTCTGTTATCACAGCGGATCTTTCCGAACTGATTGGTCCGGCATCCCGGTTGAGCGATGACGACCGTATTGTCAAAATGGCACTCGAAAAAATTGACAATTACATGCCGCACGACGGCATCCCGCAGGAATCTCTGCTGCGCATGGCAAAATTCAAGGGCGTCCTGGATCAGTGGATTGCGGATAATGAGATTGATGCGACAGCCATCCAATGCTGGAATTCGATCCAGCAAAATTATGGCGTGAATGTCTGCACTTTGATGAGCATGATGAGTGAAGATCTGATGCCTTCAGCGTGTGAGACGGACATCACAGGCCTTGTTTCCATGTATGCGCTGCAGCTTGCCGGCGCAGCGCCTGCCATTCTGGTCGATTGGAATAATAACTATGGCAGCAGCAAGAATCACTGTGTCCTTTTCCACTGTGGTAATTTCGCGAAGAGTTTTGTACCGGGCTGCTGTATGAGCAATGCAAAAATTTTGGCGACCACCATGGGAACAGAAAATACGATGGGGGTAGTGGAGGGCAGAATTCCAGGCGGCAAATTAACCTATGCGCGTGTTACGACCGATGAGGTCAATGGTGTTATTCGGGCTTTCACTGGCGAAGGCAGGTTCGTCGATGATGAGTTGAAGACATTCGGCGCCCGAGCGGTTGTCAAAATTCCGGATCTTCAGGATCTGATGCGTTTTATCTGCCTGAACGGATTCGAACATCACGTTGCTATCGCAAAAGAAAACCTTGCGGAGGTCATCACTGAAGCTTTCGAAGGCTATCTTGGCTGGGAGACCTATCTGCACAGTTAGGTTCAAGAAGAAAAAACTCACGATGCAGGTTTGCAACGGACAAACCTGCATTTTTTTATGCAGGAGAGAAAAAGAATGAAGAAAAGTGGTATCTATCACGGAGAAATATCCAAAATCGTGGCGGAACTGGAACATTTTGACACCAATCTCATCGGTGATGCGGGCATGCCCTGTCAGCCGGGAGTGCCGTTCATCGATTTGGCAGTCTGTGCCGGTATTCCGGGTTTCTTTGAGGTTTTGGCAGCTGTTTTGTCAGAATTGAAAATTCAAAAAGCGTACATCAGCAGTGAAATGGAGGAAAAAAGTGCAACCGCTCATCAGCGACTGCTGGAGATGATCGATACTGATTTCCCGGTGGAAGAAAGACCACATGAAGCCATCAAAGCCATGTCCCGCGCTGCGAAAGTGCACATTCGGACCGGAGAATGCACTCCTTACTGCAATGTGATTCTGGAAGGTGGCGTGACGTTCTGAAAATGACAGTTGTTCTTATGGTTTTGCGCAAAGCGCAAAACCATAAGAACAACTGGGAATCCTCCCCATATCTCGAATTACTGTTGTTTTACGGAAGCGTTGATTTGAGCTACAATAGGGGCATACGGTAAAAAAACGATGGGCTACTGCATTACGCAGAACACATTCTTTATTTGTCGCAATCATTTTCAGTCATTCAGGAGTCGTCATGAAGAAACCAGTTATCTGTGTTGCCGGATCGGCGAATATGGATCTTGTTACTACCGTTCAACGGATGCCAATGGCAGGTGAAACCATTCATGGGAATGCTTTCAAGACTTATTTCGGCGGTAAAGGTGCCAATCAGGCTGTAATGGCGGCAAAATTGGGCGGCGAAGTGTGGATGATTGCGAAAATCGGCGAAGATACATTCGGCAAAGATTATATGAAAAACTTCGCAGCCTGCGGTTTAAATACCAGTTATGTGTATTCAACGAAAGACGCATCAACCGGCATTGCAGCCATTACCGTACAGGAAAACGGGCAGAATGCCATTATTGTGGTTGGTGGTGCAAATCTTTCTTTTAAAGAAGCAGAAATTGAGAAAGCAGCTGCAGCAATTCGCAAAGCCAATGTCCTGGTGTGCCAGAATGAGATCAATTTGAATGCCACACAGCGGTTCCTGCAGATGGCCAGAGCGCAGGGCGTTCCGACGATTTTCAATCCGGCTCCGGCACAGGACTTTTCGGAAGAGCTCTACCGGTTGTGCGATTATTTCTGCCCGAACGAATCGGAAGCATCTCACATCGTCGGATTTCCAGTGATCACGATGGAGGATGTGAAACGCGCCGGCAGAGATTTCCTTTCCCGTGGTGTTAAAAATGTCATCATTACGCTGGGCAGCAAGGGCAGCCTGTTGATGTCCCAAGAAAAATCGGTCCTGGTGGAAACGGAGAAGGTGACGGCCTTCGATACGACCGGAGCAGGAGACGCTTTTATTGGCACGATCGCATATTTCATCGCATCCGGGACGCCGGTGGAAGAGGCAATGAAAAAAGCCAGTCATGCCGCCGCCTTGAGCGTGCAGAAACGCGGCGCTCAAAGGAGTTTCCCGACTTTCGCGGAGTGCGGCTTTTAGACGGTAATTCAGCAATTCGAAATTTTTTTCTCTATTCGAAAAGCATATCCCTATATCGAATAGCCGGAATACTTTTTTCTTGTTGCCTCTCTGGAATCATGATAAAATCGTTTGCGTATTGGGAGAGATGGCCGAGTGGTTTAAGGCGCCTGTCTTGAAAACAGGTATGGGGAAATCTCATCGTGGGTTCGAATCCCTCTCTCTCCGCAAAAAAATACACCCCCGGATGGGGGTATATTTTTTTAACGATAAGGGGATTCGAACCCGGGAGGGCTTGATGCGAGCTGGCGAGCATCGAGGACTGAGCGCAGCCCCAATAACCAAACAACCCTCATCCTGCCCTTCTCCCTGGAAGGGAGAAGGAAATTCATGTCTCTCTTTTCATATTTCGAATTACTGCCGTTGGTTGTATTGCTTGACAGAATTACCGATAACAATTTAATATAAACATTACGATATTTTTACGTCCTTCTTATCAAGAGATTTTCTCAGGAGTGAATAATGTATAAATTGTTATCTTACCCTATTTGTAAAAACATGCCGACGTGGCCTGGAAGCTCTTCTGTGGACCTCACTCCCAACAGTTCTATCGATAAAGGTGATGTCGCATACACTTATACGATTCATTTGTTTAATCATTACGGAACACATTTCGATGCACCTCTTCATTTCAACAAAAATGGGCTGCCGATTTCAGAACTTCCCCTGAACACTTTTATTTATAACTCACCATTGTTGATCGATATACCAAAACAGCCCGGTGAAAAAGTGGAGCCGGCGGATCTGGAAATATTCGCAGATAAGATACTGAATTGTGATTTGCTTATGATCCGTACTGGTTTCTGGAAAAATCGAATGGAAGAACCGGACGTATATGAAAAAAATGGTCCGGCCATTAGCTCTCGGACTGCCAAATGGTTGCTTGATAATTTTCTCAATATCAAAGCTGTAGCTTTGGATTTTGTGTCACTGGCATCTTATTCCGACCAAAATGATGGAAATCTCGCGCATCAAATAATGCTCGGGACATTCCATCAACATTACATCTGTATTATTGAAGATGTAAATATGGCAGACTTACCGGCTGATGGAATATGTAAGGTCGCTGCGATACCATTATTCGTGGAAGGTGTAGACAGTTGTCCTGTTACGATGTGGGCAGAATTGTGAGAGCAAGCACTCCGGCGAGCAAAAAAGCGTAAGGATACGAACTCATGACAATCCGCCGCTTTAAATCTTTATTGATACTGGGTTTAAGTTTGCTGTTATTTGCGTGTAATCTACAAAGTACTGGATTTCCCATTACTGAAGAGAATTCTGTTTCCGACAAAAAAATACCGAAACTCGGCCTATCGCTTGTTGAGACAAGCAATCCCTGGCGGACTGTTCAGATAAATAGTATCAAAGAAATCGCCCGATCCGGATCTGTTGAGCTGGTATATTACGAACCGGATGAATACACTGTGGAATGGCAGGTGCAGAATCTGCGTAAATTAATCGAGGAAGGTGTCGATTATCTTGTAGTGGTTCCGCATGAAACAGCACCTTTACGGGAAATGTTGGAATTAGCGCGCGAGAGAGAAATCCCGGTCATCCTGATTGAACAGAATCGAGAGAGCATTCCTCGTGAATTATATGCAACACTCATCAGCACAGATTATATTCGGGAGGGTGAAATTTGTGCGCAAATGCTTGTTGAAAAATACGGTGACCGTCCATGCAATATTGTAGAAATCTTTGGCACACTAAATTCCCCGGTTACAAAGGGGCGTTCGGAAGGATTTCATCGTGTTTTATATAAACACCCAAATTTGAAAATTATTGCTTCGGAATATGGTAATTTTGACCGTGTTACAGCCCAGAAAGCCATGGAAAAAATCCTGGTACAGGCATTGGATCAAAGGAAGCCGATTGACGCTGTATTTGCTCATAGCGATGAGGACGGTTTGGGAGCATTACAGGCATTGAAGGTTGCCGGTCAGCCTGTAGGAACCGATATATCCATTGTATCGATTAACGGTGTACAAGATGTTTGTAAAGCGATTATTGCGGGAGAATATCTCGGTACCGTAAAAAGTAATCCCAGATGGGGGCAAATTATATTGACGCTGGTTCAAATGATGGAACGGGGGACAAAACCTTTTCCGATGGTGATTATTCCTTATCGTATTATTAATGCAGAAAATGCCGAAGAACGCTTCCCATCAGCGTATTAATGGATGAGATCAAATCGATGATTATTAACGACGGAAAGAAAACAAAAGGCGATTTATTACGAAATATGAGCTTGAAACCGCGCCTTATTCTCTTCTTTGTCTTACTGTCAGCCATCCCGGTACTGATTGTTGGTGTTGTTACCTTTCTGATTTTCTCAAATGTCGTATTAAATATGGCAGAAGAAAATGCGACCAATACGATTGATCTTGTATGCAGTGACATTGATCTATTGTTTGAAGATGTCAGTTCATTGTGCGAATTAATATCCAATGATTTGAATATGCAGGAAAAACTGCGACGGCATTTCGATTCCATCCAGGAGCAGTATTCGACTGATCTGCGTGGTGATATGGAATTGGCATCCATTTCTACCTATAAAAAAGATATTTTTGGCCTTTACGTTATTGGTGAAAATGGTGGTGAATATAAATCAAATTATTCCTCTTTCCAGGTGGAAGACCATTCTCAGACTGCCTGGTATAAGCGGATCATACAAAGTAATGAAGCAGAATGGTTTACACCCCATGAAGGAAGTTTTGTTGTACGAACAAGTATCACAGATCGTTTTATCTCTGTAGGAATTCCATTCATTGATAAAGCGTCCGGCAAAAAGAACGGTGTGGTTTTGGCTGACATCCGCGAAGACAGCATCATTTCCCGGATTCGGCAAGGTTTGGGGCAAAAGGGGATCATTCTTTTATTGGATGAAAATGACAACCTTCTGTTTAGCGTAAGTCAGGAAGGTGAACCCCGGAACAGCGAAAAAGAACAACTTGTACGAACTAGTGTCCAAAAATTTTTCAACAGCGGAAAAGTACTTTCACCGGGAACATCTACGCTGATACCTGATAAAGAAAATCTCATCATTTTTCGACCGCTTGGCCGTTCAAACTGGCGTATTGCAGGTGTGATTGATAAAAGTGTTTTTACACAACAGAATGAGTCTATCACCCTGGCTGTAACCCTCATTCTTACTGTTGTAGTCATAATTTCTATGCTTGGAGCTGTATCTGCGTCAGAATCAATTTCTCGGCCACTACGAACTCTCAGCGAGTTGATGGAGCAAGTTGAAGACGGTGATATGGCTGTACAAATGGAAGATTTGCCTAAAGATGAAATTGGAAGATTAGGGAAGAGTTTCAACCATATGGTGTTCAGAATCCAGGCATTAATTGACCAGATATACCAGGAGCAGAGTAAACTGCGGAATTCTGAACTCAAAGCCCTTCAATCACAAATCCGGCCGCATTTCCTATACAACACACTGGATTCTGTCACCTGGCTGTTGAGACTTGGAAAGATTGACGAAGCGATTAATATGCTGACAGCTTTGTCAACGTTATTCCGCGTTTCATTAAGTAAAGGACGTGAAATAATTACGATTGAAGAAGAGCTTAAACACGTCAATAGTTATCTTTTAATTGAAAGTGTCATATATAGTAAAAAATTTGATTATTCTGTTGAGACAGATCTGGATTTAGGTGACTGCCTGATTCCGAAACTGATTTTGCAGCCGCTTGTGGAGAATGCGATTAACCATGGGATGTCTTCAAAAAAGAATCGGATACATATTCATGTATCTGTCCTGGATGATAAAAATGGTATCCATATGTCTGTTAAAGATACCGGAGTCGGTATACCGGTTCAAGAGCTCGAATTATTGAGAGAGCGCCTTCAAGAGTACAAATCCAATCAGGGGAATGACAATGGCTATGGTTTGTACAATGTGGCATTCAGGATTCCACTATTCTTTGGTGATAAATATGGTTTAGAAGTCAATTCAACCTATGGTGAAGGGACCGAGGTACAAATTTTTATTCCAAAACTGAGAGGAGAAAAGAAGAATGCTTAAAGCGCTTCTTTGTGATGATAACGAGATTGTCCTGGAAGGGCTGCAAAAACAGATGGATTGGAATGGCCTCGGCATTGAGCTGATTGGTATATCAAGTGATGGTGAAGAAGCAATGCAAGAACTCACCCGCTGTATTCCGGATATTCTTATCACGGACATCATGATGCCGCATTATGATGGGCTCCAATTGGCTGAAAAAGCGCGAACCTTGAACAACGATATTTCAATAATTATCATCAGCGGATATGATGATTTCGAATATGCACGGAAAGCGGTCAGGTTGAGTGTTGTGGATTATATTCTTAA
Source organism: Flexilinea sp. (assembly GCA_026645735.1). Classification (GTDB taxonomy): domain Bacteria; phylum Chloroflexota; class Anaerolineae; order Anaerolineales; family Anaerolineaceae; genus Flexilinea. The sequence goes on from JAPKMT010000001.1 coordinate 209,423, forward strand.
ACCAGTTAATCCGGATGATCTTACAAATGCATTGAAAAACGCGGTAGACCATTGCATTCAAACCCGCAAAAGCCAGTGTTCCCAAACGTTGGAGATACTACGCAAGATTCTTCAGAAAAGCATTGGTTCTGAAGAAATCCAAAAACAGTGTGATGCTGTTCTACTTGACCTGGAACAATATTGCTGTGTTTTAGCGATTCAGATAGAGACCAGAGAGTTAGGACTGATGGCAGACGATATCCAATATGCAGCCGATTTACGTTTTCTACAATTTCTTGAGTATATACAAACTAAAAATATTTATATCGTTGAACGTGCAGGCAGCAATTGCCAGTTATTACTGCTTGGTGATGAAAAATCTGATGTGATCAATCTTCGGGAACAATTTATTACATCAACCCGAGATTTCTTCGCGGGATATTATTGTAATGATATCGTCATTGCAGCCGGAGATGTCCATCAGGGACTTGAAAATATTCGGGAATCACAAAACGAGTGTATTCAGGCATTAAAACTTCATTTTGTAAAAGGCGCGAATGCCACAATCTATTATCATGAAATCCCGCATTATAAAAAAACAGGTGTCTCCGGGAATGAAAGTCTTGGATTTTTAGATATCGATTTTATAGAGCCACTATTAGAGGCGAATAAGCAGCTCTTGAATGAGCGTTTAAATCTTTTACATGAGCATTTGAAGGAAAAAGGTGGAGAATCCTTTGTTTATATGACATTTACAGTAGGAAATTTTTATACCCATGTCATGAAGGAACTCAACGAAGCCGGATATAACATCGGTGCGGTATTTGATAACCCGATGGAAGAATTTGTCAAAGTAATATCTTCAAACACACTGGATCTAGCAATTATCAATCTAAAAAGAAATTTGACAGAAATCTGTGATTACATCAGTACACACAGCAGTCATCATTCTCGCACAATCAATACTGCACTTCGTTATATTCAGAATAATTATAGTCGTTCCAGTTTATCAATCGAAGATGTGGCAGCTATTGTATTTTTAAGTACAAGCCATTTCAGCACAATTTTTAAAAATGAAACGGGGCAGACCTTCACCGATTATTTAATTAGTATCCGGATGACAAAAGCAAAAGAATTGCTCACAAACTCAAACGATAAGGTTTATGAAATATCTTCCCGGATCGGTTATGAAAATGCTGCCTATTTCAGTGCGGCATTCAAACGCTATACTGGATTTTCGCCATCTGAATATAAGCTACAAATCGACTCCAAAAAATATTTTTAGAATCGGATCATTTCAATGTGTGCATCGAATCAGGTAAGTTCCTTTTCACTTGATTTTCTCGAATTAGTGTCCTGGAATTTCCAAATTTGAGCGTAATAAGAGACTTTTTTTCAATAAGTGAGAAACAAACTCAGGTGCTAAGATTACATACAAACGATCTGCCTAAAATGATGACTGGTAAAGACTAGCCAAATATTGGTGGCAAACTACCTCTGACAATTGATCCATGGAAAAACATTGCTTCCCGGCATCGAATCGTATCAAATCAAAAGTTTCCAATATGAAATCAAATATACAAAGAAGATCTCTCCCTGTATATTTATATTATCAGAACGATTTGTGATGATTCTCAACTAAATAAATGGAACATTTCATAACAAACAGAGAGCAATTCGATGCGAATTATAGACATTCACGCTCATATTTATGAAAAAGTGGCCGGTATAACTCAGGGACAGCCTATGAGCTCTACCCGTCTGGGTCGGGTCACAATTGGAAATCAGGAAGTGCAATTTCTTCCGCCTTCTTTTGAAAAAAGTCAGAGTACCGCAGAAACACTTATTGCTTATATGGATTGGTGCGGGATTGAAAAAGCGCTGTTAATGCCAAATCCATATTATGGCTATCATAATTCATATTTCATCAAAGCGGTCAAAACATATCCCGACCGCTTAAGGGGTGTGGCATTAGTAGACATCCTTAAAGGGGAACAAGCGGCAAGAGAACTATCTGTAATTTATGATGAAGGTTTGTTGTTTGGTTTTAAAATTGAAGTAAATAGTACTTTCCAGTGTGCTCCTCAAAAACGAATGACGGATTCAGACCTTGCTCCGGTATGGGATTGCTGCAATCAATATCACCAACCGGTATTTATACATTTATTCAAGGGTTGTGACATTGAAGATCTGGCAGTTCTGGTAAAACGATATAGGAATATCCGATTTGTGATATGTCATATGGGTGCTGATGCCTGTTTTTATCAGACCGCGAAAACTGAAAACTTTGAGACTGTTTTATCTATCACCCGTGACAATTCGAACGTATTCATTGATACATCCACAGTACCGGTCTATTATCAGGAAGAATATCCATTCCCTACATCGATTGCGATAATTGAAAAAGCATACAAGATTGTTGGCCCTGAAAAAATGATGTGGGCGTCAGATTATCCCGGCATGTTGAACCATGCCACGATGAAACAACTTATTAATTTAGTCTTGAATGGTTGTGCGAAAATTCCGCCGAATCATAAGGAACTCATTATGGGGAAAAATGCACAGCATTTATTTTTCGATAATTGATGCTTTTACTTTAGAAACGTATCCGCTTTAATCAGCGGTGACGAATAATTTTTTGGGAGGAATTAGAATGAAGAAAATTTTTGGTTTGTCTCTTGCATTGATTATGATCATTGCATTAGCAGCGCCAGCATTGGCTGCTGACGAAGGTTATGTTGTCGCATTGTGCAATTATTCTATCGGGAATTCCTGGAGAGCCCAGATGGAACAGGAATTTATAGCTGAAGCTGAAAGACTCAAAGCTGATGGCGTTGTAAGTGATTATTTCATCACAAATTCAAATGATGATATTAACAAACAAATCAGCGATATGCAAGACCTGATCACAAAGGGTGTGGATGCGATTTGTATCACTGCAGCTTCCCCGTCTGCCTTAGCTCCTGTTGTAGAAGAAGCCACTGAAGCCGGTATCAAAGTTGTTTCTTTCGATAATGATGTGGATACGGATGAAAAAGTTGCCTATATCGGTATTAACGAAGAAGAATTTGGTCGAATAGGCGCCGAATGGCTGGCTAAAGAACTCAATGGCAAAGGCAAAATAATTGTCCTTAATGGTATTGCCGGTACATCAACAGACGCAGCCCGCTGGGGTGGTGCCGAAAAAGTCTTCAAAGAATATCCTGAAATTGAAATTCTTGGTTCTGCCAATGCTGGTTGGGATTATGCCGAAGGTAAAGCTGCTGTTGAAAGTATGCTTTCCGCTTATCCTGAAATTGACGGTGTATGGTCACAGGGTGGTGCAATGACCCAGGGCGCTATCGATGCATTCATCGCAGCCGGTCGAAAACTGGTTCCGATGACCAGTGAAGGAAACAATGGCGCGATCCGTTCATGGATCGAAAACAAAGATGCTGGTCTGACCTGCCTCGCTCCATCAAATCCGACCTACACCAGTGCCGAAGCACTTCGTGTTGCAATCAAAGCTTTGAATGGCGAAGAAGTTGAACCCCGCGTTGTCATGCCTCTTGAAGTCGTTGATGCCTCAAATGTTGAAGATTACTATCGGGCTGATATGCCGGACAGTTTCTGGGTTTTGACTGAGTTGGACGATGCCGCTCTTCAATCACTTTACAAGTAATCTCCGTTCATATAAGAAATAAACATACCTTATCTGCAAGACGGGTCATAAAAAACCTGTCTTGCAGAAATTATTTTTGCGGATCTGTAAAATCGATATTCTAATCGCTTAATTCCGGCAGTTTTTATACTGTATTCATGTGGATTATACAAATTCAAATCTGATTCTTTATATACAGGATTTCCGTTTTTTCAAATATCTTAGAGTAAGTCTTTTACGAGGTTTTTTAATTATTCAACATGTAAAACGATTGATTTTTCATACAGCAATTCCTACGAAAATTGAATTCAATTTTCATTATCGGATGTGTAATTTCTTTTATCTGTTGTTCGAAATATGGATAAGCTTTTCGAATTGAAAGTGAAAAAATTTTGTTGTATTGTTTTTATGCGAAATGCAAAACAATACAACAACATAGAATTATTTTCATTTTTCGAACTACTGTTTTTCATGTCTGAGAGAAACACGTTAAAATGGAAAGAACCTTTTAAAAAATATGAAACCATACTGTGACAAGGGGAACAATCGTGTCCGAACAAATTCTTAAAATGGTGAATATTACGAAACGATTTGCCGGTATTGTTGCGTTGGATCAGGTGCATTTTTCTTGCAACCGTGGTGAAGTACATGTGTTAGCCGGCGAAAATGGAGCTGGCAAAAGTACCATACTAAAAATTTTATCCGGTATATATAAAGCTGATGAGGGAGAGATTTATTTTAACGATAAGAAAGCGACCATTAAAAATCCGGAACAGGCTCAAAAATTAGGAATTGCGATGGTTTTCCAGGAACTTACTTTGATCGGAGAATTGACGGTATCCGAAAATATCTATTTGAGTATTGAGCCTAAAAATAAACTTGGACTGATTGATCAGAAAGCAGTAAACAAACAAATACAAACTGCGATGGATAAGTATGGCATCTATCTGGAACCGGACGAAATTGTAAATAACCTGCCAATTGCAAAGCAACAATTAGCAGAAATCCTGAAAATTCTGGTACGCGATCCGGATTTGATTATTTTAGATGAACCTACTTCAGCGCTTGCCCGCAAAGAAGTTGACCAGTTGTTTCAAATCATCCGGAACCTGACTGCAAACGGAAAGACAATCATCTTCATCTCACACAGATTGGAAGAGGTCTTTGCGATTGGCGACAGAGTTACTGTTTTTAAAGATGGCAGATTTGTGGATACTTGTAATATCTGCGATATCAATGAAGATGACTTGATCCGGATGATGGTTGGTCGTTCACTTCAGAATATTTTCCCACATAAAAATCGCAAAATTGACAATGAGATCATCTTTGAAGTCAGACTCCTTCTGGATCACGACAAAAAAGTAAATGATGTAAGCTTTAATGTGCACAGGGGTGAAATTCTATGTGTAGCCGGGTTGCAAGGGCATGGGCAAAGTGAGTTACTCAATGCAATCAGCGGTTTGCATCCACTTAAATCCGGAGAAGTCATCATATCCGGAAAGAAAATCAGTGTAAAAAATTCAGGACAGGCCATTGAAAACGGGATTGCGCTGGTTCCCGCTGATCGAAAAAGTCAGGGTTTAATGCTGGAACTGGCGATTCAACATAATTTATCAATTTCCAGTTTAGGGAAACGATTGAAAGGGTTGTTTATCGATAGCAAAGCTGAGTCAATCTTTTGTTCCTCAATAGTTGAACAACTTGCTATTAAAATCGGTAAAGTTACAAATCCTGCAAACAGCCTTTCAGGAGGCAATCAACAAAAGGTCGTTTTAGGAAAAGAGCTTGCAACAAATCCGAAAGTAATTTTATTTGACGAACCCACGCGCGGAATTGACGTTGAGGCAAAAAGAGAATTCTATAACATTATGGATAGCCTTGCATCACAGGGTGTTGCAGTGATCATGAATTCCAGTGATTTGATGGAGGTCATTGGTATGGCTGATCGTGTGGCTGTGATGTATGAAGGAAGAATATCCGGAATATTGCAAAAAGAAGAAATCAGCGAAGAAGCCATCATGCGTTACGCCATGGGTATAACAGAAAAGTATTTTGAGGCAGGGGAAACAGCATGAATGTGACTGTAAAGAAAAGAAAAAACTATTTCGTGCAGCGCAATCTGCGAACGATCATTATTTATGTTTTTCTTTTTGTTATGATGCTTGTGGTAAGTATTTTTAATGACAAATTTTTTACCCTTGGAAATTTTAAAAACCTGCTGCGCACAGTTTTTCCGCTGATAATGGTTTCTTTTGGTCAAACACTGATCATACTGACGGGTGGAATTGATTTATCGCTCGGTGGAATTGTGGCGTTGACGAATGTTGTCTGTGTTGTTCTCATGAAACCGGATTCTCCGACAGGGTTCATTCTGCCAGTTATCGTAACTTTGGTGATAGGGCTTTTGGCCGGTGTTCTAAATGGTCTGGTCATCACCCGCGGACGATTAGCGCCGATAATCGTAACGTTGGCCACAGACGCAATCTTTAGCGGAGCAGCATTATATATGATGCCCAATCCCGGTGGATCTGTGCATCGGGCATTCGGTAAATTTCTTACAAGAGGAATTGGCGGAGCATCGCCGTTGATTTTATTTTTGACAATTTTCATCGTTGTGCGTTGTCTTACGAACAGAACATCCTTTGGCCGTACGCTGCGGGCTATCGGTGGAAATGAAGGGGCTGTTTATTCAACCGGTATCAAAGTGGATCGCGTAAAATTCCTGACTTATGCAATAGCAGGTGTTTTATGCGCAGTAGCCGGTATTTTTTTGAGCGCTCAGATGAATTCAGCTGATGCTGCCATCGGGAAAAACTATGCGATGAACTCTATTACGACAACAGTAGTGGGAGGCACAGCCATGAGTGGTGCCATTGGAGATCCTCTTGGAACTGTTGCTGGAGCATTTATCATCGCAATTATCAATAACATGCTCAATCTGTTTGGCGTTTCTTCTTTCTATCAATTTGTATTTCAGGGTTTGATCCTGGTCGCTGCGCTTTCATTGAATGCATTGAATAAGAAAGGCTGACAACGGAAGAAATGAACGTAAAACCAACTGTGAATACGAACAAAATAAAATCAACACCTATACAGAGTTTTTTCAAGCGATTTACAAGTAACCAACTGGCGATTGTATATGTCATCCTTCTGGCATTGCTTCTGATTGCACAAGCTGCATCACCCGGATATCTTCAGTTGAACCATTTGGCCGGAATCCTGCGTTTAGCATCTTTCGTCGGTATTGCAGCAATTGGTCAAAATCTGGCGATTCTCACTGGTGGCATTGATTTGTCTATTGCAAATGTAATCACATTTGCCAATGTGATTGGTGCAAAGATCATGATGGGAAAAGATGAAAACATACCACTTGCATTGGTGGCTGTTTTAGTAATGGGAATTTTGGTTGGACTCGTAAACGGTGTCGGAGTCCGGATTCTCAAAATACCACCTTTCATCATGACCCTGGGCGTAGGAACCGTTGTGCAGGGAATATTTCTGATATACACAAAAGGAGCACCGAAAGGCAATGCGGCACCAATGTTAAAGAGTATTTGCGGAAGAAGCATGTTTGGTATGGTATCCGGAATTGTAATTATTTGGCTTTTGATGGCATTGATTATGTGGTTGCTGTTAAAGAAAACAATTTTCGGACGCAATATTTACTCCATAGGGACCAACGAAGAGGCATCCCGTTTTTCCGGAATTGACACAGGAAAAACGACCTTTATTGTGTATATTCTTTCTGCGGTAATTTCGGCTCTGGCAGGTTTTTTCCTTGTAGGTTATACGGGTACCAGTTTTTTGAACGTCGGAAGTAGTTACAACACAAAAACCATTGCAGCGGTCATTATCGGTGGAACTGCAATCACCGGAGGCAGAGGCAATTATCTTGGAACCATCGCGGGAGCAATTATTATGACGGTTCTCGAAGATTTTCTGACAATTTTGAATTTTCCCGAAGCCGGGCGGCAAATATCACAGGGCCTGATCATCTTGTTATTGGTGCTGATTTACAACCGTGAAAAACAACGTGGGTGAAAATTAAATGGACGAATTATATGATGTAATGATTATCGGTGGTGGTGTAGTAGGCAGCGCGATAGCCCGGGAATTATCCCGTTATGAATTAAAAATTGGTGTATTAGAAAAGAACCTTGATGTTTGCTTTGAAACCAGTGGCCGAAATTCCGGTGTGATTCATGGCGGTTTTGCTTATGATCCAGGAACGTATAAAGCCCGCTTTTGCGTGGAAGGAAATTTAGAATTTGATCAGGTCGCAGCAGAATTGGGGGTTCCTTTTAAACGCACCGGTAAGGTTCTGGTTGGCAACACGCCAGCTGATATGGAAAGTTTGAAACGTACACTGGAATCCGGTCAGATTAATGGCTCCTGTGGTTTGGAAATCATCGATGATGCCCAATTACATAACCTGGTTCCTTCCGTGATCGGGAAATTTGCTCTTTGGTCACCCAATAGCGGAATTGTCGATCCATTTCTCTACACGATTGCTCTGGCAGAAAATGCGGCCTGTAATGGTGTCACCTATCTGTTCGATCATGAAGTTACAGGAATTTCTCGTGCCAGGGACCGATACACAATAATTACGTCAAAAGGCGATTATCGTACCCGCTGGGTTGTTAATAGCGCCGGTCTTGGATGCGGAAAAATATCTGAAATGCTTGGGCTGAGGGGATACAAGATCGTTGGTTCCAAAGGTGATTATATTATTTTGGATAAAAACGTTGGACCCCTGCTTCCCATGCCGGTCTATCCTGTTCCGAGCAATACTTATATGGGAATTCATGTCACACCAACTGTGGATGGAAATGTCATTGTCGGTCCCAATGCAGAATATATCAATGAAGATGCCTTCAGTTATTATGGCGTCTCTCAAAAGGAAATTCGATCTTTGGCGGAAAGTGCAAACACGCTTTGGCCATGCATTCATAAAAAGGACTATATCCGGAATTATTGCGGTATCTTACCAAAATGGGTGGATGAAAACGGAAAAATCCAGGATTATAAGATTGAAGCTCGCAGCGAGGCTCCGAATTCAGTCAATCTGGTTGGAATTGAATCGCCTGCATTGACGTCGGCCTTACCGATCGCACGTTATGTCGTGAGTTTGTTTGCGGAGAAGGAATCTTTTATCCGCAATACTACTTTTAACCCGGTACGAAAGCCAATCATTCGCTTTGCCGAACAAAATGATGAAAACAAAGAACAACTCATTAAAGAAAATCCGGATTACGGTGAAATTATTTGCAGATGCGAAAAAGTGACCAAAGCTGAAATGCTACAGGCCATTCATAATCCGCTGAATGTAGATACGGTAACAAGCATTAAATACCGTACGCGTGCAATGATGGGGCGCTGTCAGGGTGGTTATTGTCAGACACGCCTGGCTGAAATGATTGAACAAGAAAAATCTAAAGCAGTTGAAGATATTGTATATGCCAGAAATGGCTCAAAATTGTTTGTCGGGAAAGTGAGAAGATGAGCACCATTAGAAAAGACGTAATTATTGTTGGGGGTGGGCCAGCGGGTCTTGCTGCCGCAATTGAGATGCACAGGAAAGGTTTACGAAATATTCTGATCATCGAGCGTGAGAAAAATCTTGGTGGTATTCTGCGCCAATGCATTCATGATGGTTTTGGACTTGCCCGATTTGGTCAGCCCCTCTCCGGACCTGAATATGCACAACGCTTTATTGATGAAGTGATTGAATTGGGGATTCCTTATGACGTAGGTACAACCGTGCTTTCAATTACTCCGGAAAAAGAAGTAACTGCTGTATCCTCTGACGGTTTGGTGACTTATCAAGCCGGTGCTGTAGTATTGACGATGGGCTGTCGTGAACGAACGCGGGGAGCGCTTGCAATTCCGGGCGAACGTCCTGCAGGTGTTTTCACAGCCGGTGTTGTCCAGAGCTATATTAACCTCCATAATACAATGGTCGGAAAAGAAGTAATTATTTTAGGTAGCGGCGATATCGGTATGATTATGGCCCGGCGAATGACCCTGGAAGGTGCTCATGTTAATGCAGTCTTTGAGATTATGCCTTATCCAAGCGGACTGCCGCGTAATATTCAACAATGCCTTAATGATTATGATATTCCGCTGTATCTAAGTCATACTGTCACTGAGATTCATGGAAGTTCCCGGCTGACCGGGGTGACTGTTTCCGCAGTGGATGAAAACTTGCAGATTATTCCTGGAACTGAAAAGTATTATCCCTGCGATACGCTTATTTTGTCTGTAGGCTTGATTCCCGAGAATGAACTTAGCTTGAGCGCCGGTATAGAAATGGACAACCGGACAAAAGGGGCTGTTGTCGATGAATATTATCAAACAAGTGTTCCCGGCATTTTTGCTGCCGGAAATGTCCTCCAGGTTCATGATCTGGTTGATAATGTTTCACTCGAGGCTGAAAGCCTGGCTGACAATGTCGCTGTATATATTCGTGATGGTTCTCTTCCTGTGTGCGATGTTCAAATCATCACTGACGGGAATGTCAGTCATACGATTCCTCAGAGAATCAGCGGCCAAAAAGAATTTACACTTTCAATGCGGGTGCGTTGCCCATTTAAAAATTGCACAATTCTGATAAAACAAAACAATATCGCGTTAAAACGTGTAAAGTTACAAAAAGCGCTTCCTGCTGAAATGATCCGGATCTCAATTCCGAAGGATAACCTGAAGCCGGAAGCCGCTGTAGAGGTGTCTGTCGAATGATAAAAAAATTCACTTGCATTATATGTCCGAACGGCTGTGAAGTTACCGTTGATATTCATAGCAACGAAATTGTATCCATTACAGGCGCAAATTGTAAACGTGGCCGGGAATATGTTCATCAGGAACTAACGGATCCGCGGAGAAATATCGCCAGCAGCATCCTGGTTGAAGATGGTGAATTGCCGCTCGCAAGCGTCCGCCTGACAAAACCAATTCCAAAGGATAAAATTTTCGATGTGATGCAGATCATTAAAAAGCAGCGGGTGAAAGCACCTGTTTCAATCGGACAAATTGTTGTTGCTAATATTTGCGATTTGGATTCTGATGTGATCATAACGAAGAACGTAGCAGCGAAATAACTTCATCAATGAAGGTAGTTTTCTACTTAATATTCGATCCCATTGTCATTTTGTATTGCTGAGAAAAAAAAGACTCCAACAATTAAAAATTTTAGTCTGCATCGTAATCAAAAAATTGAACATTGACGTTACGTGTTTTTGTGATGAAGTCAGGCAGCAAATAAGTTGGAGAATCCCGTGTTAGGTGAAAAGACTCCCCTCTCTCCGCTAAAAATTTATACCACCTACTTGGGGGTATAAATTTTTAACGATAAGCGTGAGTCGAACCAGGGAGAGCTTGATATGAGCAGGCGAACATCGAGGTAATAAACAAGTCAAATTTTCCATCCAGTATAGGGTACGAGTGTTTTCGACTTCTACTTAAAAATTGCTGCAATTCATTCAGGATTAGGAATGCTCTATTTTGTCAATGGTTCATTCAGTAATTCCGGATGAGCCTCAATAATACGCAGCAGTACATTTGCCGGTCCTTCCGGTTTATATGATTGTCCTGGATTAGTAATTTGCAAAAACATATTTCTTCAACCATGGCAAAAAAATTACTTGCTGTTATTCTAATAAAAGAATACAATATTATTTGAAAAAAATCGAGTATAAAGATATTTTGGATGATAAAAATTTGCATATATGATAGGCTTATCATGTTGTATAACATTCTATTTATTATTTATGAAATAGATTAGTAAATCTGAAACAAACAAATTTAAAAACAAATAATTTATTCATCTCTATTAACAAGAATAAAGCATGAGTACTTTAAAGAAAACAGAAAATAATTCTATTTTCTGTTTGAGGATTGTTTTATTAAATCTGATGAATCAGAGTTCAATTCAATTAGGTAAATATTTCGATGATTTAACACTAATTTGAAAATAAATTGTGAATTCCATTGAAATCAATTGCTAATAAATAGTAAAGGATTTTTCTTATATTGAAAAAAATGGATATGTAATTTGCGATATATCTAGGAGTAATTTATGACTGTTATAGAACAAAGAATTGTTCGTTGGAAAGAAAAGCTTCTTAATTTAGGAAAACGAAATCGGCTGTTAAATTATAAAGAAACCAAACGTTCGAATATTAATATTACATCTCCAGAAATTAGTGAGCTATATCGACTCCTCGTAATTGAAGAAAAAAATTTAAAATTTCCACTACCAATTTATCGGGATGAGTTTAATCCTGATGATGACATATATGACTTTGTCGAGCATGGTGATATCGAAACAGATCGCTCATTACCTGAACAACAAAAATCGCTAAGAAATATTAGAGCAAAGGCTAAAATTGCTACAGATGAACAGGGTGTTAATGTCTTATTTCTAGGATTTGGTTTTGTTCATTGGAAGGAAAGTGAAAATTCCGAATTATGGATTAATTCCCCACTTGTACTTGTTCCAGTTAATTTGACGATAAGGAATATCAGTGCTCCTTTCGTATTGAGTTTGAATGAAGATGAAATTGTTGTGAATCCGACATTGAAATATAAATTTGAAAAGGATTTCGGATTATTACTGCCATCTTTTGATGATTTTGAAGAAGATATTTGTGGTTACCTAAAAAATGTTGAATCTATGATAAAAAAACTAGGGTGGAATGTTTCTCAAGCTGCGGGACTAAGCCTATTATCGTTTTTAAAAATTAACATGTATAGGGACTTAAATGAAAATTCAGACAGAATAAACAGTAATTCAGTCTTGCGAGCAATAACGGGAGACTCAAGCTTACTTCCAGAAATCTCTGAAGAATACAACTGCTATGATCATGATAAAGAGACAAACCCTGTTGATGCATTCCAAGTATTAGATGCCGATGCCAGCCAACAAGATGCTATTCTATATTCAAAAAAAGGTATAAGTTTTGTACTTCAAGGTCCACCTGGAACTGGCAAGAGCCAAACGATATCAAATATTATTGCAGAAGGACTGGCTGATGGTAAAAAAATATTATTTGTTTCTGAGAAGATGGCGGCTCTTGAAATTGTTTACAAGAGACTTAACCAAGTTGGCCTTGCAACTTTCTGCTTAGCACTTCACAATTATAAAGTTAAAAAAAAGGAAGTACTTGAGGAATTAAAAAAGACACTTCAATCAAAGAATGGAATGCATCAAAACAATTTAATAGATATCGAGGATTTGGAAAAATTAAACAACTTAAAAAGGGAAAGAGATGTATTAAATCAATACAACGAACAATTGCATTCAATTTGTAAACCTTTAGGAATTACAATTTTCCAGGCACAGGGTAAAATCGCACAACTTTATGATTCCCCTGACTTCATTTTCAGTATCAATAATATCGAAGAAACAACCATTGAACAATTAAACAACTATTTTTATCTTCTAAATAGTTTTGCCAATATTATTGGGAAGATGAGTGGTGATTATGTATTAAATCCTTGGTATGGTTGTACTGTTCCAACTATATCCCATGAGCTTCGGCATGATATAGAGACAAAACTTAGAAAACTTATTTTACATTTATCGGATTTGACAACATTTTTTTCTAATCTGAGTCGAAAACTAAATTATGAGATTAAACCATCTTATGAAAATTTATCACTATGGATCGATTTGTTGAATCTGTTAGCTATTTCGCCAAAAATTTCGTCATCTTGGATTCAAACAAACGATTTATTGAGTCTACATTTGCTTGTTAATGAATATAAGAATAAGCAAGAAAAATACCACGAACTAAAAAGCAGCATATCACTAAGGAATTCAGAAGAGTTTTTTTCAATAGACGCGTCTGATATTATCACATCCTTTAAAAAAGCATCAGAAAAAGCGCAATTTTGCATTAATAATAAGACATTTCTTACTGAAGAAATACTAATAAATAACATTCCGAATGTTCTGTCCACATTAGACAGAATTTTATCATCGTTATATGACGCAATTTCTGCTGATAGCAAATTTGCTAACTTATTTGGACTAGAGCCTGTAATAACGATAAAAGAGTTTTTCTTTCATTACCAGATAACATGTTGTTTATTGAGTAATCCTAAGCCAACAGAATTCTGGTTCGAATCGGAAAAATTATCAATAATCAAGAATTTGATTCAAAAAGCAAAATATGTTTTTTCTCAAGTGGAATTAATGGAAGCAAACCTACTTTCAAGATATAGCAGAGAAATACTCGATATCGATTATAAATCAATTGCAATACGCTTTAATACAAAATATAATTCAATATTTAAAGCAATTAGTAATTCATATAAAACAGATAAACGTTTATTCTTGGGCTTAGCTAATGGAAACACAAAAAAAATTGATGATACTGCAATTTTGAGAGTACTAAATGAGTTGAAAGCAATTGATGAGAATAAAATATGGATTAAAGAAAATAATGATAAGCTGGTTATGCTTTTGGGAAGCCATTATTTAGGAGATTTAACAGATTGGGGGGCTGTTGAGAAAAGTATTGTCAATTTTGATCGTATTATCTCATTATTCTCTCGTTCGATGTTACCACAATCAACAAGGCACTTAATTATTGCTGGATTAGATAGTATTCCTGAGATTATTGAAACAAAAAAGAAGATAGAAATTTATTTAAACGAACAAGCAGATAAAATATTACCGCAAATCTTATTAACTAATTGCAATTTATTAGATTCACCTTGTAGTGAGATCATTTCAATCTGCAAAAACGCCAAACAGTTATTATTGGAACTAAATAATAGTTTTGATAAGATGAAGCAATTTGAATTGCATCAATACTCATATTCGCAAATTATTAATGACATAACAAGTCTTCTTCAAATTCAAGAAATATCTCATAATATGGAGGAACAAGAGCGAGGATTGGCTGAAATTTTTGATAATGAATATCTTGGATTAAATACTAACTGGACTAAGATAATTAAAAATATAAATTGGGCAAGTAAACTAAGAAATATTATTGTTGAACTGGGAATACCAAGTGACCTCATTTTTCCAATTTGCGTTGACGAAGATTCGATAAGTTATATTATTGAAATTTGTCAACAAATTGAAAGAATTAAAAATGAAATTTTCGAAGACGGAAGATGGATAATAAGTCTTTTTGAGGACAAGCAATCGATTTCAAATTTAAAATTAACAGAACTACTTAATCGTTTGAGTGAGGCGCTCAAACTTAGCTATCTAGAAGAATGGATTGACTTTAGGGAGTGCCGAAAAAAGTGTCGGGATGCAGGTTTAGGAGAGTATTGCATACAAATAGAAAAACAGAAAATTCCTACGGATACAATAGTTCCTGCATTTTTGAAGCGATTCTATCGTTTATGGCTTGATTCAATTATGAAAGAGCATCCAGCAATAATTAGTTTTCGATCACGAATACAAAAAGAACGAACAAATGTTTTTGCAGGATTAGATAGACAACAATTTGAGATTGCAAGGCGTAGAATTCGAGCTTCTCTCATATCAAAAATACCAGACAATAATCGGTTTCGAAATGCTAACGATGAACTGTATTTATTAGAAAGAGAGTTAAATAAACAGAAAAGAATTATGCCGATCAGGAAACTCTTTCAAAGAATTCCAAATCTACTTCTTGCGCTGAAACCTTGTTTAATGATGTCGCCATTAAGTGTGTCTTTGTTCTTAGAAGCAAAAAGCTATGATTTCGATTTAGTAATATTTGATGAAGCATCTCAAATCTACACTGAGGATGCCGTTGGTGCAATTCTTCGAGGTAAGCAAATTATTATTGCTGGAGATAACAAACAACTTCCTCCTACAAGCTTCTTTTCCGCAAGAACATTGGACGGTGATTATGATGAAGATGATGAAGAAATAGATGATGATTATAGCGAAATCAATACCTATGATTCTATCCTCGATGAAGCTGCATCAGCATTACCAACAAAGTCACTCTTGTGGCATTATCGAAGTCGTCACGAAAATCTTATCGCATTTTCAAACCATAAGGTGTATAACAACAGCCTTACAACCTTTCCAGCTTCTATTGATAAAGTACCAAATAATGGTGTTGAATATTATTATGTACCTGATGGCTTTTATGAGGGCGGAGGAAAAAATTGTAACGCTCGTGAGGCCCAAAAAGTGGTTGAGCTTATTCAGGAACACATTATCAATTATCCTAATCGGTCTCTAGGTGTCATTGCATTTAGTGAGAAACAACAACAAGTAATTGATCTTGCAGTAAGGCAATTCCGAATACAAAATCAACAATATGAGAATTTTTTTTCCGAAGATGAAGAAGAAGCTTTTTTTATTAAAAATCTTGAGAATGTTCAAGGTGATGAGAGAGACACAATTATCTTTAGTATTGGATATGCTAAAGACAGCACCGGAAAGATGTATATGCGATTTGGTCCATTAAGTAGCCAAGGCGGATTTCGCCGTTTGAATGTAGCAGTGACAAGAGCTAAATTCAATGTAAAGTTGGTAGGTTCTATTCTTCCAACAGACATTGACTTAGACCGTACAAATTCTGATGGTGTGAAAATGCTACGTTCTTATATCGAATTTGCTATCCGAGGTAAAGAAGCTTTACAGGATTTATCGATAACTGATTTCATCGAGACAGAATCTCCATTTGAAGAGGCAATTTATGAATTTTTATCTCAGCGAAATTATGATGTAGTAACACAAATCGGTTGCTCAGGATACCGTATTGACATGGCCATAAAACATCCCACTTTGAGTGGACGATTTGTGCTAGGTATTGAATGTGATGGCGCATCTTATCATTCAGCTCGAACAGCTCGAGAGCGGGACAGATTGCGACAAGATGTCCTTGAAAACATGGGTTGGAAAATTTATCGAATTTGGTCAACTGATTGGATAAAAGATCCAAAAAGTGAGGGAGAAAAACTAGTTGAAGCAATTGAAAATGCATTATCTAGTTATATTGATAAAGTAGATACTTTATTGAATGAAAAAGATGAAGATATTCCAGCTTTGTTTCCTCCAACTGCGCACGCCGGTGAAATCGCACACCTTAACCGGACTATGCCGCACAGTCGGGACGATAAAAATACTGGTTTAATATATTTTACATTAAGTGTGCGGCATGGTCCGGTTTCCACGCAACTTTCTTTGGGAATCTCCGAGTAAAGAAAGACGATAGGCGTTGTGAATGGTTCTGTCGAGAATGGCATCCGCTAAAGTGGGGTCTGGGAAACGGAGATGCCAGTCGGACACTGGAACCTGAGAAACAATCAGAGTGGCCTTTTTATTGAAACGGTCATCAAATATTTCCAACAAATCCTGAGTACCGGATAATGAAATGGGGTCACGCATCCAATCATCCAAGATAAGTACATCCGTTTTATTAAGAGATTGCAGGAAAGAAAGATAGGTGCCATCCTGCCTGGAATGATCCATAGCGTGCAGAAGGCGGGAAGTGCGCCAATAACGGACAGAATAGCCGGAACGGCACGCTGCCACTCCCAACGAAGATGCGATAAAAGTTTTGCCGGTGCCTGTAGCGCCCAATATCAAAATATTGAGAGCTTTATCAACCCAGATGCATTGAGCCATTTCCAGGACAAGTCGTCTATCCAGACCGCGTTCGGGAGAAAAATCAATATCTTCAATAGCCGCAGACATGGGAAATTCGGCCAGTTTCAATCGGCGTTGGTTGCGACTATCAGAACGGTGGGTACATTCCAACTCAACCAGAAGTAATAACCGTTCTTCAAAGGGCAGATCAGCATACAATGGGTTGCCAGCTTGTTCCTGAAGCCCTTTGCGAAAAGCGGTCAGGCGTAGTTGTAATAATTTTTCCAGCAGGGTTTGTGAAATCATAATCAGTGTCCTTTATTGGTAATATTCATGGCCGCGGATATTGTCATGGGCAGGGAGTGCTTCAGGAATGGATGGGGTTGCTTGTTTGGCAAGCCATTCCAACTCATCCTTCACAGCCTTATAGGATAAGGATTTGCTTTCCAGAGCCGCCTGGCAGGCCTGTTCCAGGCGAGAAGAAGGATATTTCTTGGCAAGGTTGAGGATGCCCAGACAGGAACGATAAGCCTGTTCCGGAAATGAGCGTGATTTTAGGGTCGCATTGATGAACTCTTGGGTTTGGGGGCCAACTTTTTCAGCCCAGGAGAGAAGCTGTTTGGTATTGATCTTGTTCAAAAACTGGTGGTTAGGAGGCATATGCTCACGCAGGGTGGTATATCCTCCTGCTTTGGAACTGCGAGAATGGATAGCTACGCCTTTG
>JAPKMT010000020.1 GCA_026645735.1 Flexilinea sp.
TTTTTTGTTGGGGAAACCCTGCGGTTGCTCGATTTCGATATGGTTTGTCATGATTCATTTTGGGCAGGGGGTAGAGGCAACCCTTGTGGTTGCCAATATCGATATGGTTCGACATGATTCATTCTGGGCAGGGACAACTTGCGGTTGCCCGATATCGATATGGTTCGGCATAATTCATCCTGGGCAGGGGCAAGCCCTGCCCCTACGATGCAATTGGATCATCGATTTTTTGTTGTTCGGCCATTTCGCAATCATCCACAAGCATGTCAATTTTTGCAAGATGGGTGGGAAGGCATCACTACCAAGAAAGTGACCATAGAGGCGAATGCCTACAACACACCGGCGGTACTCCAATTAACAGGAGAATTTATTCGTTCTAATGCCCATGCATATCGATGGTTGGTAGATAATCACGGGGAAGCCCATAGCTTCCCCGTGAACCTTTCTGATGAAACTCCGGATTCGTGGTTAGAAATAATAGAGTTCTTGATACCAGCGTACCCATTCAGATAAAGCCGGCTCATTTATCTCTTTGGCTCGGTTTATCAATTTTTCCGATGAAAACGCAAAGAACCGGTCGTTGTACCCAATCAATTTTTGAAATTCATTGATGGATGGCTGTAAGGAATCATTCCGAGGATGATATACCACTGAAAAATCGACTTTCTTGTAAGGCCACTTGGGTGAGGGCGATGATTCAAGGCTTGTGGCAAGTAATTGATTTCGCCACAATTGATTCATGCCACCTTTGAATGGGCATTCGTCATATTCTCTAATACGGTCGACATGAAATGGTGAAGTATCTTGTACTGTAATATCCCAATAACGAAATTTACATTTACTGTGGTAATAACAAAGATTTTTATTATCCAGAATCGCGGATGCTGGTCTGCAAGTATGTGAGGGAGTGCGTCCCGGGCTCTTGAAACCTCCGCATGTTGTAAACTCCATTTCCGTCAGTTTATGTTCAATCATCCATAGGTTGAGATTACCCAGATCGTCATGGTATGCAATAGCAATATCTGCGTCGGTACCACTCACATTCGTATGATCATTTAACATATTGTCAGGTTCATCCCAAAACTCGATCCGAAAACCTCTGTCAAGATGATCCGTAGCAATCGACTTCAAGTCAGCTTTTACAGCACTTAAAACCATGGCAGCGATCAGTGGGTCTTCGAGGAGAGGCAGGAATAAATTAGCACAGGCAGCTTGCGAACTTGCCATATGTCCAAGAAACTTATGGGATTTGAAGGGGAATTGTTTCTGATGTTCCAGGAAACGCTCTTTGATTGGGCGATACAGCGGATAGCCCTGTGATTTCAATTCGTCCGGTAGCAATGCATCATAAGGAGCATTCTTGAAAAATCCCGGTTCCTGAGTGAGATGAGCCCATTTCCAGTTTATTAAGTGAATGTACATTTGGAACTGAAAATCGGTAAGCTCATTGGGTAGCCGATATTTTTTTCCATCGATATCATAAATTTTCATAACAGTATCCGGCTTTCGTTTTGTGGCGGATGCAAAAAGGGCTACTTTATTTTACATGCGAATGGATGATCGATTTTTTGTAGAGGCAACCGGCAGGTCGCCCGGTAGCCCGATATCGATTTGGTTCGTCAGGATTAATTTTTGTGCAGGGGCATGCCCTTCTAAAACATGAAATACGCTTTTGCTCTGGCAGGAAAAAGTAAACAAGCATATTTAAAACCGGATTATAAATTGTATATCTGATGAAATAACTCGACACTCATCCGCTAAAATAAAAACGATCTCATTTTTAGAGATCGTTTTTTGTAGCGCGAGTGGGGGTCGAACCCACATGATGTTACCACCGACAGATTTTAAGTCTGTTGCGTCTGCCTATTCCGCCATCGCGCCAACATCTCCGTTGAGGAGTCTCTTTATTTTAATCCACCCTAACATTAAGTCAAGGTATTTCGCGAAATCACAGACATATCCAGCGATTCGAAACACATATTCATATTTCGAAACGCTGAGACATGTCCATCCTGGATGGAAATTTACAAAAAACAATAAACTTCATTGCCAGGAAAGCTGTATCTCTGTATAATACAGGTATATCAGGCTGATTCTTTTCAGTTTTATTTGTGTTGCTTTTTATTGGTATATTCGATACCACAGACGTATTTCTCTCATACTCAGAGACGGAAGGCAGCAAGAAAATATGAAAAGGGTCCTGAATCCACCTTTTTTCGAAATCGGTATCAAAAATTATTTATTTGGTGATGACGTGTTGGAATTAGCACGGACAGCAGATCATGTTGCCTGCCGCCTGGATGTTGATGTGTTGCTTATTACTCCCTATACAGAGATAAGACGCGTCGCAGAAAATACAGAACGGTTAATTGTTTTGGCACCCTATATGGATCTGCTGCGGCCGGGACGCGGTATGGCTGATATATTGCCTGAAGCATTGAAAGCAGCCGGTGCAGAAGGTGTAGTCATCAACCATTGTGAAAAACCATTATCTTTGAATGCGATCAAACGAACGATCGAAAGGGCAAATGAACTTGAAATGCTCTCCTTTGTTTGTACGGAAAGCATCGCCGAATCCTGCGCAGTTGCTTTTTTTCATCCTGATATTATCAATCCTGAACCAACTGAATTGATCGGTTCAGGAAGTGTGAGCAGCCTGGATTTTGTCCGGAAATCTATTGATGAGATCAAGAAAATCGATCCGGCAATTCTTATTGAACAAGCTGCCGGAATCACGAATGGGGCACAAGTTTATGATTTTATTATGGCGGGGGCCGAAGCTGTCGGAGCGGCTTCCGGAATCTGTACTGCTAAGAATCCATTTGCAAAAGCTGAAGAGTTGATTGACGCTGTAGCTCGTGCTCGCAATGACCTGCAAAAAACGGTAATTAGGAGAAAATATGGAACTGAAAATACTGCGTGAATCAATTCATGCTGATTCGACGGGAATGCGTCCGACATTCCATCAAATAACGGCTAAAGTACAAAATATTGTAGTGAAATCAGAAGTTATGACAGGTATTTGTGTTGTTTCGACACATCACACGACCTGTTCCGTGTTGACACAAGAGTGTTCTTTTGATAAGACGTATACCGGATTAGAGTATTTGCAGCAGGATCTGGTGGATGTTTTGGAAAAAATAATTCCAACGTGCCGCAAGGAAGGACAATATATGCATCCTGGTCCGGAGCTTACTCAGTTTTCTTATGAGCATGGTGAGGATAAACCCGAGACATTGAATACCGATGCGCATTTACGTTCATCGATTATCGGTCGTAGTGTTACGATCCAGATTGTGGATGGAATGCTGGATATGGGATCGTTCGGTCATATTTATTTTGTGGATTTTGATCAAACCCGCCCACGAACGCGTCAAATCGATGTGATGGTGCTGGGGGCATAGTATTGGGCATGAGATGTATATGGTAATACTGTTGATTTATCAATTAGAGAGAAATAAGGAATTATGCTATGGAGATTAGAAAACCGAAAATTGGACTTTTAGGCTTAATGACGGATGGTTATGAAGCAACTTTTCCGGGATTTATTGAGCGGCAAACGAAATATGCTGAGGAGCTAGTTAAAACTTTGACTCCGGTAGCAGATGTTACATTTGCCGGAATCGGTCTTAACCGTGCCAGCATCGAAGAAATTGTAGCTCGATACAACCGGGAATCTTTGGATGGTATCTTGATCGTTCTTCTTGCATATTCTCAGGGTGCTTATCTGGTTCGAGCGTTGGAATTGAATCGCTTACCGATAGCCCTGGCAGTTGTACAACCGGATCAAGAAGTTCTGGACGATTGGGAAGAATTGGACTTGACTTTAAATCAGGGAGTTCATGGCGCTCAGGATAACTCCAATGTGATTAATCGCTGCGGTTATCCCTGTGAGTTTTTTGCCGGAAACCGAACGGAAAAACCATTTTTGGATTTTGTTGAAGATTTTGCTAAGGCATGTTATACACGAACGCGCTTGAAAGCTATGAAAGTTGGTGTCTTCTCACGTATGTGCGGCATGGGTGATATTTTATCGGATGACCTGGCATTCTTCCATAAAATTGGTCCTGAAATTTGCCATGATACGATCGGTTCTGTCGTTTCACGTATGGAAAAAGTGTCTGACAGAGATATTGAAGCACAAATTAAATTGGATTATGAACGTTTTGATGTGGATCCGAAACTCAGTCACGAATCACATGCGATTGCTGTGCGTGAGTATTTTGGATTCAAGCATTATCTGGAAGAAAAAGGATATCAGGCTTTTACCGCTCATTTCGACCAGTTCGCTGATGACGGTCGCTGGCGCCAGCTCCCGCTTTATGCTGCTTCCAATTTGATGGCTGAAGGGTATGGATATGCGGCAGAGGGTGATTTTATGTGTGCTTCGATGGTTTCTGCAGCGCACGCTATTGGTAATAATGATGCAAATTTCACTGAGATGTACACCATGGATTTTGTTAAGAAGGCTATTTGCTTCTGCCACGCCGGGGAAGGCAATTGGGCTACACATCGCAAGGACATGAAAGTGCGCCTCATTGATCGCTATTTAGGAGAAGGTGGATTGGAAAATCCTCCAACCCATATATTCACTCCTGAAGTCGGTCCTGCCACGTTGACCTCATTAGCTTCGATTAATGGAAACCAATTCCGCTTTGTATTGGCTACAGGTGAAATTCTGCCGAAATCAGACCTGCGCTGCTGTGAAATGCCTTATATTTTCTGGCGTCCGGATTGCGGTGTAGCAGCGTGTGTTGAGGGCTGGATCCGGAATGCCGGTACACATCATGAGGTTATTAACATCGGCAATGTTGCACGAAGATGGCAGTTCTTAACCCGCATGTTAAATATTGAGTATCAACGATTGTAAAATAACATCGATCAAAAGAAGGATCATTGATGAAATGGTCCTTCTTTTTTAAGGAATTTAGGAGGAATATGGGAAAAAATATGGCAGAATTGCTGCGGTATACCGGCAATATGGCACAGATCAGCGGAATTCGTGAAATGACCATTGAAAACGGGCGTGCTCGTGGTATGCGCTTATACCATGTATATACAGGATGTGGACTTGAATTTGACTTACTGCCGGATAAAGCGTTGGATATTGCCCGTGTTACTTTTAAAGGAGTGAATATCAATTGGCAAGCCAAAACCGGATTCGCTTCACCGGTCTATGCACATCCTGTTTTAAACGAATTCGATCGTTATTTTAGCGGTGGTATGCTGACTACCTGTGGATTTAAGAATACCGGTCCCGATTATGTGGATCATCAGGGACGTTTTCAGGCTTTACATGGACGTATAGGAATTACTCCCTGTGAACAATCGTGGTATCGTTGCCATTTCGAGAACGATGACTATATATTGGAAGCTGGTGGTGTTGTGCGGGATGCAATGCTCTGTTCGCACAATCTGACTTTGACAAGAACTGTAAAAGCTTGTCTCTCTAAACCAGAAATTGAAATAGAAGATATATTGGAAAATCAGGAACCGACTGCGACGGATTATGTCATTTTGTATCATTTTAATTTTGGTTTCCCTTTTGTCAGCCCAGATCTGAATATCGATATTCCCCAAGGCAACATACCTGTCAAACCGCGTACTGAATGGGCAGAAAAAGGACTGGATTCCTGGATGAAGATGGAAGCCCCAGAAGATACGTTTGAAGAACGTTGTTATTTCCATGAACCGAAAGCAAATAATGGCATCTGCAGCATAGGTTTGGAGAACAAGAACGTAGGTATTAAAGCTGTATTGTCTTATGAGAATGAAAATCTTCCGATATTAACCGAATGGAAATCAATTCAGGCCGGTGAATATGTTTTGGGGATTGAACCTGGCAACTCATATATCCGCGGTATGGATACCGAACGACAAAATGGGCGTGTGGATACTATTGAAGGCTTTGAGAAGAAGGTATTCCGCCTGAAACTGGCTTTTTCGGTTTAAACGGATTGCAGTCATATAAATGACAGGTGTCTCAAAATAAATTTGGGGCACCTGTCTGCCTTAATTCTGGAAAATCGTTTTTTAATTTAATCAAGCGTGTATATTCCGAATGCATCAGCGCCTTGCGTTGAACCCTCGAATAACCATGGCTGGTTACCGGTTTCTTCACGGTATGTATCGAAAACTCGTTCGATAGCTTCCTGCGCACGAAGTGAATCTCTGCCAAGAATCGCAACGGTGCCGCCTGCCCCTCCTCCGGTTATCTTTGCACCGAAAAGATCATTCTGACGTTCGTTTTTGACCATTCCCACAAGCTGGTCAGTTTCCGCACATCCAAGGCCACAGTCGGTATATCCCAGATGAGCTCCATGCATAAGTTCGGCCAAAATTGCTAAACCCAGGTCATCTGGATTGTCTGGCAAAAGGCTCATAATTTGGTAGAAGAGCGTTGCTCGGTTGTTTTCTTCTACTGCATAGCGAGTGGCTTTGCGGATAGCGTAGCTGATATCATCCAAAATCCGGGTGTATGGATCAAAATGAATGGAATGTGTTCGCAGGAATTCTTTTCCTTTCATCTTTTCTGGAAGCAGCGGTTCGTATTTGGATCGGAACTCAGTTGGTGTGATGCGTGCAAGATAACCCTCAAATTTTGGATCAGTAAACCTGACCAATGGTCCCTGATTTTCCGAATGTACCTGTAGTTTTTCAATTTCCGTGATGAGCTGATATCCCATAAAGCAAGCTGCCCGGGCAGCTTCATATGCCGTACCACCGACAGAATGCCGAACCCCGGAGTCAATGCCCCATATTTTTATTCCAGCTGGAAGCTTTACAACGGGCAGTTCGATACAGGGTTGACAGATCATCGGTGTAAAGTAATTCTCTTGACCCTTAACTACTGCATACTGATCCATAATACCTGCCGCAGCGCCGGAAATCTCACACTCTACCCATTGCGTGGCTAAAGCTAATCGAATACCATTGATTTCCACTCCATAGGCTGCAGCACATGCTTTCAGCGCGGATGTCTCAAGAGCGGCAGAAGAGCTGACGCCTTTCCCCAGGGGAATGGTTGAATCCAGATACATATTCAGTCCATGCCGTACTTTCTCCGGATACTCTTTAACGAGATAACAAAGTCCTCCAACGATATAAGTGAACCAACTTTTCCTCTCATCGGAGTTTATAAAATGGCGGATTTCGGTAATATCTCTTAAATTCCCGCCTTGCATGATGTCCTGTAATGAGAAATGGATCGTCTCTGTCCAACCCCATTGTTCAACAGAAGGATTTTTTAAGTAGAAATCGGTGTCCTCTCGCTCCTGGGCTCCAAAGATCGTGGTTTCTTGAATCGTTGTTTCAAATACCAGACCTCCGGTGTAGTCATCGTTACCTCCCATCAGATCGAGGCGACCGGGACAGCGATTTATGTGTATTTTTTTATCAAAGGAGAAATAATTTCCACGGAGCGATTCAATAGTGGAGAGAAATACATCCAGATCCCGGTATTGTGTTTGTTCCATAAAGGACTCCTTATAAAATGTGTGCTAATATGTTGTGAAATTTATTTTACTTTATTTTGAAATTTTCAATAAACAAAACATTATTGTTTGATAAATCATGTATTAAGTAATAATTTGTTTGTGTCATTAAGCTAAATCTTAATAATTATGAGTAGCTTCTTTGAAAAGCGCATTGGATTTTTATCTGCATCATGGTAAAATGCCAATATAAGTGTTGAAAAATTACACAAACAAAACAAAAAAACAAATAAAAACAGCACAAAAACATTAATATAAATTTCTTATTCAACATGCCGGGGGATTGATGGCAAAATATAGGCGTGAACAAAAAAAGAATTTTTTGAAAAAAATTGTTGGCTTATTTCCATTTATTATTTTCTGTTTGGCATTTGAGTTCGTCCCAATCTTTATACTGGTTCGTGATAGCTTTTCGCTAAAATCCGGGGATTTGACACTGCAACATTATCAATCTGCTTTTGAACCCACCTACCTGAAAGGGTTCTGGAACAGTATAAAGCTTTCCGGAGTCACAGCGTTAATTGGTACGTTCCTCGGCGCAGGAATCGGATATCAGATTTTTAAATGGCCGAATAAAAAAATTCAAAGTACTTTAATTACACTTTCTGATGTTACAACGAACTTTGCCGGAGCTCCGCTTGCTTTTGGATTCATTATCATTTTAGGTTCGGCGGGTGTGGTGACGAAATTCTTGTTGAATACTTTTCACTGGAAGATATATCCAGATTTTAGTATTTATTCTTTTACCGGTCTGATTTTGACTTATGTATATTTTCAACTGCCGTTGATGGTATTGCTCATTATCCCGGCATTTTCTGGCTTGCGACAGGATTGGCGGGAAGCTGCACAGAATCTGGGCGCCAACAAAATGGAATATTGGCGCAATGTGGGTATTCCAATCCTGATGCCATCCATGATTGCAGGATATATGTTGTTGTTTGCGAACGCCTTTGGGGCATATGCTACGGCTTTCACTTTAACGGGTTTGCGCTTGCCGCTGATCACGATGCAGATTGGATCCGCAATCTCCGGTGAAGTTATGCGTGAACAGGGGCATGGGCAGGCTCTGGCTGTCATTTCATTGTTGATTATGGGTGCTTGTATTGCCATATACCAAATGGGAACGAATAAAGCCCGAAAATGGTCCGGGCATTGACAGGAAAAGATGAAATGAAAACTCCAACAAAAGGACCTGTGTTTCTTCGTTTTCTGATCGTGTCATTATTCGTCTTCTATATGCTTTTACCGATCGTGGCGACATATCTCTTCTCATTGGCTACCCGCTGGGATCGCTCGATTATGCCTGAGGGTTACACCTGGGAAGCTTATCAGACAGCTTTTAACCTTTCTTATTTTCGAATAACTCTGAAAAACTCCTTAATACTTTCCATCGCATCCTGTCTGGTAAGTTTCATCATTATTGTTCCAACCGTTTATTTAACACAGATAAATTTTCGGAAGTTTCGACCGCTGCTTGACCTTCTCATGATTATTCCTTTCGCGATTCCGACTGTCGTTTTGGCACTGTCCTATGTGAGAGTTTATACATTTCAGCCAATTACCCGTTCCCCGTTTTTGTTGATAATGGCTACAGTAGTCTACACAATGCCGTTTATGTATCGCTCCGTATCCAATAGCGTCGATGCGGTGGACATAAGCGTACTGACAGAGGCATCACAGAGCCTGGGCGGTGACTTGTGGAATACGCTGACGAAAGTAATCATGCCAAATATTTATCCAGGAATTTTGAGTGGTATGCTGCTGGTGTTTGCTACAGTATTTGCGGATTTCACTTTAGCCAAACTTATTACAGGCGCTCATTTTAAAACTTTTCCTATGTTGTTGGTGGAACAGACGCAGATTGATGGGAATGTTGCTGCCGCATTGTCGGTTATTTCATTCACGCTCGCATGGGGAATCTCAATGGTATTGTTGTGGTTTAGTTCCAAAGCCAGCAAAAGTAAAAAAGCACAGCCTTCTGATAAGGCTTATATCGGAAAATGACAAAGGACTTTCACTATGGCTTATTTGACTCTTGCAGATATCTCGAAGAATTTCAATAAAAACCCGGCTGTTGAGCACTTTAATCTGGATGTTGAAAAAGGGAAGTTGGTTTCATTTCTGGGACCATCTGGATGCGGGAAAACCACAACTTTAAGGATGATTGCCGGATTTGAAACGCCTGATTCGGGTGTTATTGAACTGGACGGAGAGGATATTTCAAACATTCCTCCGAACAAGAGAAACATCGGGATGGTTTTTCAGTCCTATGCACTTTTCCCGAACATGACGGTTCTCGATAATATCTGTTTTGGTTTACGCATGCATAAAATGCTGAAAAATCAAATTGTTCCAAAGGCGCGTGAAGTTTTGGATCTTGTCCGATTATCTGACACTGCCAACCGTTATCCGAATCAGCTATCAGGCGGACAACAACAGCGAATTGCATTAGCCCGTGCGCTGGCAATTGAGCCGCGTGTTTTGCTTTTGGATGAACCATTATCCGCACTGGACGCTGAAGTGCGAGTCGTATTGCGCGGCGAAATCCGTCGTATACAGACGAATCTGAAAATTACTACAATTTATGTTACGCACGACCAGGAAGAAGCCCTGTCCATTTCTGATCGTGTGGTTGTTATGAATAAGGCACATATTGAACAAGTTGGTACACCCCAGGAAATTTATCGTGAACCAAAAACAAAATTTGTTGCGACTTTCATTGGTACAGCCAATGAATTTCATGGCTCAGTTTGCGGCAAAGATTCCGTGAAATCTGCCGAATTTCTTATTAAAACCAATAATGCATCGCTTTTTGCTGATGGGGATGAAGTCTTTGCTTTAGTTCGCCCAGAGAAAATTGATGTTTATTCATATAAGCCCGAAAATATTGATGGAAATGTATTGGAAGGGTTGGTCGATACAATTACTTTCCGCGGAGCTGAGACTCGTTTGGGAATTGATATTGGGGAGAAAGTCATTACTGCGGATGTCCCGGGTAAGGACGTTTTTTCATACGGGCAAAGAGTATGGGTAGCATTTGACTCAAACGCATGTCAGGTATTGAAATAGAAAACTTGAGAGAATCTGCAGATCTCTCTTGAAGCTGTGTCTGCCATTTGGGAAGGCGCAGAACCAAAAAATATGGAGGAAGAATGAACAAGAAAGTGTTGTTTGCTGTATTGGCAGCGTTGTTGGTCATCGCGATAACTGTCCCGGTTTTTGCTGTAGATGATGCTCTGGTTGCTGCTGCAAAAGAAGAAGGTACACTCGTATCCTATGGACTTCCGGACAGTTGGGCAAACTATGGCGGTATATGGAAGATCTACCAGGAATTGTATGGCATTGAAAGAATGGATACCGATATGGGTTCCGGAGAAATTATCCAGTCTCTGCGTGCTGAAGCTGGTGCTCCGGTGGCTGATATCACCGATTTGGGTTTGAATTATGCCAAAGTGGTTGAGGATGACAATTTGTCACAGCCGTATAAGCATAGTTATTGGGATGAACTTCCGGATTATGCAAAATCCGGAGAGGGTTTGTGGTCAGCAGGTTTCTGGGGTGCAGTGGCTATTACTGTGAATAAAGACTTGGTTAAGAATGCCCCGACTTCTTTTGCTGATCTCACGTCAGAAGAATATTATGATTCTATCTGTATTCGTGACCCGCGTGAATCTGCAACTGGCATCATGGCAGTGATGGCGATGGCTTTTGCAAATGGAGGGTCTGAGCAGGATCCTGAACCGGGAATCGAGTTTTTCGGCCAGCTGCAAAAAAGCGGAAACCTTCGCTACATTAAACCGAATCTTTCCAATATTCAAAAAGGCGAATGCCCGATTTCCATTCATTGGGATTTTGATGGTCTCTCCATTAAGGAAGAGTTGAGCGATATGAATATTGAGGTTGTCATCCCATCAGACGGTTCGTTCGGGGGCATGTATGTTCAGTTCATTACTGCCGGTGCACCCCACGCTGATGCAGCCAAGCTGATGATCGAGACCATGTATTCTGATGAAGGTCAGATGGAATATGCAAAAGGTTTTTGTCATCCTATCCGTAAAATCGAACTTCCTGCAGAATTGAAAGCAAAATTCCCCTCTGACGAGGCCTATAAAGCAGTTAACTTCCCGAAGAATTATTTAGACTTAGCTGCGGCTAGTGACAAAATAGTGGAGGGCGTAGCGAAATTCTTCTAAACCACAATAAAAAAAGAATAGCCTGATATGCAACCGGGGTATCCTTTTACGGGATGCCCCGGCGAAGAAAACTTTTTGATAATTTCATGGATATTTCTCAAATCAGAATTTGGGCAATAGCCATGAAAATGTCAAAGTTGAAAGGAGTAACAATGCAACTGACATTTCTGGGAACCGGGACAGCAGCACCTTTGTTTGGACGCAGACCTTCTTCAATTTTATTGAAGAATGGGGATTTTACAGGGCTGTTGGACATCGGTTCTGGAGCAGTACACAGCCTGGCCGCGACCAATGTAGATCCAATTAACTTAAATGCACTTTTTATTTCACATTTCCATTCGGATCATTCAGCAGATATGATCATGTTGTTGCATTCCAATGGCGCGACTCCAGGGAAAATACGGACTGCTCCTTTAAAAATCTATGGACCGCAAGGTTTGAGAACTTTTATTGATGGGATTCTAAAACTTTTTCCAGAAACTGAACCTGAAACTTATTCTTTGGATCTGAAAGAGAATCCACAAAATGAAAAAATCATTTCAAACATGAAAGTAGACTGCTTCCGGACTGAGCATACGGTAAACAGCATCGGATATCGTTTTCGAATTAATGATTTCGAATTTGTGTATACCGGTGATTGTTCATTCAGCATGGAATTGATTCACAGTTGTACCGGTGCAGACATGATGATAACCGAATGTTCATTCGCAGATAGAAAAGAAACGGCAGATCACCTGACGCCGGCTTATGCCGCGGAACTGGCAAAAGAGGCTGGTGTCAAGGATCTCATCATCATCCATCGATATCCTCAGACACTGAAGGAAGGTGTGGAACATGAGATTTCCTCCGTATATTCTGGAAGATTGTTTTTCCCGCAGGATGGTCAGATGATTTCATTTGGAGAATAGTATGCGCAATCAAAATGCAGGAATAACCAGAAAAAGCTGGCTTTTATGGATTCCATTACTGCCAACGATCTTGTTCTGCCTTGGATTCCAAATAATTCCTGTGATCAATTTACTGAAGTCAAGCCTGTTATCGGAAGGAAATTTAACTTTTAAGTTCTTTACCCAGGTACTTACCTCTCCAGGAATTATTGATTCTTTTAAAAATACATTTACGCTGTCGCTTGGTACAGCATCCTTAGGTGTGATTTTTGGTTTTCTGGTGGCTTTTGCTATTATTTCCTCCCCTGATAAAACGGTGCGAAATGCATTGACCGCTTTGGCAGATGTAACAACGAACTTCGGAGGAGCACCGCTGGCTTTTGCGTTTATTGTTGTTCTGGGATCGACTGGAGTAGTAACTTTATTATTAAAAGAAATTGGTATTGCGCTTTATCCGAACTTTCGTATTTATTCTTTGAAAGGGCTGATCATATCTTATCTTTATTTTCAAATACCGCTGATGATTTTGTTAATCATTCCATCTATCATGGGGCTCAAGAAAGAATGGTGGGAGGGAGCCATCAATTTGGGTGCCACTACCGGAAGATTCTGGATTGAGATTGCCATTCCATATCTGGCACCGGCGTTATTTGGCAGTTTCCTGTTGCTGTTTGCCAATTCTTTTGGAGCCTATGCCACTGCCTGGACATTAACCGGATCGGATGTAAATCTGGTGACGATTCAGATTGGTTCACTTATTCGCGGAGAAGTTCAGGTGGAACCTGAACTGGCAAATGCCATTGCGGCAGTCGGTTTGTTGATTATGGGAATTAGTGTCGGTGGATATATCTGGCTTGGAACGAAGTCGAAAGCGAGATAAGCGATGAGACTAAACAGCGTTTGGCGTAAACTGATCATTCTCAGCTTCCTGCTTTTCATGGTGGTTCCTGTATTGGCTACTTTGATTTTCTCATTTTCCACATTATGGTACAAGACTATCTGGCCGGAAAACTATACGCTGGAATGGTGGCAGAAAGTTCTGACTAACCGCAACTTTTCTCGTACACTGATGCGATCCTTGCATCTATCGCTGATTACATCCGGAATTCTGACTGTAATGGTTACTCCCAGTGTATATTGGGTGAATACCAAACTTCCAAAAGCCAAAACACTTTTTGAGTTTATGACTGCCTTATCCTTTGGTATCCCGAGCGTTATCTTAGCATTGACCTTAATCCGTTTTTATTCGCAGGTACCATGGATACCCGTCATCAATTCTCCGCGCATTCTTGTGTGCGGCTTGATGGTGATGTGTTTTCCATTTATGTATCGTCCAGTGGCTAATGCTTTAGATAGCATCGATGTGAAAACATTGACAGAGGCCGCGGAAAGCCTGGGAGCTGGTTGGTGGTCTACGCTGTACCGGGTTATTATCCCCAACATGTTCAGTGGCATTATCAATGGATTTTTATTGACATTTTCAACCGTGTTTTCGGAGTTTGCTCTGACGAATATGCTGGTTGGTTCACGTTACAAAACTTTCCCGTTGTTTATCGTGGAGTTTACTCGTTTTGACAGCCGTCAGGCTTCTGCATTGGCTGTCATCAGTTTTGCAGTAGCCTGGTTGATTTCATTGCTGATACTTGTTTTGACCACTCGTCATGGTCTTTCCAGCAGCAATAAAGTGATTGGCGGGCATTAATTGCCTGTGAACCGGCGGAGGTCCCTCTCGACGGAAAATTTGTAAAGGAGAAAGAAATGAAGAAGAGAAAGCTGTTAATTGTATTGTTCGTTTTGTGTGTTTTAAGTCTGAGTGCATTTCAGGTAATGACACCGGATCCCGATCTCGCGAAAAAAGAAGGTGAGCTGTATAGCTACGGTATGTCGGATGATTGGGTGAATTTGGGAAACATCTTTGCCGATTTTGAAGACATGTATGGGGTAGTTCATACCGATACGGATATGACTAGCGCTGAACAGATCGTTCACCTGCTGGCAGAGAAGGATGCACCCGTTATGGATGTGGCTGATATCGGTTATGATGCACTGGGCCGTTTACTGGATGAAAACCTGGCCATGGTTTATCGTAACACTTCATGGGACAGCATCCCTGAAAATTTCAAAGATCCGGATGGCCGTTGGTCCGTTGCTTATTGGGGCGCAATTTCTTTCCTCATCAACACTGATTTGGTTAAAAATATCCCTCACACCTGGAATGACCTTCTGAAGGAAGAGTATCATGATATGATCTGTTCCCGTGACCCGCGTGCTTCTTCTTATGCAACAGCTTCCGTTTTGGCTGCGGCTTATGCGAATGGAGGGGATGAAGATAATGTGCAGCCTGGACTTGATCTTTTTGCACAACTGCGTAAATCAGGAAACATCCGCGATGGTGTCGTTCTCAATGTGGCTTCAGTCCAAAAAGGCGAATGCCCGATTTCCATTGTCTATGATTTTGATGGATTTAATAAGCGTGATGCTACAGGTCTGCCGTTAGAAGTTGTGATCCCGGAAGATGCCACTGTTGGTATGCTTTTTGCTCAATATATCAGCTCTGTGGCTCCACATCCGAATGCCGCGATGTTATGGAATGATTTCATTCTGTCGGATAAAGGACAGATGATGCTGGCTGATGGTTATGCCCATCCCGCTCGCGATATCGAATTACCGCAAGAAATCTCTGCGAAAATGTTGTCAAAAGATTCTTATCCGAATCTTCATTTTCCAACTAACCTGGAGAATTTTTCTGCTGCAATAGCAGAAATCGTTGCTGGTTGGACCAAAGTTCTCGGCGAGTAATTCGTTCCATCTATTTTCTCCGGTTTTCTCGGTCATTTTCCGGGAAAACCGGAGAAGTACACATGATAAGGAGTTTTTTCGGACTATGAATAGAAAAATGCTCTCACTGGATTTAGGCACAACATCCGTTAAAGCCGGTTTGTTTACAGAAAATGGAGAAATGTTAGCAACGGCTCTGGAAGAGTACCAATTGCTGACTCCTTTTGCGAATGAGGCTGAACTGGATGCGGAAATCTACTGGAACGCTTCAGTGAAAACGATCCGTACTGTAATTGAAAAAGTGAATGCGGATGCAACCCAGATTTGCGGCATTGCGATTTCCAGCCAGGGTGAGACATTGATAGCTGTGGATAAAGATGGAAAACCGCTTCGCAATGCTATCGTTTGGATTGATAATCGGGCAGATGAAGAAGCGGAAATTCTTAAAAATGCTCTGCACCATGTTTATGAGGTTACCGGGATTCCTGACGTATTGCCAACTTGGCCGGGCTGTAAAATTATGTGGATGCGAAAACATGAGCCTGATTTTTTCAGTAGAACATTTAAATTTTTATTCGTACAGGATTTCATTGTCTATCGGTTGTGTGGAAAATTTGTTACCAATCCTTCAATCTGCTGCACTTCTCTGTATTTTGATATCACTAAGGATGGATGGTGGAATGATGCGCTGGATGCTATTGGAATAAAGGAAAATGTGCTTCCTGTCATAACCCCCAGTGGCACGGTTGTCGGAGAGACAACTGATGAAGTGAATGCGATGTTGGGACTAAGTCAGCCAATTGCTGTAATTGGTGGTGGTATGGATCAGTCAGTATGTGCAATTGGTGCGGGAACAATTACGGGTGGCATAGTATCTGAAACTACTGGCTCAGCACTCTGTATACAGATGGTTGCAGACCGACCTGATCTGGATACACAAAAACTCATTCCAGTATATTCCCATAGTATTCCCGGCAAGTATTTATTTGTTCCTGTCTGTCCTACAGCGGGGATGTCATATAAGTGGTTCCGCGATAATTTTGCATCGGAAGAAATTGAAAATGCGAATTTATCTGGTAAGGATATTTATGAGGTTTTGAATGGTATGGCAGCCTCTGTTCCGGCCGGATCCGATGGTTTGAGGATGTTGCCGCATTTGATGGGGGCTTTTTGTCCGTTCAGTAATCCTTCCGCACGCGGTTCATTTACCGGTTTTACGTTACATCATACAAAGTCACATTTTATACGAGCTATCTTGGAATCAGTAGCATATCTGTTGCGCAGAAATCTGGAAGTCATGATTCAAAATGGTGCGGAATTTAGCGAGGTAAGAGCTACAGGTGGTGGAGCCAAGAGTCCTCTATGGAATCAGATCAAGGCAAATGTATGTAATCTTCCGGTAGTTACTCTGCAAACTGAAGATACAGGACTTATTGGAGATGCTATTTTAGTAGGTTTAGCGACTGGAATCTATAAAGATGTCTCAGAAGGCTGCGAAAAGTTCGTTCACATCCGTTCAAAAATTCTCCCGGACCAAGATGTGGAAATATACAACAGGGAGTATGCCAATTATTGTTTGCTGGATGACACGTTGGGAGCGTATTTCCGCAATCTGAAGCAATAATCATTCAGTAACTTAAATGATAAACATGTTTTGCAGATTCAATGTTTGCACTTTATTCGGATTGCTTGTAAAATTTCGTAGAAATAAGTAACTGGAGCTGAAAATGACAGAAATTAGTGCAGCCAAGCGCAGAGAAGAAATCGCACAACAAGCGATGGAAAAAGGGGAAGTGATCTTGGTGGATTTGGTGAATAAGTACCAAATTACCGAAACATCGATTCGCCGTGATCTTACATTGCTGGAAGAACAAGGAGTCTTGAAACGAGTAAGAAGGGGCGCTGTGCCGTATCTGCGTGATAAAAGAAATCAGATTTTTTCAGAAAAAATGAACCTCAACCTCTTTGCTAAGCAGCGCATTGGGAAATTTGCTGCTTCCATGATCAAAGAGGGCGATATAGCAATCATGGATTCCGGTACGACTACGATTCAAATTATCAGGCATCTTCCCTATTCTCTTAAACAAGTTGGATCTGTAACCATCATGACCAATTCTCTCCCTATTGCACAAGAATTCTCCGGATTTAATACAGCCAACTTAATTCTGCTTGGCGGTATTTATATTCCGGAACATCAGGCTACTGTCGGTCCTCAAACGCTGCAACAGCTAAATGAGTTAACTGCTGATTATGTTTTTCTTGGCGCTGACGGTATTTCTGTTGAAAAGGGGGTCACTACAGCACATATTCTTATGGCAGAAGTGGATCGTTGTATGGCGGAACGTGCGCGCAAAAAGGTCCTGGTTATTGATAGCAGTAAATTTACTCATGTTGGTTTTGTCCCCGTAAAACCAATTAATAATTTTGATTTGATTATTACTGACAATGAGGCTCCTGAAGAAATTGTAAGCGTAATTCGAGCCATGGGAGTTGAAGTTGTCATTGTATAAAAGGAGAAACAAAAGATGTCAGTCTTTCATGACAGTTTTTCAGTTAAATCCGATACACGGCCGACTTTTGATAATGTTACAGAGCAAGTCAAAGCATGTGTGAAGAAATCGAATATTCGAGATGGTATTGTGCTGGTATATTCACAGCATACGACCTGTTCAGTTCTCATTCAGGAAGCTTCCGATGATTTGAATTACTACGGTACTGATTATCTGATGGAAGATTTAGTGGATGTACTGGAGAAAATCGTACCGCGATGTCACACAGAAAATCAATACCACCATCCCGGTCCCAAGCATATTGAAGCAGCCAGGAGTCGCAACGAAGAACCCTGTTGGTCATTAAATACCGATGCCCATCTGCGTTCGGTTATCATGGGGCGTTCTCAATCAATTCCGCTGATCAATGGCGAATTGGTGTTGGGAGAATTCGGCGTAATTTATTTCGCAGATTTTGATCAGGTTCGTGCGCGGGAGCGCACGATTCATGTTCAAATTGTTGGCGATTGTTGAAAATTATAAAATTTCATACTGAAGAGGCTGTCTTTATTTTAGGACGGCCTCTTATGTTTCTGCTGGCACTGATGATCATATCATTTGAGGTGTAATTTTTTCAAAAGGACGGCTTTACGGGAATAATATCGTACCAGCAGTGAAGATTCTACACCGAAGACGATTGCTTCACGGATTGCCAGCCGCATTTCGTCTGCAGTATGGAAATCCGGCAGTTCCAATCCCATTTTCCCTAACTCATGCACGGCATGTCCGTCTGATCCGGCAGTCACTGCCAGGCCAAGTGCATTTGCGAAATCAGCCGCTTTTTGATTCATTTTGGATGTATTTCTTCCGTTGGCTGTTTCAATAGCATCCAAATAGGGCTGATATCGCAACATTTCCGCTTCTGACCACCCCATTCGCGAAAAAGCATAAGGATGAGAAAGGGAGATAAGTGCATTTTGGGCTTTTAATCGTTGAAATGCCTCTTCCGGCTCCAGATAAGGCGGGATTTCCTCCTTAACAAAGTACGCCAAAATTTCTCCGCACGTTGTTTGAATTTCTTCCCCGACAATCACAAAATCCGGATATCGTTTCTGCAGGATCACAGCGCCTGCTATGGTGTTATGGTCGGTGATGATCAGCTTGCCGAGTCCAATTTTTCGTGCTTGATCGATCAGGTCTTCAATTGGAGAAATGGAGTCTGGAGAATATTCTGTGTGCAGATGACAATCAATTCTGATCGTTTTCATGGTTCATTCGTCAATGTCGGGCGCGATGTGTCCGTTGGGCGCAAGGTTTTTGTCGGCCATATTGTAGCCGTGTTGGTTAAGGTGATTGTCGGTATGCGTGTATCTGTCGGCCGCAGCGTCCGGGTGGCAGTTTTTGTCGGCGTCATTGTAATTGTATAGGTTTGTGTGGGCGTTTTCGATGGGGTCAATGTCAGTGTGGATGTTCGTGTATTGGTTGGAGAAACAGTTCTGGATGGAGTCCAGGTCAGACTCGGTGTCCGTGTAATGGTCGGTGTACGGGTGACAGTCGGGGTTCTGGTGACTGTAGCTGTTGCAGTAGCCGTCGCCGTGAAGGTTGCAGAGGCAGTCTGTGTATAGGTTTTTGTCGGAGATGGACTGATCGTAAACGTTGGTGTAATGGTTGGTGTTTTGGTCAACGGCATCCCGCTGATTTGAAAACGACCGGAAGTGTACCATTGATTTCCGGCAAAGATTTGGAGTTCATATTCACCTGGCAGCCAAATGTCCGTATCTTCCGGCGCACAGATTGCTGATGCATATCCCCCTGTACTGATTCCTTCTGTCGTAGCAGAAGTGCAAACCACCATCCAATCATCCACACGATACCAGATGAAAAAGAACTGTCCTCCGGGAATCATCTGGTCAAAACTGAAGAACCCGATGATCTGACGAATCGGATTTTCAAAACTTTCCAGCGTTTCCACAGGCATTCCATCTTCACCCAATTCACGCGTGAATTGGATTGGACTGAAAATCAGAGCCTCGCCAGGCGATGTTTCAGAAGTGCTCAGTGGTTTTAAAATTTCCGGGAATGCGGGTGTTTCCGTGATGGATGGTGTATTGGTAATCGTTGGTGTCGTTGATACTGTCGGTGATAAAGTAATTGTCGAGGTTAGCGTAACTGTCGGCGTATTTGTAATTGTGGGAGAAGGTGGAAAAATACTGTAGATTGCCGATTCTCCAAAGTTATTAAGGATAAAAGCGGCTCCGGCAAGCAGCATGGAAACTAAAATCAGGCGCCATCCTCTTGAGACCATCGCCTGTCGTTTTCGGAAGTAGACAATGCGATTTCCTTTTCTGATGGCATTTACCCCCAGCAGAAATGCCAGTACAGCACCGCCTAAAGCCAGCAGAAAAGCAGTTCCGATTCCTGCTGTAATATCCAGATTCAATTTGAAGCGGTTGAAAAAACTCATGATTGGGATTATATCATGTGGAAAGTGGAATGAACGCGAACCATCCTCCTCATAATTTTTATTGTTGAAAATTATCTGAAGAGCTGGAAAAATCTGGAAGAATCAGTTTGCAGAAGGATTTCGATTTTTCTTCTTAAGGAATTCTAAAAATTTTGGCAATGTCTTGATAAATAATTGATAAACAGGCTTGTTAATCGGATAATCCCAGGCGCCTGGAGTGATGACTTCGTATCCTCCCAGCCCTTTTTTAAATTGATACACACCCCACATACGGTCGTTCTCATCAAAATGGTCAGGAGCGCCCCATAGATCGTAGATTGCAGCTCCGGCTTTTTTCGCAGTCTTGATCGCTTCCCACTGAAGCAGATAATTAGGCATTTTTTCACGATGGAGATCGCGCGACATCCCATAAATATACCATGCTTTTTGCGCATAGATAAAAAGCATCAATCCTGCAACCGCTTTTCCTTCCACTTCCGCGATCAATGGTTTCAAAACTCCGGATTCGAAAAATCGGTTCCATACATCCAGATAATAGCTCTTTTCACGGATAATAAAATGATCGCGATCTGAAGTTTCCGCATACATGGAAAAAATTTCTTCAAAATCCGAAGGAGTTCCGATGCGAACAGTCACTCCTTTTTTCTCTGCCAACCGGACTTTGTATCGGGTGCGTTGTTTCATTGCAGCCAGCAAATCTTCTTCAGACTGTTGCAGATCAATCCAGACGCTGTTTGCAAATTGGATTTGTTGATTGGAAAAATACCATCCTTCCTTTTTATACATCCCCGATAATGCGTTGCCGGCATAAATTGGCTGGTACGTGTCCGATTCCGGTATACCAAAACCAACAGGTACATCCGGATCGATCTTAATAAAAATGGCATGCTCTTCTTTTGCTTTTCGGAGAATATCCTTGATGACCCGGTCACGCAGTGCCAGATTATTCCAGTCCAGCAGCGGCCCACGCGGAATATACCAGAATGATCTGCCCAATCCCAGCGGCTTTTCCAGGATCATTGCTGCAGCTTCGATATTTCCAACTTTATTTTTCCATTGCTGGAACGAAGGTTTCCAGCCGACGTTGCTTTTAATTTCTGCCCATTCGGAAGTTTGCAGAATGGAAGCGCCCGGCAGCTCAGCAATTAATTGGTTCCAGGAGATGTCTTTCATGGATGTTTTTCCCTTTTGGCAGCCGCAGCGATTACTCGATAGAACAGAGGCATGTAAGCAAAATCCAGTGTTCCGATTGTACGCCGGATTTCTCCGCCGAATCCGCGTTTAAAACGATAAACACGCCAGAGTCCGTCCTGTCGATTCTGAAATTGCGATTCAAGCGTTTCCTCGTTTTCGTCTGGTATTCCCCACAGATCATACTCCGTACAGCCATGTTCTGCGCAAATTTTCATGGCAGTCCACTGCAGCAGATGGTTCGGCATCCGGTTGCGTTCCTCACTGGAAGAAGCTCCATATAAATAATAACCGCGCTTCCCGCGGATAAAAAGCATCAATGCGGAGAGCAGTTTCCCATCGAAGGATGCCATCAAAAGGTGCACTGTCCCTTCGGGTTTAAAAATGTCATAACATTTTTGATAGTAAGTCGGAGTGTGAACGCCAAAATCATCCCGGTCTCCGGTTTGTTCCATAAGGCGCGAAAAAGCAGCAATCTGATCCGATTCTCCGACCAAAAGATCTTTCTTTTGAGAAAGACGGATGTTGTAACGCGTTTTTTGATTCATGCGGCTGAGCCATTCTTCTTCCGTACCTGTCAGGGGAATGACCATTGTACTGGGAGGTTGTATGGTCGCAAAACCGGGTTGAAATCCGTCCATACTTTTCAGCAACGTTTCGGCTTCAGGAGTATTTTGCCATTCATCCGGTTCTACCCGCAAGAAAATGGCATGCCGTTTACCGCATATCTGATGGATTTCCTGCCAAAGGCACTTATAATCCGGTCTTTCTTTTGAGAACGCAACGGGGCCGCGCGGAATATAGGCGATGGTAAACCATGGAATATGATGTGGCAGCTTTCGGAAAAGGATCAAGGCTCCCGCATTTTCGTTTGCGACAAAAACCGGTTCCCATCCAAAAGCGGATTTTAATTTTCCCCATTCGGCAGTCTGTAAAATCGACGCATCCGGATTTTTTGCAAGCATAGCCTGCCATTGCTGAGCATTTATCTGTGTCATAAGTCAGATTGAAGTGATTTAAACAGTGAACATGTCGGTTGTCTGCATGCTGATCAGATTTGCATCCGGAATTACTTCATTGAGGTATTGCCGGATTTCGTTATCTTTCCCTTCTTTTGCGAAAGCAGCCAATTTCTTGATTACTTCAGTAAGTTCAATGTCACTCAGGAGATCGTCTCTGTTTAATTTGAAAATGTCCGGATGAATGGTCGGTTCCAGTGATTGTCCTTCATTCCAAAGATCTTCGCTTAACTTTTCTCCTGCGCGTATTCCAGTAAATTTTATTTCAATATCACGTCCTGGTTCCAATCCGGAGAGTCGAATTAAATCTTCCGCCAGATCGAGAATCCGAATTTGTTTTCCCATGTTTAAGACGAATGTTTCGTCATTAGAGCCAAGTCCGGCCGCTTCCAGTACCAGATAGACCGCTTCCGGGATCGTCATGAAATAACGCTGCATTTCCGGATGCGTGATGGTAACAGGACCGCCTTTTTTGATTTGATTTTTGAAGATGGGAACTACACTGCCACGGCTGCCTAAAACATTTCCAAACCGGACGACCGTAAACTTTGTCTCTGATTTTTTGGATTCGTTTAAAACAGCATTTTCCGCAAGCCGTTTGGAAGCTCCCATGATGTTTACCGGCCGCACCGCCTTGTCTGTTGATATCATCACAAATCGTTCTGCATGATATTTGCTGGCGGTGACTGCCATGTTCCAAGTTCCCTGGATGTTGTTGGTTACGGCCTCTTCAGCATTGACTTCCATCAGCGGAACGTGTTTGTGAGCGGCTGCATGAAAAACAATATTTGGTTTTCGTTGTTCAAAGATTTCTTCCAGCCTGGTCAGATTGCGTATATCGGCAATCTCCGGAGAAATCGGTAAATCGGGATAGTTTTCCCGCATCTCAAATAATGTTTCAAAAATGCTGTTTTCACCATGACCGAGAATGATGATCTGTACCGGATTCCAGCGTGCAATTTGGCGGCATAATTCTCTGCCGATTGAACCACCGGCACCGCTTACGAGGACGGTTTTCCCGGTTAAAATCGATCCGATATTATCCTGATTCAGTTTAACAGGATCACGCCGCAGTAAATCGGTAATTTCAACTTCACGCAGTTTACTGAAGGAAATTTTTCCGCCCAATAACTCATAGATTCCTGGCATAGTCTGAAACGGAATCCCTTTTTCTCTGCAGGCATCCGAAGCCAGACGGACTGCTCGACCGGGAGCGCTCGGGATGGCAAAGAAACAGATTGTTACATGATGGCGGTCGATTTGACGGCTCAAGTCGGTTAGATTTCCAAGAACTCGGACTCCATAGATTTCCTGGTTCAGTTTTTTCGGATTATCATCGATGAATCCAACCGGATTCACATTTAATTGGGGATTTTTTTGGATTTCGCGGCAAACTAAAGCGCCTGCATCACCTGCTCCGATGATAAAAGCTCTTTTAACATTACTACGCACTTTTGAGCCAGTAATGTTTTCCATTTCAGCCAGATACCGCAGAGAAAAACGGACGCCGCCTACCGCGATCAGCGACAACATCCAGTCAATGATCAGTACAAGTCTTGGAAATCCGACAAATACTTTAAATGCTGCCAGAATAATCAACACTGTTGAAACCACAGCAGATGCGCAAGTTACAGAAATGATGATTCCTTTTAACTCGTTAATGCTTGCATAATTCCATAAGCGGCGATACATCCCGAAAAGGAAATAAACTACCGGTTTAATTAAAACTGATACTGCAACCATCCACAATGTGGAGGGCATATATTTCTGGAATGTTGATCCAAGTTCAAATCGCAGGAAGTAGCTTCCAAAAACACAAATTATGATGAACATAACATCAATCAGGAAGATATAACGATTTCGCAGATTTTTCCTTAAATGGAGCGACATAAATAAATTTTATCTTCCTTTCAATCCAAAAATCGTACTGAATGTCCTTAAGAGAATTGAAAAATCCAGAAACAGATTCCGGTGTTTAATGTAATATAGATCATATTCCAGTTTGGTTGCGTTTTGCTCGGCTCCGGAAGCATATCCGTAATTTATCTGAGCCCACCCGGTGATTCCAGGACGCACAAGCAGTCTCCCACGGTAGAAAGGAATTTCTTTCTGCAAATCAATAATAATGTCCGGACGTTCAGCACGAGGACCGACCAGGCTTAAATCACCACGCAGCACATTAATAAATTGCGGTGTTTCGTCCAAATGGCTTTTCCGTAAAAGCTTTCCGATACGTGTTATTCGTTTATCATGAGCGGATGCAGGCCTTGCGATTCCATCTGCTTCAGCATTTTGAATCATAGTTCTAAATTTCAGGATTCGAAAAGGTGTCCCGCGCAAACCCAGGCGTTCCTGTGTGTAGAAAATTGGTCTGCCGGAATCGATCAGGATCAACAAAGAGACTAACGGGAAGAGAATGATGAAGAAAATTGTCCCCAAAAAACCAAATATGATATCCAACAACCGTTTCGAAAGTTCCTGCAATGCGCTGGAATGTGCCTGGTCGTAAAAACTGCGTACCATCCAGTCAGTGCCCAGCAGATAAACAGGCAATCGTTTTAAGATTTCTTCATACACGGTTGGCATAGTGGTGACAATCAGCCCTTTTTCTTCGGCCATGGTCAGTGATTCAAATAGATATGGATTCATACGGTTGCTGATCGCCATGATTACCTGGGTGATCTGATGTTTTTCTACAATTTCAAAAAAGGAATTTGAGTCGCCTAAAACCGGATAAGAAGCAATGGTTTGTCCAATTTTTCCCGGATCATCATCTAAAAATCCGATTACTTTAAATGGAGTAGGCTTTGTAGTATTAATAATTTCAGCAATTCTGGAACCGGCTTTCCCTGCTCCAACAATCAGCGTATTCAACAGACTTTCCGGTAAGGTAAAAATGCGGATATATAGGAGTCTCCACAGTATGGAGAGGATTGGTGCAAAAATTAGAAAGACAGCGACACCGCGGCGGGGAAGAGCTTTAGGGGGTGAAACAAAAAAGAGAATCAGATAAGATCCGAATGCGAGTAAACTGGCAATAAAAATAAAACTGAGTGTATAGGATATGGATCCGGATCGTTTGGAATCATATAAGGGAGCCATGAAAAGGAGCCAGATAAATGGCAGAATATAAAACCAGTTTTCCGGGCGTTCTGCAAAAAATTGTGGTGATAAACCAAGCCAATCATCACCATGTGCCCATGTGATCAATGCGATCAGTAAAGCAATGATGGTTACAAGGAAATCTCCAAAAAAAAGGATAATTTTCCGTTCTCGTAAATTGAAGCGTGATTGTATGGGGCTTCGAAAATTATATTCAGCCATTTTTTTTCTTATTAATCAGTTTCGTTTCTTTAATATTTGAGTCGATTGTAATGAAAAACGAATGACCTTACATTTCGCGTCAATACAATTTTTATTAAGAGTCATCGTTTTGATTTTCAATATCAACCAAAACCAGCCTTTTGTTCAGGATTGCCGTTTTCTGCCGAGTGACATTAAGCTCCAAAGGAATCCACTGCCCCAGCAGAAATGCATGACCAGGATCGCAGCCGGCATTCCCCAAAACAGGGCAAGATCGTCATGATCTCC
This sequence comes from Flexilinea sp., assembly GCA_026645735.1. Classification (GTDB taxonomy): domain Bacteria; phylum Chloroflexota; class Anaerolineae; order Anaerolineales; family Anaerolineaceae; genus Flexilinea. The sequence continues at coordinate 26,106 of JAPKMT010000020.1, forward strand.
GGCAGATCGAATCGCGATAAATACCAATCCCATGATATACGCAATTATTTCCAATGATATCACAGTTGCGAAAAATGGATGGATCAGCTGCCCGATCAGAAGGAGCGGGATACTCAACACGAACAACGGCGGTATCATCTGACGCAAGCGTAAACTTTTCGGATCCTTCTGTAACATCCTCATTTTCCAGAAACCGTAACGCCAATATTGTTTTGCCAGATCCAACAACGAGGATCGTGCAAAATACGTGCAGCGTATTTTGGGATCAAACCAGATTTTTCCGCCATTTCTCCGGATACGCACGTTCAGATCATAATCTTCATTCGTCAGGAGCGATTCGTCAAATCCTCCCAGATCCAGGAGTGTGGCTTTGCGGTAAGCTCCAAAAGGAACCGTATCCACATAAGATGCTTGTTCACTGTAACGATACTTCGCATCACCGACACCAAACGGGGAACTGGCAGCTTTTGCAATGGCGCGGGCAATTCCCCTCTTGCTGCCGGGTTGAATGTCCCAGCGTCCACCCACGTTGGTTCCTTTTTCTGCAAGCAGTGCATCGATGGAAAGTTCCACATAATTTTCTGCAGGAATACAATGAGCATCCAGACGAATAATAAATTCACCCGCTGCATGCTGAATCGCAAGATTCAATCCGGCCGGGATTATTCGTTTAGGATTATCGATGATTTGAATCTGCAGATCGGGATGTCCTTTTTGCCATTCTAGAATTTTTTCAACAGAGCGATCATTGGAATTTCCGTTAGCCAGGACGATCTCCATTTTTGATGCGGGATAAGTCTGACCATACACGGCATCCAACAATAATTCGATCGTTTTTTCTTCATTGTAAAAAGGAACGATAATCGAGCCAATTACCATATACTTATGGAATCAGAGCAATCGCTTCAATTTCGACAGCCAACCCTTTGGGAAGTTTGGCTACCTGAACTGCTGATCGTGCCGGGCAATCTGAAGTAAAAAATTCAGCATATACTTCATTCATGGCAGCAAAGTCGTTCATGTCACGCAAAAAAACAGTAGTTTTTACTACATTTTTTAATTCTGTGCCAGCTGCTTCTAAAATTGCTGAAATGTTCAAAAGCGATTGACGGGTTTGTCCTTTTATTTCATCGGAAGCCGGTTCACCGGTTTCCGGGTAAATTCCCAATTGCCCTGCTGTAAAAATAAGATTTCCTGCGACAACACCTGCAGAATATGGCCCCAGCGCTTTGGGAGCTTTGTTGGTGGAAATAATTTTCTTTTGCGTCATCTTAGTTTCTCCTTTTTTATCATCATACTATCAATCAGGATTTCATTCCGAGAAATTAATTTCTCCTGCTTTGGAAATATGAATTTTACTTCAGAAATCGATCCTGTTACAGAAAGGATCTGAATCAACAGTAATAGGAAATTTGAACGTGAAAAAGCCTTTTGAGAAAAAAAGAAATCTTGTAGTTGTGTTGTTTTTGCGCGAAGCGCAAAAACAACACAACTACAAGATTTTCTCTCTATATTTGAAAAGCATATCCATATTTCGAATTGTGAGATTCCCTCGTTGCGGTTCGATGACAGAGTGGTTATAATGAATTCTCAATCCATGAATCGGGGACTTCTGTACGAAGAGATAGGTGATTTTTTGAATGATAAAAGCTATTTTTTTTGATATTGATGGAACGTTAATCAGCTTTAAAACGCAGAAAATACCGGAATCTGCAAAAAAAGCTTTGCTGACTTTGCATCAAAAAGGTGTCTTGCTTTTTCTGGCGTCCGGACGGCCTCCGAAAAATATCCAATACGTACAGGAAATGATGGATTTTGAATTCGATGGCTTCATTACGATGAATGGTCAATATTGTTATAACAGCAGGGGATTGGTCTATGAAAGCTGGATTCCAAAGGAAGACCTCCGTTCATTAACCCCTTTTCTTGAAAAGGAACAAATCGGCTGTACTTTTATGGAGCTGGATTACAGTTACAACAATTTTATCAATGATCGGATCATAAATTTGTATCAGACGATCGGTCAAACCCAAAAAATGGATCCGGTCGATGATGTCAGACGCATTGAGACACATAAAGTATATCAATTAAACATCTTTGTTCAGGAATCTGAAGAATTTCGGCTGAAAAATTTCCTCCCTGCATGCAAATTCCTGCGCTGGTTTCCAAATTATGTGGATGTGATTTCTGCAGATGGCGGTAAACCAGTCGGTATTGATAAAATGCTGGAAGCATATCACCTCGATCGGCAAGAAACTGCTGCATTCGGTGATGGTGGAAATGATATCGATATGCTTAAACATGTTGGAACCGGTATCGCGATGGGGAATGCAACTGAAAAAGTAAAGGCTGTTGCTGACTTTGTCACATTAGATGCTGATCAAGATGGGATCCTTCATGCGCTTCGCGAGTTGGGTCTTCTGTTCTGACAGCGCTTTTTATCCTGTTGATTAAGTTTATTAAATTTTCTTACTGTTTTTTCCTTCAAAAAAACGACCGGCAAACATCGTTTCTCTTGACACGAAAGAAAAACTTTGCTTGTCGGCCTAAATCCAAATCAGAAATCGGAAAAAATTAACAGTACTTTTAAGCCATAATTATGAAATGGGTTGTGCGTACACAATTCTTCTGTATTGATACCCGCCTTCCTGCAGCTCCTGTTCACAGGTGATCAGTACAAGAGAACCGGGGATTGTATTCTGATATACGGCATCGACATCATCCGGTTTCACAAGGTTATTGGCATAAACGCTGTATCCGAGAATTTGACCTTCTGCTGTGTGAACAAAGATACGGTCATTTTCCTGTAAGTTCAGTAGAAAAGCAAAAGGTCCGGCATTTCCTAGATCAACGTGATTATGACCTGCGATCACCGATGTGCCTTCACCGGGCAGAGCCGTTCCATCAAGGAGTCCGGCGCGGTCTCCCAGCCACTCCACTGAGAATTTTGTTTCATCATCCTGTGGAACAACGACCAATTCAGCATAGCTGTCGATGACTGGAATTTCGATAGAAAACCCACTCAGATTACGATAAGCAAGCGCAGCCGGTTGTGCGGGCAATACTGTACGTTTTCCTGAAGGGAATCCTGTTCCAGGTAATGCTTCTGGTTTTCTGCCGTATCGATTCCAGTAAGTGTCCGGCAAAAAATCTCCATTTTGTCCAGGTGTATTAGTTTTCAGTGTGCCGGTTACATTTTGAGAACCGGTTCCAGTAAGAAAGATCCAGGATAACTGCCCGTTGTTTAATGCTTCTGCGGTTAGAAGCGTTGCAGTAATTACCCCTTGTTCACCAGGATTCAACTGATATCGCTGACCTTGAACCAGCGCCGTAACTGCTTTTGCGGATGAACCAATGGATACCTGCCCTGTGTATGCAGCAGAAGTCTCGTGGAACAAAATATTGGTTGGGACAAACCATGCATCTGATTCCCCCTTATTGAGGATGGTTAAGGAAATCGTCGCATTGGTTCCCTGAAATTGATAGGTTCCTGAAATCGCACTGAAATTTAATGCAGCATCACAGTAGTTATGACTTTGCGTTGCTGTGAGTGTCGGAATGGAAAAATTCGGATCGGTGGAAGATCTGCCTGCAAATGCAAAAGTCTCAGAGAGAATTCGCGATCCGGTATCCAATTCTGATGTAACTGTGACAGATGCTCCTGCCGGAATCAAAACAGATTCCGGATTGCAAAGATTTGAATTCGAAAGTGAACAAGTGAGACTCGTTACTTCCTCACCATAGGTAAAAGTCGCAGATTCTTTGTAATAGTAGACTTCTGTCAGGTCGATCATGATCGATCCTGTTCCGTTGTTAGTCAACGAATAATTGACGTGGACGATTCCGTCATCCGTGTCACAGGTGTCATATTCGCTGTTGTCGGCAGTCAGTTCCAAATCTGCTGTGGAATCGCATGCATCCGATATCCATCCCAAACTCATAGTCGGTGAAGCAGCAGTGAGCTCATTGTCTGAAGTATATCGAAAGGATGTTTTCACCTGCATCTGATCCGCAGTCAGCGGGGCAGATGCAGTCGCTGTCGCTGTCAATTCAACTGTTTCATCCTGGGCGATCAACATGCACTGATAATTGCCGCAATTTTGAATTCTTGAAAGGCAGTCTGAAATTTCTCCATCGGTACAACCTGTATAAGTAAAAGATGGATAAGTTCCGGTCTGGTTGAGAATCTGGATTGTGGCCGGCAATTCGACCAGAACCTGTCCCTGGTTATAATGATTGGTTATTGAAAATTGCAGGGAAATATCCGTACTTCCGACTGAAGCATTCAAACATTGTGTGTCGCTGGAAATATACCCTGCTGCGACTGCAGTGCCTTCAACTGGAAGATTATTAATTAGAAGTGAAATTGGAAGAGCGTCATTGGCTGCAGAGGTTTCATCGACCGAATAGGAGCCATAAGCGACGATTCTTTCTCCTGAATCGAGTGAAACAGGAGAAGCAGGAGCTGTCCATGTGATCTGAGCCTGTTTTGCATATCCGCTGTCATAATTCAAAATGGATGGCAGATCGATTGACAGCGTTTCTGTACCGTAATTATAGAGTTCCAACTGAAGAACTCCATCCTGGCCTGTGATGTAATCATACACGGCGTAGCGTATGGTTCCCAATTGACAGTTCTCTGTGTTGGATGCATCATAATGAAGCTGTCCCTCAATCAGAATGGGCGTTGTTCCTAATACAAATGACAGGTCAATTTCCGGATCCGGTTGGTTTCCGGCAAATTGGCTGAAATCGGATGCAATGATTCGGAACAGGTAGCAGCCAGGTGTGTCGCTTTCAAATCCATCAGCAGGGACTTGTATCCATTCCGCATCCGTTAATGCAGCGGAAAACGTCTCGTCGTTTGCCAGGTCAGTCAGGTCAATTTCAGAATAATGGATTGGTCCAATCGCAACAGCATCATATGTATCATTGATTCGAATTCCGGCTTGCGAAAAGTCGATAAAAGATTCACCATCATTGTAGTAAACAAAATAAAATTCAGCTTTTGCCAGACATTGCGGAAAAGTACCATATACATAGCGGCCGTCATCTCCTATCGCCGCAAACTCTCCCGTTCGATAAGCTGTACCAGTGACATCGACAGCGTTTACCAGGAGCGAAATGCCTAGCGATGCATTGTCAGCAGCTATTAACTCATCGACTTCAAAAGAACCATGGATATAGGGAATATCCGGAGGAGATCCCCAAGCCGGCAGGTTATAGGGTGATCCTATTTCTGAATAATCCCAGTTAACTGGAACTGGACCTGATGGATTCAATGTCAGAGTTTCCGGAAGTGATAACAAAACCGGATCCGGATTGGGATTCGAAATTTCCAGCGTGACCTTACCATCCAAACCAGTAATATAGTAGGATGCAGAAGAAATTTCGGTTTCTACATCAGCAGCCCGAACCGGAATCGTGAACAGACACAGCATGAAAAAGGTCATGACCAGTTTCGCGAGGTTAGACTTCTTCATTCGTTCCTCCATATTCAATTTTTAATATTTTCCAACCGTTGCAATTGTATTTTTCTTACAGTATCCGGTAGGACACTATCAGAAGATATGTCTTCCGGGAAATTCGTGTAATTTACAGAAATAACCACAATATTGAATCAATACGATTGATTATCGATGATTTTCGTGTTGTTTATTTATAAAAATTATACTACTTCAAGCGCTGCCGGCGATTCGAAATATAGGGAGAATTGTTTTTTATTGTGTTGTTTTTGCGCGAAGCGCATAAACAACACAATAACATTTATTTTTTCCCATATTTCGAATCGGTGTTCCAAATTCCACATGTTATAATTTTTTTATCAATGTGGAAAGGGTAATCCGATGTGTTTTTTTCATAGATCTTATCCATCTCAATATAAAAAAGAGGTTGCAGCATTAACCCAGGAAATAATCCAAATTGGATTGAAAGAGGATTATCTGTCTGAAAGATCCGGTGGCCTGTTTGATCGTAATTGTCGCCATGCTCGGGCTCGAGAAATCGGAGAACGTTTTTTTATAATCGGCGGAATTCCATTAATGGAAGAAGTAATCAAAAAAATCTCAAAAAAATGCGGAAAAGACAGTGCTTCTCATTTGGAAGCTTGCTGGCGCTCGGTCGGCGGAGTTTTTTGATTCACTTGTTCTGTGTACAATGCCAGGTGTAAATTCCCTAAAAACATTTTTTCCTTGACAGGCTGGGAATAACCGACTAAAATAGGGGACGTCATTAATCAATGATGGTTAGCCGAGATAGCTCAGTTGGTAGAGCATACGACTGAAAATTGTAGTGTCCACAGTTCGATTCTGTGTCTCGGCACTGAAGACCCGGTTTTGGGTCTTTTTTTTATTCATATTCTCTGTTAAAACGGTAAAATTCCTTTATGAAGAAACGAATCTGGTTTGTATTACTGGGTTTCTGTCTGATTTTTACCGGGAGTATGCTCTACCTGACAAATTCTCCGCGCAGAATTCAGCTTTTGGTAGACGGAGTACCGATGAAAATTAGGACACGAAAAATTCGAACGGACGCAATTCTAAAAGAGGCAGGAATTCCTTACTCCAATGCCGACAGGATCTTTCCGGGTTTAAATTATTGGATGACAGAAAATTATTTGTTGCGCGTTGATCATTCATCAATGATTGACCTGATGAGAGATGGAAATCAAATTGCTTTTTTGAGTTACGAACATATCGCTGGCAACGTTTTACTCTCTGGGGGAATAAAATTATTTCCCGGAGATCAAATTCTCTGGAATCAGATGGAAATTCAGGCGGATTCACTGATCAGTAAAGAGCCCGAAGTCCAACTATCCATCGTATCGCAGGACTTTTTTACACTGATTCATGATTCATCAGATGCTCCAAAAATTATCTATACACGCGCTGCAACGGTTGGAGAGGCGCTACAGCAGTTTGACGCAAGGTTCTCGCAGGAAGCTTTGGTATTTCCTGACCGAAATACCGTATTTCAAAATGGCATGACGATTCAAGTTTCTGAACCGAAGATACTGACCATCACATCCAATGGCATGGAATCACAAATCACTGGAAGTGGTAAAACAGTTGGTGAAGCGCTGGCCAGGGCTGGTATTTCGTTACAAGGTCTGGACTACAGTATCCCTTCTGAAGACAATCCGATTCCGGCGGATGGACGAATTTCTGTTTTTCATGTGCGGGAAGATGTGTCGCTTAGCGCTTACGCCTTGACATTTGATATCGAATGGATACCTGATGATACCCGGCCAATTGATACCGTATCTGTCATCCAGGAAGGACATGAAGGACTAAAAGGAATTCTGAAGAAAACCCGCTATCAGGATGATATTGCCATTTCCGATGTAACAGAGCCGGAAACTGTCCTTGTTGAACCGGTGAAAGCTGTCCATACCTATGGGACACAAATTCAGATTCAGACGATCACAACTGCGGACGGGACATTTGAGTATTGGCGTTCTATTCCGGTAAAGGCTACTTCCTATTCGCCATGCAGAAGCGGAGTAGATGCATGTCTCAATGGAACGTCTTCTGGTGCAAAGGTGGAAAAAGGTATTATCGCAGTAAGTTATGACTGGTATTTGTCATTGGGCGGTCAACCGGTTTATATACCCGGATATGGACCTGGAATAATTGGGGATGTGGGGAAATCTCCTACGAATGATAATCGTTGGGTTGATTTAGCCTATTCGGATCATGATTATGTTGGCTGGAGTGAGAATACGACATTATATTTTTTGACTCCGGTTCCAACGGAAATTCGATGGATATTATAATGAACGGATCAGAAACGCTTTCAATACAAAAAATTCTAAAACAGTATGGACTTAAACCTCATAAAGGCCTGGGACAAAATTTCCTGTCGGATGATGGAATCCTGGAAAAAATTATCGATGCTGCAGAAATTTCTGCTGATGCAGCAGTGCTGGAGATTGGACCCGGATTAGGAAGTTTGACCCGCCATCTCGCGCGGCGCGCTGAAAAGGTAGTTGCAGTCGAACTGGATAAGGATTTGATTTTGCCGTTGCAAGAATTATTATCACCCTTTCCAAATATTACATTGATCCAGGGTGATATTTTAGATTTTCAACCGGCAGATGCCTTTCAGGAACGATATTCTGTAATCGCCAATATTCCGTATTACATCACTTCTGCAGTGATTCGTCATTTGCTGGAGTCAGCAATAAAACCGGAGAAAATGGTGTTGACAGTTCAAAAAGAAGTCGCTGAAAGAATATGTGCAAGACCCGGAAAGCTCAGTTTATTGGCGCTGAGCGTTCAGATTTATGGAGAAACGGATATGCCGCTCATAATTCCTGCGACATCGTTTTTCCCGGAACCCAATGTCGACTCGGCTGTCGTACGAATCCGATTGTACAAAGAACCTCGAATTGAACCCGATCGTATTTCCATGTTTTTCAGGTTGGTAAAAGCTGGATTTGGACAAAAACGAAAAACACTGCGCAATTCAATCTCAGCGAACTTTCCTCTTGGGATAACAGATGTGACTGAAAAATTGCAGAAAGCCGGGATTGATCCAATGCGCAGGGCGGAAACCCTGATCATTGAGGAATGGAATTCGTTGTTGAATGAATTTATTTCTTAAAGTATCACTTTTTAAAAATAAAAAGCGGTTGAAATTTTCAACCGCTTTCGTTTTTTTAATACCTTGGTACAGATTTGAAATTGTATAACTTCATTTCCCTAAGGTTTTTTCTCTAAAATTAGAGAAGAACGACGTTACTGGCCTGAAGACCTTTGGGACCGTGTTCAATCACAAATTCAACCTCTGCGCCTTCTTTCAAAGTGCGGAAACCATTACCCTGAATGGCGGTATAGTGAACGAAAATATCTTCACCTTCCGGCTGAGAAAGAAAACCATAACCTTTTGATTCATTGAACCACTTGACTGTACCTTTTACTGTGTCACTCATTATGAAACTCTCCTAAAAAAACTTTCCCTCGGGATTACCGAGCTTACAAAATATCGAAATGGCTTTAAGGCCAAATCGTTTCGAACTGATGATGTGGATTTTGTTTATAAAAAAACCACTCCCCCTGATAATTGAGGAAAGCGGTCCTGTTACACAATCTCCTTAACCACAGGTACATTTATATCATTCTTTCAGAAAAAAAGCAAGATATGTGACAAAATATCAGTAATTCGAATTATGAGAGGGATAATTCGTTGTAGTGTTGTTTTTGCGCGGAGCGCAAAAACAACACTACAACAATCTTTCTCTTTTTTCTCATAAGGTTTTATCATATTTCGAATTGCCGGGTAATATCAAACGAACATGCGACAAAAGAAAAAAGAATTATACTGATTAGAAAAAGTGCAAAAAATGAAAGAAATGAACGACTTTTCAAAAAAGAATCCTTCATACCGGGAAATTGAGGCGAAATTTCCGATTCACGATGCAGTTGAGTGGATTGCCAGATTGGATGCGTTAAGTCTGATTTGTGAACAAAAGAACAGTCATGAGATGAATATCCGTTTTGACACGGCAGAACGGATATTGTCTGCAACTCATCGGGTGTTGCGCCTGCGAACTGAAAATGGCACTGCGACATTGACTTATAAATGTGCAGAAAAGGCACAAGATGGGATTGCTTACCGTGAGGAAATTGAAACGCATGTTTCTGATGAAAAACACATGCAACAGATTCTCGAAAGGCTTGGTTTCGAGGTGTATTTTATATATGAAAAATATCGCAGCGTTTTTCGATTTGATGATGTTCTGCTGATGGTGGATCATACTCCGATCGGCGATTATCTGGAAATCGAAGGGCCGGATGAGAAAACGATCCGCGACCACGCGGACAAACTTGGTCTGGACTGGAAAACAAGCACTGCAAAAAGTTATCAACGTTTATTTAAAGAATGGGCTGTTAAAGTTCATTTTTCCGGGAGAGATATGCTGTTTAAAGATATTCAGGAATTTCAGCGAACCTACTGATAGACAATATCTTCCATGACGAGGTTGTTCATCCATTTTCTGGAGACGAACCTCGAAAAGACGATCACACTTTTTAAGATTTCTTCCATCATAACGCCAAAATAAACGATCGAAATTGGCTGATGAAAAATTCTCGCCAATATAAAAGCAATTGGAATTCCGATAAACCAGGAGCAACCGGAATCCACAATCAGACAGAATCGGACATCCCCTCCGGCACGCAAAACGCCGATAATCAATGTATAGGATGTTGTTCGTGCCCACAGACAGGCTGCCATGATTGCCAGAATATGAGATGCATAATCGGTAGCTTCCGGTGACAGCGAATAGATGCTGAGGATCTTCTTTCGGGCTAGGAAAACGCTGAAACCGATCGTAATTGCAAGCATAAAGGACAATGAAATTGACCGTTTACTGTAATCATAAGCTTTTTCCTTCTCATTGGATCCCAGCAGATTGCCTGTCATAATACCGCAGGCATCTCCGACTCCCAGAAAAATGGTAAACATAAGATTGTCGATCGGACTGACTGCGCCGACGGCAGCAATGGAGGCAGTAGAGATATTCGCATAGATAGAAGAGTAAACATTCGTACCCAGCCCCCATATACCTTCGTTGATCATTACGGGGAGAATATTTCTTATTGCGGCAGTTGTTATCCTTTTTTGGAAATCAAACATATTCTTGAATGTCGCTGCTACAGGATATTTTTTTAAGTAGGTGAGCGACAAAAGCAGAATAAACTCGCCGGATCGGGCGATTAACGTTCCAATAGCAGCTCCTTTAACTCCCATAACCGGAAAACCGAAATGACCAAAAATCAAAATCCAACTGATAATTACCTTGGTTATCAGGGAAATACCTGTGGTGAACATCGGCACTCTGGTGTTACCGGTACAACGATGGGCGCTGGCATACATATTGGTGATTGGGAACAGAAGGTAACTGATGGATAAGGTTGAGAGATACATTGCGCCGGTTTGGATTACTGCCGGATCTTTGGAATAAAGGGAAAGGATCTGTTTCGGCAGGATTGCTGTCAATGAAAAAAATGTAATTCCAACCATTGCGCAGCCGATCAACTGGATTCCCATGACGCGATGGATATTCTGCGTTTCTTTTGCGCCCCAGTACTGGGCATTGAGAATGGCACCGCCTCCAACCAAGCCAAAAATGATGGTATTGAACAGGAAGAAATAGAATTGGTTGCAGATATTGACTGATCCAAGCGCAACATCACCCAATGAACCGATCATCAGGCTGTCAATCAGGTTGATGGAGGCATTGATGGCGTTTTGGAGAATCAACGGAATCGCAAGATTCCAAATTTTTCGGTAATACTCTTTATCAGAAAACAAGAAATGAAACATTCAGAGTCCTCAACGGCTCAACTTTACCACAGAAATACAAATTTATTCGGACTTTGTATCAGTGATTCAAAATATGGAAAGAAATATTTGTTGTTATGTAATGTTTGCGCTTTGCGCATACATTACATAACAACAAGTTTTCTCTTTTTATTCGAAACGCAAATCCATATTTTGAAATGCTGACTTTGTATGGATTTTGATGGAATGGACATACGCAGAAACAGAAAACCTTAAAAAAATGAGATCATTGCTGAAAAAATTGAAAGGAAGATGCATTTCTGATAAAAAAAAATTATCCAGGGGGCAAACTTAAACGATTGATAAAACTTTCTGCTTTCTCATAATTCGGGAATTTTTTTTCCAGTTTCCGAAATTTTGTTGTGTGAGCGATCCGACGGTCCCCATTTTGATCGTATCCCAATGCCTTGTGCAGCATCTCATGGTACATGACGAATTCAATCACATAATCAGGGGTATTTCTTTGATCCAAAGCCTTGTTGATCATGATGGTATCGGTTTGATAATTGTATGTTCCCATTCTGCATTTATTAGGTCGAGCAGACCACCTAATAACCGGCTGCTGCAGGGTATTGTTGAAAAAAACATTGTTGATTTTGTGAAAGATTTCAGCTAAATCGAAGAATTTGCCATCAGTTTTAGCCACGTTGCTTTTGACAGGCAGATTTTCATAAAAAAAATCGGTAATTTTCTCCGTTTGAGGCTGCTGTTGAATGGTCTTGCAGATTCGATTCAGATGATCCTTTTTATGCGAAGAAATTGCATGTGCGAGATCTCTGATCTGTGAATCCGCAAGTCCAATGACTGTTTCCTGCATCTGTATTGAAATCAGTTTTCTTGATTCCTGGTATTTCAGGAAAACAGAGAACGGGTAAATCTGTATGTCAAATAATGGCTGAAAAAGTCCGTGGTTTTCATTAAGACCCTTAAGAAATTTTTGCAGGAAAAATATATGCAGCCGATATTGTTTGTCCCAATGGAGAAACTTTATCCACCGGTTGTAAATTGTATAACTGCGACTGGTTTCAACGATCCCTTTGGTTTCCAAATTCGTTGCGGCAATTTTTGCAGTCTCCATTAAACTCCAAATATGCTCATCATCCGATTGGGTGTATACCGGTTTTTGAGCAGATTCTAAAAATGTTTTCTGCAGAAATTTCATTTGGGCTGTTATGGAAAGTTCTGAAAAGTTGTCTCGATGTGCCAAAGAACCTCTTCTCTCTTTATTCAGTATGTTGATCCATAATTGATTTCTTGACTTGGAATACACAAAAAAATTTCAGTCTTATCGGTTCTTATTTAACATTACCTCAGTTTATCAGCCAGATGCAGCGGTACAAAATTTTTATTGAATTTGGCAACGTAATACGGTGCGCATTTTCTCGGGTGCGGTTTTTCGCGGATCCGACAAATAGATTTCCCGATGGGTGTGAGAAATCCTTGCCAGTCCCCGTTCAGCAATAAACTGTTCCATCTGTCGGAAACTTCCGGCTTCACTGTCATAAGGTCCCATGTGCATCATCTGGACGCATAAACCTTCCTGGAAGGGTTCAAATCTTGTTTCTTCCAGTTTCGGATTTGGCTTTTTCTTCTTGACGATTTCGAGAATTTCCCTGGCAAAGGACTCGGTAACAAAATCCGGCTGCCGAATCATTAAAGTATAAACAAATCGGTTTTTATCCAATTTCGAAAAGTCACTGCTCTCATCGACCTGTTCCAAATCCCAGATGCCCTCCAGCGGATAAACCGTGTATTCCTGGTACTGCTCTGGCGCCTTACCAGATTTGGGTGACATTTTTATGGTATAGGACAATGAATAAAGTGCCTGAACCGCTTCCGAAAAGGACTCACTGGTATTAGGATCACCTTTGCCCGAAATCATGAAGAATTTCATTTCAGGAATGGTGATCAAACCCGGTTGATTTGCAGGAAGATAAAATTCTTTTTCATCCTTTTTATAATCAATTTTTCCAGCCATGTTCCCTCCAGCTTTATTACAGGAAAACAAATTTCGATATTTACCGACTGGCGGCAACCAAAATTTCTGTCAAATAACCCGAAACAGGATCGAAGTTGTACTGAATGAATCCGCAGTTCAATTCCTGTCCGGCAGATGCTTTGTTCTTCGCATCTTCATTCAATAAATTCTATCTCGATATCAAATCTGCGACGCCAATCCATAATCGTTTTCATGAGTAATAACGAATTCTTTATAGCAGGAAGTGGATTGCGGTTGGTATAAGCCTCAAATTCTTTTTCGGAAGGCATTTCAAGGATGGAGTACGTTCTTGTATACCAGTGAAAAAGTGTCAAATCCCATTCCGTGATTTCGCTGTTCATGCTCGCCAGAAAGAAAGAGTGAAAATTACTGCCGGTTTGCATCGCAGTGATCGTCCCGGAATTCTCCTGACTGCGAATCTCCGCTATCTTATTCCCCGAGAAAAGACTGAAGATGCTGCAGTTGCCGGTTTGGGTTCCCAGGATACAGATTTCTCCTGGCAGGATATCCAGAATTAAGAGAATCCGGTCATCGATTTCGGGTGCTGTACTTTCAATCAATGTTTTTTGGCTCATCAGGTTCCAGCAGGATATACGATTGCTGCCGGATCCACAGGTTACCAATCCTTTCTGATGATTCTGTCCGAGGATGACATTGTCCGGTGCTGTTATAAAAGACGACACGATCTGGCTTTTTTGCGGATCAAAATAGGTTAATTTCCCGTTATGACTTAATAAGATCAATCGACTGTTCTCTGAATCGAATGAGGCTCGCAAAATATCAGGCGTCTGGCAATTGAATTCGCGGATCAATGTGCCATGCGGAAATCCCCAAATAGTACCAAAACCGGCTTGATCTACTGTGTAAAACCGTTTGTTGTCCTGATTGACAAACAATCCGATCAGCGGTCTTTTGTGTGAAGGAATGGACTTAATCATTTTGCCTGACGGAATTTGAAAGATCTGAATACTGTTGTCGCGAGTGGCGGCAAGCAGATGGGACCCATCCTGAGAGAAGCTCATTGATCTGAAACTGCTGCTTCCGCCGCTTAGAGAGACAGGCGGAATACGCCGATCCCGGATATTCCAGATTTGGATTTCATCGTTCAGAAAAGATGCTGCCAGGTGGTCAGACTCCTGACTCACTCGAAGCTGTATCGGATGCTTTTTTTGTGAATAGTAACGATAAACCAGCGGAACCGGAATGGTTTGCGGCAGTATTTTCAGCAGATTCCCGATTTGAGTAAAAAAAGCTTTCTCTTCGGTATTCGATGGAATAAAAGCTGCGGATTCCAGCATCTTATAGAGCATCGATGTGAAACAGAACGGCGCGATTGGAAGCAGGTCCCAAATTTTTTGATTTCTTCTGCTTTCGTGCAGTGTCTTGAGTAATTCGAACCATTGAGATAGGGAAAGCGTTTTGGATTGTGCTTCGAATTGTACGGAAGCATCAAAATCTCTGAGCCATGCGGTATTACCGGTTTTACGGCTGGTCAAAATCAGTCTTTGTTTAAAAAGCTCATCCGAATCCATAAATGCTTTTCGGATCTTGCGGTACTCAAAATCGGACTGGTTGTAAAAATCCCATTGCTCTGTCAGGAAGTAGTACACAGCATGTTGTTCCATATCCTGCGGACGAAGCTGAGCATTCATACAAGCCTGATAACTGACCGGATCACCATATCGAAGGAAAAGATCCGCGATGAATGAACTATAGGCCGCAAATGACGTTGAAATCGTTTCAACAAAGAGCAGTTTCTCGTTATCCGAAAAGGATCTGTACGCTTCGATTATCAGCTTCGTATCTGGTTTTCCTTCGGATATCGATTGGAAAAAGGCGGCCATTTTAATCCAGTTGGGTTGGAAGCCTTTTCCTGCAAGCAGCAGCTTGTTTTGGATGGCTGGAGAAGATCTGAGAAAAAAGCTGGTCAGATAATGTAAATCCGGATCGATTTTCTTCAAATCCTCGCGATTGTGCAGCATCCAGTATTTCACACTGTTCTGTTCCGGAGCAGGAAGCTGGAAATCGTATCGTTCCATCGCTTCGAGCGCCAACGGGTTCTGATCCTGAACAGCCAGATCAAAAACTGCCTGAAGTGCATCGGAATCCTTCTTCTGGCAATAATGGACCAGCACAGCAAATGCTCTTGTCTGCAAATCATTCGAAACAGCATTTCTGACTGCTGTTCTTAAGACTTGAATGATCTCCTGTTTATCTTCCTGAGAAGATGTTTCCACTGTTTCAGATAGAATTGAAATTGCACCTGTACTGGCAGATTGGTACAGCAATTCCAAAGGAAAATTTTGCGGTATGACCGGGGTGGTTAGAAGAGCAAGCAGGTGTTTCAGATACGGATTTTGCTTCATGGTTCATTCATTCGTCTCAGCATCAGATGAATCTGATTTTTTTCATCCTTTTCTTCCCGGGCAATTTGAAAACCCTGCTCAGAAAGGGCTTTAAGGACTGAGATATAAGCATATTGCTGCAGCACCTGTTGTTTGAATTTGGTCGGATCCTGTTGAACCAGAAACCAGTCCGCCACAATTTTGTAACCGTTTTTGCTTTTCCGAAAACCAATCGGAGCTGAAAAGGGAATCTCTACCAGAAAATCGACTTTCATGGTCCGATTCATACTGCGTATCTCCCGATTCTCTTCTTGATTCACAAGATAACCTAGCTGCGACAGTGTTTCAAGCAGGATGTCGCGGTCCATGAGCCGTGTTTGAACGATCGAAATATGGGACATGAGCATTTACCCGGAGGTTGTTTTAATTTCGATCTGAATGGGAACAAACTGGCTTTCTGCCACCGACGAATCCCGGAACGACGCGGATTGAGCCCGTCCCTCCCGCAGCCAGTCTCGCAGTTTTTCAATATTTTCACGCTGAGAAATTGAAATCGGGACTTGTTTTTGCAGCGCTGCCAGGATGTCCTCTGTGGTAAATTCTCTGCGGTTGTCATTAAAACCGATATACATCGCGTCAATTACGGCCTGTTCGATTTCTGATCCCACATAGCCGCGGGATGCCTGAGCCAGCCGCTGCAGGTCATATGCATCCGGTAATCGTCTTCGTTTAAGAATGTGGACTTCGAAAATTTCTTTGCGCTCGGATTCTGTCGGAAGGTCGAGGAAAAAAACCTCATCAAAACGTCCACGCCGCAATAATTCCGGCGGCAATGCAGTGATGTCATTGGCTGTCGCGACAACAAAAACCGGAGCCGTTTTTTCCTGCATCCAGGTTAATAGGGATCCAAACACGCGGGTGCTGGTTCCGGCATCCAAACCACCATGGGAAAGTGCCTTTTCCAGTTCATCAATCCAGAGAATGCAGGGAGCGATGATTTCAACAATGGAAAGTGCCCGGCGAACCCGCTCTTCGGATTCTCCGACCAGACTGCCGAACAACGCGCCAACATCCAGGCGTAGCAGCGGTAAATGCCACAGCCGGCTGATCATTTTCGCCGTGAGGCTTTTTCCGGTGCCTGGTATTCCGATCAGTGCAACTCCTTTTGGCGCCGGCAGCCCATATGCGGCCGCTTCATGCCCAAATGCCTGTTCGCGCAGGTTGAGCCACTGTTTTAATTCTCCCAGTCCTCCGACATCTGCGGGTGTCTCATCGGAATCCGTGTATTCCAATGCTTCGATTTCACGGATAATCTGCTTCTTTTCCTGACTGACAAAATCGATATCCGCCTCACTCAAAAATCCCCGGTTGACAATTGATTTTGCAAAGACACGCTGAGCCTGTGAAGCGGTCAATCCCAACGCGGCTTGCAGCAGTTTCTCTTTCCCTGAAGGGCTGAGTCGGATTTCAACACCGGGAGTCAATTGCAATTTATCCAGTACATCCTCTAGCTGCCGGATATTGGGAAGCGGATAATCCAGAATGATGCTTTCATTGATCAACTCCGCGGGGACATCTGCGGCAGCAGCAGTGATGATGACCGACTTTTTTGAATATTTCAGTGTCTCAGCCAGTGTTCGTAATTTTCGTTTGATGCTGGGATTGTTCCAAAATTCGTGAAAATCTTTGAGGATAAAAAGACAGGGCTCCTGCGGATCCGCTTTTTCGATTTGTTCCAGAACGGTCAGAGCATCGCGGCCGCCTTTGGGAGCAACCGATCCGCTGATCGATTGAAATCCATCGGCGATGTCCCATGCGATACAGGATCGTCCGGTGTTCTGGCACAGCATTTTTAACGCATCGATGATGCGTTCTTCTTCAGGAGAAAGTACCAGCATTAACGTTGCTTTTGAACGTAAATATAAGTCAACTTCCGTAATAAAATCCATGGCCACATTATACTATAGCTGGCTTGCTTCGTACGCTGGAACAGCGATTTTAAAAAAATTTTCTTTGTTGTTCTTATGGTTTTGCGCTCTGCGCAAAACCATAAGAACAACATATATTTCATCTCATAATTCGAACAGCAGATGAAAGAAATTGCACATCCGATAATGAAAATTGAATTCTATTTTCATAGGAATCGCAGCGGCTAAACCCGCACGTCCGGAGAAAATCAATTACAATACAGCATATGAATAATGATCTTCATTCAACCCCGATGATTCACCTTGAAAATGCCTGTCTGGGTTATCGAAATGATCGGGAACTGGTACTAAAAAATATCACAATCGATTTTTTTCCTGGAGACGAGGTCGCTGTCATTGGTCCGAATGGGGCTGGCAAATCCACTTTGTTTAAAACGATTGTGGGTTTGATTCCACTGATGCAGGGCGAAGTGACCGTGCATGGCGGCCGGAGCGGCAATCATAAGGATTGTGTTTCCTACATTCCGCAAAAAGAAGCGATTGACTGGAATTATCCGATCACAGTTCGGGAAGTAGTCATGATGGGACGATTCGGAAAAATCTCTTTTTATCGAAAACCGGGCAAAAAAGATGTGGAGATTGTCGATTCTGCGATGCAGCGGATGGACGTTGCGGAACTCGCAGATCGTAAAATCAGAGATTGTTCCGGCGGCCAGCAGCAACGCGTTTTTTTGGCGAGATCTCTGGCTCAGCACCCGCACATTCTGTTGATGGATGAACCTTTCAGTGCAGTCGATGTTGCCACGGAACAGGTGATTTTGGATAACCTGCGTCAGCTTCGAGAATTTAAAGTGACAACACTGGTTGCCACGCATGATCTGGGACTTGTCTACGAAAATTTTGAACGGACGCTCATTCTCAACCATCGCATCGTAGCATATGGTCTGACTAAAGAAGTGATGACTCCTGAGAACCTTCAGGAAGCCTTCGGCAAAAAGGCTGTTTATGTGTGAGGAACCGAAATGAACCTGCTTTTTGAACCATTCCAATATGATTTCCTGCTGCGCAGTTTCGCCGCTGCGATCATGGTGGGTATCGTATGTTCCATTGTGGGTTGTTATATTGTGGTTCAATCAATGGCTTTTCTGGGGGATGCGCTTTCTCACGCGGTGCTTCCCGGCGTCGCAATTGCCTATCTGACCGGCGGATCCCTGACCTTTGGAGCTTTGGTTGCGGCGGTCATTGTAGCGCTTGGAATCTCTTTCTTAAGTGATGAGGAAGAAATTAAAGAGGACACAGCAATCGGCATTTTTTTTACGGCTGCGCTGGCATTGGGAGTGGCATTAATCAGTACGATTCAAACCTACGCTATCGATCTGACGCATATCCTGTTTGGCAATGTGCTGGGCGTGACGGTTGCGGATTTACAGTTTATCGTCGGAGTCGGTTTACTGGTGCTCCTGGCAGTGTTCTTCTTTTATCGCTTCTTCCTGGTGGTTACTTTTGATCCGGTGATGGCAAAAACACTGAAATGGAATGTTCGCTTGATTCGATCGATGCTGCTGGTCCTGATCGCCTGTACGATCACCATTTCCATTAATACAGTGGGCGCCAGTCTGGTCACGGCCATGCTGATCACGCCGGCTGCGACAGCGTTGATGCTGACCAAAAAGCTGTGGCAGACCATGCTGACTGCCGCTGTTTTTGGCGCGTTGTCCGGATTCTTCGGTTTGTATCTCAGCTACTTTGCCGATATCAGCTCCGGCGCTTCTATCGTTTTGGTCTCAACGCTGTTTTTCATTGTTGTCTATCTGAGGAAAAAGTTTTTCAATGGAAGATCAGGACTGACAAAAAGAGGTTGACGGGAAATAATAATTTTGATCCTGAAAGAGAAATTTTCACTCCCTTTTTTTGATTTGTTCCTGTTTGAAAGAACAGTTTCATTTTCATATTTTCATTATTGACTTTCTCTAATTAAAGTGTGGCAAAGCAGCGATTCTCTTTAACCGATCTCATAATAGATTGCGTATGATTATCCTTTTCTAAATTTTCAAATGTTTTGTTTTTTTTGAAATTTAATTTCACAAGGATGATCACTTAATTATTTATCGATTATTTAATTATGTGCTGATTCTTTTCAATCTTTAGGCTTTTACCAGAAATCTTTTTTTTAACGCCAGTTTTCTAAGTGTTCAAGCAGAATTTCATCTTTTGTTTTGACAACTCGATAAAGAGAATAACTTTGAATTGAATCTGGGTCCTTAAATAACCTTTCGTAGTAATGAATATATTTTTCATCGATTTTGTGAATATAGACATAAGAGTATTCAGACATTAATACATTTGCAAAATCTTTGGGAGTAACGATATGTGTAACTTCACCGGTTTCCTTATTTACTTCAATAATGTCCCGTGTAAAAAAATTCTGGGTTTGAATCGGTGTTGCATTAAATTGGTCAACCAACTGGAAATCTGCTTTGGAAGGAATGTTTATGATGAATACTTTATCTTTTTGGGGATCCATAAAATCGGGAAAATGAACCGAATCGGAGCATTCTAATCGCATATCTATTGTTGATTTGGCTTCTGCGCTGGCGAGAATGGGTAAAAATCTCGCAACTTCATAATATGGAACAAATAGAGTCGAAATTGAAAAGGATGTTAAAAGGATAAGGAAGAAATTTTTTGGATAAATTTGTTCTACTCTTGTTAACAGGAATGTAATGGAAAAAATGAACCACCCCAAAAGAAAACTATTAAGATATCGGAAAAATGATGCACCAGTGGTCCCTTCTGATTCAGGAAAAATGATGCAATACAAAACAAATATTAACCCGATGTAAAGAATAAATCCACATAGCAAAATTGAAAAAAGGAGTTTGATTCGTTTTTTCGCAGTCTCTTTTTTTTCAATGTGTGATATTAATATGCTAAGGAGGATAAAGAATCCAATCCATGTGAAACTCGACATCTTGATTGCATGGTTCCCTTGAAAATCAAAAAACATACTCGTTATTAATTGAAATGCAGCTTTATGAGAATCATTCGTTTTGGATGTGATCAGTCCAAAAATTTCCGAAAAATTAATGGCTGAAAAATTCCAATCATGTGGAGTGTCAGTTAGTCTAAGAAATATATTCCAGGATAATTTTGTAAATAAAATTGATATTGTTGTAATTATTGCGCAAGAAAACATAATTTTCAATTGAGAAAGATTTTTCTGGAATCGTTTTTGGATGAATAAAAAGTCGATATAAATGGTCAAATTTGCAATTAGCGCAAATATGATTCCGGAATCTTTAATCAATATAATTACTGCCGAAGCAAGTGAAATGTTAATAATATTGAAAATTGATAAGGTATCATTTGAAAAATATGAAAAAAGCAAATAAGCGAAAATAACTCCAAGAATTGCATCAACGTAAAGTAAATGGTAAAAATCTGGATAAAAAACCATCGGAGATGAGAAAATTATCAGTGTAATCAATGAATAGACATGAAATTTTTTTCTTGAGATAAAGTGAAAGATCGGCATGAAAGTCGATATCGCAAGCATATCCAATGCCATATACATACTTGATTCATGGAATCCGGTTCTGATTCGGATGAAGAAATATTGCAGGATAGACAATCCAGGAGGATAACTGGGAAACATGGTCGTAGATCCATGAAAATCTCCAAACTTGTCGAAAATGACCATGTTTTTTACTACCAATCCCCAATGAGAGAATTCATCATTACGAGTCATCAACAATCCTCTTGTCCCAATATGGGTGATCACTACAAGAAACATAAAAATTAGAAAACCAGGCGTAAAAAGCAATCTTAAATAAGTGGATGTTTTTTTAATTATCGAAAAAAATAAGAAAACCAGACTGCTACAGGATGCAAGAATTAAAATAATTGAAATTCCATTTTTAAGGTTCCCCAATAGTCCAAAAAAATAAATAATGAGAATAAGAATAAAAAATGAACACGGAATAACTTCTTCAAAAGACTTCTTAAAAATCATAGTTAATGAAGAAGTAAGTCCAACAATAATTAGTATTGCAAAAAAAGTATTCATTTTCAATTTCTTCTCTCTACACCCAATCAAAGGATTTGGCCACGGCTTTTTTCCAGCGGGCGCAAAGCCGGATTCGCTGATCCGTATCCATCTGCGGGATCCAGGTCTTATCGATCGCCCAATTGTCGCGCAGCTCCGAAAGGTTTTTCCAGTATCCGATAGCAAGGCCGGCGGCATACGCAGCGCCCAGTGCAGTCGTCTCAGCGACTTGCGGGCGTACAATTGGCACCCCTAAAATGTCCGACTGAAATTGCATTAACAGCTCGTTGACGACCATCCCGCCATCTACTTTCATCATACGGATGTTCACACCGGAATCCTTTTCCATGGCTTCGAGAACTTCCTGCGTCTGAAAAGCGGTGGCTTCCAGCACAGCGCGGGCGATATGTCCGCGATTGGCAAACCTTGTCAACCCGACGATGATGCCCCGGGCATCACTGCGCCAATAGGGTGCGAAGAGTCCGGAGAATGCCGGCACAACATACACATCCCCGTTATCAGGGACTTCCCGCGCCAGTGATTCGATCTCCGAGGAAGAAGTGATCAGCTTCAGATTATCCCGCAGCCATTGCACCAACGCTCCGGTGACTGCGATCGATCCTTCCAGACAGTAGACCGGCGGCAGGCTGCCGATTTGATAGCCGATAGTGGTAATCAGTCCGTTTTTGCTTTGAACCGGTACAGAACCGGTGTTCAGCAGCATAAAACAACCGGTACCATAGGTATTTTTCACCTCTCCGGCTGTAAAGCAGGTCTGCCCAAAAAGCGCCGCCTGCTGATCTCCCAAAACGCCGGTGATCGGGATTTCGGCTTGGTCGATCCGGCAGTGACCGAATTCTGCAGCAGATGGCAGGATGCGCGGAAGAATGGCAGTTGGAATGTCCAGCTCATCCAGAATTTCCTGATCCCAGGATAGCGTTTTCAGATTCATCAGCATCGTTCGCGATGCATTCGTCACATCGGTGCAATGCATGCCATGATCCGGACCTCCGGTGAGGTTCCAGATCAGCCAGGAATCGACGGTCCCGAAAAGCAGATTCCCTTTGACAGCTTCGTCATACAGCCCTTCTACGTGATCAAATAACCAGCGCAGTTTGATACCCGAAAAATAGACGGAAATGGGAAGACCGGTCTTTGCCCGAAAGCGATCCTGACCTCCGTGCCTCCGGGCTAAAAGCTCGCACAACTCCGCTGTGCGTGTGTCCTGCCAGACGACTGCATTTTGATAAGGCAGTCCGGTATACCGGTTCCACACAATGGTGGTTTCCCGCTGGTTGGTGATGCCGATGGATGCTATATCCTTTGAGGTCAGATCAGCCTTCTGTAAAACATTTCGCAGTACGGAATATGTATTTTCGATAATTTCTATCGGATTATGTTCAACCCAGCCGGGCTTGGAAAAAATTTGCGTATGTTCGATCTGGTCTGAGGCGACGATCTTTCCATCATGTCCGAACAGGATGCAGCGCGTACTGGTTGTACCCTGATCAATTGCAGCGATATATTGCGTCATATTTGTCTCCGGAATTTTTGGATTGATACTTGAAATTATATGCTGAAAATGGTGTAAATGCAGTAATTCGAAATATTGATCAGCAATTTGAAATTTGCATTGACATTTCGAATCAATCAAGAAAATCTGTAGTTCTTATGGTTTTACGCGAAGCGCCAAACCATAAGAACTACAAAGAATTTTTTCTTTATTCGAAGAGTTTATCCATATTTCGAACAGCAGGTGAAAGAAATCACACATCCGATAATGAAAATTGAATTCTATTTTTATAGGAATTGCTATAAGGAACCTGTCATTGCGAGCCCCGAAGACCAGCGATATTAAGTCAAGCCACAAAATAAATCTGTGGATAATGTGGACAAAGAAAAAACGCTTTGCCCACATTATCCACAGCAATTACTACGAATAGGCGCTCCTCCTAATTGTGCCAGATCCACCACATACGCTTTATTTGTTTTAAGAATTGAATAGATTACTCTTGTCAGCTTCAAAGCGCAAGCACATACAGCCGATCTGTGTGATTTCCCCTCACTCCGTT
>JAPKMT010000021.1 GCA_026645735.1 Flexilinea sp.
AGCGGAAGGTGCATAATTTGAATCTCCGGAATACGCGGCCGTTATGGCTGTGGACAGACTGCTGATGAGTTTCAGGCTGCAATGATTCTCCCCGCCCGGCTTAATCGTGCAGGAGGAGTTACCGTCTGTGACGTTGATCGTGCCGCTCAGGCTCTCGCTTCGGCTTTCCTGCGGGACGACATTGACATAAACTTCGAGCTCCTCCCCGATTTCATACGGCTCCTGATCCGGCAGCACGCCGCTGATGCGTGTGGTGGTCGGGACACCGGCGTGTTCAGTAACCTCGATCGGATAGGGATCCGATTCGGCTGGAGCGTAAAACGTATCACCCGCATAGGACGCAGTGATTTGGCTGGCGTCAGGATCGATTAACAGCAGTGGACACTGGAAGGCAGTGTTGGGTGCGATCAGGCAGGCAGTGGTTCCATCGCTCACCTTGATTTTGCCCTCCAGCGGATAGTCCGGGGAACGCACCTCTGAAACGAGTACGTGAACATCCACTGAATCACCGGCAGTATAAACGGCATGATTCGGAAACAAGCCGGAAATTTCCAGAGCGGGAGATGATTTTTCAAGGACATTAATCGGCCCTTTTTTCGCCGTAACCGGATGATACCGGGTGTCTCCCAAATAGCGGGCACTGATTTCTTTCGTCCCGCTGTCCACAAATGTCAGACTGCAGGAATTTTCGGGTAACCGGATGGTACAGTCGGCTATACCATCACTGACCCGTATTGTCCCCGTCGGATCATATGCAGAAGCGGATAATCCGGAAAATTCTGTATAAATAGCCACTGTTTCACCCGTTGTATACACAGAACTGGCGGGCAGAATGGTTCGAATTTTGAGTTGAATATTTTCCGGCTCTGATTCTGACGGCTTCATCCGGATATCGACATTGGCTGAGTCCGAGTACACGCCATTCCAGGCTTTCAGAATGAAGGAAGTTTCTTTGGATACATGCATTGTCAGAAAACCGGCCGGATAGAGCGCTTCGGTGATCAGGATGCCGCGCGATTGAATCGAAAGATCCTCTGAACTGTAAAACTTTCCGGGTACTGCCGCGGGAGTGGAAAAAATTGGTGAATTGGAACGAACGGATGCATCCGATGCCATCAATTGGATGCGCGTCCATTTTCCGGCTACGGACCAGGAAAGAATCACATCCCCCGTTCCTTGCACCTCAACCGGATTTGCTTTGAAAAATTCAATTTCAGGGGGCGTTTCTTTTTTTGCATCTCCGATCAGCACCGGCAGCCAGAAGAGCTGATTCCCGGTTTCGTGTTGAATCGTCAACACAAAATTCACCGACCTTGTCAGGGAGAACACCTGACTTCCGGTGGAATCAACCGGAGTTTCAGAGAGCGGTTCCAACATGATGGTTGAGACTCCCTCCACCTGCCACTCCACCCATACCTGCTCTCCCGTCTGGAGCTGGCGTTCCGGCTGGTATTCAATCAATCGGAAACCGGCTGCTGTAGCTTCGTCCGGAATCAATTCTGAAAATTTTTGGGAAAAAACCGAGGCTGATCCGGTTTCCGGTTTCACCCACAGGATGAATTTTTTCAAAACCGGCTTTTTTGGATTGGGTTGCAGGAAAAGGCTTCGGATCATCTTCCCGGATCCGTTTTTTGCCTGCAGCGCGACATAGGTGCCTTCGTGTAAAGAAATTGACTGTTCGCCAATAAATTGCGTTCGTGATAATGTGCTTTTTTCATTGCCGATCGATAAAATTGCCTGATCCGCCTGATCTCCGACGCGCCAACGCAGCAAGGCAGATTCTTCTCCGTTGCTGGTGGACAGATCCGCTTTCAGCAGATCAATGGTTGGTAATTCAGAAATCACCTGGATTGTGATTTCCTTTTGAATCTGGCGCTGCAGCAGACGGGAAAACCAGTTCTCAACGGTCAGGCGATAGGTTGTGGATTGTGCCGGACTGACCGTAAAGCCTGCTGCCTTCCGGTCAATGTTCCGGTCGATATCGCCCGAAAGGGACAATCGATCCACAGAGGGAGAAACACGCCATTGCAAAGCGGTGGATTCACCCTTGCGGATGTGTGTCTGATCTGCAGTCAGCGACTCAATTTTTGGATACAGGAAGACACATCCGCACAGTAAAAGCATCAGCAGCACTGCGGAATAGAATATCAGAATGGCAGGAAAAATATGCTTTCCAACAATCCTCTCATTCTTTTGCCGTGCCATCTTGTCTGCATGAATCGCTTCGTTTGAAAAATTTTGTTTTTCTTTTGAGGAGGTACGCTCTTCTTCCATGGGATAAACTCTGATTGAATTGAAAATGCAATAAACAATAATATAATAATGAAATATAAAATAAATTATAACAAATTAATTAATTATTTCACATATGGAATATATTATGATTTAATATATTTTTGAATTGTCTTTCTTAAAGAGGAATTCACGAAATTGGAATACTGATCTGCCTTTTGAATCAAGAGGAAAACTTCTCCGTGATTCCAAACCGTCTGCCGCAGACACAAATTTTCTTTCTTTATTCAAAATGCCAATCCAAATTTCGAATTACTGATTTCAATTTTTTATTTCCTGATCTATAATATCGACTATGGAAAAGGATCAGAAAAAAACTGGAATAGCATTGCTGATCATCGGTCTGCTCTATTTCTGCCTGATGATTCCGGCGAATCAGACCGGCGCAAAAACGCTGCAGATGCTGTCCATCTTTGAGGTCGACGAATATGCGCAATACGAACATGTGCTGCGCATGCTGGCGCCAGGAGAGACACCGTATCAGTCGATCCGCAACTTTTTTGTCTATCTGCATTATTTTTACGGATATCCCTTTTATTTTTTCTCCGCAATCCTTCTTTTTCCGCTGAAACTGCTCAGCGGAAGCAATTGGCCAGCCGATACGCAGACGATTGTCTGCTGGCTGCGCCAGACGGTCAGCGTGCTGCCGATGATCGCCGCTGCCGGGATGCTGGTCTGGATGACCACGCGCTTCAAAAGAAGATACTTCTCAATCGGTCTGTTTGTGTTCCTGCTGACCCTGCCCGGTGTGATCCTCAACAATTTCTGGTGGCATCCGGACAGTCTCTCCGTGTTTTTCATCACGCTGGTATTTTTCTTTTTGGATCGGGATCAACTGCGCTTCGGCCGCAATTTCCGGGCCGCTGCTGCTGCATGCGGGGTGGCTGTCGGGATCAAGTATGCGGGGTTATATTTTGCTGCCGCCATACCGGTTTACCTGGTGATAGGATCTGTTGCGAGAAAAATCACCCTGAAACAGATGATTCTTCACGGACTTGTTTTTGTAATGATTCTGATGGCTTTTGTTGTGATCTCCAATCCGCTGCTGCTGCTGCCCCAGGAACGCGCGGAAATCATCCGCACGCAGCAATTGCAGTTTGAACAGACCGGAACTGGAATCTTTGTGAACCGGCACAGCGCTTTTTTCGAAAATGGGAACCTGCCGGCGGATATCCGTCGCTATTATGCTGAAACCTGGTACTTTGTCTTTGCCCTCGGCAGTCTGATCGCCGGATTCTTTCGCAGCCGCACGGAAAAAATCCGCAGTGCGGTACTGCTCGCCTACCTGATCACGGCGTTGACAGTAATCCTGCTGGCAGCCTCACGCCGGCTGCATTATTATCTGCCGGTTGTGCTGCCGCTGTTCGCGATCCTGCCGACCCTTTTCCAAACGTCATCCCAAAAAAACAAGAAGCTTTTCGATACGTTGTGGTGTGTGATTCTGCTGCTGCAGGGGATTCCCAATCTGCTGCTGAGTGTTTCGCTGTTTCGGACGCAGTTGGCTCGGGAGGCCGTATCTCCGGCGATTCAACTCTACGATCAGGTACAGCGGGAGATCCTCCCGCAGATCACGCTGCCGGAGGACAGAATGCTGCGCGTTTTTCGCGACTGGAAAATTTATTTTCCGGAACAGGCTGGAATGGCTGTTCAGATGAATTGGGAGATGGCATCGCTGGAGCTCATTCAGGAATGGGACCCGGATTTAATCCTGCTGGAACAGGAGAACATCCGTATGTTTGCGGATGTGGATGTGGTTAAGCAGGCGGTCGATCCGGAAGCAATGCAGAAAATGCACGCGTTTTATGCAGACGCGTCTCAGGATAGCCTGCCGGGGTACCGCAGGGTTCTGGAAAACCATTTTGCAGTGGTCTTTGAAAAAATTGAGTAACACACAGCGCTTCGAAACAGGAGGAGATTTATTTGTTGTTGTGCTGTTTTTGCGCAAAGCGCAAAAACAGCACAACAACTAGTTTTCTCTTTTTATGCTTCAACACCCGCTGATTTCAGGTCAAACCCGCATTTCGGACAGACCAGATGGTTGAATACCCGTGTGCCGCAGCGGCAGACCTTGCCGATTTCGCGGGCCGGATTTCCGACCACCAGCGTGTATGGTTTGACATCGCTGGTGACGACCGAACCGGCGCCGACCATGCAATATTCACCCAGCGTGTGCCGGCAGACGATTGTCGCATTGGCTCCGATCGAGGCGCCTTTTTTCACCAGCGTTTCGGACACTTCCCAGTCCTGATTGAACGCCCGTGGATAATAATCGTTGGTAAAGGCGACATTCGGGCCGATGAACACATCGTCCTCGATCGTAACGCCATTGAAGACGGAAACACCATTCTGAATTTTCACCCGGTTCCCGATTTTCACGGCATGATCGATATACACATCTTTGCTGATAATGCAATTTTCACCGATTTCCGCATCTTCGCGGATTTGCGCATTAATCCAGACTTTGGTTTGGCTGCCAATTTTAGCTTTTTCCGATACGTGCGCGCTGGGATCTATATATGGCTGATCAGACATTTTGTTTCTCCCTGTGTTTTCACCCAATTGTTTCTCTTAATTTAAATTTCCGTTTTGAATGGCAGCGATTCGAAATCTGGAAAAAAACATTTGCGAAATAAGAAAAAATTATTGATGTGTTGTTTTTACGCTCCGCGCAAAAACAACACATCAACCAATAGACCCTCTCATCATTCGAATCGCTGTTTGAATGACCAATACTTTGATCGAAATCACGGATCAGCGGAATTGATTCACCGCTTCCACGATGGCTTCTTTGTCCGCCTGGGACAACGCCGGATGCACCGGCAGGGACACCACCTGCTGTTTCACCGCATCGGCAGCCTGCCAACGGGTTGGGAATCCGCGATCCGCATAGCACTTTTGTTCCGGGATTGTCAGCGGATAGAAAACACCGTATCCGATATTGCGCGCTTCCAGATGTCGCACAAAATCGTCCCGGCGGCCATCCGCAATTTTCAGTGTGTATTGATGGAAAATATGTTTTGCCCCATCCTGTACAAACGGCAGCGTGACCAGCGGATTGCGCATATTCTGGCTGAAATAAGCTGCGGTGGAAATCCTGATTTGATTAAAATTGTCCAGCTTTTTTAATTGGCAGCGGCCAATCGACGCCGCCATATTCGTCATGCGATAGTTATAGCCGATCTGATCGTGATAATAGCGCACTTCCATGCCATGGTTGATCAGCAGGCGGCATTGTTTTTCAACCTCCGGATCGGATGTGACAATGGCGCCACCCTCTCCCGTGGTCATATTCTTGGTGGGGTAAAAACTGAAGCAACCGAGGCTGCCAAATGTGCCGACCGCCTGGCCTTTCCACTGCGCGCCATGCGACTGGGCACAGTCCTCGATCAGAATCAGATGATACTTCACCACCAGCGGCATAATCTCATCCATGTTGCAGGCCTGACCGAAAAGATGGACAATTTGCAGCGCTTTGATGCCCGGATTCTCCTGCAGCGCCTTCTCCACGGCTTGCGCTGACAGGTTGAAGGTACGCGGATCGATGTCCGCGAAGACCGCTTCCGCGCCGGTGTACAGAATGGAATTGGTCGAGGCGATAAAGGAGAACGGCGTAGTCAGGACTTTGTCTCCGGGACCGATGCCGAGCGCGCGCAGCCCGACTTCCAGCGCAGTGGTCCCGGAAGTGGTCATAATGCTGGCTTTTGTGCCGATAAAACCGGCAAATTCTTTTTCGAAGGCGTGCACAATGCTACCGGAGGCGATCATTCCCGAATCCAGCACATCCAGCACCGCTTTTTTTTCTTCCTCACCAATCAAAGGTTTTCCGATCGGAATCATATCCTTACACTTTCCTGAAAAAAAATTTCCCCTCTTATACTATTCAGGGCTCGTTGGAATCAATGGTATTGCAGCACTGTCCGTGCTGCTGGAAAAATTATATCAAAAAATGGACAGCCTTCCGGCTGCATCAATTCGAAATATGAGAGGGATTATTTGTTGTTGTGCTGTTTTTTACATAAAAAAACAGGTTTCTCCTTTTTCTGGAGAAACCTGTCATGAATTGTGAAAGCATCAAGCCGGTTGATATTATGGCATCTGGTACGGTTCTGCGTGATCGAGCGTCGCCATGACCACGTAGCGATTGTCGTACTCGTCGGTGATCAGATTGTAGCTGTCACAGGTGACCAGCGTCAGCGATTTCTCGCCGTTCGGCTGGAACAGTTGATACACGTCATGCGGTTTGGTATAGAAGGAATTATTCACTTTGTAGACGTATTTCATGCCGTCTGTCGCAAAGACA
Source organism: Flexilinea sp. (assembly GCA_026645735.1). GTDB lineage: Bacteria > Chloroflexota > Anaerolineae > Anaerolineales > Anaerolineaceae > Flexilinea. The sequence continues at coordinate 6,593 of JAPKMT010000021.1, forward strand.
TAAATCTCATCTTCCAGGTGCAGGCCGGTCAGGTTGACGAAGACACCCTGTGAATAATAGTGGCCGGTCAGCACGGAATTTCCGCCGTAAGGAATGTAGGCACCGCCCTCCAATTCGCCGACATAGCCGCCGACCATCGTCAGGTCCCATCCGTTATCAAACGAATCTCCGATATAGGATACGTGTACGATTGGAATCGGCGTTTCCATACCCAGGCCGATGGCCGGGATCTGCAGCGAGTTGCCGGTGAAGATGATATCCGATTTGGATGCACCGGCCAGCGGCTGCGGTGAGCGCAGGGAATAGCCGGTATCCGGAATTTTCTCCTGCTTGCATTCTTTAATCGAGAGGTGCATGATCAACGTCATGTCATTGCCGGTATTCTCCCGGTAATACGTGATCAGGTAGGGTTTGTCATCCAGGATGGACGGTTTGCCATTCAGCGTGAACTTGCCGCCGGTGACGATCGCCCGGGTATAGGGGGGCAGGACGACCTGCTGTGCGCCGCACGAACCGCCGTCCGCGGAATAGCCTTCCGCCAGCACCTGCCACTCGCAATACAGCTCGTTCATCTCCAGCGCGGTCGGCATAAATGATTCCGAAGGACTGAGGGTGAAGGTCATCTTTTGATTGGAGTAATTCGAGATAAACGAAACCGATTCGTTGACGGCTTTGAATTCGATTTTCTCGGAATCCCAGTCTTCGTTGCAGCCGTTCCAGGCGGCTTCAAAGCGCCCGTCGTTGCCGGGTGTGTAGCAGGACAGATCCGAATCAAGTTCCGGAATTGTCAAGTATAAATAATACGATTCGGTCATATTGGTGTTTTCACCGGTTTTGAAAGCATTAATAATATAGGTTCCCGGTTTCTCCGCAACTAAAGTGACATGTTTTAGTCGGAAAGGATGCGTCAAACCATTAAAAAAGGTGTACATGGGGATTCTTGACCATCTGTTATCTGCAGCATATGTAGCAGGATACGTTGTATCTGACGACCAGCCATCACTGACGATAACACTAGACACATATGCGCCATCATTGCTTAGATAGGATGTGCATGCTGCATCCGAACAGCGCCGGGTCATAAAAATAACATTGTGCTTGGTTGATTCTGGCCGTGATGGTTCGTTAACAATCCATCCTGCAACTCCGGCCTCTGAGGATGAGACGTCCAAACCCAAACCGGTTCCCGGATCCACGAAAGAGAAACTGAACGATTGACGAGTTGCTTTGCAGGGATCGTAGGCTGTTGGTGAAACCGCATAATTTATTTCCTCGGGACATCGGTCAGCAAATTGGACACTCATTTCGCGCTCAAAATGGAACATGGAGTTCTCATACCCAAGCGTCGGATCGATATTCTCATAATAAAAAGTCATCTTAAAATTCATTTGATCTTTTGGATAGTAAGCTAGATCAAAAGGTCCACTAATACCGAGGGTTCCACCGGTCAAGGTGATCGGTACCACAGCTGAACCCCAATTCGCGGATCGTGTAACAACAGCATCTTCTATAGCTGACCCTTTTGTGTAAACGTATGTTATCGTATGCGTTACTGCTGGAGTAGCACTATCTGTGAAATTTAGTATTATTGTGTAATTAAACGCTTTTGTATCGGGTGTTACCAAAAGTTTGAGTCGCAATGGATTAATTGTTTCACCTAATGGAAAGCTGATGATGCGAAACGGATTTGTTGAACTTTCATCAAACAATATCTGAGGATCAGGTAGTGCTGGGGCACATGTTTTTGTTGAATAAATGAAAGCATCACCAAATGCATTCGCATCGTTGGGCGTAAAAGTCCCAGTACCCTGATTCTGCGCACATGCGGTCGATGCCGCGTCAATTTTCGCAATGCCGGAAAGCAGAATATTAGTTAATGTCGGAGCGGTTTCATAAAATTTTATGGTGTATTCACCATCTACTGTTGCTCCCCCGACAACATTTGGAACAAAAGTCACATGGATGGAGCTGATCGTACCACCGGACGGGAAGCTGTTGCAGCTAAATTCATTAAAAGGAGCTACACCGGGAGTTAACTGCTGACATTGATATTCCGTACTGTCCGATGCGGCATACAGGGCGACTTCTTTTACAGTATCAGCGGTTGTATTATAACCACCTGTTTTGCTACCCTCCAGCCCATTGGGATCTGTGATTACTACGGTTATTTTATCTCGGAATATTTCCGTTGTCGGATCGGTGATCGAGACGGGTGTGCGGAATTCTATGCCGTCGTTAACAACGTCTTTGCAGTTATCATTGGTCAACGTAAATGTCGCAACCGCGCTGACCTGCATTGTGGCAGCTCCGGCAAAGACCAGCGTCAGGAACACGGCTGTGATCAGCCAGAACATCATTTTTTTTGTGTTCATAAGAGTTCTCCTTACAGGTTTCTCTAATTGGTTTTTAAAGAATCATAATCTCCGGCGAGCCGGTGAGTTTTTATTACCAGTTTTCAACAAAATTAATCCTACCATAAAACCGGCAATCCGTAAAAAAAGGGCGGAAAAGCGCTGCTTCGTGGGAGGGCAGCCGGAAGATTCTCGTTCTTGTTCCGGTCAGAAGGATATTTTGATAACGTTCCAGCCTGGCAAATGGTTCCAGCGATTCGGATCCTTGTAGAGGCGCTGTTTGTCATTGCGAGCCCCACAGGGGCGTGGCAATCTCCCTGCCACACAAAAGAATGATTGCCATGCGAATAAAGATTGCCACGTCAGGCTAACGCCCTCCTCGCAATGACAGATTTTCGGACTGATGCCCTCCACACAACGACAGATCGGTATGTGTCCCGCATAGTGTCGGCGTTTGTCATTGCGACCGTAGCGATATTTTTCATTGCGAGCCCTGCAAGGGCGAAGCAATCTCCTGATAAATGGGAAAAGATTGCCACGCGAAAAAAGATTGCTTCGTCGGACTGACGCCCTCCTCGCAATGACAGATTACCATGCCAATTCTTGAAAGGGCAAAGCAATCCTCTGGCACATAAGAAAAGATTGCTTCGCCCTTACTAATGTCCTCCTCGCAAGGAAACCGTACTAACAACCATTATTCTCCCTTTTCCGAATCGCCGCTTTCTGTCAGTATGTTTTACGGTAAAATAAAACCTTGATATGGTTAATTTTTTCAGATACCGAAGGTTTTACCATGAAAACTGCAAAGCATCATAATCGGATCATCCTGATTTTTCTGATCCTGAGCGTCCTGCTGGGATTCAGTCCATCCCCGGCCGACGCGGCAGAAAAACCGCTGTTCCAAAAAGGTGATGGCGTTGTCCATCTTTATTTTTTCCATGGCGATGGCTGCCCGCATTGTGCCGAAGAAGAAGTTTTTCTGGACGAAATGAAGCAGACGTATGGAGAAAAGCTGGAAATTCACGCCTATGAAGTCTGGAACCATCCGCAGAATATCCCTGTCATTGAAAAGTTCGCACAGGCCTTTCAATTTGAGCCCAGCGGCGTCCCGGTGACCTTTATCGGACGGCAGTACTGGGTTGGCTTCAGTCCGGAAAAACGGGATGCCATGCAGGCGGTGATTGTGGACGGCATGACACATGGGATCGTGGATGCGCAGGACATCGCAGACGGCAAAGTCAGCCTGGAAGCGCCGCAGACGGATCAGATTACGACGATTCAGATCCCGCTGATCGGCAGCATCGATTTGGCCAGCCGCTCCCTGTTTGTGACTACCGTGCTGATCGGTCTGGTTGACGGCGTCAATCCCTGTTCGCTGTGGGTTCTGACGATGCTGCTCGCCATGCTGGTACACCTCAATTCGCGAAGGAAAACGATTCTGATCGGCATCATCTTTCTGACCGTGACGGCCGGTATTTATGCATTGTTCATCACCGGTGTTTTCACTCTGCTGACTTATGTCAGCTTCCTGAAATGGATCCAGATTGTCATAGCGGTTATTACCCTGATCCTGGGCCTGATCAATCTGAAGGATTATTTCTTCTATAAAGAGGGCATTTCGCTGACGATCCAGGATTCGCAGAAACCGGGCATCTATCAGAAAATGCGCAGGGTCATGAACTCCAGCGAAAATGTGTGGGCGATGATCGGCGCGACGGTCGTGTTGGCAGCCGGTGTCTCTCTGGTGGAATTTTCCTGTACCGCCGCTTTTCCGGTGGTCTGGAGCAACCTGTTGGTGGCGCACGGTGCGTCCAGGATCGAATTCGCGCTGCTGCTGCTGTTATATATGCTGCTGTATCAACTGGATGAGATGATTATCTTCATTGCAGCCGTGATTACGATGAAATCCAGCCGCCTGGAAGAAAAACACGGGCGTATGCTGAAACTGTTCAGTGGCTGTCTGATGATCACCCTGTCCGCTGTGATGATTATCAGTCCGGAGTGGATGCAGAGCCTTGGGAATACGCTGCTGGTGTTCGGTTTTGCCATTGTGGTTACATTGCTGATCCTGTTGATCACGCAAAAAATTCTGCCGCGCATGGGCGTCAAAATGCACAGCCGATCCGCCAAAGGAAAAGCTTCGAAAAAGAGCAGAAAATAGCGAAATGAAAAGCAGCATTTCGAAATAAGGTTTTTTTTCGAATAGAAGAAGAACAACAAAGAATTCTTTTCATACTTCGAATTACTGAATAAAAAGCCCCGCACTTGCGGGGCTTATTTTTTTATGTTGTTTTGAGGCGACGATCGGATTCGAACCGATGGTGAGGGTTTTGCAGACCCTTGCCTTATCCACTTGGCCACGTCGCCATGATCCTCATACCGGCTTGTTAAAAAAAGAGCGGGCAACGAGACTCGAACTCGTGACCTTCTCCTTGGCAAGGAGGTGTTCTACCAACTGAACTATGCCCGCGTGCTCTCTTCAATATTTGCTATTTTTACTTGCCGTCCAACGCAGATTATTATAATCGGTTAAGAAAATCCGTCAAGGGAAACAGATAATTGTCAGTAATTCGAAATATAGGCGTGAATCCTGTCATTGCGAACTTGTGATTCCTGTAAGGACGAGCCCTGCAAGGGCGTGGCAATCTCCTGGCCTTATTGAGTAAAGGGTGCCACACGAAATGAAATTGCTTCTCTATGAGCGCAATGACAGGTAAATCCCTGAATTATTCATCAAATAAATCTTTCCACTCCGGATTGGCGTTATTAATCAAATCGTTTTTCTTTTGACGCGATCCAGCTTTAATTTGTTTTTCACGAGATATCGCTGCGTAAACGTCTTTGCTGGTCTCAAAATACACCAATTTCGTCAACTGATACTTGGATGTAAAGGAGCTCCCTTTTCCTGATTTGTGTTCTATTACCCTACGCTGGATGTTGTTCGTTACACCTATGTAAAGGACGGTGTTGTGGTAATTGGTCATGATGTACACGTAGTATTCCTTCTCTTTCATACAATCCTCTCCTATCTGTCGTTGCAAATCCCCACTGGGGCGCTGTTTGTTATTGCGAACATGTGAGTCCTGTAGGGACGAGCCCTGCAAGGGCGTGGCGATCTCCCTGCTGCATTAAGGAAAGAGTACCATACGAAAAGAGATTGCTTCTTTATGATCGCAATGACAGGCGTCACACGAAAAAAGATTGCCACGTCGGGCTAATGCCCTCCTCGCAATGACAGATTGTCGGACAAACGTCCTCCTCGCAATGACAGATTGTCGGACAAACGTCCTCCTCGCAATGACAGATTGTTGGTTTGATGCTCTTCTTACACTAACAGATTGCCATGTGAACCACAAAAGCGCTATATTTGTCATTGCGAACCTTGTGAGTCCTGTAAGGGCGAGCTCCGAAGGAGCGCGGCAATCTCTACGCTGTATTAAGTTAAGAGCGCCACACGAAAAGAGATTGCTCCTCAATGATCGCAATGACAGGTTGCCATGCAAGCCCGAATGCGGAGAGTCGATCGAATTCTCGAATTCAGAAAGAAATCCAGTTGACTATTTGATTTTTACGGGAATACCGGCTGCCATCCAATACACACTTCCGGCGCAGGCTGCAGCATGCTGATTGGCCCGTCCGAGGACATCCCGATACAGGCGCCCCAGCGGATAAGCCGGTACAATGCCCATACCGGTCTCATTCGAAACCATGAAGCATGGCAAATCCGGATGCCTTTGAATCACATCCAGCAGCGGATCCATCTCTGCCTGGACTGCTGCCCAGGCGGTCCCTTCATCGCAATCCTCCGGAAGACGCAGGATGATATTCGAGGTCCATAGCGACAGGCAGTCCAGCACACAGGCATCGTAATCCGATGAATTCAGGCGAGGCTGCAGTACGGACGCAATCTGTCCGGGCGCTTCGAGCGTTTGCCAACTGGCGGGACGTCTTTCTTGATGGCGCTGGATTCTGCGGCGCATCTCCTCATCCAGAATTTCCGATGTGGCGATATACAGGACTTTTTCCCCTGCAGCGGAAGCCAATTTCTCCACCCAGGTACTCTTGCCACTGCGGGCACCGCCCAAAATGAATGTCAGATTCTCTAAATCCTGTCTCATAATTGATCCAGCACCTCCATCGAGCTGAAAAAGTCCTCCTGAGAGAAGACTTCCAGGGTTAAAACACCGCTGTAACGCTTTTCCACCAGTTTATCAATGATCCGTTTTACATCGTCAAAGGGCATATGGCGCAGCGACTGGTGATCGCGCGTATTGATCCCATGCAGATGGATGACGCGGGTTCGATCCAGCCTGGCATCCAGATACGAAGGAACATCCATCTTCTGCAGCCATAAATGGCCGATATCGATACATTCGCTGGCGGGAACCTGTGCCAGCACACGGTGATTGAGCACCGGCGGGTAGCTTTCCAGATTTTCGACAGCCAGCAGCGCGGGATCCGGCAGGTCCTGCAGCAACCGTTGCAGCGATTTTGTGCACTGCCGGACCCAGTCGGAGGCTTCTGTTTCGGAAGGTTCTTTTACAATGGCGTGGCTGTCCAGATGTGCCACGTAAGCGTGCGGCCGGATGCAGTGCAGCGCTTCGATCACGTTGCGTGCCTTGGCCAGGGATTGACTGATCTTACTCTCGTCCTCAGAAAACTGCAGATCCAGCGGCAGGTGTACCGTATAGGTCAGATCCGAAGCGGCAGCCAGGCGCCCCAGTTCAGCAGCCTGTTCGCGGGATGGAATGTTGCAGAACTGATCCACGTCAAAAAGGACCAGCTCGATATCGTCCACTTTATCGGCCAGAAACTGCACATTGGGGAGGATATCATCCGGGATGATATACGAAGTGGTCCCGATGCGGAACGGAAAGCGGCCGGACTTGATCATTGCATACCGTTCGATACGAGCAGACAGGCTGCAAGCAGCACGGCTGTCTCCGTGAGCTCAACGCTCATGCCCAACACATCCCCGTTGATGCCATGGATTTTTGCCAGAGCAAGCCGGGAGACTGCGAAAACTGTCAGACAGGCTGCCACCATCAGTATCAGCCCGTTCCAACCGAGGCTGAGCGCGATCAGCGCCGGGAGTATTGCTCCCACCCAAAATGCACAGGGCGGCACATTGTTTTTCAGGGCGGCTGCCATTCCGTTTGGATTGGCCACCGGAAGGCGGATGATTGCCAGAATACCCAGCCTGCCCAGAGAGGCTGCCAACGGGAAAAGCAGAAAATGGTTCTGCCCGGACAGGTCTGCGAGACAGGCCATTTTGCAGCACAACAGCAGCACCAGACCCAGAACCGCAAAGGTCCCATGACGGGGATCTTTCATGATCTGGAGCCTTTTTTCGGGCGCAGCGGATGCGAAAAAACCGTCACAACAGTCACTGAATCCATCCAGATGCAGTCCGCCGCTGAGAACCACCCAGAAAATCACAGTCAGTACGGCTGTCGTGCTGTGCGGGAAGAATTGCCGTGCGAGCCAGGAGAATCCTGCCGCTGCCAGGCCAAGGATGGCTCCTGCCAATGGGAACCAGACGGATGATTTACCGAATTCCTCTTCAGACCATTCCGCAGTCCGAGCGGGCAGGATGGTCAGGAAAGCCAAAGCTGTGAAAATTTGTCTGATAAACATATTGGATTGCGCCTGCCGGTTCCATGATTTTTGATTATTCTCTATTCAGTAATTCGAAATAGCAACACAACGACATATACTTCTTTGCATATTTCGAATTGCTGTTCTCTATTGTATCTGAAAGTTTAAAAATCATTTCGGACGATCGAGAAAATTTGTAGTTTTGTTCATATTTCGAATCGTTGGGGAAGCGCGGAAGTCCCGCAAAAAATGAAAGTCATGATAAAAATAATCGATCAAACAATATTTCGAAAAATCGCAAAAAATTTTTGAATTGCGATCGATCATAAAAAAGTACAAAGTGAGTCATGATGATTTTTCCAAACATTCCACCCGTTCACATGGAAGCAAGCGCTACCGTCCGGCAGCGTCAGAACAGCCTGACAAAACCACTCGGGAGCGCAGGATTTCTTGAAGATCTGTCGGTTCAAATTGCCGGCATGACCGGATCCGCAGTCCCTGATTGTTCCAGAAAAGCCGTGATTGTCATGGCTGCGGATCATGGAATTGCCAAAGAGGGCGTCAGCCCGTATCCACAGGAAGTCACACCCCAGATGGTGATGAATTTTCTGCATGGCGGGGCAGCGATTAACGTCCTGACCCGGCAGGCGAACAGTGCCGTGGTAATTGTTGACATTGGTGTGGCCCATGATTTCGGACCGATTCCGGGCATTTATCATCGCAAAGTTGCCCGGGGAACCGCCAATATGCTGAACGGTCCGGCTATGAATCGCAATGAAGCGGAATCGGCGATCCGGGTCGGGATGGAGATCGCTGATGAAACCATTGACAGCGGCGTGCAGCTCCTTGCCACGGGCGAGATGGGCATTGGCAACACGACACCCTCAGCGGCGATAACTGCTGTCCTCTGCGGCAGAACACCGGCCGAAGTGACCGGTCGCGGAACCGGTATCGATGAGGCGGGACTCCAGAAAAAAATCCGGATTGTGGAGCGCTGTATCGCCGCCAATCAGCCGGATCCGAAGGATGCGATGGATGTTCTGTGCAAAATCGGCGGATTGGAAATTGCCGGAATGGCCGGCGTCGTCATCGCTGCTGCTGCACGGCGGATTCCGGTGGTCCTGGATGGATTGATCTCGACAGCTGCTGCGGCCATCGCGGTGGAACTGGTCCCTGAAACCAAAAATTATCTGATTGCCGGCCATCAATCGGAAGAAATTGGCCATCGCATCCTGCTTGAAAAACTGGGATTGCGGCCGTTAATCCAACTGAACATGCGCATCGGGGAAGGGACCGGTGCTGCATTGGCATTTCATGTGATTGATGCTTCCCTGAATCTGCTGCGGGATATGGCGACTTTTGAACAGGCGGGCGTCAGCGATAAAGGATGAATCCTGGTTTCTTTCTCGATTTGAAAAGCATTTCCATATTTCGAATTGCTGATGAAATGATTGACTTTTATTGCAGATCTTCCAGAATGGCGCGAACCAACTGACTGGTAAAAGGCACCGACATTGCCTGTTGGCATTGATTCAGGCCCTGATTGGAGAGGAATGCGATGACCAGCTCCCGCTGTGGATCCACCCAAAAGCAGGATTCATTGATGCCGGAATGGCCGAAAGTCTCTGAACTGAGCGCTGCAAAGGATGCCGTCGGATCATCCGACCACAACTGAAATCCCAGTCCATATTGCAGCCGGCCGTCTTTGCTGACTGCCTGGGAATGTGTCATCGCAAATAATGTTTCCGGTTTCATGAAATCGGATCCGTCCAGAAACGCCTGACCAAAAGCAGCCAGATCCGCTGCCGTGCTGAAGAGCCCGGCGTGTCCGGTTACGCCATTGAAAAAGGCGCAGTTTTTGTCGTTGACCTCGCCGCGCAACCACTTATTGCGCCATCGAAGGTCTTTGGTGGGCGCGATGCCTTCTGCCGGATGCGGCAAGGGAGCATTGCTGGAGAACTCCAGCGGACGAAAACCGGTCTCTTCCAGATGCAGCGGATTGAGAATCAGGTCATCGATCGCGGCAGAAAGATTGGTATCGCATAAATATTCGATCGCCCAGCCCAGCAGCATATAACCGATATCGGAATTGATTAAATTCGAGTCCGGTGGATAAGCGAACGGCGTGTGAAGGACCGTCTCTTTGGCTTGCTGCGAGTTTTCACACAGAAAGAGTTCCAGACTGGAGGGCAGCCCGGAGCTGTGCCTCAGAAGCTGTCGGAATGTAATCCGGGATGCATCCACCTTCAAAGCTGATTGGCCGGCTTGTTCCATATTGAAATCTGTTACCTGCTGCCATCCGGTTGTCAGCACCGGACGCTGCCCTGTGAACTCATTAAACAGGGAAAACAGCGGATCATCGAGCCGGATCGCTTCCCGGTCCACTAATTTCAGCCAGGCAGCAGCAGTGAATACTTTTGTGATCGAAGAAAGATCAAACAACGTCAGGTTACTGGTTGGGATAAATTGATCCTGCTGATCGATTTTCCCGACTGATTCCGACAGGACAATATCCCCATGCTGTATCAGGCAGATTTGTGCAGCCGGCAGCAGCTGATTTTCAGCAGATTCTGTCAATAAAGTTTTCGTAGTCTGAAAGCGATTGATTTCCGGCATATTTTCATTCATCGTTGAAATTTCAATATTTTCGAACTTTCGGTTAAAGTTTTTTTATTCCTATCAAAAATGAAATTCTGTCATTTCGTATATTTCATTCTTTTGTTTGCGTTTTGAATCATCCGGATATTAATTCGGGAAAATCAAAACTTTCCAGTTCTTATTTTAAAAAAATTAATCCCCGTTCGACCAATGGAGTGAACTGGAGGCTGAAAATTCCTAATTTTGAATCTCAGCGATTTGAAATTAGGAAAAAACAAATTGTTATTGTGGTGTTTTTAAGCTTCGATCAAAAACACCACAATAACATTTTTTCTTTCTCTATTCGATAAGTCTGTCCCTTTTTCGAATTGCTGTCTGAATCTCAGAATCTTTGATTGAAAATAATCATCTATCAAAAGATTATCGAAAATATCAGAATATGTCAATCGGTCATAAATCAATTTTCCATATGACATTTATTCTGAATTAAAAAGGACCTTTGAAAAAATATTCGAAAATGAAACTGGATTCAGCGATTTGAAATATGGAGAAAATTTTTGTTATTTATTATTCATATTTTGAATCGCCGGCCTTCATCTGCCAAAACCCGCTTTTCCATAAGGCATTATAATTTAACTCAATTTTGTAAAGATTTTTTTGAAAATGAAAGGACTCAGCATCGCAGCGTTTCATGAGGGCATTTCCAGAAATCTGTGACTCCAACAGCGTCACAATCTCTTGCGAAAGCATGCCGGCAAGGCAGCAGGGAATCTGCTATATCAGTAATTCGAAATATGAAGAGAACTATTTGTTGTTTTTCTCAAAAGGCTTTTCCAAAATTCGAATCACTGCTGCCATATGGATCGTTGAAAATCGATTTTTAAGCGAAAAATAAGAATATGGAGCCTGGCAGTTGTACCCCTATGGTTTTAAATACGATTCACCTCAGCATTCTGATCGTATTATTATTTATTAATATCCTGCTTTCGTTTGTTTTTTCAGCCTACAAGATTTCCAGAGATCTGGATATCTTCATCATGATGGATGAGAAGAAAGCCCGCAGAACACTGGCTTTCCGGATGCTGGAAGTTCCGGAACTGATTGAAGTCCTCAGAATCGCTTCACGGATCAGCAGCCTATCTTTATCCATCATGACAATGGTCTTCGTCGTGCAGACTTACCACTGGAATTTTTCAGTCTGGATCTGGCTTTTGATCGCCATTCTTTTCGGGCTGATGATACAGCTTCTGGAAGCTGCCGCAGCCGGACTGGTATCTCTGCATCCGGCAGGCTGGGCGACCCGGCTGGCAGGATTGTGCCGGATCATCTATCATCTCCATCATCCTTTGTACGCTTTATACAAGATTTTTTCTCCTGCCAGGAAGAATTATTCGCAGCAAATCAATGAAGTGGAAACACATCTGCGGGATTGGGTCGAAAATGTACCCGAAAATGCGGTTTTGAAAAAAGAGGAACGCAAAATGATGCGCTCGATTCTCCATTTCAGTGATACGCTGATCCGGGAAATCATGATTCCACGGGTGGACATGACAGCCATCGATGTCGATTCCAATCTGGATGACGCCGCAAGAATTGTACTGACCTCCGGTCATTCCCGTTTGCCGGTTTATGATGATGAGATCGATAATATCATCGGCGTTTTGTATGCGAAAGATCTGCTGAAAATCTATCTGGAACAGGGCGAAGACAAATCACCCGATTTGCGCTCGTTTTTGCGTCCGCCGCTGTTTGTACCGGAAGCCAAAAAAGCCGGAGAACTGCTGAATGAAATGCAGATTTCAGGAACGCACATGGTTGTTGTAGTGGATGAATACGGCGGAACCGCCGGCATTGTCTCGATGGAAGATATTGTGGAAGAAATTGTCGGTGAAATCCGGGATGAATATGACGAAAGCGAAGAACAGCTTTGCAACGAACTCGGTCCGGATCAATACTCATTTTTGGGCAGAATTGATCTGGATGATGTCAACGAATATCTGGGCACGCATCTGACCAAAGAGACGGCGGATACATTGGCCGGTTATCTGTATTCACAAATCGGCAAAGTGCCCTCGGGTGATGAAAGTTTTCAAGTGGAAGGCTGGCTGTTCCGTATTGAAGAGCTCTCCGGAAACCGGATCCGCCGCGTTTTTGTTGAAAGAGCCGCTGAAGATGATTTAGAGGAAGAAGAGGATTATGGAACTGACTAAAGACGAAGAGACGAAATTAATTCAAGCCGCAATGCAGGTCCGGAAGAACGCCTATGCGCCTTATTCAAACTATCAGGTGGGTGCGGCGCTGATGACAGAGGACGGAAAAATATTTACCGGGGTCAATGTCGAGAACTCTTCCTATCCGATCTCCATGTGCGCAGAGCGCAGCGCGATTTTTACGGCTGTCGGGACCGGAGAAACGCATTTTAAGGCAATAGTCATCGCGACAACCAATGGCGGACCTCCCTGCGGTGGATGTCGTCAGGTCATGTCTGAATTCTCTGATCAGATGATCGTGATTACGGTGGATGAAACGGGTGCAGTCCGCATGCACGGACCGGTTTATGAGATTTTACCGGGAGCATTCGGCCCTAAAAATCTGGAATAAGCAATCACAGTGGAACGATCCATCCGGGTGCAGGCACTCGTGCTGCATCACACGAACTATGGCGAAGCTGACCGTTTTTTGAGACTGTTGACAGCGGAGCGCGGTAAGATATCGGCGCTGGCTCGTGGTGTGCGCCGCATGAATTCGCGCAAGGCCGGACACCTGGAGCCGTTTACGCTGATCTCTGCGCAGCTCTCCAAAGGCCACGGATCCGAATGGATTGTGGATCAGGTTTCAACGATGGAAGCTTTTCCATCCATGACGGAAGTCCTCAGCCGGACGATTCAGGGATCCTATGTGACGGAATTGGCAGACCGGTTTACTGTGGAAGAAATTGAGAATCGGCAGCTTTTTCGGTTGACACTGGAGACGATCCGGCGTATTGCGCGTATGGATGATTCGTTTCCCGCAATACGCTTTTTTGATTTACGGCTGCTGGATCTGACCGGATATCGGCCGCAGCTTCAGCAATGTGTGGTGTGCGGCAAATCGCTGGAACCGGTCAACCAGTATTTTTCATCCATTTTTGGTGGAATCGTCTGTCCGTCCTGCAGTGGAAGCCAGACTTTCCTTCGGACGATCTCTGTTCGTACTCTGAAATTCCTGCGTTATTATCAGAATCATAATTTTCCGGATGCGGCGGCGGCTGGATGGCCGCAGGATATCCGTAAGGAAGGTGAAGATATTCTGACGCAATACATCGCATCCATGCTGGAGAGAAAAATTAACAGCCAGGAATTCTTATCGCATGTGCGTGATGAATCAATATGAATTACATTCCCCATAATGGCGGATGATTAATGTGAAATAATATGAAAACAAATCCAATGGTATGGATGAACCTGTCATTGTTTGGAAATCTCCTTACCTCATTGTGTAAAGGGTTCTGTGCGAAAAGAGATTGCTTCGTCAGGCTGACGCCCTCCTCGCAATGACAGGTCAATTCAACAAATAAATAATATTTTGCACTTTACGCATAACCATTAGAACAGCAAACGATTGCTGGTAAGATTATTTTTATAATTGAAATCGTTCAAATCTGAGTATAATAACAAAACATCGGTACAACTTCCCTTGGGTGAGGTCTGCAATGAAATATGGATATTTTGATGATGAGCGCTGTGAATATGTCATTACCCGTCCGGATACGCCGCTTCCGTGGATCAACTATCTTGGATCAGAGGATTACTTCGGGCTGATTTCTAATACAGCCGGCGGCTATTCATTTTACCGGGACGCACGACTGCGGCGCATAACCCGCTACCGCTATAACAATGTACCGCTGGATACCGGCGGGCGGTATGTGTATGTCCGTGATGATCATAGCGGAACCTTCTGGTCTCCGACCTGGCAGCCGGTGATGACCGATTTAAATAACTATACCTGCCGGCACGGTCTCGGATATACGACGATTGCTTCCGAAAAAGAGAAGATACAAACCCAAATTCGCTATTTTGTACCTTTGGGACAAAATTTGGAGATCTGGGATGTGCGATGTACGAATTTGCGCGATACGGATGCAGCGCTTTCACTTTTTTCCTCTGTAGAATTCTGCTTATGGGATGCTCAGGATGATGCAACCAACTTCCAGCGCAATTACAACATTGCGGAAGTGGAAGTGGAAGGCAGCACTATTTACCATAAAACGGAATATCGGGAACGCCGGAACCATTTTGCATTTTTCGCCTGTTCAGAGCCTCTGGCGGGATTCGATACACTGCGCGAAAGTTTCCTTGGACCGTACCGCGGTTGGAATCATCCGCAAGCGGTTGCCGAAGGAAAGCCGCGCAATTCCGAAGCGCATGCCTGGCAGCCGATCGGTTCACATCACCTGAAGTTTGTTCTACAACCCGGCGAAACCAAACGGATTCTCTTCATTCTCGGATACCACGAAAATCCGGCGGATCAAAAATTTGAAACACCTGGATCCCAAAAGATTTATAAAGGTCTGGTGCAGCCGATTATTCAAACCTGGCTGAATCCGGACAAGGTGGATGCGGCATTTGAAAGGCTGCAGCAGCGCTGGTCTGAGCTGCTGAGCATCTTTAAAGTTGAAACTCCGGATGGGCACGTCAATCGGATGGTCAATATCTGGAATGCGTATCAATGCATGATCACATTCAACCTGTCCCGTTCGGCTTCGTACTTCGAGAGCGGTATCGGACGCGGCATGGGTTTTCGCGATTCCAACCAGGATTTGCTGGGATTCATGCACATGATCCCGGAACGGGGACGACAGCGCTTGCTGGACCTGGCCGCGACGCAAATGGAAAGCGGCGGCGCTTATCATCAATATCAGCCGCTTACCAAACGTGGGAACAATGATATCGGATCCGATTTTAACGATGATCCGCTGTGGCTGGTCCTGGCTGTCTCGGCTTATTTACGAGAAACAGGCGACCTCAGTTTCCTCGACGAGATGGTCCCCTATGACAATCAGCCCGGCAGCGAGAAACCGATGATGGATCACCTGCGGCGCAGCATGCAGTATACGCTGAATCGCATCGGATCGCACGGACTGCCGTTGATTGGGCGCGCAGACTGGAATGATTGTCTCAATCTGAACTGTTTTTCCGATACACCCGGTCAGTCATTTCAGACCACTACAAACCGCGAAGGAAAGAATGCGGAATCGGTGTTTATTGCCGGGCAATTTGTCCTGGCTGCGCGGGAGATGGCGGACATTGCGGATTTGATCGGACTCCGGGAGGATGCTGCAGCCTATCGCGACCATGCTGCAGCCATGATGAAAACGGTTGAAGATGCCGGATGGGACGGGCAATGGTTCCTGCGGGCATATGACGATGCCGGAAAACCTGTCGGATCGAAGGACTGCAAGGAAGGCAAGATTTTCCTTGAACCGCAGGGTATGTGCGTGATGGCCGGTATCGGTCTCGAAAACGGATATGCCAAAAACGCGTTGGACTCGTTGAATCGCTATTGTGCCGGAGAGCATGGCATTGCGCTGCTATGGCCGGGATTCCAGCAATATTATCTGCACCTGGGAGAGATTTCTTCCTATTGCGCCGGTTATAAAGAAAATGCCTCAGTTTTCTGTCATGCCAATCCCTGGGCGATGATTGCTGAGACTAAAGTTGGAAATGGGGATCGGGCGATGGATTATTATCTGCGGATTTGCCCATCCGTCCGCGAGGCAATCAGCGAAATCCACCGCAGTGAACCGTACGTGTACGCCCAGACGATTGCCGGACCGGAATCTCCGGATTCCGGTGAAGCCAAGAACTCCTGGCTCACGGGATCAGCAGCCTGGAATTTTGTGGCGATTACGCAGCATATTCTGGGGATTCGCCCTGAATTGAGCGGACTGCGAGTTCAACCGGTCATCCCTCAAAATTGGGAAGGTTTTACTGCGGAACGTATTTTCCGCGGAGTGCGATACCATCTGGATGTGAAACGCAAAGGAAAGGGCAACACTTGCATATTGTATGTCAACGGAGACAAAATCGAAGGCAATATTGTTCTGCTTCCGGAAGAGGATGTGAAAAGCGTTTCCGTTCTTGTGGAGATTTATTAATTCTGCTTGAACATTGAAATTAAATATGTTTTTCCATTTTTCAAATTACTAAAAAAAACCGTGCGATGGAAATCGCACGGTTTTTCATGTATGCTATCGAATGTTTATTTGACTTCCCATTTTTCCCAGCGTTCGTAGCCGGTGATGGAAACAGGAGCAGTGATGCGCGGATTCATTAAAACATAGGAATTGTTCCAGTTGAGCGGATTGATGATGGCGGTTTCTTTCATCAGAATATCTTCGCTCTGTGCATACAGCTCAGCGCGTTTGACAGCGTCAACTTCTTTTCCGGCGGCTTTGATGATCTCTGCGTATTTGACATAGACCGGATCTGAAACATCCTTGCACTCGACAGACGGCCAGTCGGTAATCGGCTGATACGCTCCGCCCGGGCAGAGGAAGACATCGGCTGTGAAATTGTTGGCATCCATGTAGTCCTGGACCCAGGAGGATCGGTATACGTTGGCTAAGCCTTCCCGCCGTTCAACTTTAAAGACTGCCCATTCGCTGTTCTGAAGTTCCACGGTGATGCCAAGGTTGGTCTGCCACATCGACTGCACTGCTTCCGCACGCAGTTTGTTCTGATCAGATGTGCTGTAGCTGTAGATCAACTTGACGTCAGCCGGCAGGATGCCTTTTTCTGCACAATATTCATCGATCAGCGCTTTGGCTTTTACCGGATCATACATGATTCCCAGATCCGGATAATCTTCCCGTTTCGGAGCACCGGCGACGGCAGGATTGATGAAATACGGAGCCGTTTCTCCGGCTTTGACTGCTTTCACTACAGCGTCTTTGTCCACTGCATAACTCAATGCCAGGCGGACACGGAGGTCATCAGTTGGTGCCAGCCAGGGGTTGTAGATCAGCCATTCAGTGCCGATGGAAGTCGGACGGTAGATCAGATGATCAGTATATGCAGGATCGGTTGTAATACGGTCGTAGTCACCGGATGGGATCACTGCATAGTCCATATTGCCGGCCTCATATTCAGACAGCGCCATCACGTCACCGATCAGGTCATAATGGACACTCGCCAGTTTCGGCTGCGGTACTGCGTCGGTTCCAGGCCAGAAGGGATTGGCGATCAGGGTTAATTCTGAGTCATGGACCCACTCTTTCAGTGTAAACGGACCATACCCTTCATAAACTCCGGATTCTGTCCAGCGCTCCGCAACACCTTCATTACAGTCATCGCCATCGATCAGCCAGGAGGGCATGGCGTGCATCATCCACATGCTGACAATATTCAGATTAAATACACCGTCTTCGATGAAAGTGAGTTCTATCGTAGCGTCGTCCAATGCTTTCACACCGACGGTTGAGAAATCGGTGGTGGTCCCTGCGTTATAATCGGCAGCGCCCACAATGGACTGGTTGACGAGGAATGCGTAACCGGAAGCCGTAATCGGGCGCAGTGTGCGTTCCACACCGTAGACGAAATCTTTTGCAGTGACATAGCGCGTATTGCCTGCACAATCTTTCACCTCTTCAACGGCATCTGTATCCGGGTTGTATTTCACCCAGGGAATCCCCTCGAGAAGTTTGAAGGTGTACACCAGTTTGTCATCCGAAGCGGTCCATTCCACAGCCATTCCGGGTTCCAATTCGCCGGTTTCTTCATTCTGGCGCAGCAGACCGACGGTCATTTCATCCGCAAGTTGAATACCGATGAAATCGGTCACCAGCGCCTGGTCGATGGATGGAATATCACCGCTGTTGAAGCTGGTACGAAAAATATTTTCACCCTCCGCCATGGCCGGGGAGGCGATCAGCAGCATCGTCATCAGAATACTGATCAATAAGACAACAAGATTTCGTTTCATTTGAAATTCTCCTTAAGTTATTACAATAAATACGCGAAAACTCGGTATTTTTTATTTCAATCTTGACCGAAAAAATTTAATTGTGTACAGAAAGACGAATATTTTACGATGGTAATCGAAAAAATGAAATTGCACAAGGAAATCCGGAAAATTGTTACAAAACGGGACAATGTCCCGTAAATAGAGACAATGCGATTCGCTGCACCGATGCACCCCGCAGGCGACTGTCACTTTATCCGAAAATATCTTGACGTTTGTGAGGGGTAGGTGTATATTAATAGGGCTTAAAGAAACCACATAAGCCCTCATAGCTCAATTGGACAGAGCGTCTGCTTGCGGAGCAAAAGGTTGGGGATTCGACTTCCTCTGGGGGCACAAAAAACAGCATCGTTAACCGATGTTGTTTTTTTTTATGATCCTGATAGCAGTTCTTTATTGATGCACACACGAATTATGAATCATCCTGACCCATCATTAAAAATGATACCAATTTGTGTGGCAATGCGAAATGTAAACCAATTTTTCGAATCAATCGAGAAAACTTGTTGTATTGTTTTTGCGCAAAACGCAAAAACAATACAACAACATATACTTCTTCTAATATTTCGAATTGCAGGTATCTCTTAAGAATCCATCTATGATAAGATTATTCATAGTTGGACATGATTGTGTGAATTCTTTGGCAGCAATGCTGACATAACTCTTATCTGATTGCCAAGGATGATGAAAACATGCGCTTGAACAGAAAACCTCTTTCGATAAAAAAGATTTTCACGATTTTTTTTATTCTGACGGTGCTGATATCTATTACCGGCATCGGTACCATTATTTTTCAGAATTGGTTATCCTCTTCCGAACAATTTACCAAAAGCATCTCCAGTGACCATGCGGATACATTGATTAATGAGATCGATCCCTTGGCAAGGATTGTGTGTGTTGCGGATGCTTATAGATTGGCTCAAAACCAGAACTCTTGAAGGGAGCTATCATTCATGGAAAAAACAGCACACCGGGAAAGCAAGTCTATCTGTGTCATGATCGGTGACGTCAGCCTGGATTTTTCTGCCGAGCTGATGAGAGGTATCTTTGATGCATCCAAAAGGGAAGGCGTTCAACTGCTATATCTAATGGGGATGCCAAGGCATGCGGAAACTATCGATCAAGACGGGAAAGGAAAAAGAGTATATCATCATAACAGCGTCTATGACTATGCAACGCTCTTTGGCGCAGATGCGTATATCCTGTCGTGCGGTTCACTGTCCGGTTTTGAGAATGAGAGTACGTTTCAATCTTTTCTACAACGATTTGCTGCGCGCCCCTATGTCATTCTCCAGGAAAGCATACCTGCAAACCTTTTGGGGAAAACATGTATCACCATCGAAAATTACAGCAGTTTCTGTCAATGCATTGAGCACCTGATCGTCGTCCATCATTTTCAGAAAATTGCTTTACTTGCCGGGATTGCAGCCCATCCGGATAATGTGGAGCGTGAGCGAGCATATCATGACACTATGAAAAAGTACGGACTTCCAATTTCTGAAACGATGATCGAACATGGTGATTTCTCTGAGTATTCGGATTATCAGGCTTCGCTGTTGATTGATAATAACCCCGGTTTAGAGGCAATCGTATGCTGCAATGATGAGATGGCCAAGGGCTGCTATCGCGTCTGTACCAGGCGAGGTTTGAAAGTCGGAAGAGATATCGCCATAACAGGATTTGACAACTTCTCAACGGGCCGGTCATTAATGCCGCCTCTTACGACCATCTCTCAGGACACCTATCAAATGGGTGAGATGGCTGTCATGCAAGCGATATCCTTACTTGAGGGAAAGCAAGTTGATCCAATAAAACTAAAAACGAATTTCCTCATACGTCGTTCATGCGGTTGTTTCCCCGATACAGTACGCGAACTGTTTCTTCCTGATGATTCTTCTTCCGTTGCGGACATTGAGACAGTTCTGAAGAATATTTCGGCAGACCTTACGAACGTATATTCAAGTAGTGAGAAAGAGAGAAGCAGGTTGCTGGTGCTTGAATTTCTTCAGTACATCCATAATTTACACTCCGCTGAACGAGGATTGTCGGTCGAAAAGTATACGCTGGCGGAATGGCTGCAGTCTTTTGTAGAAAAATATGGAAACTCGACCTATTTACTCGCCAAACGACTCAATGACTATATGCTGCAGATGCCAGAGCAAGTATTGCAGATCCCTTCGATGAGAGACTTACATGACATTTTTTCATATTCACAGGGATTCTTATCCTCATACAAAGCGAGTATGGTTGAAAAGAGTCTGGACGATTTCCGTGCGCAATCCTGGTTTATTCCTGAATTGATACGCGACTTAGTCGAGGGTGATATCGATGATGGAGGCGTATTTCTGGAAGTCGTGAAGAGGCTTCACGCAATTAGCCTGAACCATATATATATTTGCTTACTGCCTGAGCCCCAACCAATTACTGATTTCGAGTCACAGCATATGCCAGGCGATGTTTTACTCGCTGCGTATCATAGTGATACTGTGGTTCGTTCATTTCCTCGGGCACATATGCCGTTGATAAGTGCTGAAGATACACTCCGGAGCCTGCCTGATTTGCAACACACAACAAACATGATGAGCTTCAGCATTTTCTCGGGTGATATGCAATATGGAATCCTTATGTGTGAAGCAGATGCAACAAAGTGCTCATTATTGCATGTCGTTGGTCTGCAGCTGGGGATTCTGACGAACTACCTGGATGTAAAGCGAAGGGAGAAAATCATAACCAGTGAGTTGTACAATACTCGTGAGAAAAATGAGATCTTGAACTTTCTAAATGAATACGACCCTTTATGCAATATTCTCAATCGACGTGGTTTCATTGAGCGCGCTATCAGACTGAATCGAGACAATATTGGCAAGAATGCGGTATGTGTGTTCCTTGACCTCGATTATTTGAAGGAGATCAATGATACCTTTGGCCATGCGGAGGGAGATACTGCACTGATTGCCGTAAGTGATATCCTCAGAAAGACTGTACGCAGCAACGATTTGGTGGCACGCATCGGTGGCGATGAGTTTATTGGGATGTTTTTGATTGACGCACCTGCCCAGGATCTTAAATTTCGGAACAGGCTCCAACAGGCATTTGATCATTTCAATGATACATCTGGTTATCCATATTATGTTGAGGCCTCGATGGGGATGGTTTGCTTTAAGTGTGATCACGAGTTGGAGATCAGTACAATTGTCAACAACGCTGATCAATTGCTGTATGAAGAAAAGAAGCATAGACGACAAAGCGCATTACGGCACAAAGTACTATAAAGGATTGTTGGAGCATCCTTACACGATTCTCCGTTTCAGAGTATACCCATATATGGGATTTTAAGGATATTTACAGGAATTTCGAACAGGTTGTGCCATAAAATCGCAACCCTCTGGGGAAACAAAAAACAGCATCGCTGGTTGATGCTGTTTTTTTTATCATCCTGATGGAAGTTCATTATTTTTTGCGCGCAAAAACAACACAATAGCAAGTAATTCTCTCCATATTACGAATCGCTGATTTTTTATGCTCCGGTTCAGCAATTCGTAATTCGAATTACTGGCACTGGTCATTTTTGAAATATTTAACCATGATAAAATTTATTGATAATATTGGAAGATGAAAATCCATTTTGTACTGCATCGCTGCAGAATTTTTTTTGCGATTGGTGAGGGATGATGAAAAAATGCGCTTGAACAGAAAACCCGTTTCGATCAAAGGGATCATCTCGCTGTTTTTTATTTTATCGATGCTGCTTTCCATCGCCAGTATCAGTTATCTAATTTTTCGAAATTGGTTATCTTCTTCCGAACAAATTACCAAAAGCATTTCCAGCGATTTGGCGGATACGATTTTCAATGAGATCGACTCCTTCATCGATGTGCCGATCCATATTAATGACGCGAATCAGAAAATTATCGAAAGCGGCATTCTGGATCTTTCCGATGACAATCACAGAGACAAATTTTTTACCGGAGTTCTCAAATCACAGGATTCCATGATTTACAGTTTCAGTTATGGAACGGCTGCCGGCGAGTATTATGGAGCACGCAGAGATGAAAACGGCGTCGTCCAAATCATGCGCAACAATGCGCAGACGGGCGGGAACTCCTGGTATTACTTCGTGAAAGATGATTTATCAGCCGGTGAATTGGCAGTAAAGGCGGGACCGTTTGATCCCAGAACCCGTGCCTGGTATCAGGCGGCTGCGAAAGCCGGCGGTCCGGTGTTTTCCCCGATTTACAAGCATTTCATCATGGATGATCTGACGATTTCTGCTGCCTGGCCGGTTTACGACAAGAGTGGAGAACTGCGCGGCGTAATGGGTACCCATATGCTCCTTTCGGATATCAGTTCTTTTCTGGTGAACAACATCAATCAATATGGTGGTTATGCGCTGATCGTGGAACAAGATTCCGGTGATATCATCGGCAATTCAATCGGAAAGGATAATTTTACGCTGCTTGCGGATGGAACCTTCAATCGCTTCCATATCAGCGCGCTTGAAAATGTTGAAATACAACAGGCGTATGCGCTTTTTCAGGATCACCATGCGAGCAGTTTTGTTCATCAGGGAAAAGATCAGAAATACTTTGTCAGCACGCGTGAAATTTTAAGGGACGGATTGGACTGGGTGATCATTTCGGCGATACCGGACGGACATTATATGCGGAGCGTAGAAAAAAGTATCCTGATTACGCTTTTCCTGATTACGCTTGCGTTGTTGTTCTCATGGATTGTTTTCCGAAGTGTAGCAGGAAGACTTTTAAAACCGCTGAATCATCTGCTGGAAGTGTCTGCTGCGATATCCTCCGGAAATTTGTCTAACCGGGTCAAAATCGTTCGCAAGGATGAAATCGGCAGAATTTCGGAAAGCATGAATCAAGTAGCCGATAAAATGCAGTTTCACATCAACAACCTTGAAACCAGCGTCCACGAAAGAACTGAAGAATTGCATCAGGCAAACCAGGCGCTGCAGGAAAACAAGAACCAATTGCAGCTGATTTTGGATTCCACTGCAGAAGCGATATTTGGTATCGATATCCATGGCAAATGTACTTTTTGCAATGTGAGTTGTTTGCGGCTGCTCGGCTACAAACGTCAGGACGAATTACTGGGAGAAAACATGCATTTGAAGGTGCATTACAAAAAACGGGATGGTTCTCCGTTCCCGATTGAGGAATGCAGAATATTTCAATCCATCCAGTTAGCCAGGGGTTTTGAAGCGGATGATGAAGTGTTCTGGAAAGCGGACGGGAGTCCAATCGACGTGGAGTATCATGCCTATCCTCAGATTCTGGAGGGGAAGGTGATCGGCGGTGTGATCACGTTTATGGATATAACCAACCGCAAGAAGAGAGAAGAACAAATTCGCTTTCTGAGCTGCCACGACCCGCTGACCGGATTGTACAACCGGCATTGTCTTGAGGAGAATCTCAAGATATTCGATACAAACAGCAATCTGCCGTTGTCTGTCATTTTTGGCGATTTGAATGGTCTGAAGATGACCAATGATATTTTTGGACATAACGCCGGGGATGAACTGATCAGGAAATCGGCGGAGATTCTCAAACAGTCCTGCCGGGAACAGGATATTGTGGCACGTGTTGGCGGAGATGAATTTATCATTCTTTTGCCTAAAACCAGTCGGGAAAAAACCGAAAATGTCATATCCAGGATCCGGGCTGGTTTCGCCGATGCGCGCATTGAAGCGATCAAGTGCAGCATTTCGCTGGGAAATGACACGAAATACGAAGAAGATCAGTCGTTGGAAGAAATCATTGCCAATGCTGAAAATGCCATGTACAAAGATAAAACGCTGAATCGAAAATCGATCAATAAAGATATTGTCGACACGATTATCGAAACATTGCACACCAGGAGCGAACGGGAAAGGATGCATTCGATTAAAGTCAGTGAGCTGTGCGCTGAAATCGGATCCCGGCTGAATCTTTCCAAAGCGGATATAGCAGTTTTAAGCCGGGTGGGATTCCTGCATGATATCGGAAAAATTACACTGAATCATGATATTCTGACCAAAAAAACCCTGACGGATCAGGATTATGCAGAGATCCAGCAGCATTCCGCGACCGGTTTCCGCATCCTCAATCTTTTTGATGATACGCTGGATCTGGCGGAATATACATACAATCATCATGAGCGCTGGGATGGCAAAGGCTACCCCAGAGGAATCAAGGGCGACCAGATCCCCCTGATTTCAAGGATCATTGCGGTGACTGAAACCTATGATCGTGTCGTGAACCGGCAAACCATCCCGGAAGAGCTCAGACAGGAAACTGCAGTCGAGACCATCCGGAAAAATGCCGGTACACAGTTTGATCCTGAGGTTGCATCGGCCTTTGTGCAGATGATATGTGAGAAGCGTTCCGGGAAATACTCGCGAACAAAACAGTTTCGATGTATTGAGTGAAATCTGCACCATCGCGGAGGAAAGCCATTGAACAAAAAACAAAAATCTTATGAAACAGATCCTGTAGAAATTGCTGACGGCATCTATTGGGTGGGTTATTCCAATGAGTTTTCAAAGTTGCATTGTAATCCGTACCTGATAGTGGAAGCGGATGAAGCCGTATTGATTGACGGGGGAAACCGCGATGATTTCAGTCATGTGATGCTAAAGATTCTGCGAACCGGAATCAAACCGGATCAGATTATCCGCCTGATTTATCAGCATTATGATCCGGATCTTTGCGGCAGTCTGCCGCAGATGGAAGCAATCATCAATCGCTCGGATCTCAAAATCATTTCTCATTCTGAGAACAATGTGTTCATCCGTTACTATTCTGCAAAAACCGAAATGCTTGATTTTCGTGATCTGGGTCATCATTTTGATTTCAAGACCGGGAGACGTCTGGAATTCTACGCTACGCCTTTCTGTCATCAGCTGGGCAGTTTTGTCACACTGGACCGCCAAACTGGAACATTGTTTTCGAGCGATCTGTTTGGCAGCTTTGATGATCAATGGAGCTTGTTTTTGGAGTTAAGTGACTCTTGTCGTCAATGCAGCGACATCAATACTTGCCCGATTCATCTGCCAGTCTGTCCGATGAAGGGAATCATTCAATTTCACCAGCGTGTGATGACATCCAACAGGGCTGCTGCCTGGACGATGCAGATGATTGACTCGCTGGATATCGATCGTATTGCTCCACAACATGGAAGCATTATTAATTCCAAAAAGGATATCCGATCCATTATCCATCACCTGCAATCTGTGCAGGCTGTTGGGATTGATTTTTATCTTGATGAGGTTTCCCGATGAGAAATCCGGATTCCCTGATGAACAGTATTTTGTCGGAATCTACAACTGCTCAATCAAATCCGCTCCTGCAAACCTATGTATTGGAAAGTTTTGCGAAACAGGTCGATACGGCTATTGAAAATGAGCTCCTCAAAAAACTGATCCTGGATTATGCAACGATTGCCGGGCAAGTTGATGTCTTATACCGAGAACTTGTCCGCAGCCAGGAGATGCTGATCGAAGCGCAGAATATCGCCATGCTAGGTCGCTGGGATGTAGATCGCGATTCCGGGAAAGTGGTCTGGTCGCAGTCCCTGTATCATATTTTGGAGAAAGATGCTTCACTTCCTGCTTCCATCGAGCTGTTTATTTCCAGCGTCCATCCGGATGATGTCAATATGGTTATCCAATTAATTGAACACATATTTGAAAAATCCGAACCCTGGACTACCCGCTATCGCTTGCTTATGCATGATGGCCGTATGAAATGGGTTCATCTGCGCTGCAATCCGGTGATCGATCGGTCTGGCAGGATCACCCAGTGTTACGGCACGATTCAGGATATTACGGAGATGAAGCAGGCTGAGGAGGAGCTCGAAGAATACAGCCGTCATCTTGAAATCAAGGTTGAGGAGAAAGTCAAGGAGATTTCCGCCTCGCAGATGGCGACAATCTATGCACTGGTCAAACTGTCTGAATCTCGTGATGATGATACCGGAGTCCATATCGAGCGGACGGCTGGTTTCTGCCGGTTGCTGGCCGAGCAGGCCCGTTCCATCCCCCGATATGCTGCTCTGATGGATGATACTTTCATTGAGACCATTTTCAAAGCCAGTCCGCTGCATGATATCGGCAAAGTCGGTATACCGGATCGGATTCTGCTGAAACCAGGGAAACTGACCGTCGAAGAGTTCGAGATTATGAAAACCCATGTGCAGATCGGATATGCGACACTGGCAAAGGTGGGGGAGCAGTATCACCAGAATGCGTTCATCCAAATGGGGCTGGATATCGTCCTGTATCATCACGAAAAATGGAACGGCAGCGGATATCTGGCCGGATTGTCCGGGGAACAAATCCCGCTTTCTGCACGAATCATGGCGGTAGCGGATGTCTATGATGCGCTGCGATCGAAGCGTGTCTATAAGGAGGCCTTTTCGCATGAAAAAAGTGTCGAAATCATCGCCGAGGGACGTGGAAGCCATTTTGATCCGCTGTTTATCGATCTTTTCTTGGAACATCACGAAGCATTTCGGTCGTTGTATGAAACGATGCGCTAATTGAATTTTTTTCCTTAATATGTGAAGTATCAATAATGGTTGTACTGGTTTTATATGAAACGTAAAACCAGCACAACTATTTTTTCGCTCTTGATTCACAAGAAAAATAAAAATTATAAATTTCTGCAAAAAAAGGAGTTGACAAAAAAAATAAACGGATTAATATTAAATTGTTTCTATTAAGCGGAATTAAATTCCGTACAGCGGAAAACAATAGAGGACTTATGGAACTAATCGACCGTGCTGTGCTTCTTTTAACAAAACTAAGTTATCGTACCGATGGAATGTCCATAACAGAATTGTCCAGATCTCTTCAGCTCACTCCGAGCACGACACATCGCATACTCGCCAGTTTAAAAGAAAACAAACTTGTTGTTCAAGATGAGGATGACAAGAAGTATCGTATTGGATATAAATTATTTTCCTTAACCTCCAATTTCTATGAAAATAACGCTTTGATCCTCAGTGCAAAACCGTACATGAAGAAATTGGCTCAGGATATTCAAAAAACTATCGTACTGTGTGTTATGACAGACCAACATATTATCAATGTGCATTGTATTGAACAGGAAGACTCAAATCTGTTTATGGTGAAGATCGGGAAAGAACTGCCTCTTTTCTCAACGTCTGCAGGCAGAGTGTATTGCGCATACATGAAACAGGAGAAAGTGTTGGAACTTTTTCATCATCAGACTGAAGGAGCGAACACCCCTTTTACGAAAACAGGTTGGAATGATCTGGTCGAAGAATTAGAAAAAATCCGCAGACAAGGATATGCCTGCATCGATGAAGAATTACAGATTGGAATGAATGGCTTTTCTTGCCCAATCTTTGATATGAATCATAAGGTGATCGCAGCGCTCGCATTTACCAGCACGAAAAAAGGTTTGGAAAATTCTAAAATTCTTGTCCATAAATTAATCGAATGTGCAAATCAAATTTCCAACGAAATCGATTAATTGTGATTTGTCAATAATAAAATCAAGAAAGATATTCAATCCGTAACAAGCAGGTGGAGAGAAAATGGGCCAAAAAGAAAATGATGTGGTAATCAGGGACCTGGACAAAATATACGGCAATTTACTGAAGGAAGATACTGTTGCATTGAAGGGAATCAATCTTTCAATAAAAAAAGGGGAATTTGTTTCCATTATCGGTCCTTCTGGTTGTGGAAAATCTACCTTGCTGAAAATTATCGGCGGTTTGGAAAAATTATCAGCTGGAACGATTGAATATTCTGATCCTGAAAACCGGTTGGGTTTTGTCTTTCAGGATTCTGTTTTACTTCCCTGGAAGAATGTCCGTGAAAATGCAGAATTCCCGCTGGTTATCCAGAAAAAACAGACAAAAGAAAATGAAGAAAAGCTGGACGCTTTATTGGATTTGGCAGGATTAAAGGAATTTTCTTCTGCACTTCCGCGAGAACTTTCAGGTGGTATGAAATCGCGAGTCTCAATCGTCAGAGCATTATCCTATGATGCTCCGTTATTGTTGATGGATGAACCATTTGGCGCTTTGGATGCACTGACACGGGATCACTTAAATATAGAATTGCTTAAGATTTGGTCGAAAACAAACAAAACAATCATCTTTGTGACACACAGCATTGAAGAGGCTGTTTTTCTATCTGATCGAGTGATTGTCATGGCAACACGGCCAGGAAGAATCCGAGAAATTGTCCCCATCGATTTAACCAGACCGCGAGATGAAGATTCGCGAAATGATTCAAAATTCGGTGAATACTGCAGATATCTGCGGGAGATTATTGGATGAAAAACCGAAGTAAGCTGCAAAAAATTGCTTCAGGCATTTGGGAATATACGCTTTCGATTGGGATATTCATTGCTTTCTGGTTTGTTTACGTCCGCTTTGCGGATGTACCTGCCTATATTCTGCCGAGTCCAGGCGTTGTCTGGATCAGTTTTGTTGATTTGTTTCGAACAGGAATGGTTTGGCCCCATCTGTGGACGACATCATACGAAGTTCTTTTCGGTTTTTTCATCGGCAGTCTACTGGGTATGATTCTGGGTTATATCTTCATTAAAATTGATTTCTTAAAAGTCGCGTTAATGCCCTATCTGATTTTTTTACAGACAGCACCGAAAATTGCGCTTGTTCCACTTTTTGTCATCTGGTTTGGTATTGGAATTGTGTCAAAGATTGTACTGATCATTTCGATGGTTATATTCCCGGTATTATCCGGGATGATGCTTGGATTGGATTCTATTCCGGCGGATGTCAGAAATTTGCTGAAGGTGTTGAAAGCAAATCGTTGGCAGGTGTTCTCACAGGTTGAAATCAAATATTCGTTGCCTGCTTTATTTTCAAGTTTGAAAATCGGCATTGTTCAGGCAGTCATCGGGGCTATCGTGGCGGAATGGATGTCAGGAAAACAAGGGTTAGGTTACATTCTGACCTACGCGTCTTCTACTTATAAAATTTCTATGCTGCTCGCCGGGATCGTTCTGACAATACTTCTCGGTATTGCAACATACGAAATGGTAAATATCTTTGAGAATAAACTTTTATATTGGCATGAATCAAAAAGAAATCAGGAGTAACAAGTTGGAATCAACTTCCGCATCTCAACCACTAATCGATGGAAAAGTTCCGCATTTATTATGTAAGAAAGACGACATTGGGGAGATTGTACTTTTACCCGGCGATCCTGCCCGTGTTGCATTGTTTAAAGATATTTGTGATGATTTTAAAATTATTTCGCAAAACAGGGAATTCACGGTTGGAACCGGTTATTATCGTGGATTGAAAATTTCTGTTTGTTCGACTGGTATTGGTGCTCCCTCAACTGAAATTGCGGCGATTCAACTAATTACGCTGGGTGCTAAAGCACTGATACGGATTGGTGGAACTGGTGTGATTCGTGGAGATGTTGCTTGTGGATCCTATGTAATCAATACAGGTGCGATGCGCCTGGGTGGCGCTTCCAATTTCTATGCTCCGATTGAATATCCTGCAATTGCATCATATGAAGTTGTCGATTCCATGCGACAGGCTTGTAAAACCCGCAGAAATCCTTTCACGATGGGCTTATGTGTTTCGACCGGTTCTTTTTATCACGGACAAGGCAGAAGCGTTCCATTTGAAAAAGATTTTAATGAAAAAGAAGTACTGGATCGTTATCAGAAATTAAATATTCTGAATCTGGAGATGGAAGCTGAAACAATATTTACACTCGCTTCGATTTATGGAGTTTATTCAGGCAGTATTTGCACAGTTCACTGTAATCGAATTACAGATGTGTGGATGACAGATAATCTGGAATCCCAAATCGAAATGTGTGAGACCGCACTTCTGGGATCCTATTATTTGCATGAGACTTATTTTGCTGGAAGTCCAAGATGAATGGAAAGCAAATCGTAAAGCAATGAGATTCGATTCTATTAATCGAATCATAAAATTTTACAAAGAAATTAATAAAAAGGAGAATATCATGAAAAGAAGTATCTTTGTTTTTGTTTTGTGTGCTGTATTGATGCTGAGCATCGCCTCTGTTGAAGCAGCTGAATTGAAAACCGTATCCATTCAGATTGACGGTGCTGCTGTTCCTTATTATGCTCCGTTATATATTGCGCAAGAGAAAGGATTCTTTGCGGAAGAGGGACTGAATGTGGAATTTTACTATGCTGCAGCGGCCGACATCGTAAAGAATGTGGCATCCGGAAATGTTGAATTTGGCTTTCCTAATGCGGATGCAGTGGTTGCAGCCAGAGCTCAGGGCATCCCTATTAAAGTAATCAGTACGACTTATCAGGAAGGCTTGGGCGCAATCATTTTTGGTTCTGATGCAGGCATCAAATCCCCCGCAGATCTGAAAGGCAAGAAAGTTGCTGTAACCAGTCTGGGAAGCGCAAATTATTTTCAACTGGAAGCAGCCATGAAAAGTGTTGGTTTGACCATCGCTGATGTGGAGGTTGAAATAGTAGGAACCGGGGCAATTCTGACAGCTCTGACTCAGGGCGAAGTTGATGCGATTGTCTTCTCAAAACTTCGGACTATTGAGCTGAACAATGCCGGTTTTGCGGCCAGCGAGATCCCTTCAGATCAATTTTTACCTTCGTTTGGAAATATCCTTGTTGCTGGTGAAGGATTAATTTCTGAACAACCAGAAGTAATTGATGGTTTTGTTAAAGGATTAAACAAGGGAATTCAATATGTGATTGATGGACATGTAGAAGAATCAGTTGATTACTCCATCGAAACAATGGCTCCGACATTTGCTGAGAAACGGGATATCGTTGTTCAGATTCTCAATGAAGTCTTTATCCCGACATTATGGCAGAGTGAATATACAAAAGCGAATGGTCTAGGTGCATCAGATCCGGTCAAATGGCAGGCATTGATTGATAATTCCAACGCCTACGGAACCATCGAATCCACATTTGAAGCAAGCGCTTTGCTTTACACAAAATAGGAATTGAGGGCAGCGTGTCCACTTATCAGAAGCACAGGAAAGTAATTTTGCCGGTTCTATTATTCCCGATCCTTATTCTTCTTTGGGAGTTTTATATCAAGATAGGGAATGTCCCCAATTACTTACTTCCCCGACCTTATGATCTTTTTGTATCATTAATATCTCTTTTTACAAAGGGACATGCAATGAAACATATTTGGACGACGCTTAAAGAAATCTTTGTCGGAACCGGAATTGGCATGATGATTGGTTTGGTTTTTGGTTATCTAATGGCAAAAATCAGAATCGTCGAAAAAATGATCATGCCATTTATCATTATCGTGCAAACAGCTCCCAAAATCTCCCTGGCTCCTTTATTTATTCTATGGATGGGCTTGGGCATTGAATCGAAAGCAGCTCTTGTTATTTTGGTTGTTTCCTTTCCCATATTGATAAATGAAGTCTCGGCGATCCGTTCGATTGAAGAAGATGCCTATCATTTGATGAAGGTTCTGAAAGGAAATAGATGGCAGGTTTTCTGGTACATTGAACTTCCTTATTCATTGGAAATGTTATTGTCTGGGATCAAATTGGCATTAACACAGGCTATTACTGGTGCGGTAATTGGAGAAATGATCGGCGCAAAAGCAGGGCTTGGATATTTATTGACTTTGGGAAGTGAAACGTACGATATTAAAATGATCCTGAACGCAGTTATTTTACTGAGTTTCATTGGACTTGTTTTGTACCTGATTTCAGAAAGAATCGAAAAGAAAGCGTTGTACTGGAAAGCAGTCGATCAACGTGTAATCGGTTAATCATCAGGGGAACAATTTTTTTTGAGAATCCATCTTGTCTGACTGGGTTTGTTTCCAGCAACAGGATGGATTTCATTTTTATGATTGACTTTTATAGTATGCTGAAGATCAAAAATCAATTCCGGCTTGTGCCCGAATCCCGTTCTGGAAAGGATGTTTGATCAGTTTCATCTCGGTCACCAGATCTGCAATGTCGATCAGTTCCTGGGGTGCATTTCTGCCGGTAATGACCAGGTGCATCGCAGCGGGTTTGTTCCGGAGGATCCAGTCCGTCACTTCCACCGGATTCAGCCACTCGAAAATCAGCGGATAAGTAAATTCATCCAAAACGATCAGATCATATGCAGCACTCAGGATTTTTTGCTGCGCCAGTTTCCAGCCTTCCAGAGCCATTGCGGCTGCTTCATTCTGCTCCTCTTTGTGAAAGACAAAGCCGTCTCCGCAGCGATGCCATTCGATGTCAAGCTGCCGGGCTGCTTTAAATTCACCCGTTTCAAAAACAGATGACTTGATAAACTGGATCATGCAGATGCGAGATGCGTATCCCCAGGAACGGAAAATGACTCCCAAAGCGGCTGTGGTTTTCCCTTTGCCGTCTCCGGTGTTCACGACAATGAGACCTTTTGGCTGTTGTTGATTGGAATTTTCGGAATTCATTGGCTGCCTCCTTAATCCGAGAAGGGTAAATGCGTTATGCTGAGGCAGGCTTCCTGGCTCGTCAGACGAACTGACTTACAGTTGCGGTACAGCGCTGGACTCTCACCAGCTTCCACCTTTATGCCCTGGCTTCCGTGCCTGCGGGTCACCTCAACTCCTTTCATTATAAATCATAATCCGGCTGTGCAGAACTTTTGCCGGAATTCAGGCAATTCGAAATACGCAAAAACAACACAACTACAAATAAATCTCCCCTTATTTCGGATCGCAGGGAATTCATTCACTGCCAATCCTCCACCTCTGATGCAGAGCGCCAAATTTTTATTTTCTCTATATTTGGCAGATTTCATTGGCAGGAATAAAGCGGAACGATCCCCACCATTTCGAAAATGCAAGCAAAATAAAAGAATCGCACAATGCAAAACATTCACTTCCCGGGCAAACAGTGCTAAGATTATTATATATTTCAATCAGCATGCAGGAATCAGTCCGCCCATCATGAAAAATAATTTCTACGTGGAAAATAAATGATATATCTATCAACGCTGAACATGCTTGCATGTTGGCAGATAAAACACTCCGATTCTAAAGCAGTCTGGAAAAAATGGCCGATTTGGATCGATTCCGGTGAGGTGCTGGTTCCTGCAGACAAATCTTGCTTTCAAATGTACAAAACTTGTTTTCAAAAATGTGCGTTACCTGCACATCATTTTTTGCATAATAGTAATTATGGAGCGAATTCACATGAATCGGGCAGAAAATAAAGCACAGCGACTGCAGCAAATGGAAGTATTGCTGGTCGACCATCCCGAGGGACTGACGCTGTCCCAGATTGCAAAGCGTCTGAATGTCCACCGTACTACGGTCATGCGGAATCTGTCGGATATGACAGCTCCCATCTATAAGAGCCACATGCGTTATTGTATTGACCGGGGAAGTTACCTGGTCAATCTGCGACTGAATCTGCATGAAGCGTTATCGATTCATCTGGCTGGCCGGCTGATGGCAACCCGAATGGATCGGCAGAACTTGCACATGGCTGCCGCTTTCCGAAAATTGGGTATTGCTCTGGAAACGCTGGCGCCGCAGTTCAGCAGTGTCATCCGGGAATCAGCCAACACCTTTGATGATGATTCCAAACGCAACGATCCGAAGTATTTGCATATTTTAGAAACGCTGACCGATGCCTGGGCAAAAGGGCGCAAGGTCCGCATCGGCTATCGCAGCGCAGAAAAAGGATTGCTGAAAGAACACCTCTTCAGTCTGTATTTTATCGAAGCCGGCGCTGTCGGACAGTCTATCTACGTGATCGGCTTGATTGAACCGGAGAATGAAAAACGGAATTACAAAATCGAGCGCATTGAAACAATCGCGCTTTCGGATGAGACTTATACGATTCCGGAGAATTTTCGTTCTTTGGATTTGCTGTCCCAGGCGTGGGGTATCTGGTTTACCGATCGGGAACCGGTCCGTGTCATCCTGCGCTTTTCCGAAAGAGCCGCAAAACGGATCTGCGAAACGCGCTGGCACCCTTCTGAAACAACATCGCTGCAGGAGGACGGCAGCCTTCTCTGGCAGGCAGAAATTTCCGAGCCCCGCGAAATGCTGCCCTGGATTCTCGGCTGGGGCAGTCAGGTGGAAGTGATCGAGCCGGCCGATCTGCGTGACTACGTTGCCGATGACCTGCGGAAGGCAGTGAAGGTTTATGGAAAGGAAGACGAAAACGATGGATGATACATTGGTCGCGCATTTGCGCGAATCCGATCAAACTCCGCAGACGCTGGAAGCGCATCTTCTGGGAACTGCAGAGATTGCCCGAGATTTTTGTTCTCATGTAGGTCTTGAAAATGTTGGACAAGTGTTAGGGCTATTACATGATTTTGGTAAAGCAAGTCAGGAATGTCAAAATTACTTAAATTCTGCATTTGGAATTATCGATCCTGATGATTTAGATTATGTTGATTTTGATTCAATGCAAGGGAAAATTGACCATTCGAGCGCAGGGGCACAATATATTTTTCAACAGCTAAATGGAAAAGGAAAATGTGAAAATATTGCCGCGCAAGTGTTGGCACTTTGTATCGCTTCTCATCATTCAGGTTTGATCGACTGTCTATCGCCTGAAGGAGAAGATAAATTTTCGAAAAGAATGAATAAAGAAGAAGAAAGCACACATTTTAAGGAAATATCTCAAAAAATTGGTGCTTTTGTTTATGAAAAACTTGAGAATCAGCAAGTTATCGAAAAATCGATAAATGAGTTGATTGATAAATTTATTTCGATAAAGCAAATTGATGATGATAATGAAACATTGCAATTTAAAGACGGATTGCTGATTCGTTTTCTGTTGAGTTGTTTAATTGATGCAGACAGACTAAACACAGCAGATTTTGAATTTCCCCAAAACGCTGTTTTAAGAAATTACTCTCGATATATATCGTGGGATATTCTCATTCAGCGATTAAATAAGAAATTGCTTGATTTCGAAATTAATCCCCAAAATAAAAAAATCGATCGGTTCCGAAAGCAGGTTTCAGATGCTTGTTATCAATCTCATCAGAGGCCGAAAGGAGTTTTTCAGTTAAATGTTCCAACGGGAGGAGGAAAAACGCTGGCAAGCCTTCGTTTCGCATTAAACCATGCCTGCTTTCATGATATGGAAAGGATTATCTATGTAATTCCGTATACATCGATCATCGATCAGAATGCAGACGAAGTAAGGAAAATTCTTGAAGAAGCAGATCCTTCTGATGGTTATAAAGGAAAGATCGTTTTAGAACATCACTCAAATTTAACGCCGGAAAAAGAAACAACATTCCAAAGAATTTTAGCAGAAAATTGGGATGCGCCGATAGTCTTTACGACACAAGTACAGTTTTTTGAAACCTTATTTGGTTCAGGAACCCGAAATTTGAGAAGGATGCATCAACTCGCAAACTCAATCATCATATTTGATGAAATACAAACAATTCCGATAAAGTGTATTCACATATTTAATAAGGCTGTTCAATTTCTTGTACATGATTGTGGTTCGTCTGCAGTCTTGTGTACTGCAACACAGCCTTTATTAAATAGAATTCAACCTGAAAATCGCGCATTAAAAATACTTGAAGAGAACCAATTAGTTTCCTCAGAATTAATCAAATCATTTGAAATAAGCAGATATCAAGTTTTTGATTTGAGAAAAAATGATGGCTGGAGAGATGAAGAAGTAAGCAATCTGGTTGATCAAGAGCTCGATTTAAATGGAAGTGTATTGATCATAGTTAATACAAAAAAATCTGCTCGTTTACTTTATGAGACATTATCTGAAAAAGAATTCTGCAAAGGTATTGTTTATCATCTGAGTACGAACATGTGTCCGGCTCATCGTTTGAAAACCTTGTCGGCAATAAAGGACAAGCTAAACTCGAAACTTCCAGTCGTCTGCGTTAGTACTCAACTGATTGAAGCAGGTGTGGATATTGATTTTGGATCCGTAGTCCGATATTTTGCTGGACTTGATTCAATCATCCAGGCTGCAGGCCGATGTAATCGACATGGGAATCGAGAAAATGGCAATGTCTTAATTGTTAATCCTGTAGAGGAAAGTATTGAAAAAATGCCGGATATCAAAAAAGGAGCTGAATCTTCCGATCGGGTTATCAGGGAGTTTTCCAAAGATTCAAAAATAAAAATAATAGAAATCAACAAAAATTTAATTGATCAATATTATGAATATTATTTTTTTGATCGGAAAAATGAGATGAATTACCATGTTGGAATCCATTCATCTATAGGCAGGGATGATAATCTGTTCTCAATATTATCGGTGAACGAAACATCACAGGCTGAATATGTTCGGATTAATGATGAAAAACCGAAAATTCCGTTTAAACAATCTTTCAAGAGCGCTGCGAAAAATTTTTGGGTAATCGATTCATGTACAAGAGGAGTCATCGTTCCATTTACAGACGAAGGCAAAAATATTATTACAGACCTCTGTGGTTCTCATTATCATGGAAATGAATTTCTAATTTTAAGAATAGCTCAAAGGTATTCAGTCAACCTTTTTGAATTTGAGTTTGAAAAGTTATTTCAAAATTCGGCGATTTTTGAGACTCAAAAAGATTCTGGAATTTTTTATTTAGATGCTCAGTACTACAGTAATCAAACAGGATTGAATTTGAATCCCATTAATCCGATGGAAAATTGTTTTAGTTGAGGAAAGAACATGGAAAATATTGTTGAGTTTATGGTTTCAGGAAAATTCGCCCTTTTTACAGATCCATTATCAAAAATTGGTGGTGAAAAGTGCAGTTATCAAATCCCGACTTATGAGGCGTTAAAAGGAATTCTCAGTTCGGTTTATTGGAAACCGACAATAATTTGGATTATTGACAAATTACGTGTCATGAATCCTATCCGAACGCAAACGAGAAATGTACGCCCCATTAAATACAGCGGGATCTACCCTGCTGTAAACGATTTGGCGATGTATACGTACCTGATTGATGTGAAATATCAAGTCCAGGCACATTTTGTATGGAATCTACACCGTCAGGATCTTCTCGATGATCGAAATGAAAATAAGCATTATTTCGTTTCAAAACGAATGATTAAGCTGGGCGGCAGAAGAGATATTTTTTTAGGTACCAGAGAATGTCAGGGATATGTCGAGCCATGCAAATTTGGTGACGGAGAAGGTTTTTATGATCAGTACGGTGAACTTCAGTATGATCTGATGTTCCATGGCTTTGATTACCCCGATGAATTTGGAAAGAATGAATTTCGTGCACGTTTTTGGAAACCCGTCATGGTAAATGGTGTTGTGGATTTTATTTCTCCGGAAAAATGTGACCATATTAAAAAAATATATAACTGCGCTCCAGATTTTATTGCAACCAGTGGATTAAACGAGGCAGGATTGCTTGAAGCGTATGTTGAGAAGGAGAGCAAACGATGAGCTGGATGCAGGAGCTTTATAAAACGTATGATCATTGTCAAAAATATATTGGAATGGAAGAAAAAGAAGAAGGAAAAAAAGGAGGAAAAAATCACACAATTCCTTTGTTGCCAATTTGCCATACGACTCAGATGGCTCATGTAGAAATAACTCTGAATGAGGATGGTAATTTCCAAAAAGCCGATATTGTAAATAAAGATGATGCCAGAACCATTATTCCCTGCACAGAATTATCAAGCAACAGGGTTGGTAATGATGCTCCGCATCCATTATGTGACAAGCTGCAATTTGTGGCAGGAGATTTTCGCAAATATGAGAAATCGGTAAAAAGTTTTTTTCCTTCATATAAAAAACTTCTTAAGGAATGGTGTGATTTCGCAAGGGATAACAAAAAAATAAACTCGGTTTATAAATATATATCTAAAGAAAATTTAATCGATGACTTGATGGCATATCAGATATTAGTACAAGGAGATGATGGTACCTTTTTGGAAAAGAAAAAAGGAGATCAGAATAAAGATTTGCCTCCGATTTTTAAAACGGTTGCATCACAAAATGATACGTTTATTCGATGGAAGGTTGATATTCCAGGTGATCCGGTATCAGCAGTATGGAAAGATCGTGAAATTTGGAAGAATTGGATAGATTTTTATTCAAAATCTGCTGGAAGAAAATCTTTTTGTATTGTAAGTGGAAAAGAAGAGACTGTTGCCACATTGCATCCTGCAAAAATAGTATCAGATGGAGACAAAGCGAAACTTATCTCATCAAATGACAAAACGGATTTTACCTATCGCGGACGTTTCCAGAATGCTGAGCAGGCGGCAGCGATAGATTTTCTTGTTACCCAGAAAGCTCATTTTGCCTTACGTTGGTTACTCGCAAGACAAGGATATCGGAATGGGAATCTGGGAATTGTTGCCTGGGCTGCAGCCGGGATAATGATTCCTCAGCCAACAGACAGTCCTTTGGAAATTATTAGTAATATGCCTGAAGAACCATTGCCGTATGAAACTGCTCAAAATATCGGTATCCAATTCCGAAAGCGGATTGCCGGTTACAAAGTTGAGTTGGGAAATATTAAAAATATCTTTGTGTTGGCAACGGATGCGGCTACAACAGGGCGTCGAGCTGTTACATATTATCGGGAATTAGGCGGTTCGGATTATATCGATCGGATCGATTCATGGCATTCTACTTGTTCATGGCTGCATCGATTTGTATTCAGAGAAATTCAGGATAAGGAAACGGGGAAAAAAAGGAAAATT
Source organism: Flexilinea sp. (assembly GCA_026645735.1). Lineage (GTDB taxonomy): Bacteria > Chloroflexota > Anaerolineae > Anaerolineales > Anaerolineaceae > Flexilinea. The sequence continues at coordinate 45,775 of JAPKMT010000021.1, forward strand.
TGCGTTCCTTTTACAGGAGCTGCTGCGCCTGTGGATATCGCAAAAGCGGCATTTGGAGAAAATATCGATGAAAAACTCTTAAGATATTCCATTTCTCGAATTCTTCCCTGTATCGTTGAACAACAACCTTTACCGCGCGATTTAATGGAATCATCGGTAAGAAGAGCTTCCAACCGAATTTCTATGGAACCATGGGAATGGGAAAAGACATTAAGCATTGCTTGTGCTTTATTCAGAAAATATCATGAAAAGGAGAAATATGATATGTCGTTAGATCAAACCAATCAAAATCGGGATTATTTATATGGCAGATTGCTGGCAGTTGCTGAGAATTTGGAAAGATGGGCATTAAACGATTCCGGTGAGAAAAGAGAAACGAATGCTGCAAGATTAATGCAGCGGTTTTCGGATCATCCTTTTTCTACCTGGAGAACAATTGAATTGGCATTGACTCCATATAAAGCCAGGCTGGGAGCTAAATCTCAAAAATATCAAGACTTGATGGATCAGATTATCGCTTCATTCAGAAATGGAGAATTTCTTAATGACAATAAATTGAGTGGAGAATTTCTATTAGGTTACCATTGCCAACGTGAAGAATTTCGATCTTCATTTGGAAAATTTGTTAAAGCTGATTTAGAACGAATTAATGAGTAAATTATTAAATTAAAGGGGTTTAGGTTATGAAAACATTAGAAAATAAGATTGATTTTGCCGTAGTCGTTATCGTAATGAACGCAAATCCTAATGGTGACCCATTAAATGGAAATCGTCCAAGAACGAATTATGATGGTACTGGTGAGCTTTCCGATGTTTGTATTAAAAGAAAAATTCGTAATCGGTTGATGGACGAAGGTTATTCAATTTTCGTTCAATCGGATGATAAACGGACAGATGATTTTCGTAGCTTACGTTCAAGAGCGGAGGGAACACTCAAGGTCAATCCAAAAAAAGAATCTGAGTTTCGTGACGTTGCTTGTAGCACATGGTTTGATGTTCGTGCATTTGGTCAAGTTTTTGCCTACAAAGGTAAAGCAAAGAGCAAATCTCAGAATAATGAAAGTGATTCACCAACAGAAGAAAGTGGTGCAGGTGTATCAATCGGAATTCGTGGACCCGTTTCAATTCATCCAGCTTTTTCGATTGCCCCAGTTCTTGACCAGATAACCAGTATTCAGATTACAAAAAGTGTTAATGGGGAAGGAGATGATGGAATTAAAAAAGCATCTGATACCATGGGCATGAAACACCGTGTTGATCATGGTGTGTATGTGTTTTATGGAAGCATTAATCCGCAGCTTGCAGAGCGTACAGGATTTTCAGATGAGGATGCACAATTAATTAAGAAAGCGATTGCGACATTGTTCCGTAACGATGCTTCTTCTGCCAGACCTGAGGGCAGTATGGAAGTCCATCGAGTTTATTGGTGGCAGCATAACACAAAAATTGGACAGTACTCTTCGGCGAAAGTACATAATTCGGTTCGTAACAAAATTAGGGTTAAAGATGGAGTGAACGAACCAAAAAATATCAGCGATTATTTAATTCCCGGGAAAGAGGAAATTGAAAGTGAACTTCCAGGTTTGATTTGTGAAGTGATTGAAGGCGAATGAAATTGAATTTATAAATCAAAATTGTGAAAAACTGAATAAGGGATATGCTTTTTGCTCTGGAATCTGGATGTATATTTTATGAAATCTGAATACACTGAGCATGAATTATTACAATTATCTGGAATCCAACATTTTTGTTTTTGTCGGCGACGCTGGGCTTTAATTAATGTGGAACAACAATGGAAAGATAATGTCCTTACAGTCAGCGGCGAATTAATGCATGAAAGAGCTGATGATCCTTTCTTTAATGAGACCAGAAAGGATGTGATTATCTCTCGTTCAATGCCGGTGGTTTCTTATCGTTTGGGTTTGACAGGAATATGTGATATTGTGGAGTTTGTTCCCTCAAATTTTGGAGCTGTATTAAATGGAAAAGCTGGAAAGTATAAACCAAATATTGTCGAATACAAACATGGCAAAGAAGACCCTCACCGGAGCAACGAAATGCAATTGTGTGCACAGGCGATTTGTCTGGAAGAAATGTTGAGTATTTCGATAGATAGTGGATTTTTATTTTATGGAGCGATTCGAAGACGAGCAGAGATTACTTTTTCTTCTGAGTTACGAGATCTGGTTTGTAAATATGCAGGGGAAATGCACGATTATTATGAACGTGGATATACTCCAATGGTTAAAGCATCGAAAGCATGCCGTTCCTGTTCATTGATCGATATTTGTTTGCCTGGATTGAGTAATCGTACAATTTCAGCATCAAAGTATATTCAAATGAAGATCGATGAAGATTAAATGAAAAAACTGCTGAATGTCCTTTATGTGACCTCGCCGGATTCCTTTCTTTCTCTGGATGGTGAAAATATTGTCATCAAGAAAGAGAACAGCACCACTGTTCGTCTTCCGCTGCATAACCTGGAGAATATTGTGAGTTTTGGCTATACCGGAGCCAGTCCGGCTTTAATGAATGCCTGTACTGAACGCGATATTGGATTGTGCTTCCTCACACCGCATGGCCATTTTCAGGCAAGAGTCAGTGGGAAAATCCGCGGGAATGTCCTCTTGAGAAAAAAACAGTATCAGATTTCCGAAGCTGAGGAATATAGTGTATTAATTGGCGGATCTTTTCTTCTAGGAAAAATTGCGAATTGTCGAAAAGTCTTGCAGCGTGCAATACGGGATCATGCCATTTCTGTGGATGTGCAGAAAATTTCGGAAGCGTCCGAAGGGCTGAAAGGGAGCATGAAAGAAATTGAAAAATGCCGGTCAAATGCAGCGCTGATGGGAATTGAAGGCAGTGCGGCAAAAATTTATTTTCAGGTTTTTGATGAATTAATATTGCAGCAAAAAGAAGATTTTTATTTCAGAGAGCGATCTCGCCGTCCGCCTTTGGATAATGTTAACGCGCTGTTGTCTTTTTTGTATACCTTATTGACGAATGAAGTCGCCTCTGCTTTGGAAACGGTCGGCCTGGATCCATATGTGGGTTTTCTGCATCAGGATCGTCCGGGTCGCGTTTCATTGGCGCTGGATTTGATGGAAGAATTGCGGCCTGTTTTTGTCGATCGGCTGGTACTTTCAATGATCAATCGTTCTCAACTCAATGGGAAGGATTTTTTAAAAAAAGAAAGTGGTGGTGTCATTATGACCGATGAGGCAAAAAAAACCGTGCTTTCGGCATGGCAGGATCGAAAAAAAGAATTGCTGATTCATCCTTATTTAAATGAGCAGATTATGTTTGGACTAATTCCTCATGTCCAATCGCTGCTGCTTGCACGCTACTTAAGGGGTGATTTGGACGCATATCCACCATTCTTTTGGAGTTAGGATACTTTATGATGATGATCATAACCTACGATGTGAATACTGAGACGGCGGCAGGACGAAAAAGACTGCGGAAAGTAGCAAAACAATGTCAGAATTACGGCCAAAGAGTTCAAAACTCCGTATTTGAATGTATTATCGATCCTGCTCTTTTTAAAATCTTACGCAATGAATTGATTCAGATTATGGATGCGGAAAAAGATAGTATCCGATTTTATAATTTGGGAAATGAGTGGAAGAATCGCATCGAACATGTTGGGACTAAACATACAATCAATCTGGAAGATTCGATAATTGTCTAATTTTTTGCGAAGCAGAAGCGATCAGATGTTATGTCGTCGGGTTCGCACGAATTGTAATTCAATTTCACGAGGAAAATAAATTATTCAAACTTGGGGGAATTGACGATAATAAAAATAGAAATAAAAAAAAGACAATATATAGGGATTCGTCATTTTTTTTCTCTATATTTTGCAGTCGCTCCCCACGTGGGGAGCGTGGATTGAAATCTCATTTAACGGAATTGGTTTGTATTCACCTGTGTCGCTCCCCACGTGGGGAGCGTGGATT
>JAPKMT010000022.1 GCA_026645735.1 Flexilinea sp.
AACAAATAATTTTCCAGAATGTTTGAAAAAGATTTATAAAATATCAATTCCTGAAAAATAATACATTTACGATTATTGATCAGGATCTTACAAAAGAGGCTAATAATTCTTGAATACGAATTTTTGCGAAATAACAATCATTTAAATTACCGGACTATCTTTCGGTTAATCATTTTTTTTTCTTTCTTATCGGGAAATATCTCACTTGCGTTTCTGTTGTTCATTCATCGCATCCTCTGATTATTTTTCATCAGAAAGTGTAATATTTTTTTCATAAAATTTAAAAATATTGTAGAATAAACGAGCTGGTTATTAAAACAGAGTATTTATTTTTTTACTGTTTATAAATAACCACAACGATAAAATGATGAGTGGAGATGTGATGAGCGAATTTATTATACAAAAAGGGTATTCCTGTGAATCAAAAACCTTTCGTTTGCCAGAAAATATGGTTGAAGTATTAGAAAAACTGGCAGTGGAAAATCATTTATCTTTGAATAACCTTGTCGTACAATGTCTGGAATATGCAATGCTGAATTTGGATGGGAAAGATAAATCAGGTAATAAATCCACTTCCAAATAACAATAACCTTTTAATAACAGCGATTCAAAAAATGGGAAAAAATATCCATATTTCGAACAGCAGATGAAAAAAATTACACATGCGATAATGAAAATTGAATTCTATTTTCATAAAAATTGCTTTTTATACTAAGGGCTGTATGTACACTTTGAATTGTTGCTTTATCATTGATTTGTAATTTTGATAAACAAAAAAGCCTCCGTCTTTTTGCGAAGGCTTTTTTGTTTACCGCTTGGATTTTCATTCTGAAGAAACATCAGCCATTTTATGAAGCACACAGAAATTCATTTGAAAATTTGCCGAATTGGTCCCAATACACTCGCCAAAACAGAGAGCTCCTCTGAATGAACAATTGCTAAAACTTCATCTGCTGACTGTAAAATCGTATCGCCACGCGGTAAAATCAAATCTCCTTTTCGAATAACCGCCGCTAAAAGGCAACGTGTTGGAAGCCCCAGCATTTGAATCGATTTTCCATCGGCAGGGGATCCTGGAGCCACCTTTTCTTCAACAAGCGAATATTGCCCTTTTCGTAATTTGACTAAAGTCATCATATCTCCGAGAGACATTTCTTCCAAAATCAAGTTGCCCAATAATTCTGCTTGATTCAGCGCAACATGTACACCCATTTCCGGAGTATAGAGCCAGGCATTTTTCGGATTGTTCACACGTGAGATAATCCGTGGAACTCGAAACTCATAACTTGCCAGACTACAAACCGCCAAATTTGTCTCGTCTGCACCTGTCACCACCGCAATCACATCGGCTTTATGAATGCCCGCTTTTTCAAGCACCTCTGGATCTGTTCCATTTCCCAGCATGACCATATTTTCCGGAATCGATTGTTTCAGGAATTCAACCCTTTCTTTTCGATTTTCAACAATCATAATTTGATGATTTTCCCGCAATAATAAAGATGCCAGATAATTTCCCACTTGCCCGCCGCCAATAATAATCGTAAACATGTTTTCTCCTTTCCTATACACCCAATATTTCCCGCAGACGACTGGCAGACGATCTTAAGACTGCTAAATGGAGAAGATCATCTTTCTGTAAGATCGTCCCGGAAGTGGGAAGAAATGTTCTATTTGCACGTGTTATTGAAACAATATGAATTTCACCGGTTACTGTCAGATCACGAATGGTTTTCCCAACCAAAAGATTGGGAACATCCGCCGCAATAAGTTCCACATCACCGCTCCCAATTCCATAAACCGTATCCAGCGGGGAGTACAACAGCAAATCGGTGATTCGATGAATCCCCCATTCTGTCGGGGCGATCGTTTGGAGGCCTAATCTTCGGTATATCTCAGCCTGTCGGACATCGTATAAACGGGCAACGACCCGGGGAACCCGAAAAATGAATTTTGCGATGCGGGCTGCAACGATATTCGTGTCATCATCGGTTGTAACCGCAGCAAGCGCGTCTGCCCGTTCAATACCCATTTTCAGCAAAGTTTCACGATCAAAACCGACACCGGTAAAAATTTGACCTTTAAAATCCTCTCCCAGTCTTTCAAATGCCTGAGGATCCTTATCGACAATCGAGACTTTATGGTTTTGGGAAGCCAACACTCTGGCAATGCCAGATCCGACACGTCCACATCCAACGATTAATATTTTCATGCTATCTCTCCCTTTTCCTGGGCTTTTAACCTTCTGTTTTGTTCCTTTTTACGTAATCTGACCTTGTCTAATTCATCAAATAAGATAAATACCGGAGGAAGTAAGAACAAGAAAAGCCAGTCTCGTATCGAAATCGGCGCTGTTCCAAATATTTCCTGCAAAAATGGTACATAGATGATTAGAGAAACAAGTAACAGCTCAACACCAATTCCTAATAACACCAGGCGATTGGTGGATAATTTAATTTTGAAGATTGATGTGTATTCGGAGCGACGGCATAAAACCGCTCCGATTTGAGTAGTAACAACACCTGCTAAGGTCATTGTCGTAGCCATATAATATAAACGCGTTCCCTCTCCTGCCATCGGCAATCCAGGTCTCCAGCCATTCTGCCAGTACATGAAATAAAAAGCTGCCATGGATGTAACCGATTGCACAATCCCATAGAATAACAATGCTTTCGTAAAAAATTTTGAGGAAAGCATCGGTTCATTTTGGGAACGCGGCGGACGCATCATTGTCCCTGGTTCAGGTTTTTCAGTACCCAGACCCATTGCTGGAACCATGTCAGTACCCAGATCAATGGATAATATCTGCATGATGGTCAAAGGTAGCGGAATTGCGCCGCGGGAAAAGAGCATCAGAATAAACGGGACTGCCTCAGGCATGTTGCTGGTCACCACATAGGTCGCAAATTTTCGAATATTGGAATAGACAGCCCGACCCTCCTCGATGGCATGCACAATCGAAGCAAAATTATCATCGGTTAAGATCATATCCGCTGCTTCTTTCGCGACATCTGTCCCAGTCAATCCCATCGCAATTCCAATATCAGCTTTCTTTAATGCAGGTGCATCATTCACGCCATCCCCGGTAACTGCCACAATTTCGCCCATTTCTTTTAATGCTGTAACGACACGTAATTTGTGCTCTGGCGCAACGCGAGCAAATATCACTTCATGCATCAAGGATTCCTTAAGCGCCGGTTCGTCCAGTTTGTCCAGATCCAGTCCAGTAATGACTCTCGCATCATTGGATCGTACAATCCCGATTCTTCGCGCAATAGATTCCGCAGTTAAACCGTAATCACCGGTGATCATAATAATGCGAACCCCTGCCGTATGACATTGTTGGATTGCTTCGGCGACTTCCGGCCGTGGCGGATCCATCATTGCGATTAATCCTGTGAAAGTCAAATCCCTTTCAATTTCTTCCGGTGGTTGATCCTTCCATTGCGTATCTGCGGCGGACAAACTTCGACAGGCAACTGCCAAAACCCGCAATCCATTACGAGCGTAATCATCATTGGCAGCCATAATCTGAGATCGTAGAGATTCATCTAAAAAAGTATCATGGTCATGAATACGAACCTGTGTACAAAGTTCAAGAACCTCTTTCGGAGCTCCTTTTATGAACACAGACAACCCATCGTCTTCCTGATGAATTGAACTCATGCGTTTTCGATGAGAATCAAACGGCAACTCTCGTAAACGGGGTGTAATTTGATTTTCACGATCCAGGTCAATACCGTCTTTTTTTGCTGCGACAATAATAGCTGCCTCAGTAGGATCGCCAACAATCGACCAATTTGAATTTTCTTCGTTTGGTGAAATCAAACGGGCATTGTTACATAAACTTGCCATCCGCAAAAATCTTTTCAGATCCTCATCTGAATTCTGTTTTTTAAAATTTTTATTTAATAATTGGATATCACCTTTCGGTATATATCCGACACCTGTTACAATATATCGCTCTTCAGGAAGCCAAATACCAGTGACAGTCATTTCATTCTGTGTCAATGTGCCGGTTTTATCGGTACAAATTACTGTTGTACATCCTAATGTCTCAACTGCGGACAATTTTTTAATAAGCGCATTTTTCTTAGCCATGCGTTGAACACCCATAGCCAGGGATAACGTAACTGTCGGGAGCAATCCTTCCGGTACAAATGCGACAATCATACCCATCGCAAATATAAAGCTCTCCAGCAGATCGACTCCGGCCAGGAAAATCCCGAGAATAAAAAATACAATTCCGATGCCAACCGCCAATACGGATACCGATTTGGTAACGCGTTTCATCTCTTTTTGCAGCGGGCTCAATTCATCCCCCACCGTTTGTGTCAAATGCGCGATTTTTCCAAATTCAGTATTCATTCCTGTGGCATAAACAACAGCACGGCCAGTACCGGCAGAAACCATCGTTCCGGCATAGAGAATATTCGGGAGTTCCGTATTCGTCAAATTCGATCTCTGAACCGGATCGCAGGTTTTTCGCACTGGATTGGATTCACCGCTCAACGTAGACTGATTTACGCGCAATTCATTTTCCTGAAATAATCTTGCATCAGCAGATAGACGATCGCCCTCTTCAACGAGAAGAATATCGCCTGGCACCAGTTCGTCAGCCAGGATTCGGCTGCTTTCCCCGTTTCTCATTACTCGTGCATAAGAAGGAAGCAGATTCTTTAAGGCTTCGGTTGCTTTTTCAGCACGGAATTCCTGCCAAAACGAGAATAAACCATTAATGATATTTACAAGCCAAATGGCTATGCCCAATTCAGGCATTTTCGCAATAAATCCTACGATTCCTGCGATCCAAAGAAGTATCGCCATCACATGCGTGAAATTAGCCAGAAATCGCAGCCAAATGGATTTGCCCTTTTCTTTGGAGATTGTATTCGGCCCATAACGTCTCTGGCGATCTCGAGCTTCTTCATTGGTCAATCCACCTTTTCTGGTTTCCAGTATCGAGATGACTTCTGAATCAACGGATTCACCCATAACTGTTATCAACCCATCAGAGGAAAACTGGTGGCTTGAATCTGTTTTTTCCTTCGACTCCAATTGTTTCAAATGAAAATTTTCCTTTAACATAGTTTTTCCCCCATTGAGGAATTCCATTTCTCCTTTTGACCGATATCGGATGAAAAACACTCGGTCTCTTCTTAATTCAATAATATAAATTTCGGTTTATACAACTCAGACCAAACATCGATTTGAAATATGAGATGGATAATTTGATATTGTATTGTTTCTGCGTAGAAAACAACAACAATACTTCTGTCTTTTACAAGGTTTTTTTCGATTTTCGAATTACTGCAGACCAGTCCAAAAAATCCCAGCAATTCGAAATAAGGATCGACTTTTCGAATAAAGAAAGAAAACTTGTTGTTCTTATAGTTGTTTTTAGTAAAATTGCATATTTAAAAAAGTCTCCTCATCCAAAAATTAAACTCAGTGTATATGATCATATTACGATAAATCCTGACAATTTTTTCTGATCGGTAGATCAAAAAATGGGAAGGATAGATTGCTGCTGCTTTTTTTTTGAGTTGATCATAAAAAAACATAACAACAAATCTTCCCTTTTTTTATCGACCTTTCCATGATTCGAATAGCTGCTTTCTGATTCTTTCAATAAGATAGAAAACCGGTACCAACAGGCTGATACGGAGCCAATAAACGAACGGCAATGAGACATGCTGGAAGATTATTTTTACTGGCGTGAAATAAATTGTCATCATCAGAAACAGGGAGGATAAAACTATGGCAAAAATCAAATGTGGATTACTGAATAATCCGATTTTTTTCACATTATTTTTCTCTGTCCGACAGACAAAGGCGTTACCAAATTGTACAAACACAACTCCGGCATAATACATTGTGACTGCAGTCAAATAAACCTGTTCATTCGATTGCATAAATACGAATTTTCGATTCAGCGAATCAAACAGAAGATTTCCTGAATCCCAATAAACACTGACAAAAAGTAAAAAACACAAAAAGAATTCTGTACCGCCTGTCCGGAGAAACGATTGCAAAAGAAGCGGTCGATCTACCAATAATTGATCTTTTCTCCTTGGAGGACACAACATCACATCCGGTTCTGGCTTTTCACTGCACAAACCTAAAGCCGGGAAGAGATCGGTAACAAAATCGATTGCAATGACTTGAGCAACCGTTAATACCAAGGGAATTTTAAAAATCGCAGTCAGGAAAAATGGAAGTATTTCTGGAATGTTTGATGCAAAGATATAGGTAATTGATTTCCTGATATTCGCAAATATGGATCTTCCTTCTCCAATTGCGGTGACGATCGATGAAAAGTCATCACGCATCAATATGACATCCGCAGACTCTTTGGCAGCATCAGAACCAGTCAATCCCATCGCTATTCCAACATCAGCCGCTCGGATAGCCGGAGTGTCATTGACGCCATCACCGATGACAGCAACTACCTCACCCTGAGCTTTCAGTAAATTGACAATTCGGAGTTTGTGTTCGGGCGCCATACGCGAATAGATGATTTCCTGAGAAAGCAATTGAGAGAGAGCCTCATCATCCATCGCCTCGATTTCTGATCCAGTGACAAGACGCGTGGTTTTTATTGAAATCATTCCAATTCTGCGAGCTATGGATTCCGCAGTCAAACCATAATCGCCGGTCATCATCATCATACGAATTCCGGCTTGTTTAATGGTCTGTACTGCTCGTGCAACTTCAGTCCTCGGCGGATCCATCATTCCAATTAATCCCAAAAACGTCAATCCGCATTCAATCGAATCTTCATAAAATGGTCCTTTCTGGTAAGGAATCTCGCGTTGCGCCAAAGCCAATACTCGCAAAGAAGAACTTGAGAACTCATCATTTATTTGTAAAATTTCTTCACGTAATTCTTCGTTCAGTTCCAGCGTTTGCCCTTCAATCAGAATATCAGAGCAAAGATGCAGAATTTCTTTTGGGGCGCCTTTTGTACAAATCAGAAGTTGGTTGTTGGTTGTGTGGATCGTCGACATACGTTTTCTGTGAGCATCAAAAGGAATCTCATACATTCGAGGAAATTCATTTTCAATCGCAGTGGGTTTCATTCCGAATTTTATAGCCATCACCCTTAATGCCGATTCCGTCTGGTCCCCCAGACCGTGCCAGGCAGACTGTTCTGAATCAGAAGGAAGCAGGCGTGAGTTATTACATAAAATGGATGTTCTGCCAATTAAGACCAAATCAGAAGATTTGAATTCTTGTATTGTCCCAGTCTTCATCGAGATCACTTCGCCGCAAGGATCATAACCGACACCTGTAACAGAGTAGCGGTCTTCTTTTGTCCAAATTTCACGCACTGTCATTTGATTTTGCGTCAGCGTACCACTTTTATCAGTGCAAATTACAGAAACGGATCCTAAAGTCTCAACGACTGATAATTTTTTTACGAAAATACCTTTGGGAGCGAGCCGTTGGACTGCCATGGCAAACGCCAGCGTTATCGTTGCAGCCAAACCTTCCGGTAATGCTGCTGCCAATATCCCGATGGATAATGCCAATGCATCCTTTTTTTGAATCCCGATATCAAAGATTCCGATCACAAAAATAATCACAGCGAGCAATATTCCTACTGCAGAAAGATACTTTGTGATATGCAGAATCTGTTGTTGGAGGTGACTTGGTTCTTCATTTTGGTTTTGGGTTAACTGTGCAATACGTCCGAACTGAGTGGCCATTCCGGTTTGGTAGACAATCGCTTTACCATTCCCAGAAATCACAGTTGTGCCCGAAAAAATAAGATTGGGATATTCCAATTCCGACAAATCATCCCGCAAGATTGGTTCAGATATCTTCACTACCGGCATCACTTCGCCTGTTAAAGCCGATTGATTGGTACGGAAACCATAGGATTCAATTAATCTGGCATCGGCTGGTATCCTGTCGCCCGCAGTTAACAGGATTATGTCACCTGGAACAATTTCACTGGCAGGAATCGGTTTTCTCTGCCCATTTCGCAAAACGGCAGCGTTCACGGGGAGCATTTTTCGTAAGGTATCAAGTACTTGAATTGCCCGACGTTCACTCCAAAATGTGAAAAATGAATTGATCACGACAATAATCCAAATTACCGAACCTAATCCCATATGGCCAATCAACATCGAGATTAATCCGGCTCCCCACAAGAGTAAAGACATTGGATTGGAAATATATTGAATCCATTGTTTCACCGGTAAAGACCGATAAGGCTCAATCAAACAATTCTGTCCATATAGACCGGTTCTATCGGATACTTCCCGATCAGAAAGCCCATTATCGGATGATGCCAGGTAATCAAAGATTTCCTGAGTTGTTAACGTTTGAATAGGTAAAAAAGCCATAAAGACTCGTCAATACCCTGTTTTCGAATGTTCTGTACAGTAATTTGAGAGAAAGAATTGTACAGATAATCATCCAATGATTCAAAATTTAAGAAGGATTACTTATTATTGTGTAATTTTGTGTGGAGTCTGAAAATACACAATAAAAAGTTTTCTTTTTGGATCAAAAGATTTTTTTTCAAATTTCGAATCACTGATAATCATTAACGGTGACCTGTTATGAACCCGGATTCATTGTCACTTTTTCTTTTTGCTCAGACCAGGAACCGTCATCAGGTCTGATCATCTCGGCTTGATCCGCTTTACTCATAAATTGAAGAATAAAAGAATCTGCATTCAACGCATGAATCGCTTCATCATAAGCGCCGGCTTCAGCAGGCTTTGGGAATTGCCCCGGTCTTCGGATTCCGAAAATTTCAAAGAATCTGGTTATTCCAGATAAAATCGAATATCGATATTCCTGCATTTTGAGAGATTGCCACTCCACAATCGATGCCATATGGCCTTCTACTCTGGCCTTCTTTCTTACAATCCGATGAATTTGCTTCGGTGTCCGATAACCAAATGGCGAAAGCAGAATCAGGTTTGCGCACAAAACTAAAAGGCTGAAAGAAATTAATACCATCCAGCCGCCTTCAGACCATTTCCCGATAATCTGCATGACAAAAACAAGAGCTGCCAAAGCTGCAGCAAAGGAAGCGGCGGCTGTTCCCCATTTTTGAACAGCGCTTGAATAATGAGTCATTACATGTTTTCGGATGGATAAACCCATGATCATGATCGGCATGAATACGCCCACGCCATAGAATGGGACAGCCTTCGTTGTTTCTCCTTTTACAAGCAACATAATCACGATCGCGATACCGAATGTGATTGTTACAGAACGGGTAAACGTTCCTCGAGCATCCCGATATACAATGACTTCCGGTATTTCTCCAATTGCGACATCGCGCCATTCAGTCGCCTGAGCATCCTGAAAAGCGGTCATGGAAGCTGCCGCAAGCAAAAATACGGCCAACAACTGATAACTCCAATACAAAATCGTTCCTCCTGGAAAACTTCCAAAACCGATCGATGCGAGATTTCCGACCAACGTACGTCCAAGCGTTCCATCAAATACATTAAAATGAATTGAAAATGCAGACAAGAAAAAGGTAGTGATTCCGCCATAAAACAAAAATGATGTCTGAACCATACGGCCAATTCCGGATTTGCCGCTGTAAAATTGCCAGAGTTTATTGAATTTAGGAAGCCTCTTTTTCCCCCATTTCACAAGCGGAAAATCCTCGTCAATTACAAATTGAATACCGTTGGACATTGCTTCCAGTCCCGTTAATGCGACCATCCCTTTCATAGATGCGGTCAGTAAGTGCATCAATGCGGTTTTCAGTGATACAGTTTGAGGAACCGTTTCGATGGGTTGAGAAGGTACACCGGAATGCTTGGCAAGGAATAACCCGATCGCCATGACCGCCGTCAATAAAAAGAAAACACTCAGCAGCATAAACACGACACGGGAAGATTCACCTCTTCCACGAATGGTAAGGAACCAGGTGATTGCAGCCAATGATGCTCCGATAGCAAAATGCCAAATCCAATCTGTTTGCATGAAGCCAAAAATCGATAAGAATTGATCAGCGCCGTTCAAGGCGGAAACAACAATCGTCAATACATAATCCTGGATCAATGTCACTGCAACAATAAGACTTAATCCGGGTGTCAAATAACGCATAGAGGCTGTATAAGATCCGCCGCCCTCATTAAAAATTCCCAGAGAATACATATACAATGCGCCAAACACAATATTTCCAAGGGAAATCACTGCAGCAGCAATAAAACCATAACGCTGCAAACCTAAAGGATGCAGCGCACTCATCATTTCACCAGTTCCATAATAGAACGAAGTAAAATAATCAACCCCGAACAATGCGACAGCAGCCAGTAAACCGATCTGACCCGCTCCATGCACATGCGCATCGTTCTTCTTTTCGCGAGGAGATATTTTTAACGCAATCAAAAAAAACACAATTAACAGAGCAATTGGAAAAATCATTTGGATTTACCTTTGACCATAGGAATTTGGAGTTTCTGCATTCATTCGTGCCGTATCAAATTCTTTTTCAAGAATAGAGAATTCAACCAGTAGGTATTTTCGAGTGGAAGGACTTAATCGCGTATCTTGAGCAATTTTCGCACTCTCCTCACGTGTCGCGCGAACAACAAAAGCTGGAACAAATAATATGCGGCCGGCAGGTATGATTTCAAAATCATACGTATGCATTTCAAGCACTTGATCATCGAAATAAGGAAGACTCAGGTGTAAACCGCGGTTCAAGTCGGATGCCGCTGCGCGAGCTTTTATGATTTTTACAATTTCAAGTGTTTCATGAATTGCGAGGGCTCTGCCCTGGTTAATTAATTGACCAAGCATCCCATATCTTTTTCTCTGATATTCAGGATCGCTAATAATGTATGGAGCCAGAGAAACCGCGGTATGCAGCATCGCCAGGAAGGATTGCATATAGGAGATATGATCTTCTGCCGAAGAAACAGATTGGACTAATAATTTTCCATTCTCGTCAAGAATAACCCACTGGGGAAGATAAAATCGAAGCGCAGCAGGAACAAAGGGACGCTGAAATTCTCCACGGTTTTCTTCCATCGAACCATTTTCAACAATGGCATCAGATTCCTGCGTAATAGCAGATTGTTTTTCGCCCTTTTCAATAATTGGATCCGAAGGAATTTCCTCTCCTGCCGGAACGTGATATTTCACATTCTTTCCAGACGGCAAAGCGACATGCACGATTGTCATCGTCAGTGAATATCGAAACAGGCGCGCAGCAACGCTGACTGAAAGTTGGGGAGATTCAATCAACTCCAAAAGACGCTGGCGGAGAATGAATCGCAAGTCTGTTCGAATCAAACGATTCATCATGCTTCCAATTTCCTGTTCTCGCTGTCCTTCCGGCAAAGAAATCAACTTTCCTTGAGAATCATCGGTAACGACCTGGCCTGGTAAACAGAAAACTACCTGTCTCTGATTTTTCCGAATTGCATCAATCATTTTTTGGGATTCCGCATCCAGAAATCGTTGAATCCATACAGGTTGTTTTACATACAACGCTTGTTCCACAACCAGCTCATCCTGTAAAGTTGAATCTGCCTCAAAAAATTGCTGCAGACCGACCTTTTTATTAATTTTTTTTGTCATTTTTTATCCGAGGAATAAAGACCAGCAATAGATTAAAATAATTTCACCAGCGACAATCAGGAACATGATAACGGAACCCATAGCTCCCGAAAGGTTATCGCTGATTATGCCTTCGGCTTTAAGAAATCCTGCCAACAGTAAAAGCAATCCAATCCAATAAAGCATCTGCCTTCCAATTTTCCATACCGAAAAAGAATGTGGACGTACGAATTCAGAGTAGATTTGAACGGAATTTGGGATTTTCCGGATTAATTGATCAGCTAAAGGTTCGCGAAAAAAAAAGTACGATGCAACTTGAATTTCTTTCGGGCAAAAAACTACATCATCAGGATGAGAATACTTATGAATCGCATCAATCCAGGAATTACCCAAAACAAGCTGGGAATCGATTTGGAATGAATAACCCGTTAAAGCTGACGTCATTAAAATCAATTTCATGTGACCACTCGCTTCTTCCTCATAATTCGAAGCAAGCATCAGTAAAAAAACAGAAAGAGCTGTTTTTTCCGCTGTCTTTTTGACAAAACTGCAGAAGGAAGTTACATCCTGAATTTGCGGTGGTACCAGAAAAATCACATTGTCTTTTTTCTGCAGGATTAAGGCGGAATTCGAAACTGTTTTCTTTTCAACCTGCAGTGGAAGGAAATTTGAAACAGCCGAGTCAGCTGCGGGAATTGAAATTTTACTTGTTGTAATCATAAAAAATCTCCTTCTTTGTATCTGAAGGAGATTGTAGCTGCCGGTTATAAAGCCTTGACAAATTTTCTTGTCATAAATATAAGGATTTTATAAAGAATATTCTTTTACTCGGCTTTGAGACTGGAAAGATTTTTGATGGACAGCTTTTGATCATCGGATTAAAGTTCTGGCATCGGTGAACCGCTGAATTTTTATTTATTCATAAGTAACAAAGCGATAGCCAACACCCGGTTCTGTAATAAAATATTTGGGTGAATTTGGATTAATTTCCATCTTTTTTCGGAGTTGTCCGATAAAAACACGAAGATATTCTGTATGATCTGAGTCCTCAAATCCCCATACATGGGACAAAATTGTCTGATGGGTTAATACCCGATCAGCATTGCTGGCAAGGTAAGCTGCTAATTTATATTCCGTTGCGGTTAATTTGACCTCTTTTCCCGAAAGTGTGATCAGATGACGACTTAAATCGATCACCAGTGTTCCAGAAGTAATAACGGATTGCTGAATTCCCATTGCTTGCGAAGCGTGTTTCAAAGCTACACGAATCCTGGCTAATAATTCTTCGATTCCAAAAGGTTTGGTTAGATAATCATCAGCACCTTTATCCAACGCCTTTACTTTTTCCTTTTCATTGTCCCGAACCGATAAAATAATGATAGGAACCTGAGTCCATGCCCTGAGTTCTTCACAAACCTTCAGTCCATCCATATCTGGAAGACTTAAATCAAGAATGATGACGTCTGGAGGTTGTGCCGCAGCGAGTGTTAAAGCATCGTTTCCGGTACTTGCGGTAGTCACTTTAAACTGATTCGCTGTCAGGATCGTTTTCAAGGCTCTGAGAATCTGAGGTTCGTCATCAACCACTAATATTTTCGTTAACATTTTTCAGATTTCTTCTTTCACTGCTTTTAATGCAGAACTCTCCCAAAATCTAGGGATTGAAAAATTAAATGACAACCCATCCGGTTCATTTTCAGCCCAGATCTTCCCTCCATGAGCTTCGATAATCCCTTTACAAATGGATAATCCAAGTCCGGTACCGGTCACATTTTCAAATCCATCCATCCGATAGAATTTGTCAAATATTCGTTCTAATTGATCTTCAGCGATATGAGGACTTTGATTTTTAACCTGAATGAGCATTTGTTTTTCTCTCCAGAGCTGAATCCGAACCGTAATTTTCGAACCTTTGGGAGCATATTTTGTACAGTTACTGAATAGGTTGGTAAATACCTGATCCATTTGGATGTAATCCACAGGGACATAAGGAAGTTCGTCCGGAATTTCGATATCAATGACATAGTCTTGGCGAATGGTATTCATTCTTTTCAATACACCATATACAATCTCCGCCATCGAATTCCATCCGCGCTGAGGATTTAAAACTCCTGATTCAATGCGAGACATGTCCAGAAGATTGCCAACAAGGTGATTCAAACGATCAGTTTCCTCTTCAATTGCCGATAAAAGTTCATATCTGGATTCAGCATCCAGATTAACTGTCTTGCTGCGAAGACTTGAGACAGCAGCTTTGATGGTCGCCAGTGGTGTCCGAAGTTCATGAGAGACTGAGGACAATAGAGATGTTTTTAGCTTGTCGCTTTCCTCAAGAATTTTCGTCCGATTATTAATATCAATGAGATAAGCACGTTCGATTGCCAGCGTTCCCTGCCTGGCAAAGGTATTCAACATTTTCTGCTCGACAGGAGAAAATGGCAACCCGAATCGCCAGATTTGAACAATCTCTTCTCCCCCTCGTGCAGTCGATATGGGTATAATGAAATCCGGATCCGATGGTTCCCGGGTTTCATTTCCGACAGATACAGAAATCTTTTTTGTTCTGTCAGGAGTCTGAAATATCATGACCTCCACCCTGTCTGCATTAAAGGTCGCATAAATTTTTTCCGCTAAGATTCGCGATATTTCTCTTCCATCTTTCAACCCGGTCAGCGCAATATTCAACTCATATAAATAAGTCACTTCTCTTTCGCGTTCAATAACAGCCATCAGATTTTGTCGGTCCTGATTCAGAAGCTGACTGATAACAATTGCGATAATCAAAAAAACAATCAGAGAAATCAAATCCTGCGTCTGACGGATTGCCAATGTAAAGCGGGGAGAGATAAAAAAATAGTTGTAACAGAAAAACGAAAGGATTGCGGTCAATATGGCAGGCAACAAGCCAAAGATCCGTGAAATAAAAACGACAGGTAACAGATAAAGCAGAGAAATTACTTGGATATTCAATTCATCGCGTAAAAACCATAAAATACCAGTCACTGAGCTGACAGCCAGAATTGGGTATAGAAAGGGAAATATTCTTTCATATGTGGATCGATCCCATTTTTGCATACACAGAATTATACAACTCGCAGGATCAGATCATAAATGCCAAAGAAAAAAATGAGACAATCAAACAAGGATAGCCTCATTTTTTATAAAAATTAGCAACAATATCTCTCTTTTTCATCACAATGCTTTTCCGAATTTCGAATTACTGATAAATTAGGGGAATTGCTTGAAAATGCGATCAATTGCGATGCAAAAATTCTTTATCAGCTATTCTTTCAGGTTTTTAAGAACATCTTAATGAACTGAATTGCGGGCATTATCAAATTTCAAAACGGATTTCGAAAAATTTTTCTGACTGGTCACATGCGGCTCTGTATATATAACAGATACGTGCCAGCAAAATAAATTATGGCCATTAATACGGAGTCTGTCTCCATGTGGCGAAATCTCTTAAATTGAGTGACATTTCCAACCAAAGCCAGACTGGTCAACAAAACTCCCAACATACCTGCAATCAAAAAAGACGGATCAATCGCTCCGATAAATCTTCCGCTTGTAAAAAACACATCGGTCAATGCCAATCCGAACATATTGAACATATTGCTTCCAAACAAGTTGCCGATTGCCATTTCCGGTGCTCCAATTTTAAAAGCTGCAATGGAAGTAACCAGTTCCGGCAAAGAAGTAATAAATGCAACTAACGTCGATCCAATAAAGCTGGTCCCTAAACCGGTAATATCAGCAATCGTTGCACTGCTTTTCACCATCAATGGCGTAGCAACCAATAATATTAATGATGCCAGGAAGAAACCGATGATTCCGGCTTTCAACGAAGGGATCGATCTTAATTCTTCTTCGGATAAATCGGTCGTGATATCGCTGCTGTCATTTTTATTGATGAGATAAACTGAAAAAACATAAAATGCGGCAATTATGAGCGAATCGATCCCAACCCAGCCGATCTGAAAATTTATGGTATTCAGTAAAGGATTTGCGCACAAAAAGAATAAAACCAGTGTACATAGAAACACAGCCAGACTGCCTGATAATGCATGTTTAAAGGCGCTGATTCGTAAGATACGCTGATCTTTTCCCAATACGTCCAGAATTGCCAGTATGAACATATTAAATGCGGAACTACCGAAAAAATTTCCTGCCGCCAGGTTGGGCTCTCCAGCCAAAACCGAACTGATACCGGTTAACACTTCCGGAAGACTGGTCGCTCCGGCAAGAAGAAGCACACCAACGAACATTCCGCTGATTTTCGTTCGTGCCGCTATGACATCTCCGTTGGATGCCAATTTCATGGCAGCAAATACAATTAGTACTGCACTGACAGCAAATGTGAACCAGACAAAATTGCCTGTCGTTATGGTTTGAATGATTGAATCCATTATCTCACTCCGCAGAATAATTCTTGTGTAAACCTTTTATGCCGTCCAGTTCCCAATAGCAAAAGATTCCAGTGTCTGGATTTGAGAGATCTCCAATTACTTTTTCTGTCTCTGCAAGACAATTCTGAACAATGGTCTCGGTCTGGACAACAGACATGAGTGATACGTTATTTTCATCCAAATTTTCAGTGGTATACGCATACCGGCCTGGTATGCGCATTCTTTTTCGAAATGCACCAGTACTTTCATAAATGGTTGTACCGCCGACTCCGGATTTTTTCCAGGCATCAAGAATCATTTCAAGTTTCTGTGGGTCATTTAATACAAACAATATCATGTACATAGAATTGCCTCCGTTTTAGGTGAAATTTTCTTTTATTATCAGAAAATGACTCAATCTTTTTTTCCCATGTCCGAAATTCTGCTTTTTCTGTATGAGCCGTTCGACAGGGATTCGAAACAATACGCATATTATAATAGATCTTTATCTATATACATCGATTTTTATTATTGATAATTATCACTTTTTGTCGAAATCTGCAGAAAATAATTCATTAATTCTTTTTCTGCAGATTCTTATTCAATTTTGAAATATCGTAATTCCATTTGAATCCTTTTTTGCAGTATTAATAAAATTCAAATTTTATAAATACAAATATCTGTTAAAATGCATGATTGTGGATTGATATTTCCTGAAAAAGAGGGGATGAAAAATGAAAAAACGAGTGATTATTGTGGGGGGAGTAGCTGGAGGAGCCAGTACGGCAGCGCGGTTGCGAAGACTGGATCAGGAGGCTGAAATCACGATTTACGAACGTGGAGAATATATTTCTTATGCAAACTGTGGATTACCATATCATATTGGGAACGTGATTAAATCACGCGATGCCTTGCTTCTACAGACTCCGCAAGTCATGAAATCAAGGTTTAATATCGATGTTCACATCCTGCATGAAGTCATAGCTATCAACCGGAATGAGAAAACTGTTTCAGTCAAAAACCTTAAAAATCAGGAAGTAACTCTTGAAAAATATGACACACTGGTTATTGCAACTGGATCATCTCCGGTAATCCCTAAAATTCCCGGCATTCAATCGAAAAGAATTTTATCACTCTGGACTGTCCATGATACGGACGACATCCGAAAGTACATTCAGGACAATAAGGTGGATCATGCAGCAGTCATCGGGGGTGGCTTTATCGGTGTGGAAATGGCTGAAAATCTTCGTCACCGTGATATGGATGTCACGTTGATTGAAATGATGAATCAGGTGATGACTCCCTTTGATTATGAAATGGCTCAGTTAATTCACGAATCGCTGGAACACCAAGGTGTTCATCTTCATTTGGGAGATGGTGTAGACTCCTTTGAAGAGAGCGATGACTCAGTGCTTATTCATCTGAAAAGCGGGAAGCAAATATCCGCACAGATGGTTATTCTGTCTATTGGCATCAAACCGAACAATGAACTAGCTAAAAATTGCGGACTGGAAATCAACGATCGCGGGGGAATTGTGGTTGATGATATGCTACATACCTCTGATCCTGATATTTACGCAGTCGGAGATGTTATCGAAGTAGAAGATTTCATTGATAAAAGCCGCACGATGATCCCTTTGGCCGGACCTGCCAATAAACAAGGCCGGATTGCAGCCAATAATATCGCCGGAGAAGAGGAACATTATCAGGGAACCCAGGGTTCGTCCATCATTCAGATTTTTGATTTAACCGCTGCAAATACCGGAGCAAATGAAAAAACCTTAATCAAACGTGGATTGGTAAAAGGGAAAGATTATGAAAGTCTGATTATCGTTCAAAACTCGCATGCCGGATATTATCCGGGAGCAGTCCCCATAACGATGAAGTTATTGTTTTCCAAAGAGGGAAATAAAATCTTTGGAGCTCAAATTATTGGCAAAGATGGTGTTGACAAGCGGATTGATACGATTGGAACCGCGATTCGCCTTGGCGGAACCATCTGGGATTTGAAATCTCTGGAATTTGCCTATGCGCCTCCTTATTCCTCCGCAAAAGATCCGGTAAATATGGCCGGTTTTGTGGCAGAAAATGTACTGAAAGGACGAGTATTTTTTTCGGAATGGGATGCCATTGAGAAGCGTAATTCGCAAAAAACTGCCATCCTGGATGTGCGGGAAGAAGCAGAAGTTCAAACTTACGCAATTCCTGGTGCCATCAACATTCCACTTGGCCAGCTTCGTAGCAGAATTTCAGAACTGAACAAGGATTCTGAGACCATTGTTTTTTGTGCCATCGGGGTCAGAGCTTATAACGCAGCCCGTATCCTGATGGAACAGGGTTTTTCAAACGTGAAAATATACCCCGGCGGGATTCGTTTCTATCGTGCGACGCATTATGAAGAACATGACCTCCCTCCTGTTACACATGACCGTATTGCTGACAGCGGACATTCTGAAGCAGATGAAACTCCAGCAGTATCATTTCGGTTGGATTGCAGCGGAATGCAATGTCCTGGTCCCATCATGAAAGTATTTGAGACGATGAAAGATTTGGAAGAAGGAAAAATCGTAGAGGTTTCAGCTTCAGACCCGGGATTTGCAAGAGACATAGATGCCTGGTCCAGACGGACCGGTAACACAATACTTTCCAATGAAAAAAAAGGAACTGATTATGTTGCCCTGATTCGCAAAGGCTCAAAAAAATCTGAGGGAAATCATGAAATTTCAAAACCTGATGACGGAAAGACAATTATCGTTTTCAGCGGTGACATGGATAAAGCGATTGCTTCCTTCATTATTGCCAACGGTGCAGCAGCAATGGGGCGTCCGGTAACCATGTTCTTTACATTCTGGGGATTGAATGTATTGCGCAAGCCTGAAAAGGTAGCCATCAAGAAAAATTTCATAGAATCCATGTTTGGCATGATGATGCCGCGCGGTACCAAACAATTAACCCTTTCAAAAATGAACATGGGGGGTATAGGCACTGCAATGATCAAAAAAATCATGAATGACAAAAATGTGGATGCCTTGGAAGTCATGATTCAAAAGGCAAAACAGGCCGGAGTTAAATTAGTCGCCTGTACAATGAGCATGGATTTGATGGGAATTAAAGAAGAAGAATTGATTGAAGGTGTCAACCTGGGCGGTGTCGGATCTTACCTGGGCGATGCCGAAGAATCAAACGTCAATTTATTCATCTGATCGTTTTACTTAGGCCTACGCAAGGATTGATTAGATATTTCGTGTGTCAAATCATTAAAAAGCGGGAAATAATTGATACTTCGTATCTAGGCCAATAACTATCCGAAATGTGACAAAAAAGCGGTACATGGGCTGAAATCCATGCATCGCTTTTTTTTATCCTGCTCAATCACCTTGAGACATATTTGGTATCGATAAAGACTAATCAGTTCTTGACGTTACAATATTTATAATGATACAATAATTGTAACGATAATGCAGAGAGGATCCAGCGATTCGAAATATGGGAAAATTACATGTTGTTGTGTTGTTTTTGCGCAGAGCGCAAAAACAACACAACAACATGTTTCCTCTATTTTCTCAAAAGGCCTTTCCAAATTTCTAATTACCGGGGAGGATCGGAATAGATGGAAATTGTCAATTTACAGACTAAGGCTCAATTGGATATTTATATAAATCCGCAAAGGCAAAAACTTTTGCGTATTCTCGAAAAGTCAAAGATACCAAGGACACCAAAGGATTTATCGCGGGAACTTGGCATTTCTGCTTCATCAATCCAGTATCACTTGAAAAAGCTGGAATCGATTGGACTTGTCTATTTGGATCATACTGCGAATGTTCGTGGTATCACCGCGAAATATTATGCTCCAAAAAGAGTTACTGTACGCATTCTTGGAGATAAAGAAGACACACTTATAAATGAGCGGGTGGCATTGTTACGAAGCCTTGTGGCAGACGTACTGAATGATACGATATCAACCATTTTCAGACAGGATACGGAAAAGTGCTTCGGTGATGTAAGGACAGGCATAGTACACCTCACATCCGAACAAGCAGAGGAATTGCAGAACATCATTGTTAATTATCTTGAGGAGGTAAATACGCCCTCTAAAGATACGGAACCCTGGGAATATGCGCTGACGTACTATCGCATCAAGGAAAAGCAATGACCGGTATACAGAAGATCATTATTTTTCTAAATTACTTTGGAGTTGGGCTGTTTATTCCTGTCTTGAGTTTGTTTCTTCTTTCTCATGGCTGCAATTTGCAGAGTCTGGCAATCGTGGTTGGTTTTTACTCAGTTACTGTGATGATTTCTGAAGTCCCAAGTGGATTATACGCCGATATGAAAGGAAGAAAAACTGCATTTTATTTGTCCTGCGCTTTTGTGGCAGCCAGTTTATTCATGATGTATTTTGCCCAAAATATTCCGCTGTTGATTATCGGCATAGTATTCTTTGGGCTTGGAAGGGCATTCCTCTCCGGAAGTCTGGACAGTCTGATCATCGAAGATTGTATTCATCGTAATGGGGACGCAGCGCTCTCCGCAGTGACCAGCGCAAATCTTGTGTCGCAGTGTGCCGGGATTGCTATCGGATCACTGATCGGCGGTTTTTTACCGAACGTCAGCGGCTATTTTCTGCACGTTATCCTTCGATTGATTGTTTTGCTGGCAGTCATTTTTCTCAGCGCACTGTTTCTAAAAGAATTTACAACTTCAAAAGAAAAGCAAAAGACGTTGATATCTCAGACCCATATGATGATGACACTTTTAAAAAGGAAAAGACAATTGCGAATCATCATGCTCTGTATCTTCGGAAGCAGCATTACTTTATTTGCATTGGAGACGTATTGGCAGCCACAGTTTACTACATTGATTTCACCCAAGCAGCATTATTTATTGGGCGTCCTCTGTGCTTGTGGATATGGTGGAAACATGCTCGGCAGCTTTCTTACTGGACGTATAAAGATGTCAGACCAGGTTCGTCGATGGCGCTATTACTTTCTTTTCGTTGTGCTTTTGGGATTATCACTCTGTATCGTTGCGGTCCAAAACACTGCTCTCGGATTTATGCTCAGTTTCATATTAGTCCAGACAATACTTGGCATTGCCAATGTTCCGGAACAGACGCTGTTAAACAGCCTTGCATCCAATGAAACCCGTGCTTCCTTGCTTTCTGTGTCCAGTCTTTTTTCGCAGCTGGCGGGGATACTCAGTTCAATAATCTGTGCTTTGTTAATACTTAACATAGAAGTATCCGGCGTTTTTCTTCTGATGGGCAGCTTGTCAGCCATCATCGCTGTTACAGCATCGCTATTATTGAAGTTGGATCAGAAATTCGAAGTATAGAATTGCCAATAAAAATTGAGGTAACTCATATCCGTGCGAGTTTTGCACGAATCCCAAGACCAACATAAAAAACTAATCATTATCCCTATTATCGATTTGCTGAAGTTGAAAAAGATCGTTTAAAAAGAATAAGCTTTCATTGATCAGTATGTCGTTACAGGAACACATCGGATTCAGGAGATCCATACCAGCAACAATCTTTTGAGAACAATCCCGTCAGACAAAATTTATAGCTTTAAAATAATAAAATGACATGATTTTAGTCATGTCATTTCACAGAAAACAGGCAATTCTTTTTTGTGGAACGCCGAAAAGATAATCCTTCAGTTTTATTAATCAAGAGTGATCGGAAAGTTCGACAGAAATGAATCATCTCTGATTTCTAACCGGTTACAAAGAAAAAATTATTGAAGTATCGGTTTCGAAATCAAAGATCATGCAACTTTGTCTAAATAAGACAAAACAAAACAATAATACGATTCTTTCAGACAACCGATCACCACTTGTAAACTCGATTAATACTTGATAAATTTGTCGCCGGATACACCACAAATAAAGCACTTATCCGGGCGACCCTTTTCGATGTTGCCACATACCGGGCACAGATAGTAGAAGACCTCTTCTGTATCATCGATATTTTCGAGAGCTTCCGTATAGAGCTTTGCATGAACTTCTTCTGCTTTCATGGCAAAAGTGAAGATTCGGGCTGCAGCCTTATTTTCCTCAAGATTCGCAGTCTCAAGAAACTCCGGATACATGCTCTTATATTCATGCGTTTCGCCCTTGATGGCATCCTGCAGGTTCTCCTGAGTGGTAGTGATTTTTCCCGCCAGTTCCAGCTCTTTGTGTGCATGCAGTGTTTCAGCATCCGCAGCCACTCTGAATAATTTCGCTGCATTGGTCTTTCCTTCGCTTTCTGCTTTTTTTGCATAAGCCAGGTATTTCCGATTTGCTTGTGATTCACCCGCGAATGCAGCCATCAGATTTTCATGTGTTTTTTGATTGTTCATTTTCGTGTTCTCCTTTGTTAGATTATTATAATTAAAGCAGATCCAGCAAGCGCTGAATCGTTTCTTTCGGCAAATCTTGCTGTTGAGAATTAAGCAATGCGCGCAGTAATTTCTTTACTTCATCCCCTTGAGGAAGCATGTAGCCGGCTTCCCTCAGAAAGTCTTCAGCGCTGATTCTGCTTGAAACCGCTAACGCTTTTGCCAATTGACGGGCAATCGGACTTTTCGCATCTCTTGCAATTCCAGATGCAATCTTCTCCTGTTCCGTTTTGTTTTCTGCCATTTCAAGCATCATTGCCTTGATTTTCTGGCTTTTTACCTGTGGAGGAGCATAATTATCATTGACAAGATAAATAGCATGCGAAGGACATGCATCCACGCATAAGCGGCATCCATCCAGACACTTTTCAAAATCGATCTGCCCGTTTTCTGTATCAGTTGCACCCGTCGGGCATACAAAAAGACAAACACAATCTTTTGTGCATAATCGAATATTTCTTGCTGCATGCATCACACACTCTCCTTCTGGATTTTTAGCATCTTGAAACCAGGCACTTTACAGATCGGACAAATTTCTGGCGGCAGATTCCCTATATAAATAAATCCACAAATTTCACACACATAAACATTCGTGTTTTCCAACATTGAATCTTTTTGTTTTTCATATCGATCTAATAAAGACCGCAGAATTTTTGAAACCTTTTCACCCCAGGTTAAAGCTCTGAGGGATCCGCGATCTCCATCTGAAGCAGCCTGCTGCGAAATTTTCGGATAATCAGAATTTAATTCTTTTAGCACAAGGTCACTGTAATCTTTAAATTGCTTTCCTTCAGGAAGCTCGCTCTTGCTCTTGTAATAGCTGGACAATTGGTCAAACAAAGCAGCTTCTTCTGTTCGTAATTGTTTTGAACAAGCTTTAGCAAGGTTTGAGCACAATGCACTTAATGATTCAACAGACAATTCCTGCATGTCATCCATGTATTTCCTCCATTCATAAATTTTTAATAATTATTGAGTGAGACAATTTTTTTAATAAATTTCAGTTTTCCGGGCAGAAAATCAGAATATCATGCCATGATCATTCCGCACATTCGCAGCACTTAATGCTTATTAGAAAAGAAATCTATCTAATTTAATGGATCATCGCGTAAGGAGTGATTATCCACTGCAGCTGTCTTGATGTTGATGGTCATGGCAGACAGATCCAGTGGATTGCAATGTTCCGGCTATGTAAGCTGCAGCTGCTTCACTGGCGACACCACTGGCTCCAACAACGACCTCAATTTGGTGAGAGTTAAAAATATCAATTGCTCCTCCGCCCATACCACCTGAGATGATGACATTAACCCCCAGATCATGTAAATAATTAGGCAGAAAGCCTGGTTTATGACCCGGATTCGGAATCGATTCGCTTTTCACAATTTGGCCATTCTCAACCTCATAAATATTAAAATTCAAACAATGCCCAAAGTGTTCGGTAACTTTTTCATTTTCACTTGCTACTGCTATTTTTGCCATTCTTCTTCTCCATTTTTTCAAGTATTGATACAACAGGATTCATCCAGCTTTCCTGATAATTTTCTATTTCTCCATGGTCACAAGCTGCAGCCAATTTCGGATCGATTGGAATTCTCGCCAAAACACGCAGTTGGTGCTGGTCTGCAATTTGTTCGATGTGGCTCTCGCCAAACAGTTGGTATTCTTTACCGTTATCAGGGCATTTGAAAAAGGACATATTTTCCACCAGTCCGAGAATCGGGATGTTCATCATTTCAGCCATTTTTACCGCTTTCGTTACAACCATCGAAACCAGTTCCTGCGGAGAGGTAACGACAACAATTCCATCGACCGGAATGGATTGGAAAACCGTCAATGGGACGTCACCGGTACCAGGCGGCATATCAATAAACATATAATCTACATCACTCCAAATAACCTCTGTCCAAAATTGTTTGACCGTATTTCCCACTATCGGGCCGCGCCATACTACTGGATCAGTCTCATTTTCAAGCAGTAGATTAATCGACATGACTTCGATACCTTTTTTACTTTTTGAAGGCAATAGTCCCCATTCATTTCCAGTTGCTTTTTCATTAATGCCAAAAGCTTTTGGAATCGATGGCCCGGTCATATCCGCATCAAGAATTGCAGACCGATAACCTTTACGATTCATCGCCACAGCCAACAAGGAAGTAACAAGAGATTTACCAACGCCACCCTTTCCGCTGACAACACCAATCACTTTTCCGACACTGCTCATCACATGCAATGCTGCAGAAAAATCCGTTTGCTCTTCTTTTCTATCAGCACAATTCTCACTGCAGCTTTGACACGCCTGATTACAATTATCACTCATTCATTTTTTCTCCTTTTTTTCAAATTAGAATTTCACTTCCAGCAGACAAATAATCCAATCGATCAATCATAATTGTTTTTAATAATTGATATGATTTTATACCCGTACAATGACATGTATAAAATTTCCCCTTATGTTCCAGTAATGCCTTTGCAATTCCGTTAACCAGTTCCGGATCCTCACTTTGATCGGATGCGCGATTGTATAGATGAAAACCTCCAATCACCACATCCGGTTCAATGCTTTTTTCCCGCAAAATATGTTCCAGAATATTTACTATTCCTCTATGAGCACAACCGGCAATTAATACTTTTTTTTGATCCTCGTTAATGAGCAGATTCTGTTCATGTACAAAATTATCCGGGACAAGTTCTTGATCTTCAATCATGAACAGATCTTGATTGCCGGCCGGAATGAACTGATCACCCTGTACATGTGAGAAAAGAAATAATTCATCATCAATTTGCAGTTCTTTATCCACAAAATGAAAACGTTCATTTGGTAGCAGGTTGATATCTAATCCGATATATCCTTTAACACCACTTGATCTGTTGGCGAAATGCTCATCAAATGCTTTTTCCTGAAGAAAAATCACTGCTTTCGAATTTACTTCTAAAAATGTTTTTAATCCTCCACCATGGTCATAATGGCCATGGGAAATGATAACAGTATCGATTTCTTTGATATCAACACCCATTTTTTGTGCATTTTTTGCAAATAAATCGTTGCCGCCTGTATCAAACAAAAGTTTGTGTTTTTTAGTTTCGATATACAGACTCAACCCGTGTTCGTGCCCAATTTCCTCTGAAATCGATGTGTTTTCCGATAACGTTTTAATTTTCATTGGCTGTCACCTTGCTTTCCTCTGAAATAAAATCCAGGACTTTTTTATAAACATTCAGCATTGCTCTACCAGAGGAACAATCCACATCTACAACCGTCTTTCCCTGATTAATCGCTTTCACAGCTTCTTCATCATAGGGAATCCTTCCTGCATATTGGATTTGATGATCTGCACAGAAACCTTCGATCTGTTCCGTTTTCTCAATATTTGTGTCATATTTGTTGATACAAATCATCATCTTTGTCTGAAATTTTTCTGCTGTCTTCACAACCCGTTTCAAATCGCTGATACCTGAGATGGATGGTTCAGCGACAATCAACACAAAGTCGACTCCGCTGATAGAAGCAATCACCGGACATCCGATTCCTGGAGAACCATCGATAATGGCTACTGAACCTTTTCCCGCTGCAGCAATCATTTGTTTTTTTACTTTTGAAACCAGCAAACCGGTTGTTCCGCTTCCCATTTTCAACTGAGCCGTTGAGAAGGTTTTATCTCCATCCTGATACAAAAGAAGTTCTCCATCTGGAATATATTCCAGCGTTACAGCATCCGCAGGACAAACGACTTTGCATACTCCGCATCCCTCACAGGCATAATTAACCACTTCGTAGAAGGAATTAAAATGAATTGCATGGAATCTGCAATTTTTCTCACACTCGCCGCATTGAATACATCGATCTGTGTGAATTACAGCTTTTGGCAATCCGATATAATCCGACCGTTGTGGTTGGTTGTTCATCCGCATCACCAAATGTAAATTCGGCGCATCCACGTCACAGTCCGCAAAAACATTTGCTTCCATTAATTTGATAAAAGCACTTGCGACAGTGGTTTTACCCGTACCACCTTTTCCGCTGAGGATGAGTAACTGTTTCATTCTGAATAACCCCGATCACTTCCTAATCAATTCGAAACCTGGTAAAGAGTATTTGTTGTTTTCTCTTTATTAAAAAGACCGATTTTAATTTCGAATTTCTGTCACTTCATTTAACAAATTGATAAAATAATTACGATAGCTTTCTTTCTCTCTCACCAAAATCATTCCTTTGGAATTCATCATCCCTATCTCCTGATGGAATGGAATCTTTCCCAAAATTTTGATTTTTTTATCGATGCAAAATTGTTCTGCCGGATTTTCACCTTCCAAACATTTATTGATGACAACGCCATGAGGTTTTGAAAATTTTGATACCAATTCATAAACCAGGTTTAGGTTGTGAACACCAAAAAGTGTAGGCTCGGCAACCAGAATGCAGTAATCTGCATCTCGAATACTCTCCATAACAGAACAAGCACTGCCCGGAGGGCAATCTATGATCCTTATTCTTTGATCCTCTTCGTTTTCTTTCAAGATCTCCTGAATAATTGGAATTCCTGATGTCTCTCCAATATTTAGAATTCCAGTCTTTACCTTCACATTTTTCGAAACACCGCTTTCAATATGTCCGATTACCTTTTCTTCTTCAGTAATTGCATTTTCGGGACAAACAATCCTGCATCCGCCGCAGGAATGGCAAACCTCTTCAAACAGGATTATTCGACCAGCAATACAAGCGAGTGCATTGTAATTACAAAACTCGACACATTTTCTGCACACAGTACAACGATTTCGATCAATGACAGGTAGCTGAATGGAAATATTTTTTTGAATAATTTTTTCTGGAGCAAAAAACAAATATCCATTTGGCTCTTCAACATCACAATCTAAATAAACAGCATTTTCAGCTGCTGCAGCCAAATTGACCGAAACCAGTGTTTTCCCGGTTCCCCCTTTGCCACTGAGTACAGCAATATTCATCGCTAATGGTTCCCATGACCATGAAAGCCGGCATGAAATTCTTCCAGCAACGTCAGCTTTTCTTCTTTTAAAGCTGCAATGTTTTCTTTTACAGAATTTCCATTAGTCCGGTACACCTTGATTCCTGCAGCCTGAATGACTTCGGCAGCATTTTCACCACATCTGGGTGTCAATAAGATATTTGCCTGGTGATCTACGATGATCTGTGCTGCCTTAATCCCTGCGCCACCCTGACTTTCCGCTGCATCATTTTTTATAAATTCAACCAGACCTGATTCGGTATCAATAAACATAAAATAAGGTACCCGGCCAAAAGACATGCAAATCGTAGTATCTTCCTTATTTTCATCAATCGGTATTGCAATTTTCATTTTTTTCCCTTTCTTACACGAATAGATATTTTTTTAATGACATTAATTATCACCAGAATTCCTGGCACACCATCTTCTGCAGCAGCCACCACCTTCACAATTTTTTCCATATCCTTCACAAAGGCGGTATTCTCCCCCATTGATTAAAAGTATCTTTCCTTTCACAAGAGATTCGGCTAATTTTTTCCGTGCTTCATTGTAGATTCCCTGTACGGTTGTTCGGGCAATATTCATCTGCCCGGCACATTCTTCCTGAGTCAGTCCTTCCAGATCGATCAAACGGATCGTTTCATATTCATCAACAGTCATATTAACAAAATTTTCTGTATTCGTTGACGCATCCAAAGGCCCAAAGCGGGTGCTTTTTGGCAAACAACAAACATTTCTCCATTTCATCGGTCTTGGCATATCATTCACCCTCTTTATCCAAAAATTATTTAATCCGGAGCGTCCTCCGGAAATGTTCCATCCTTTTACATCTTTTCCAATTGGTCATTGATTTCAGCCAGGCGAGACTGAAGAATGGTTTTTTGTTCCTCAAGAATTTCTTTTTCTATTTTGGAAACCGTTTGTTGTGTGCTTCGATTGCTAAATAACCGTGATCCAAATCCATGCCTGTAACCAAGGCCTAATCCTAAAGCAGCTCCAGCGCCAAATTTCAGCGCTCGTGTTGCGGAACATATGCCCAAACCCCTTCCGGTCTTCGGTCCACTGCCCATCGGGCCAGTTCCATCTCTGTTCGGCATTTTAACCTCCTTTCTGTTATTGACATATGTCATTTATTATTTTCAGTATACTCTATTTCTGACATATGTCAATAACTTTTTTTATAATTAATTAATTATGGACGAAATCAAAAGTTGATAATATGGCAATTTCTAATAAGGAAAAGTTTTTCTTCAATTCAATATGCGGTTTGTAAGTTTATTTTTCGTTTGCAGATCTTATCCTGACATGTTCTTTTGTTGAATTTTCACATTAATTTGCGTAATTTGCTGGTTTCCTGATAATTCATAATTCATTCATATGATCTTCATTTCTTTTTCATAACAAATCGATAGGATTAGTTTATGGATAAAATTAATAAACCGAAAAGGAAACATATCATGAAAACAAACATTCAATTATCAAAAACGAAGCGAAACATATTGGTCGGGCTCATTGGTCTGATGTTGCTCATGCCTTCCCTGTCTGTTTCAGCTTTCTCTACAAATCAGAATAACCCTCGTGTTATAAATCAAAATCGATCCATGAATGGGCAGCGTTTTTCCGGTAACGAGACATGGAATCAAAATCAAAATACCGGGCGTGGCAGAAACGCGGGTATTTCCCAGGATCCGCTTTCTCAAACAGAAGCAAATTTTCTTCAGGAAGCGATTCTGGAAGAATACGGAGCTTATAACCTCTATCGCTATATCTTTGAGAATTATTACGATTCAGCACCATTCAAAAATATCATGCAAGCCGAACTGAAACACATTGATGCATTAGTCAGACAGGCTGAGAAATATGATATTTCCATTCCTGAAAATCCAGGATTGGAATCAGAACCGGTTTTTGAAAATCTGGAAGATGCTTGCCAGGTTGGAGTAGATGCTGAATTGGCAGATGCGGATTTATATGATGAATTGCTGCCGTCGATGGAACATTCCGATATTATTCGAGTTTTTAATAATCTGAAGAATGCTTCATTGAACAACCATCTTCCGGCATTTGAAAAGTGCAATTAGCTCGGATATGGGTGAATTGATATTTACTCAAGAAGGCTGGGCGAAATTCAGCAATTCAAATATGAATCAGACTGTTGAACAAAGGTAGGAAAATTGTTATTTTAAATTGATTGACTGTATTTCAAATTACAGGATTTCATGAAATTAACTGGAAGGCGGTGTTTTGAATAAAAACACCGCCTTCCAGTTAATAATCGAAAATCTAGCTGTTGATGAATGTTTTTTGTCAGATCTTTTACAAAGATCCAAAATACTCCGACAATGATGGGTAACTGTCCTTCAGACGTTCGGTATACGCTGGAATTTCCCAGTTTTTCAGGAAATATTTGGCGATAATATCCGCCTTGTTTGGGCTCATAATCCGAATTGTGATGAAATCAACTGCCTGGGTAGAAATCTGATCACTCACTGTCGGTAAAAAGCGATTTCCATCCAGTAGAATTTTCCTGGAAGACGGATCGGAAATCCCCAGTAGTCCATAGGGCAGACGAACTCGAATCCGTTGGTCATCGACATAGATTTGATTTTCATGATTTTTAAAAACACCAGTTTTTAATGAGCTTAAATTTTGTTTTTTTTCAGGAGTGATTTTGCCCTGTTTTGAGATATTCTGACTATTGGTCAATTGAATCATCTGCAAATATTCCGAAAATTGGTGTGGAGCTGCCAGATAATTTCCATCCAGCCATTGGTAACCGGGATTCACCAGCAATTCCGGATTTTCACCGAGATTCAGCAGGTATTGCCAGACAGGTCTTTCATTCGGAAAAGTGTTTATCGCGATGGAATATGTTGCATCAGAATCGTTTTGCGGAAAACCTTCCATCTCAATTTCTATGTATTCTGTATTCTGTCCCATTCTTACAACTTGTTCCACATTTTGATCAGTCGTCCCGGTATATATTGTCTCCATCACTGAATCCAATGCGTCATAACTCAGAAGACCATAATTTTGTTCCGGATCCAACACATTATGCCATAAGACATGCCGGTCATATGGAATCATATAGAATTCTGTCGTCCAGGTTTTCTTAGCCCATTCATCCATCCATTCAAAAATAACCGCTCCTGAATACCCTTCATTCACGATTGCTCTGGTCATCCGAATAATACCTTCAGCTTGCTCATTTTCAGTCAATCCACCATGATGATAGCCATCCGGATTAAAATGAGCCGTAACAGAACTGGTCGAAATTCCGTATTCTGCCACAACTGCCGGGTAGCTGGTATGCTGTTGTATAAACTCCTGTAGATACCCTCCATAGCGAAATGATCCGTCTGCATCCGTATACGCGGCATAAGCAGGTTCGTTATTCATGAAATCCGGATAGTTCGGATAAATATGATAGGCGCCAAAAAAGCCTGCAACACGATCCTGATGAATTCCGATGTGATTGATGTCGACGACTGCCTTGTCATTATATTGCACCGATTTATCACCAGCCTCATTCCATTCCGTATCATGGCTCATCGGATCCAATGTTGGCCAGCTTACGATCGCCAGCAGAG
This sequence comes from Flexilinea sp., assembly GCA_026645735.1. Classification (GTDB taxonomy): domain Bacteria; phylum Chloroflexota; class Anaerolineae; order Anaerolineales; family Anaerolineaceae; genus Flexilinea. The sequence continues at coordinate 30,888 of JAPKMT010000022.1, forward strand.
GCCGATTTTGATAGAGCGTATCTTCCAGCAATGCAGCATAATCACACGATGCTGCCAGCCATGCTTCTGTCGGTGTAGCTTCCGCATGGTTATAAAAATAATCACCTTGAAACTGGTAACCGGCATTGATCCGATCCGTCTCCAGAACTTCTTCCGGTTCCATCTCTCGCCCAACGAGATATCCGATCAGATAAGGTGAGACATCATAGGCATACAATCCATATGAGCGAAACTTGCGCTCCGGGATCTGAATATCGCCATGAATCGCTCCAATGGCGTATTCAATTTCCTGATGATACGTTTTGTTATATTCCTGGTTCAAATAATCCGAACCCACCGGATGTTCTTCCGGCCAAATTTCCTGCAACAGGAATAACGGATCCGGATTGTCGAAATTAAATAGATATAACGCCTGATAAAATGCAGGGGGAAGCAATGTATAAACACGAATTGAATTCATATTGAGGTCAGAGATTTGCTGGAACCATTTCAAATAGATACTTGCTTCCTCTGGAAACTCTGTAAAATATTTTCCAGGCAATGCCGGACCGATATTGATACCTTTGATGAAAAACCTGGATTTTGTCGTTTCACTGGTAACAAAAATTTCTTGACCATCCGTTGAAAAAACATTTTTTTTCTCTATCGGGTTGGTTGGAATCAGTTTTTCATCAGATTTGATTCTAGATTTGGTAGAAGAAACGATTCGATCGATTAAAGGATAATACCAGCGCCAAAACACTTCTTCATTTTGATATTTTGAATAAAAAATTTTATGCTGCATCAACTTTGTAATCAGATTATACTGGAAAGGCACTTTGACTTGATAAGTACTGAAGTTTCCCGTAAAGTAATAACCCTGGAAAGCATTGCGCCGGATTTCATAAGAAGCAGGAAATTCGGACGGGATTCCAGCTGCAGAAAACATTTCTTTGCCACCGGACAATAACTCGATCGAAAAAGTGCCTCTTGAAATTTCTTTTGAACTGGTAATTTCAAAAATTCCATAGAAATCGATTTTCTGATCGTCCATTTTCAAATTGACAGTTCCTTTGTAATCGGTTCCTTTTTGCAAAACCAGAATTTTCTGATTATTGGTAATGATGATTCCTTCACCATAAAATTTCCAAGGCAGACCTGTATTTTTCTCATATAGCATAATGAGTTTCTCAGGAATTGAACTTCGATCATTCAATTTTTCATAAACAGAACCATAATATCCGGAATAAACGACGTTGGTTAAATAATTTAATCGCGCAAGATCATAAGTTGATTCTGCAATCTGATAATAAAGTGCGTTAAATATCCCGATCTTTCCAAACAATTTTTGAATATTTTCTGAATTAAAGGAATTTCGATCACTGAAAACAATTAATTCGGACTGATCCGGATTTTCGATGTCTGGATTCATTTTTTGGAACCGGGTTATCCATTGAAAAACTGAATTATCCGGAATGTTTCTCTCATCAGCAATCCGCACTGGATTCGTTTCTTTCTGATAATAGTCCCAAATCGGATATCCGATGAAAAAAAGAAGGGCACCTGTCACAATCCAAATGGTTAAATAAGTTAAATAATAGAAGAATTTATATCGGCGCATTGATTAAATCCCCTTGCGTTGAATCTTGCCCCAGCCTGATGAGCGGAAGATCATTTTTATTTGCCCCAAGACTCGCCAAAGACTGATCCATTGCCGAGGACCAAAATTTTCTATTAAAGCAATCCAGATCAGTCTTAGTAAATCTCGAATGGAAAAGTAGGATTCTTCCCGTTCAATAATCAGCAGAGATACAATCGAATTGATCATACCCAAAAGAATCACAGAAATGAATAACATCAATGCAAATTCTGCATTCAAAACTCCCAACAGAAAACTGACAATCACTAAGAAATAACCCTGTATTTCAAATTGCGGGCCTATCATTTCAAAAATAAAATAATACGGCATTGCGATAAAACCGATCCGTCCATATTTTTTATTAAACAGGATTTTTCGGTGGAAATATAAAATATCCACCAAACCACGCTGCCAGCGGTAGCGCTGGTTTTTCAAACTTTTTAAATCCTCCGGTACTTCCGTCCAGCAATTTGCGTTGTATGCATAAAGAATCACAAATTTTTGCTTCATCTCATACAACATTCGTCCAATACGCACCACAAGCTCCATATCCTCGCCAACGGTATCTTTCTGATATTGGCCTTTCGATGTCAGATAACCACCGATACCAATAATCCGATCTTTGCGAAATAATCCGAAAGCTCCGGATATGATCATCATGCTGTTGATTTGCTGCCAGCCAAGTCGTCCAATCATGAAAGCGCGGATATACTCGATCGCCTGAAATCTGGCAATAATATTTTTCGGTGCATGGATTTCATAGATTTGCCCATTATTAACTTTACAACTATTAATCGGCAGGATGTTCCCACCGAGTGCAGGAGTTTCACTGCTTTCATCCAATGTTAAAGATGCTAATTTTAATAAAGAATCAGATTCCAACAATGAATCGGAATCGATGCAGCAAAAATATTCATTTCTGGAAACATTGATCCCGGCATTTAAAGAATCAGCTTTTCCGCTGTTGCTTTTGTCGATTACGATCAGATTTGGTAAAGAATCATTGCGATAAATACCACGAATCGGCGCAGTGACCAGGCTGGTTTTATAACGATAATTGGTTCGAACCAGCTGGAACGCCTCAATCAGACAATCAAGTGTTTCATCTTTACTGCCATCATTCACGACAATTAATTCATAATCGGGATACCTCAAATTCAACAACGATTTTACACTGGATACAATCGATTTTGATTCGTTATAAGCCGGAGCGATGATCGAAATCGAAGGAATCATTTTCTTTCGGAACAGCATAGAATAGGTTTTGTAATTCCACAATCGTGCCTGAATCCTCACATTCCGAATGGAAAAGAAAATCAGCAACAGATTCCATAAAGAATAGAAAACAGAATAATAAATCAAACCTTAATTAAATTCGGTTACATAGTCAGACAGAAGACTGAGCCAACTTACTGTTCCCAAGTCCTCTCGATGCACAATTAAAAAGATGAATGGAATCAATAAAAACGATACAAAAACTGCGACAGCAACTGCTTTGATTAAATTGGGATCTTTTTTTTCAACCCGTATGGATTGTTCCGGTTCAATCGGAATAAAACCGCATCTGGAAAGAAAAGATTTCTTTAAGTAAACTCTTAATTCATTTCCTGTCTCGCTATCCGGATCGACATTTTCTTTGACCAGCTCTGCCAGACTGTTTTCCAAATCAATGTTTTTATTCAAATTGATAAAACCGATTAATTCGTTTACTTGATTGTTCTGGATAATTTGCCCAAGAATTGACTTAGCTCTAATCCGTTTTTTCGTCAGAAGTTGCAATACATAGTATTCGATCTGGTTGGACAGAATATGAGCGATCCGAATTCGGACAGACTTTTCTTTCTCATTTTCAAAAGCATCTTCCACGATATAAATCAAACGGGGATTTGATTCGAGCATTTTAGACAACATCGTGATGATCTGGTTTTCAAACAAATCCTCAGAGATGTGAGACAACAATAATTTCAGGTTTTCGACACTGGGATTTTTCGAGATCGCCCAATAAGCATTCAACCGTATCGTTTTGTTGAGATGAATTGTATAAGGTTCTTTGCCGAATTCGAAGGAATATATATCCGAAAGTATTCTGCATGCTTTTTCCAGCAGGATTTTCATATCACCTTCAATGTATTCAATTTTGTATTTTCTATGCGATTTCTCTTCTTTCTGCAAAAAAAATTGGGCTTCTTGCTGGATCAACTCGAAGCGATCAACAAAATCAAATAAATATTTCTTTGTTTCATCCGTATACACTGAGCCAGCGTAATGAATCATTAATTCAATCCACTCTAAGCGTCTTGTGTCTTTCATCTGTAAAAAGAAATCATGAAACTGATGTCCAAATTCGAGGATATTGGAGATCAGTTTCGTGCGATACCATTTCGTACTGTCCAATAAATCCTGGATTAAGAAGGGCAGCGAATCTTTCTGACGGATTTCGGTTAGAGCATTAACCAGATATATTTTTACAGAATAATCCTTTTCTTTGGATAACACCTGTTCGAGTGCTACCCTGGCATTTGAATCAGCGATAATTCCAAGATTTGCTGCAGCTTCTTTTCTTCTCACAACATTTTTATTCTGCAGTTTTCGTATTTCCTGCTTTTCAATTTGATAAATTTTTTTCTTTCGCTCAGCATCTTCTTCTGAGGATAAAATTACGTTTTGTTTCAGATCCTTCAATGCCCTCAATGATTCCAAATTGATTTCATACGATTGATTAACAATCGATAAGATTCTTGCCAACCTTCGATTGTTACGGATGAAAATTTCATCCAGGGTTGAAAATTTATTTAAGAATATCCGAGCGATCAGCAGAAATAATAGATAAGCAAAAACGATGATAATCAGGATCAGGAAATTTAATTCCATTTTTTCCCATCCTGAACCAGGGATTCCACAATTCCAAGCAATTCTGCCAGTAGAAATGGTTTGCTGAGATAATGGGTCACACCCATCTGTATCGCACGCTTTACACTGGTCTCATCTTTTTTAAACGACAGAAAAATCGTTTTGATGTCTTTTGTTGTTGAATTGTTCAAGATCTCTTCCCTCAGACTGAATCCATCCAGTCGATGAAGAATTATTTCTGATACAATCACATCCGGTAAATTTTCAATAGCCATTTCCTTTGCTTCAATCCCGTTGTCAGTCGTCATTACTTCCAAATCAGCATCTTCAAAATAGGATTTTAATAGCATCACATTGGTGATATCCGTATCCGCAATTAATACTTTCCCTTTGCTGACGGCATGAATTTCTTTATCACCTTCAAAGCAAATCTTGTTCTTGCCGGTTAATTGTGCTGTCCGCAACCGCTCAAATGCCAGACTCTCATATTGATTGACGGCGATTTCACTTGAATTCGAATTCAGGTCAATCTCAGAAGGAAATGCGATACCTGCAGAAATTGTGACTTTTCCCAGGAAATAATCACCTTTTTTTATTTTCACCCGCAATTTTTCTAATTTTTCGATGATTTCTTGTCTGGTAAATCCTTTAATATAAATTGCAAAATCAGGCAAGTCCATCCGGTAAACCGCATTTTCTCCAAAGTCTTCTTTTAATAAATAAGCCAGATTACTTAGAACAATTTGTTCTTCCTGGTTACCGAATTGGATCAGATAATCTGCAAAATCATCGATGCCGATAAAAACCAGAGTCCCAAGCTCGCGCCAATCTTCATTGTCAAATTCATTGAGCAGCAGAGAATCAAAAAAGTTCTCGTTATATAAACCGGTAATGGGGCATTTCAGCAGCTTGTTGTTCGTCGCTTTAATGGTTTGATCCATCGATATGTTGATTTGTTTCAACCGCTCATTCTCTAGAAAAACATCACCAAGTGATTTGTTAAATACTTCCGGCAGCTGCAAATCAAATACAGCGCAAAGATGTGAAACAAATGGGTAAAGGACTCCCAGCCATACCATCCCTCTCATCGATTCAATTTGTTTGAATATTGAATTCCAGATCAGACTCCAATCCTGACGATATCCCGTTATTACTTTTTGGTCGTCAAATTCCAAACCTTCCACTGAATTAAAAACTTCCTCTACTTCAGCAGACGGGAAAATTGAGGTCATCCGTTGATACACTTCGTTGAAAATCATCGTAAATCCGCCCGCCAGCATCAGGTTCTGTTTCACGGGTGTGAGCAGCGAACCGCATTCAAGCGATTTTAAAGCATCAATGTATTGGTAAACCTGCTCTTTTATGATCGAGCCATGCTGCGGGAAAATTGTATCTATTTTATATAAGGAGAGAAGTTCCATGACCGGCCGTAAGACTGCATTGGATGGCATATAATGCTCATGAAATGAAAGCATCTTATCCATATAATGATCATCAGCATATAAAGTCGGATTGTAGCTGAACGAGCCAAATAAATCACTTGAAAATAAACTTCGAGTTTTCTCGTCATATGTCACAAACGCACCGGCAAAATGCAGATAGGGAGTCAGAATAAAAGAAAGATTGCGGCCTGATTTTAATTGCAGCTTCATTTCATGTTCTTCAATCAGATAATAAGGCGAATGAATTCCATAATAACGAATTAAAGTCTGACACTTCCAGGTTGTAACAATTTGCGCATTCAACCCTTCTTTTTCCAGCAAGGGAACCGCTGAACAAAAATCCGGATCCTGATGATGCAGAATAACGTGAGAAATTTTTCTGATGTCAATTAATTCCTTCAAATTTTCGAGGACAATTGAGAAATCCAAGACAGAACCGGGATCGAATAAAATTCCTTCCCCTTCATCGATTAATAGGTACGGATTACAATTCAATCCATCCTGTGCAATCGGGTCACCAATAATATAAATCTTTTCACCAACTTCTACATAACCCATTGTTGCTCCTCCGTTGAAGGAATTTTTTCGAATTTCTTACAGCTATTTCCTTATTAAATATGATCCCAAAAAAAAGAATTACACCTAAATATAGAAAAGCAGAATTTCTCTTTCAATGAGATTATAGTATAGATTTTTTTCTTTCGGAATGTACTTAAAAATAACTGGGGAATTTTGAACTAAATCGGAATTCATCTATTTCAATCTCCATATCGTTCTATCAGGGCTATTGAGATTGAAAATTTCGAATCTTTTTTTTCTGTTGTTTTATTGCGTCAAAACAAACGGGTTAAAATTTGCAGTTGCCATGATAAACCAGGCTGCTGGAGCGATGTGCGGATCCTGATTGTATCCCCAGCCGTCTCCGGTCGAGAGGTTGTAGACTGTTGCAGCGGGAAAGCCGCCATTCGTCAACTGAATTTGCTCCAATGTTCTCATTGCCAAAAAGGCTTCTTCATTCAGGCCAAGTTTTCTAAAAAGGAGAGCAGAAAAAGCAGTTCCCTCACTCCAAAAACCGCCATTTGAATTCTCCTTGTGAAAAGGGAATCCACTCTCGGCTGTTTTCATGGATAGAACGGTATCCATTACATTTGGATCTGGCAGAAATTCTTTTCCTAACGCCAAAACTGTCCAAACCTGCACATCCAAAATGATATTTTCTATAACTGGAGAGAATCCATCCGATTGTGTCCCGATGTAATAATATCCGCTTTCATCATACATGGATCGAATGAATTCACGCGCACTTTCATAAGCTGTCTGGTATTTTTCATAGCCTGTAATTTGAAATAACTGATGAAAAGCAGCAAAGGCATCGATATTATGCTCGGTAGATTTAAAGGATAAAATTTCGATCCGGTCTTGTTCCGGCCAGCCTTTGTACCCTCCCGTAAATCCATAATTCTGATCCTGACAATTCTCCAAAACCCAGTCCATGATGGTCTCAGCAGACTGAAGATAACGCTCGCCCCCCCAGCGATTATAATATTGAAGAAAAGCCAGCGCAGTAAAAGCGCTGTTTCCGGTCGTTGTCCCAACCTGAGAAGCATCTTCTACCCATTCTCCATCCCACCAGTGTGCAGGATAACTGCTGTTACCAGCCAAATAGACATTACGAATCCGATCCGGTTGAAAACGATCATTTTGAATTCCCTGAACCAATGCATCGAGGATTTTTGCCGCATTTTTGCGGTTTCCTTCTGCGATATAAGCCAGTGATACTAAAGCGTTGTCATACACATAGGCTGCATTTTTCAAGGAAGGATATTGTGTTTCATACGACACAATAGGGACACCCATAGCCAATTTTGAATTGAGGTATTTAACTGCTTGATTTTTCGCGTTCTGAAATTCTTCATATCCATTTTCTTCATTCTGAGCGCAGACGGGATGAAATTGGATCATTATGAAAAAAAGCAGGAATTGCATGAATATCCACCATGAATTTTTCATTGCTGAGTGTCTTTATAAAATCGAATAATTCGGACGATAATGGGAAAAATTTCCCTGTATAAGATCCCGTTGCGGTCATTCGCTGACGGTTACTTTCGAGCCATAACGCGGCAATCCGGTTCTTGGATTTTTTCCGCAGGCATAGGCAACCATCAGGGATTGAAATGTTGTCATCATTCCGAGTACCGTATTGATATCCAATCCAGTAGGACAGGGTATCGTAATCGCATTCTTCAGCGGATCCAAACCGGAACTATCCAATACGATCAGCGCACAACCGCTTTGTTTTTGGGCAGATTCGAAGGATGTACAAAGCTCACCCAATTCACCCTCCTGACGGAACACTACCAGAGCCGTGTCGGAATCCAGAATCTCCATCGGGCCGTGTCGGAACATTCCGGTTTCGTTACACAAAACTGGTTTCGTGCCGAGCTCTTCGCAGCCTAAAGCAAAGAGTTGTGACAGAGGAGCAAAAAGACTTCGCCCTGTCGCAATGATGCTGTGTTTACTGAATAAGGTCCAGACAGCTTTTTCCATTGCAGCCAAATCTGTCTGCTCAAATTCGATCGCTCTTTCGATTTTTTCGAATTTGATTTGTCCCAATTGCTCTGCCGCAAAAGCAAAGGTTGCCAAAGTAAGCGTCACACTTCGTGTGCCGGCATATGCCTTCTCTCCTCCTCCGGCACAAATGATCGATCGGGTTTGTTTTGTTATTGTACTGTCAGGTGTCAATGTAACAGAATAAACAGTATTTCCCGTTAGTGAAGGCAGACATTTTATAGTCTCGACAGATTCTCCGCTTTGTGAGGTTAATATAACAACTTTACGATCAACAGGAATAGGATCATACAGAAACTCAGAAGCGGGAATTGCATGTGCTTCTATCCCCATTTTTCGGATTTGAAATGCAAAGATCTGGTTCACAAAATGCGAAGCTCCCATCCCTAACAACAATACATTTCTGGTCTTCCGAATCGCTGCAGCCATTTCAGAAATCACTGTTTTCTGAGTGTGAAAGGTCTCATAAGCATCTTCTTTTTGTCTTGACATCTCTGCCTCGATTGCCTTGAGTCCTTCTTCATCGGTTAAGAGAGTCTTATATTTCTCAAATAATTGTTTCATTGGATTTTCCTTTCAAATCTTTCCATCGCTAAAATGGCTGCACCGAAACTGCCGGAAATGGTGCTTGTTTCTTTGGATATGATTTCGGTTCCGCCAAAGATATTTTTAAGGCCAGACAGTCGATTCTGCGCTTCTTTAATAAGAAACTTGTCAAAAAACGGCTGCATTCCTCCCACAATAAAAACGAGGTCACAATTAAAGATACCGGTCATTATCGCAATAGAATTTGTCAATGCTGCTATTAAATTTTCCCGAAATTGTTGTTTTTCAGGTGTATCGCAGTCACTCATTACAATTTCAGGAGGCAATCCAAATAAACGGTTGGAATCCCGATTAATCGCAGTGCCGGAAAGCGTATTTTCAAGACAATCTTTTTTCCCGCAATAACAGGTGACATCAGAAATAATTCCTGCCGGAATGTGGCCGATCTCAGGATGAATTCCGCCTGGAACACGAAAAATATCACCACCTACACGAATAGAAACACCGACACCAGTCCCCATTGTCAGTATGACCGTATTCTGTGGGGCTGTATCGCCCAAAGCAGCAATTTCACCTAAATGAGCTGTATTCGCATCATTATCCAGGAAGACTGGCACCTGAAAACGGTCAAATACAGCTTCCGTCAAACCAAATCCTTCCAAACCGCCCAGTGTGTAGGGGTTTAAAATGACGCCAGTATTTTCATCCACTGGACCAGTACAACCTATTCCGATTGCCTGAAGCTCATAATCCGATCCGTGTGAATGGACTGCTTTCCGAATGGATGCAGTCAGTGAGTCCATAAAAAAGTCCGGCCCGGAGCCGGATAAAGTTGAAAAATGATTTTTAGTCAGGATCTGTCGCGTAGAATTGATCAGAAGAGTTCTGACACTGGTTCCGCCGATGTCTATACCGCAATAAACTTTCACTCTTTTACGCCTCCAGAAACCAGTCCCTTAATTAATGCTTTTTGGAATAACATACCAATAATTACCGGAGGAGCTGAAGCCAGCACACCACCTGCAGCTATCAGGTTATAGTTCGATTGACGACCTGAGGCAAGATTTGCGATCACAACCGGCAAGGTGATTGCTGTTTTACTGTTCGTGAACAACATTGCATAAAAATATTCATCCCATGCCATAATCAATGACATCAATGCAACAGTTCCAAGTGCTGGCAACAACAGAGGCATAACAATTTGAACAATCCGCTGCAAGAATCCGGCGCCATCAATGACAGCCGCCTCTTCCAATTCATAAGGGATCGAATCAATGCTGCTTTTTATCAGCCAGACACAAAAAGGAAGCACAAAAGTACAATAAACAACCGCCAAAGCGAGCGATTTATCCATCAGATTAAAACGAACCAGCATTTTATAGAGAGGAATACAGTAGGCAACAGGCGGCAACATAAAGGTGAAAATCGCCAGTGACAGAATCACATTCTTTTTCCCGGAATAGCGGGAGAAAACCCATGCCGCCGGGATCGTCACCAGCATGGACAAAAACACGGTAGTCAATGCAGTAATCAGGCTGTTCCGAAGTGCAAACAGGAATAATTCACCCCGCGTATTGAGACCCATGACCAGTAATTCTTTAAAAGCAGATACATCGATTTTTTCCGGTAACCAGCGCAGAGGTTTTAAAGTTAATTCTGCAGACGAACTGATGGACATGATCACAAGCCATAGAAACGGGCTGATTATATAAACAAAAAGGAAAATCAAGGCTAAATACTTGAGGAGCGTTGAAAACTTAAATTTTTTCTTCATAGATATCGTCCTTATCGCTTCTGTTGGCTCAGCGTCCTCATATAGAAAAGGATTAATATCATGATAAACGCCACCATGATGATGGCAAAGGAAGAACCTGCACCAATTCTCGAATTGGTGAATGCTTCCTGATAGATAAATATGCTGCCCGTTCTGGTCTTGTTAGCCGGGCCGCCTTTGGTCATCACGTAAATAATGTCAAATACTTTTACCGCTTCAATGATACGCAAAACCATCGCAACCTGAAGTGATGGGATAATATGAGGCATTGTTATGTAAAAGAAACGCTGCCATGAGTTAGCACCATCTATCTTTGCAGCTTCAATCTGCGATTCCGGCAAAGATTGCAGCGATGCCAGGACAATGAGCGTTACCAGAGAGAAATTTTTCCAGATGTCTGCAAAAATTATTGACCATAATGCCTTATCTGCACTGCTCAACCAACTGATATATTTATCAATCATTCCCAGTTGATACAGGAGTGAATTCAAAGCACCATATTCAGGATTGTAAATCAAGCGCCACATGATCGCGTTGACGATCGTTGGTACTGCCCAGGGAAGAATCAGAAAAACGCGCACCACCTTGCTGCCGATGAGCGGTTGATTGACGAGCAAGGCAACGCTGGTCCCAAGAATCACCTCCACTGAAACCACCACGACAGCAAAAATGCCGGAAATTCTCAGCGAATTTAAAAAGCCGCGATTTTGGAACGCGTTCAGGAAATTATTGAGACCCACAAAATTTGGCTCACCAATGCCCAGCAAATCAGCATCCGTGAAACTGAAAATGAAAGTTTGAATCAGCGGCCAACCAATAACCATTCCCATGATTAAAATCATGGGAATGGTTAAGAATGAATAGCTGCCTTTAATTTTCTTATAAGACATAAATTATTTTATTTGGTTGATTTCTTCAACCGCGCTGACAAGAGCATCTTTTGCAGCCACATCGCCGTACAATGCGCTCTGAATGTTCTTTTGCAGAATCGCGCTGGCTTCCTGATAATTCGGTTCACTCGGCCGAACATTCATAATCGAAAATGCTTGTTTTGCCGCTGCCACCATGTCCTCGCGTCCGGCAGCAATTTGCGGATCATCATAGGATGCTGTCCAAACGGGCAGTTGCAGATTTGAATAAGTATCTTGAACACCCTTACTGGAAAGATACAGAATATATTCAAGCGCTTCTTTTGGATGAGCTGATTTACTTAAAACACCCAGTCCCATCGAACCACTCATCGCTGCATGTTCCTTAATTCCTTCTTTGCCAGGCAGCGTCATAATTCCCACTGCCTCCGGCGCCAACGAACTCTCAGCAGGATCTTTTGCCAGCGCATACATATACGCCCAATTCAGGGTAAATGCAGCATCACCGGATGAAAAGACGCGGCGGACATCCTCTTCGAGAAATTCCAGTGAATTGGGATTCAACAAACCCTCGTCCATCAGACTGACCAGAAACTCAAGCGTTTCGACACCGCTGTCCTGAAGGATATAATTTCCTTCGGCATCCTGGAAGGACTGCCCATATGCTTCCAGAAAATTTGCATACACACAAATTAATGCTTCTGCCTGAGCCATACTGAAAACAAACGGATATTCGACAATTCCTTTTTCCTTCAGGACTTTTGCCATTTCAACCATTTCTTCAATACTCTTGGGAGTATCTTCGAAACCGGCTTGTGAAAGCATATCCTTGTTATAAAACAGGTACATGGTATCCAGGAACCAGGGAACTCCCAGAATTTTTCCGTTCTTCGTGGTTACATTCCAGGCGCCAGCCAAAACACCATCCTTATATTCCTGGGGAATATCAGCTGTGATGTCCAACAGCATATCTTTGGCTGCATATTCAGCGAACCAGATATCATCGACCAATGCGGCGTCATAAGAATTGCTCGAACCATATGCAAGCATTGTCTTATTCCGCAGCTCTTCATATGGGACAAATTCGGTGGATACTTTAATATTTGGATGATCTTTCATGAAATCAGCTGTCATATCATTCACATTCTGCTCCGAATATGCAGCTTGTGCCATACCGAGAAAGCGCAATTCAATTTCTTCCTCAGCTAAAACCGTACTTGCAAACAAAGTCAATAAGATACAAACTACCAAAAAAGACAAAACAAAATTCTTCCTCATTTTCAATCTCCATTTCTTGATGATGGACATACTGTGGTATAAAAAAATTATAGAAGCAGTCATGAGGAATGTCAAGCAGACCAGTATTTAAAAAAATAGGAAGGGTTATTAATAGCTATTTTTCTTTTGCGTAAAGCGCAAATAGATAAGAAAATTAAATTTTCTCCATTGATTCGAATAACCGGTTAAAATTTCGAATTATTGGTATTACTTTAACATTTCAAAATATGAAGATAATTTCAAGTTATTCTGACATTTTCAACAGCCGTTCTATATCCAACCTTATTACTTCCGGGACTTCCATATTCGGATCTTCCGGATCATCAAGATAAGGGTCGAAACGGATTATTTGTCCTGCGGATGGCGCTAAAATACCGTATTCACCGTTTCCGTGATAGTATAGATCATCACGCACTTTTACAAAATAGCAATTCCCAGCGACTCCCAATACTTTCATCATTTCGCAACCACTTTCCCAAAACTTCCTAAAACTTTTTCCGCTTATTTTACAAAATGTTATAAATGTGTTGTTATGGTACTAGATAATTTACTGGTGCAAATGCATAAAATATCATTCCTTCATCATCAGCCAGTTTATATAATGATAATTCTCCATAATTATATATTTCTTTATTTGGTCTCAAATCATATACTCTTTGAAATACTTCTCTCCAATCCTCCGGATATGGATAAACTGCGGATTTAAATATATCGATCATAACATCCAAACTATATATTTCAGATACATCTTGATTTGCACCAGTCTGAAAACATGCGATATTCCCTAATGAATTTATTATTCCTGTAATGAGCACGTCATTCGTCAGATAATAGGCAATGAATTTATAACCTTTATATTCATATTCAGTTACATAATATATTTCATAATCTTTTTCATTTTTTGTCAGATAATATTTAAAACCTTCAGAAAATGTTTTTGGGCGCATATCAAAACCAAGTTCTTTGTCAAATGTTTCTTCATCTTGTGAATAACTAAGAGTAGGTTGCTGTGATACAAATTCCAATGGAAGTTTATTGATTTCTGTGTCTGGTGTAGAACGCTTCAAATCTTCCGTGTTGTAATTGTCTACAGTCCAAGTATTTACAAATGTTCCTCTATGCGCTAATCCATTCTCATCGATGTATGATCCGTCCTCATTGAAAACAATATTTGTTATTCCAGCAAAAGGAGAAGGTTCATCCCCTCTATGCGCTAATCCATTCTCGTCAATGTATGATCCACCATCCGCGCTGACTGCATAAAAACCGCTACATAACAACACAACTAACAGTAAACCAAACATTATTTTTTTCATTCCGCTAACTCCCCAATCAAACTATTCCAAATATTCGAACGGTTCACCCGAAAAAATAAACCAGAAAGTTCAAATTATTTATCAATTGCCTCGCAAAATCAAAGTAACGTAAGCAAACAATACTGGCAGGGATACGATAGCCAAAGGTAATAATTGTCCGATCAGAAAACTGATAAACGCACTGAGGATATTCGGCATCTTCTTTTGCAACCTATGATAGGCGAACCGTGCGATAAAAAAACTTATCAGGTATTCAATTACCTTTTTTCCAGATGGAAATGCTTTTGTGTTCCATAAGCCAAGGTTAATTATTCAAGACATAACATGAACATATAGAATACATACAACCACTTGTCCGAATAAGTTTTCTTATTCTCTGTGCTGTTTGTTAAGTTACTCATAGTTATTCCTTGACCCGAATAACCCTACTAAATTCCTGCGATGACTTGCCCGTTCATTATGCCTAGTAATGCACTCCAATACAACGTCATCTTTTTCAATAACTTCTGATGTATTTTATGTGCGATCAATAAATATAGTAATTGAAATAATAACATAAATTTTCTATTTAAAGTATATGTATATTTTATGCACTTAAACCAATAAAGTAACTAACTAAGTAACGTTGTATCCTTCAATAAATAATTTTTCATCGCATCTAAAAAGTGTTCACACTACGCGTAAATTATGCAGTCTTTTTATATACGCATAATTTACTCGGGGAGTGCACACTTTTTGCTAAATGTTGCTAAATGTTTTTTTCAAAAATCCACAGGAAAAAACGTTTGATTTTTCAAAACATTTCTAAACTTTTCTCGCTCTAATTATTTCCAAATCTCCTAAAATCTTTTACTCGTAATTACTTGTAAAGAATTATTCCATTTTTCCTAAAACTTTCTAAAACTTTTTCTTACTAATATCCATAATAAGGCTCACAGGCTATGCCGTCCCCGTCACCATCGAAACCGTACTGATCGAATCCAATGACAAGGAAACTTTTTGCTGAGACGTCATTACAGTCAATATCATAGGCTACGTTGGGAACGCACGCAGAATAATTTGGATTACATTTTCCGCTTGATTCCGGCGCGCTCATTTTAACCTGATAATTTTCTTTGTTTATTTGATTTCCGAGTTCAAGTGCATGTAAATAATTTTGGTAATCTTCAGGATTCATAAAATCTGATTCCGGATCGCTCATAATAATCGGATAATATTTTCCATCTGTATAGTTGTAGTTAAGATCTTTATAAATTGTTGGGCAGGAGACTCCTTCTGGACAGTTTTCTTCTATGATTCCTGTTCTTCCAGAAGCTATCAGCTCATATTCTGTATACCCTTCGCTAACATCAGCATTAACCTTATAGTACTTTCCGTTGGGTGCAATATAATACCCTTCATAAAATGTTGTTCCGTCTTTTTGTTTGATTCCTTTTTTTCCGGAAGCTATCAGCTCAGTTTCTGTATACCCTGATTTTGGCTTGTAAGTATCTCGTATTTTTACAGTTTCACCATAAAAACCGCTACATAACAACACAATTAACAATAAAGCAAACGTTATTTTTTTCATATCAATACATTTCCTCGGATAATCCTACTAAAAACCCTTTTCTCAAGAATCCACAGGGGACAAATTTTTGAACTGTTACATATCATGATTTATAATTTTTTTAAAAAAATTAATCTTTACTTCACAATTTGTTTCGTAAATGCAACGCTAAAAGTAAGTAATCCACCTTGCCCTTCGTTAACCATAGATGCTATAGTATCTTCGTTGATATAAATTATCTCTTTATCAAATAACTTCTCTACTAAATAATTGTTATGAAAACTGTTCTCGATTTTTGAGATATATGTAATGCAGGCATTAATTAATTCCATCAATGCACCAACAGATTTATTTCCTGCGCAAATACCAACCACTGTAAAATAATTTACAGAAAAATCATCGGGATTAACAACAAAGGCAATTCGTAAGTATCGATCAACGACCGCATAGAAACCTAATTTACAAACTTGAATCGTATCTTGTATAAATAAATTCGTATTCCGTTTTTCCAAAATGTCCCTTATTCGGGGTATAAAATCCAAATAATCGATATTTAATCCTTTAGTTGAATATGTAAAAGGAGTAATATTCTTACATAAATTTTCAACATAAAGCGAATAATTAAAATCCATAATTAGAAATGTTCGTAAACTATTCTGATCCATTCTTTCTTCTTATATCTAATACCTTCTCTTGAAATATTTCATGCATTCATGTAGGTTGCATCCTGCTTTTTACGAAAACATCTAATCTTGGGACTAAGATAAATGTCGATGTGCCTTCGTTTACTTCTTCCCATAAAGCACCAAAATAATCATTTGTGTATTTTCGATCTCTTCTAAGGGTTTCAATCATTCGGGAAACTTCTGTTTCCGGCAAATATCCAAAGCATGACGCAGCTGACAAGATTACTTTACAAAAAAAATCCATATCTTTCATTTCATGGATAAGAAAAGGGATTTTTATTAATGAGAAAAATCTGTCATCGGTGTTATCCAATTCAAGAAAAACCATTAGGGCATTTGGTTTTGCAAATACTCTCTTCTTTTCTACAACCACAACGCAATAATTAGCTTTTGGAAATTCCTCTTCATAATATCCTGCGACATTTAATTTCATGTACTTAAGACACTCCGTAAATTTATCTAAGAAAACAGCAACATTCAAATATGCAAGTGGATGCATGATATCCTCTTTTTTCTGTGGTGAATCATGAAGAATAAATTGTCTATAGTTTATTAAGCTAACTTGAACGATAATTTCAATTATGGTAATAGATAACAGTCCAGTGTTAATTGTTCTAATTCGTAGATATTTATCACGAAAGACCTGCCTATACCTGAATGGTCTTATTCATAAGAATTCCTTTCCCCTTCCCTACGGC
>JAPKMT010000023.1 GCA_026645735.1 Flexilinea sp.
TTTTCGTGGCTGTTGGGTAACATTTTTATTTGATTCTTCGATCCCCGCAAAGTAACATTTTCTTTTGATACACACCGTTATGATTTTTGTTTTTATGACTTTGTGTAAAGATACATTAATGAATATAATCTGAATTATACTGTACGTTTTTTATGATTACTTGTCAATTCAGCAATTCGAAGTATGGGGAGATTTATTTTCTGTTGTGTTGTTTTTGCGCGTAGCGCAAAAACAACACAACAACGGACAATACTACCGAAATTTTGAATGACTGCATGCACATTGGACGTCGGGTATAATCACACCTATGGATTTATTTGATTTTTCAATGAATGAGAATGTCGATCGGATGGCACCTCTGGCTGCTCGTTTGCGCCCGCATTCTCTGGATGAAATTGTCGGACAGGATCACATTATCGGAAAAGGCAAACTCCTGCGCCGGGCAATCGAAACAGATCGATTGTTTTCCTCGATCATCCTGTTTGGCCCTCCGGGTACTGGTAAAACGACATTAGCAAAATTAATTGCAATCCAATCAAAAGCGCATTTTGAATCTATATCCGCTGTTTTAGCCGGAGTGGCCGATTTACGGAAGGTGATTGTTGAAGCGCAGGAGCTGCGCCGATTATACAACAAACGTACATTATTATTTATTGATGAGGTCCATCGATGGAATAAGGCGCAGCAGGATGCCTTGCTGCCGCATGTGGAAAATGGCCTCATCACCTTGATTGGTGCGACCACAGAAAATCCATATTTTGAAGTGATTCGCGCATTGGTTTCCCGTTCACGCATTTTTGAAATGCATCCATTGGATGAGAAAGCTTTACGTGAAATTCTTGATCGGGCATTGAACGATAAAGATCGAGGTTACGGAAATCGCCGAATTGAGATGGATGCGGATGCCAGAGATTTGCTGATCGATTTGAGCGGCGGAGATGCACGGAATTTGTTAAATGCTGTTGAACTTGCCGTTGAGACAACCCCTTTGGAAGCTGATGGTTCATCTCATATCACACTTGAGATTGCAGAGGAATCAATCCAACAGCGATCCTTGCAGTATGACAAAGGTGGCGATGCACACTATGATACAATTTCTGCTTTTATCAAATCCGTTCGGGGCAGTGATCCGGATGCAGCCTTATATTGGGTCTCAAAAATGCTCATGGCTGGAGAAGATCCCAGATTTATATTGAGGAGACTGATAATTTTGGCAAGTGAAGATGTTGGACTGGCTGATCCTCGCGCACTGCAAATTGCCACTGCAGCTGCTTCTGCTTATGAATTTGTGGGTATGCCGGAAGGATATTATCCGATTGCTGAAGCGGTGCTCTATCTTTCCACAGCCCCGAAATCGAATTCAGCCATGGCAATTTTTAAAGCGATGAATCAGATTAAAGAAGAAGGTGCAGGAGAAATTCCAATCCATCTGATGGATTCCAGCCGAGATGCAAAAGGGCTTGGCCATGGAAGCGGTTATCAATATCCACATAATTTCCCGGACCATTATGTTCCACAACAATACTTGCCGGTTTCTGTACATGGAGGTTTTTACGAACCTACCGAACAGGGATATGAAAAAGAAATTAAAGAGCATCTGACCAGATTAAAGAAAAAAATGGCACAAAAAAACGGGTAATTCTTTTACCGATGGTATGATTTTTTTTGCACCAAATAATCGAAGTAGCCATTCCCCATCAAAACCAGATTTTACTCCGATAAAATCCGCACCTGCGTTCTGTGCAGATCCAAGATCAAAAATCGTATCACCTATCATGAGACAGTCCTGAACTTGAACGCCCATTTGATCTGCTATATAACGCAGCGGTTGTCCGCTGGGTTTGGTATATCTGCATGTTTTTGAGGTTACGACCACTTCAAACAAATCTGATAAACCGACTCGTTTCAAGAAAGCTTCTGTACTTTTTTCTCCCCCGGCAGTGAAGATGGCAAGGCGGTATTGTTTTGACAATTCCAAAAGAACTTCTCTGTAACCCTCCATTAATTGATAACGATATTCCACGCCTCGTTGAGAAATACGATTATGAAGTGTCCGAAACAATGCATCCAAATCAAACCGATCCAACAAAGTATAAAAGGAACTCAGCAGGGTTTCACCCGCCATCACAATTTTTCGGATGATTATTCTGGTTCGTTTTCTTGACAGAAAAAATAACACCGGACCGATTAATCTTTGTATTGTGTCAATATAATACTCATCTGTTTCGGCCAGTGTTCCATCAATATCAAACACGATGACTTGAATTGGTTGTTTTATAAGTGAGCTTGTCATGGTAAAAATTTAAAAAATAGAATTGGCTGATTAAAATTATTCAAAAATATAACTATCTTCATCGACCTTTGAATTCTTTCTCAATGGTCCATTTTTTTCTGATATTATCGTAAAAATCGGCTTGGATGACAGTGATTCGAAATATGGAAAAAAATAATTGTTGATGTGGGGTTTTTACGCTTCGCGCAAAAACCCCACATCAACATATTTCATCTCTCTATTCAAAACACATGTCAATATTTCGAATCGGAACTTGGATGAATAAGGCCTTGCATTCAGACTTTTATAATGAAGAACCACTCCGGATTAAATCCAACAATGAATTATTTTCAAATGAATCCGGACGAATCATAAAATAAATAATATCTTCCTGTTGGATCACGTCAATGATCTCATGATTGGTTCCTACCCATGTAGAATCTGTGTCACCAGGGTTCCAACGCAATTGATTGTAATCAGAAAGGGCTTTTACAAACTCATCCGCATCTTCCTTTGTATCCCAGATAGGTTTACTGAAAAACATCGGTTTACCGTCACATCTGGAAAACTGGAAGTGACCACCTCCCCATCCATCCGCAGCTTTTTGGGCAGTTATTTCTGAAAGGCGCCACTTTTCTTCATAACCACTATCCAGCAACCAGAGCAAATCGGCCTCGTTCAGCGTATTATCAAAGGTCGGTTCACATTGTTCAGCGATTACATTCTGAAACGGTTCCATCAATATCGAAATCGGTTTTTCATTGGGATAACGTTCCGGATGCATAACTTGTTCGATGCTCACAGGCGGGTTGATGTAAAGGTTATCCACTGCAGAGAAACCGTTTTTGATATAAAAGGAATAAACAAAATTAAAACCATAAGAGTATGGAAACATCAAGTATTCCTGGAAGTATTTCGGTGCTTTTTCAAAATTTGTGGTGACCGATTCATCAATTTCATCTTTCTGTAAATCTAAATCTTTTTGGCGGGAAAGAATGGTTTCCATTAATGTGGCATCACCTTCCATGACTGCTTCTAAAGACAGGCAGTATTCACTGTCTGATTCACAGGATTCATTATTGTAATTAAGCTTTCCATCCATATCAAAATTGTCGAATTGCAGGTAATGAATGAATTCATGAGCCAATGTCAAGCTGTTTTCCTTTTCAGTTCCATCTTCAACCAAAAACATTTCATCGGATTCATGGTCATAAAATCCTGCAATCTGTTCAGAGTAAAAATCAAGATAAAATTTTTCCAAATCAAATTCTTGCGGTACAAAACCCAGTATTGCCAACAGGTCGTGTTCATCAATTAAGTCCTGAGAGGTTGTATTTTGGTGCATTTTATCGATCAGATATTGCCGTAAATCATCCTTGTTCTTGTATTCAGGAGAAAAATCATTTTGTGTACTGAGTCCGCGAATCTTCTGCGCTGAATCAATAATTTTTAATTGTGCCGGCGTCAGAAAATTTTTGGCTGTATTCTGTTCGGGTTCAACTATTTGATCCGTAGCGCTATGTTCTTTTTCATCTTCGGTGGTGTTGAAAATTTTTTCAACCATGCTTTGCGGTTCTGCTTTTAAGAAGAAATATAATCCGGTAGCACATACAGAAAGACACAAACAGCTGATAAACAAAACTGCTGCAATAACAACAATCCATATCGTGGTTTTCTTTTGGTTGTGTTCCATGGTTAGTCTCCTGCCAACTCAATTATTTTTTAAGAATTCAATTGCATAAAGGGCTTCATGATAATCAGATTTGATCGAAAGTGCTTTTTGAAAACATCGGGCGGCTTCTTCCTCCTGATTGCGGAGGAGCATTGCCCACCCTTTCCACAACCAGGCTTCCTCAGAGTGAGAATTTATTTTCAAAGAAAAATCAGCAAAAGTACTCAATTCATCCGCATTTCCGGTATGAAATGCAGCAGAATACAATGATGGCTGATACAGGAAATAGCGTTGCGGAATTGATAAATTTTGAATGGATCTGAAAATGTTCCATGCCTCTTCATATTGTTCATTTCGAACCAGAATTGCAGCGATGTTGAGCCAGGTGTAAACATTTTGTGGCAGCATATCTGCGTCTTTGCGAAATTTTTCAAGAGCTGATTCAAGATTATAATCCCTATCCCATTGATCATCGAGGATACGCTGTATAGTTGGCTTATCTGTTTCAGGATGAATAACCATGTATGTCCGCTGATATGCATACCAGTTTTTCATAATTTGCTCGTATGATTCATCTAGTTGATCACCCATGAATGGATCCTGATAAATGAATCGATTATCTGCTTTGTCAAATCCAGTTACCAAAATATATCGACTGTCTTTTAAATCATCGCCAACCCAGGCCGGGAATGATTTTATTGTTTCAATTCGGATGATCACAGGGTATCCGGCAGAGATCAGGTGTTCAAGAATATCGGTATCACCATTGATTCGAATCTGAGATGCGAAACCCGGGTAATTCTCTCGCAGATAAACTTCCATTTCATCAAAAGATACATTTGGATCAAAATAATCCGGTTTTATTTTATCGGCTATTAAATATTGGCTTTCAGTTTTTCCAAAAAAACGGATTGCCGCACTTAGAACTGCAGGACCGTCGTTTTGAAAATCCTGGTGTTCAAAGACAGGAGGAATGAGTAAAGCTTTGCTGCCTTCGGCTTCCACCGGAGTTTTCGAATCGGACGGAGGCCGTTGGGTTTTGATAATCCATGTGATGCCTGGTGTAAGTGTTACGACAGAGCTACGATTTGCGTTAGTTTCCTCAGGCTCGATGTTGATATCTTCAAGATTTTCAGCAAATATGACTTCTTCCGGCGGCATGTCCACTGTCGGATAAATTGTAGGAATTCGAAATTGTAACGGGTCAGGTGTATTAATGGGTATGAATAAGCTTTTTCCATAGGAACGCACATCCATCAATCGCCATCCAAATAATTGACGGATACGTGGAACACGAATACCCCAAATGGTAAAAATCACTATTCCGATGATTAATAAAAGAATTTTCGGCCAAATTGTTTTCTTTTCCTGATAAAAAAAGGGCCGGTTTTTATTCCTCATGTTTTTTTATGTTCATTTTTGATTGAAATAAGCGTCCCGATCACGATGATCAGGACCAGAATTGTTCCACCAAGTATGATTCCATTGGTCTGATTTTCATTTTCAAAAAATTCACGCGGTAATTTCGGATAATCTTCAGGTAATGGTGTCAAGGTCGGCAAAAGATCTGCAGATCCTTCCATCTTTGCTGCTTTCAGGAGTTGGTTGTCGTTTTTGTCCATAGTCAGTATCTGGAATGGATCTGCAAGAATCATAGCAAATATCAACACAGTAATCAAAATAAAGAATGGAATCCAGTAGATCCTTTTATTTTGCTTTTTTTTAATTTTTTCCTTGTTCATATTTTTCTTATTCCAATTCTGAAATTGCTTCCTGCGCAGCTTGCTCGGGAGTAGATTGGCTTTTAATCACTTTTGAAACTGCGTTGTTTAAGATCGGTGATATTTTGTTCAGGATTTGACTGTCCGGAAGAAGTGCCGCATCAGGAAGGATCTTGGAAATCATTTCATAAGAATCGTTTTTCTGCCATTCTATATGTTCGGATTGCCTGACAGGGAAAAAACCTGCGCTGGCTGTCCATAAATCATTAAAAATTGGATCGGCCATTTTTTCTGCAAGCTGGATCCCAAGATTTTGAGTTTCAGTGTCACTTGTGGTTACTGCGACATTCCATGTGTCCATCAAAGGATACATCTTGTTGTCTGCAAATAATGGAATCGCAATGGCTTTGATGTCGGGACCTTTATTATGCTGGTAGGTTGAAAAATTTGATATCGTAATACTGACTGAACCCTCTAAAAACATTTGCCAATTTTGGCTTTGATCCACCACTTGAGACAATGAGGGCGGGAAGGCACCATTCTGTCCGCCTGTCAGGAAAAAATTCAACGATTCAACCAGAATGGACTGATCCAGCCAGGGTTGACCTTTTTCATCAATCAATTTTCCTCCTTTAGCGGTGTAAATGAAGGTAGGAAATAACCCATCAGAACTGGAAGGAACAAAAGCAATCGGAAGTCCCCGGGACAGGATTTCTTCCCAGGTTGTCATCTCAGCACCAGTTTTGCTTGCTCGATAGACCATGACTAATGCATCACCGGCGATCGGAATCCCATAGATGTAGTTTTCTACAGCTGAGGCTTGTTTTGCGTAGGAATACCATGAATTTGCCTCAGAAAAAATATTGGTTGTGATGGGATAGACTAATCCTTTTTGGACTGCAGACAAGAGATCATTGCGGTTTAATATGACCAGAGAAGGGATAACATCTGGTGCAGCGTTTTTTGCAGATCCAAGCGCACTCAATGCACTGCCATCACCAGTAACAGCTTTAATCCTGACTGAAATACTAACCTCAGGGTGCTCTTCTGTAAATTTATTGATGAGATTTGTCAGAGCCTTTGATTCTTTTGTGTTTTGAGATGGATCAAATTGCGGAGGAACCCAAATCGCCAGATTTTTCGTGTCCGGTACGGATGTCCGATCCGGTGAAGGTGATTGCTGAACGGTTTCACCCGTTTGTGAATTCATCTGAGAAATTGGCGTAACCGGAATCGTTGAATTGGTGATTTTTTCGATCGATACAGGTGCCGTATTATTCTCTTTCATATGGTTAATCGAATCGATAATTGTAGAACACCCTGAAAGGAAACTGCAAAAAACGAGGATGCTGAAAAAAGTGAGACTAAATTTTATTATTGGTTTTTTTCTCATAGTTTCTATCCTCGATTATAGTGTGTTGAAAACAGATTATTCATTAAATAAGAATTCCGATTACAGAAAGGAGCGAGTAAATTTATACTTTCTATCTTACAAGAAAAAAATAAAATCGCAAAATCAACGCTGAAAAAAAGCTGCATCGCCCATTGTTGTTTTCTGAATCGCGATCTATAGAATAACCGGTTTTTCCAAGATTTCTGTAAGCAGTTGAATGGAGTTTTCGACATCTTTCCAATCCACCATTTCAGAGGGAGAATGAACATACCGGCAGGCAACGGAAAGACAACCCGATGGAACGCCTGAGCGAGCGAATTGAATTGCACCGGCATCCGTTCCAGCATATCGCAGGACTTCCATCTGATAAGGAATTCCTTTCCTCTCAGCAGCATCAGTCATCGTTTTGATGACCTTGGGATGGGAAATCAGCATACTGTCCTTTATTTTTACGCAAGGTCCCTTTCCAAGAACCGGATTCAACTGTTCTCCGCCTGGAACATCTGATGAGATGGTTACGTCAACCGCAATTCCCATGTCAGGATCGATAGCATAGGCTGATGTAACCGCACCGCGTACACCAACTTCCTCCTGGACTGTGAAAACGAAATATAATTCATTTGGTGAATCTTTTATAGATTTCAGCGTTTCGATCGTTATCAAACAACCAATCCGGTCATCCAGTGCTTTTGAAACCACGCGGTTTCCCAGATCCAAAAAAGGTCTGACAAAAACACCGACATCGCCAACCTTTATCGGACAATCCTCTTTGGATGAAGCACCGACGTCTACAAACAACTGTGTGACGTCTGGAATTTTGTTCATTTTTTTCGTCTCTGCGTAAACGACACCTTCAGTGCCGTCCATAAATTTAACGCGGGTGCCGAAACAGGTCAGCGGATTAATTCCCCCGATGAACGCGATATAAACAAAGCCATCTTTATCGATATGCGATGCCATCACACCAAGCTCGTCCATATGCGCAGAAATCATGATCCGTTTTCCGTCCTGCTTCTGCGTCCCTTTTCTGGCAATCAGGTTGCCCAGAGCGTCGATATGAATTTCATCAACAAAAGGTTCTATTTCTTTTTGAATAAAATTCCGTATTTCTTTTTCATACCCGGAAGGGCCGAAGGTTTGAGTCAGTGTGTTCAGTAAATTTTTCATTCATTTCTCCTTATCAGTCAGGACGATGATTGAATTGATCAGCGGTCAGCTTTGAGAACATCCGCATGGATGTGCGCAAGCGCAGCAGTCATTAATTGGAAGTGCTTTTCCCAATCAGCGATTCGAACGATCATGGCAGCTGTATGGGCATAACGACCCGGGACTGAGATCGCTGCAGTTGGGATACCGCTCTTTGACAAATGGATTGCGCCAGCATCGGTTCCGCCGGGTCCAGGTTGGCGAATCTGATACGGAATCGCATAGTCTTCGCAGATCGAAGTCAGATAGCGAATTAATCGGTAATCATACATGGTTCGTCCGTCAGAAGTATAAATAGCGGGACCTTGATTCAGTTTGGTTTTGTAACGTGTATTTTCAGATTCGTCCCAGGCTGGCTGATCATTGGCAGGTGTACAGTCAATAACAAAAGCCACATCCGGTTCATAATGAAATGCTACAACTTTCGCTCCACGCAATCCAATTTCTTCCTGAACGGTAAAAGCAGCGATTAATTCAATGGATTCCGGACAATATTTGATTAATTGAATTAATGTGGCAACACCAATTCGATTATCTAATGCTTTTCCACAAATACTGGGGCCCATGCGCATGAATTTTGTTGCAAATGTTCCATATTCTCCCGGCTGTATATCGGAAGTACCGGGTCCTGTGTCAATTCTTAAAGAATCAACAGCTAAAATTCTTTCCCGTTCTTCCCTTGTGGATAAATGAACAGGGCAAGCACCGATAACACCGGGTTTTTGATTTTTTCCAATTTGAACAGGTTTTCCAGGAAGGGCACGCTCATCGATTCCTCCAATTACTTTAAAACGGAAAATTCCATCCGATTCTTTTTCCACAAGCATGAATCCGACTTCATCCATGTGAGCTGCGATCAGTACTTTCAGTGGATTTTCAATTTTTGCTTTTTTAAGTGCAATCAGATTTCCCAGAGCATCGGTGTGTAACGCGTCAACAAATCCGATAATCTCATCCCGTACAATTGCCCGGACCGCATTCTCATTCCCGGATACACCCGCGGTATTGCTTAAATTTTCAAGCAGCTTAATGATCTCATCCGTCAGGGCAGGAAGATGGATCAAATGATCTTTTTTTGTATTCATTGCTCATCCTCCCATTTAATTTTCTCGATAAAATCCGGTGTGAGCCTTGCAATGAATTCTGCCATCAAGTGACCTGTACGCATGACATCTTTAATGGATATAATTTCGACTGGTGTGTGCATATAACGTAACGGAATGCTAAGTAAGATTGTCGGTACCCCGGCACCTGTGATTTGAATCGGATCTGCATCAGTTCCTGACATTAATGGCTGCGGGGACAAGGTATAGGGTATATCAAGCTGTTCACAGAGTTGTTTCATTTCATTGAATAACATCGGATGTAAATTTGCCCCATATCCGATGGATACACCGCTTTCCAATGCAACGGTTCTCCATCCATCTGCGCCTGGCCCTTTTGCAAATGTAACATCAATTGCGATGGCTAAATCCGGTTGAATGTCAAAAGGAGAGGTAGCCCCTCCCAGAAAAGCAGTTTCTTCTTGCGTGGTTCCAACCGCATAAACGTCCCACTGGTGATGAAAATGCTGTAATTCCACCAGGCATTGTGTTACAGCGGCAACAGAAGCACGATTATCCAGGCTGTGTCCAGCGATGCAATCTGAAGGAAGTTCTTGCGGCAAATTCGCATAGGAAACAATATCTCCGACCTGGAAAATTGCTTTTACGGTCTGTTCGTCTAAACCGGTATCGATGACTAACTGGTCTAAAGGCACCGGTTTCCCCTCATAGGATTCTGAGAGCAGATTGGGAGCAAGCTGAACGATGACACCTGGAAATTCCCCTTTTTGACTGTGGATGGTAACACACTGTCCAGGCAAAATTCTTGGATCAAACCCTCCAATTGGTGCAAAATACAGGAGCTCCCCTGAAACTTTTGCCACAACCATACCGATACCATCCATATGGACAGCCAGCATGATTCGTTTGGTTTTTCCGTCTTTCGAAGGACTGCCTCTTTTGATACCATACAGATTTCCGATTTTTGAAACTCTCACTTCATCGACCAATGGCTCCCATGTGGTTGCTATGGCGTTTGTGACAGGAGTTTCATAACCGGAAATCCCGGACAGAGAAATAATTTCACATAAAAATTCTTTGATTTTTGTTTTTTCTTCCATGGCTTCCCCGGAAAAGGTTTTGTGGTGATAATTAAAATTATAAATCTGATTTGTGAACCAAATTCCAATCAGCTATTCGAATTATGAGAGGGATTATTTGTTGATGTGTTGTTTTTGCGCGGAGCGCAAAAACAACACATCAACAACTTTTCTCTTTTTTCTCAAGAGGCTTTTCCATATTTCGAATTGTTGAATTCCAACAGTTCCAGCAATTCAAAAAATGATTTGGCTTTTCGAATAATGAAAAAAATTGTTGTTCTCAAGGTTTTGCGCGAAGCGCAAAACCTTGAGAACAACATAGAATTCTTTTCATATTTCGATTTATTGCAACAGTTCAGCGATTCATAAAAAGGGAGGAAAATCGGAACCTTATCAATGTTAATCGCAACCTTGCGTTTTACAACTCCTTTTTCACAGTTCTGACCAGTTCATCAGCTTTCAAACCGGCAACCAGATAACACGGTGCATTTAATTGTTTTGCAAGTTCAGCTGCCAATCCCTGATCAAATGTATATTGTTCCATGTCAATCACAATACTGCGAAATCCTTCATCTCGAATTTTCTCAGCAATTTTCCTGGATTCTACTAAAGGATCTGCATTTCCCATCGCCACGTTCCCGGCACCGTCTGTCAGAATAATTAGAAGTGAATTGACGTCCGGATGGATTTGTTTTTCATGTTTCAATAACTCATAAGCTTTCCATAATCCAGCGGAAAGTGGTGTTTTCCCACCCACTCTTACCCGTTTCATGGATCTTTCTGCAAGCATTACTGAATGAGTTGGCGGCAAAATGACTTTTGCACTGTCTTTTTGGAACGTAATCAGACCAACTCGATCCCGTTGTTGATAAGCATTTGTCAGGAGTGATAAAATCGCACTTTTTGTAATTGCCATCCGTTCCTGAACAGCCATAGACCATGAGAGATCTACCAGAAAGAGCAACAAATTGGATGATTTTCTCATCCTTACTTTCTCCATAATGTCCTGTCTTTGGACAATCAACTTTTTAGCCTTTTCATCGTTTTTTCTTGATTTTTGAAAAGGTGCAGCTGCACGGATGGTAGCATCAAAAGCAATATCCCGGATTCTATCCAAAGCAGGGCGGGCTTTTATGTAATGCCCCCGTCGGTCTTTCGAGATAATCCGGGATCTTTTTCCAGAGCTTTTCTTTTGAGAGGCAGATGGAGTGTATTCGTTTGAGATCAGCGGTGTGTCGAAGTTAAAATTTCGGGCACCGTCCCACCATGCTCCCTGTCCGGAATTGAAAATGGTATCCCCGG
This sequence comes from Flexilinea sp., assembly GCA_026645735.1. GTDB lineage: Bacteria > Chloroflexota > Anaerolineae > Anaerolineales > Anaerolineaceae > Flexilinea. The sequence goes on from JAPKMT010000023.1 coordinate 11,710, forward strand.
TATGAGAATACATTGACGAATTGGCAGGAGCGACTGTGGCGATTGTGCCTTCATTTAAATTTTTTTTTCCTCATCATTTAATTCTGATACGTTTTTGAAATCAGAATTTTCCGGTGCATTTTTGCCTCGTAATTGTTCAATTCGGTCTTGCAGCTCTTCGGTACTGATTTCTTTTTCAGAAAATGGCCCTTTTTGAAGTCTATGCGGTAATGCCAGTTCGGCTGCCATTGCGATATCCAAATCAGTGATATAAGTTCTACTATCGAAAGCAGCCTGAGCAACGGCTGTTTTTAAGATGACCAAATCAGCACGGTGACCTTCCACTTTCATAGATGCTGTTAAGGATGCAATCGAAATCAGATCATGATTCTGATATTTCACATGAGCTAAATTTTTCCGGGCTGTGATGATTTTTTCCGAGAGAATATTCTCTTCTGTTTCCCATTCATGGCAGAAACTATCCGGATCCTTTTCATAATGGATCGTCCTTTTGATGATTTCAACCCGTTCCCAGGAATCTGCGATGCCGAAAATGTCCACTGCATGTGCAAATCGATCTAATAATTGCGGACGCAGGTCCCCTTCTTCCGGATTCATAGTTCCAACTAAAATAAAACGAGCCGGGTGAGAAAAAGAAATTCCCTCCCGTTCGATTCTGTTGACTCCCATGGCAGCAGAATCCAGCAGGATATCGACAACATGGTCTTCTAACAGATTCACTTCATCGATATATAACAGACCACGATTTGCGGCAGCTAAAACACCTGGTTCAAATCTTTTTTCTCCACTCTGAATCGCTTTTTCGATGTCTAACGTTCCAATTACGCGATCTTCTGTTGCAGAAACTGGCAGATTGATGAAAGGTGTTGGCCGTAAAATGACTGATATCGGAATATTCTTCGCCTGGCGTTCTTTGCATTCTGTGCACCAATGGACTTCATCCGAAGGGTTGCATCCAAACCTGCATTCCGCGATAACCTTTTCCTGCGGTAATAAAGCTGCCAGAGCGCGAGCAGCAGTCGATTTGGCGGTACCGCGTTCTCCGCGGATGAGAACTCCTCCAATACGAGGATCAACAGCATTTAAAATCAGGGCACGTTTCATCCGTTCCTGACCAACGATGGCAGTAAAAGGGAATATATTTGACATGGATTTGATTATATTCAAATAATTGAAAATGAGGGGAAAAAAGTATTGCCGCATGGCAGCTTCCAGTATTTTATAATAAGAACCCGATTATCTTCATTTTTCGAACGACTGATGAAAAACCGCTCATTTCCAACAATGCGAAATATGGAAATGCTTTTCGAATACAGAACAACAAAGAATTCTTTTCATATTTCGAACAGCAGATGAAAGAAATTACACATCCGATAATGAAAATCGAATTCAATTTTTGTAGGAATTGCTGGCTCATTCCATTATCTATCCCTGATAAAATTAATTTCGGATGAAATATGAACAAGCAAATTGGGATTTGGATTTGCCTTTCAACTTAATCGTAAAAAACAACGCAACAACGATAAGTTTTTCTGCTTATCTTGAATTTCTGTGTTTGAACCATTACCTTGCCCCGATTCTTTTTAATTGTGATATTATGACGGACAGGAGTATGAATGATAAATAATCCTTCTGACAACGATGATCTGCCGACACAAAAACTGACAGAAACAGAAAAAGCCGCGGATTCGGTTGTAAAAAAAGATCGCTGGTCACCCATCTGGATGAAAATCGTATGGATGGGATTCGGAGAAAAATTTGTGCAAATTGGATCTGCTGTTATTACGCTGATCTTGATTTGCGTTGTGCTTTGGTTTATGGGGAGTTATTATTTAAAAAACCGATCTGAGGAAGTAATTCCGACAGACCAGATAGTACGAGAGACCGTTAGCGTTGCGGATGCAGTCTTACCATATTACAATCCCTCTTATCCTCGTCTTGATTTTAAGATTCAAAATGAGGGAATCTTTCGATTCTCACAGAATCATACGGATTTACCTGCAAAGCCAAGAAGCGCGGTTATCTCTTACACGGTCATGCCGAATGATACCGTAATTGCAATTGCTGAAAAATACAATCTCAGTCCAAGCACAATTTTATGGGGTAATCCGTATACTTTATCAGATAACCCTCATAATCTGCTTGCGGGAATGACCATTAATATTCTTCCAGTAGATGGGGTCTATTATGAGTGGCATGATGGTGACGGATTGAATGGAGTGTCCGATGTTTACGGAGTTTTACCAGAGGAAATTATCGAATTCCCTGGAAATAAGCTTTCCATGGAGACCATCGGAGATTACAGCCATCCCAATATAACTGCCGGAACCTGGTTAATTGTTCCTGGCGGATCACGTGAATTTATTAATTGGTCCGCGCCTTTAATTACCAGAGAAAATCCTGCGGTTGCAACGATTTACGGCCCAGGTGCCTGTGAAGCTGTGATGGATGGTCCACTGGGAAGCGGCAATTTTATTTGGCCAACAACGGAAACATGGATATCCGGATACGATTATTCACCAGAATCCAATCATCGTGCAATCGATATCTGGGGAGTAACAGGGAATCCAATTTATGCCGCGGATGCCGGAGTTGTTGTCTACGCCGGATGGAATGACTGGGGATACGGCAATGTTGTCATGATTGATCATGGCAACGGGTGGCAAACGTTGTACGCCCATTTGGATTCTTATAATGTTCAATGTGGATATTACGTTTTTAGCGGTGATGTCATTGGTGGATTAGGTACGACAGGAAATTCATCTGGTCCCCATCTGCATTATGAAATGCGGTATAACGGTGTCGCGCAAAATCCGCATAATTTCTATGCTTTTTAAGCAAAGTGAGATAAATTTTTGAGAAAATCCTTCTAAGAATGGGTACAGGCAGGATTCCGATGGAAACAAAACGACAATGGAGTGATACGCTGCGCTACATGGCGCTAACAGGAATTATCCTTTTATCAATTATCCTGTTCTTTTTTGCGCGAGGAAACCTGAATTTAATTTTTATTGCTGGTCTTATCGCTTATCTATTGTCACCCCTGGTTCGTTTTCAGGTACGGATATTACGATTCAATAAAAGCCTCGCCGTAATTCTTTCCTACCTGATTTTAATCGTAATCGTCGTCTTGATATCCAGTCTTGTCATTCCGTTTATTACCAGTAAATTTCAGGTATTCCTTTCAACAGACTGGCCGATGGTGATTCAAAGCATCGATACCTGGATCGGGGAAATGATTCTTGAGTTGGAAGTGAAGCAATTGAAAATCGGAAGTGTCGGGATTGATCTAACCGTTCCGCTCGTTGAATTAAGGAAGACGATCAATTCTTTTGATATTTCGAAAATAAACATTTCATCCATCGTTCCGGATCTTTCTTTGATGCTGCAATCCGTGATTTCAGTTTCTGCCAATGTGCTGAGTTCTGCTTTTCACATATCCATTGCAATATTAACAACGATTATGGCTTCTTTCCATTTTAGCAACGATGGTTGGAAAATGAAGGATTGGATTGCCAGTCAATTTGTGGAATCCTATCGATCTGAAGTACGAGAATTGATCGGTCGTCTCGGAGGCGTTTGGAATAATTATTTTGTTGGTGAATTGAAATTAATGATTTTGATCGGGATCATTACTTTTCTTGTTTGCACCGGACTTGGATTGAAATGGGCATTGTGGTTGGGGATCATCGCTGGCTTTTGCGAAGTGGTGCCCAATATTGGCCCGATCATATCCAGTTTTCCAGCGATCTTATCAGCCATGATTTTTGGCTCGGAATGGATTCCGTTAAACAATTTTCTGATGGTCCTGGTTGTAATCGCTGCCTATCTTCTTATACAGCAGATGGAAAATATTCTGATCACACCGCGAGTGATGAGTGAAGCATTGGATATTCATCCGGTCATCATTACCTTGGGAATCCTGATTTTAAGCTCAAGACTTGGTTTGTTTGGGGCGCTTTTAGCAGCACCACTGATCGGTTTAGCAAAAGAAATCCTGAGTTTTTTGATGTGTAAAATTCGCAAAGAAGATCCATATCCGGACCTTTATCACATTCCTGAACTCAATTTTGAAGTGATGAAGAAACAAGCAAAAAAACGATGAAAAACAAATCATCGCCTTATTTTAAAAATTCATCCATCTTAGATTGAATTACAGAATGGATGAATTGGATTACAGAAAATCAAATTACTGCAAGAAATCAAAAAAAAAAAACCTGACTTTGTCAGGTTTTTTTGTTATTCCATATCTTATTTATTTTTTTCAAACATGAGCATATCACGAAATTTTATGAGATAAAATCTTGTTTCTGTAACGGGTTTTATCCTAGTTTTGCCCGTTCGATTTCGACAATAGATGGATCTAATTTTTTAAATAGTGGTGAAATTTCTCCAAATTTTTGCCCGGATGGCAAGTTGGACGGTTCCCATTTTCCTGTTGCTTTGGCAGGGTCATAACAATTTACGGTGTGTTCACCCAGTTTGTCTTTTAACGTTTTTGTGACCAGATCACCAAATATCTGACCTTCGTATCCCAGCATTTTGTGCAATTTTTCTGAAGAGAATGGAAGAATCGGAGCGAATAATATTTTTAACGAATCAATCGCCCGTAATGCAGTATAGATTTTTCTGCCGGCAGCATTTTTATCGGTTTTCACTAATTGCCAGGGAGCTGCGACGTCCAAGTAACGGTTCACCTCTGTTGCGAGACGCAATGATTCAGCCAGTCCTGCACGCAGTCGGACCGCTTCATATTCTTTTGAGACACTATCGAATCCAGATTCAATTGTTTCCAATAATTGTTTGTCATCTTCATCCAGTTCGCCTGGAACTGGAATTTCTCCCCAATGTTTATTGGCGAATGAAATGACACGGTTGGCAAGGTTTCCCCAGTTCGCAACCAGTTCATTATTATTTCGTTTCAGGAAATCTTCCCAGTCCCAATCTGTATCCTGTGATTCTGGCATATTTACGGTCAAATAGTAACGCAGTGGGTCAGGATCAAAATCTTCCAGAAAATCGTTGACAAAAATTGCCCAATTTCGGCTACCGGAGATTTTCTGTCCTTCAAGATTCATAAATTCATTTGCCGGAACGTCGAATGGAAGGTTCAAAGCTTCGCCATCTTTTCCGTCGAAAAGCAAGTCAAATTTTGTTCCCATTCCTGCTAATTGAGCAGGCCAGATAACCGCATGAAATGGAATATTGTCTTTGCCGATGAAATAATAGGATTTGCTGTCGGAATCTTCCCACCATTTTTTCCAGGCATCAGGTGTTCCCTGCAGTTTTGACCATTCAATCGAAGCGGACAAATATCCGATCACTGCTTCAAACCACACATAAAGGCATTTACCGGCTGCATCTTCTACTGGAACCGGAATTCCCCAATCTAAATCGCGTGTAATCGCTCTGCCATGCAGATCTTCTGCCAGAATTTGTCCAAGGGACTGACGAAGAACATTGGGACGCCAATAATCTTCTCTTGATTTCAGAAAATTTACCACCCGGTTCTGCAGTTTGCCAAGATCCAGGTAGTAGTGTTCTGTCTCCCGTAATTCAGGCATGGATCCATCGATCTTTGAGCGCGGACTGATCAATTTTTCGGGATCCAGTAAATTACCGCATTTATCGCATTGATCGCTGCGGGCATTGTCGTATCCGCATATATAGCATGTTCCCTCAACGTACCGGTCCGGAAGAAATTTTTTCTGGGATGGCGTGTACCATTGTTTTTCTGTGGCTTTGTATAAATATCCGTTTTCTTTTAGTGCCAGAAAAACATCCTGAGAAACCTTAAAATGATTTTCTGTGTGTGTGCTGCTGAAAAGGTCGTAGGTGATTCCGACCTTATGCTGCATATCCAAAAATGATTCATGAAATCTTTTGTAGACTGCTTCCGCAGTTGAGTTTTCAGCATCTGCCCGGACAGTAATCGGCGTTCCATGCGCATCAGAACCTGAGACGAATAATGTTTCTCGCCCCATCAGCCGTTGAAATCGTGCGAAAATGTCAGCCGGAAGGTAGGCACCGGTAAGATTTCCGACATGGATATAAGCGTTTGCATAAGGCCAGGCTGCTGTAACGAGAATATTTTCTTTCATTTTTTGCCTCTGTTTCTGAACAGGATCATTCATTCTGTATCTCTTGAGTTGTGTATCGCTCAAAATTTTATCATAGATGAGAGGGGTTGATTGTTTTTTGCTGATTGTTCAGACAAATTTTCTAACAAATAATGACATCCAGAGCATGAAAATTGTTGAATCGCTGAATCAATTTTGACAAGATTCTGAATTTCAATGAATATGATAAACTATTGAGACTGATTTAGAAATTGAGGATTGCAGATTAATGAACAGAGTACAGTTTTCTCGCGGAAAATTAGGAAAATTTCCGGTTCAGCTTTATATTATTATGGGAAGCGCATTAATCTTCTCCATCGGTTCATCCATGGCGTGGCCTTACCTAAATATTTTTTTACGGGAACGCCTTGACCTTCCGTTGCGAGTGACGACTTTATTGATTTCTCTGCGTTCAGTTACTGGAATATTGGCCTCTTTTTTTGCAGGTTCTTTTGCCGACCGTTTTGGACGAAGAGGTCTGCTTTTAACTTCCCTCTTCGGAGGCGCTGCATATTATTTTCTGATGTATTCTGCGACAACGTTGTGGCAGTTTGCTCTGCTAATGGGAACCTGGGGCGCTTTGGATCTTTTTTATGCCATCAGTTCCAGCGCTATGGTAGCAGACCTGGTTTCAGATGCTGACCGTCTTGAAGCGTATTCCTGGTTACGAATGATGACCAATTCAGGTTTTGCAATCGGACCTATCGTCGGCGGATTCCTGGCTACAAGATCGTATGCCTTGATTTTTTATTGTGCTTCTGTCGGTTATTTTATTTCATTTCTGATTTCCATTCTGACGATTAAGGAAACTTTCACGAAACATCTTTTGACCTCAAAGAAGATTGAATCCAAAACAAAATTCACGGATGTCTTTCGGGATAAAACTTTTATTTCTGCAATTTTTTTCATGAGTGTCATTTTTATGGGCGCTTCTGTTGTATTCAATCTGCTTTCATTGTATAGTCGGGAAACTTATGGATTCCGTGAAAATCAGGTCAGTTATGTCTACTCAGTTAATGCCATATTGTGTGTTTTGTTGCAACTTCCGGCACTCAAAATCAGCCGCAGAGAACATCCTCTCAAAACGATGATATTTTCTGCGTTATTTTATATGGTCGGAATCGGTGGATATGCACTTTTCCCCAGTGTTCTGTGGTATTGCTTATGCATGTCAGTGCTGACGATCGGAGAAATACTCATGTCGCCGACTATGTCAGCCTTAGCTGCTCGATTATCTCCATCCGATGCCAGGGGAAGGTATATGAGCATTCTGAGTCTGGCTCATCCATTTGGTTATGGAATTGGACCGGCATTTGCCGGTTATCTGTATGACGTTTACACTCCGCAGAGTATCTGGGTTTATGGATCTTTCTGTGCGATGATTGCAGCAATAGGATTTATAATTTTATATCGCAAGAATAGACACTCAATTCGCCTCACTGAACATTTGTAATGTGGCTTTTCCGATGAATGTAAAAAAAATAAAAAAAAGCACTTTTATGTTTTTTCAGTTTTATCAAAGCAATTCCCGGATTTGATGCCGATGAAAATTTCGGCCTTCGATTTCAGTAGAATTCAGTGAAAAAAATACCCTTGAAACATTTTCTTTAAGAAGAAAGTCATTCAAGTAACATGATAGTATTACTTTAGTATATCAATAATAGAGATAGAATAGTAATAAGGGGATTTATTGGATCTTATTGAATTACGAGACCGTTTCACCGGCATTTATTGAGCAATTATTTATTATTCTCTCGTTTATATACAAATTATTTATTTTGTCCCCATTAATAAATCCTCATTCTGAATTCAAGCGTTAAATTTGGGACGAAGAAATCCCATCTTTTTTCGTTTGCATGCAGTTTTCTTTTTTTCAGGCACATAACTGATCCGATGTGTCCCTGTCGCACTTGTTTGGCTGGTTGTTTAAAAAAAGTATACAAGGAATTATTCATGAGAAAAATTGATCGAATCATACGAATTTTTGGACTTATTATTTTTGGTTTTTGTGGTTACTGGCTGGGCAAATCGTACGCTCCGGCTTTCTTTCCAGAACGTTGGAGTCATTTACAGACCGAAATCATTTCCTGTGTTTTGGGGGTGATTATCGGATATTTTTTAACCCCATTTTTTACGATAATTCCGTTGCGGAAGCTCAGCTCAAAATTAAAGCTGATCCCGATGAATCGATTAACAGCCGGTTTGTTGGGATTGCTTCTGGGTCTTATTGGTGCAGCATTGGTTTCTATTCCTCTCTCATTCTTACCAGGGTTTTTTGGAAGAGTCTTGCCAATTGTATTCAGCGCTGTCTTCTGTTATCTTGGCATTGTGATCGGAGTGGCAAAATATCAGGAAATTAATGCATTAACAATGCATCTGGCTTTGGGTAGACCTGAGAGCAATGAACCACTCATCCATCATGAAAAAAACGTCCTTTTAGATACAAGCGTGATTATTGACGGACGAATTGCAGATATCGCACATACCGGATTCATCCCCGGGGTTATGATCATTCCGCGCTTTATTTTGCAGGAACTGCAATACATTGCAGATTCGGAGGACAGTCTTCGACGGCAACGCGGCAGGCGCGGTCTGGAAATTCTGGCTCAGCTCCAAAAAGAACCAAACGCTGAAGTGAAAATCAGTGATCTCGAAGTGGATGGCGTCAAGGATGTGGATGCAAAGTTGGTTGTCCTGGCACGGCAGCTAAATTGCCAGATACTGACGAATGACTATAATCTCAATAAAGTTGCTGATTTGCAGGGAGTTGGCATTTTAAATGTAAATGATCTCGCGAATGCAGTAAAATCAGTGTTACTTCCGGGTGAAGGACTGCAGATAAAAGTCATCCAGGAAGGGAAAGAGCACAACCAGGGTGTCGGATATATGGAAGATGGAACGATGGTTGTGATCGAAAATGGCAGGAATTTTCTAAATCAGGATATTTATGTTGTTGTCACAAAAATTCTCCAAACGGCCGCCGGCAGAATGATTTTTGCCCGACAGGAAAAGGAGACAGGAGCGAAACGGTGAGCATTCAAATCTTTAATACACTGACCCGAACAAAAGAGCAGCTTGAAACGATTGAACCAGGCAAAGTCCGGATGTATGTCTGTGGTCCGACTGTTTACAATAAAGCACATATCGGTCATGCGATGTCCGCTCTGGTGTTTGATGTGATTCGTCGATATCTGGAATATCGGGGATTCGATGTTCAATTTGCAATGAATTTTACAGATGTGGATGATAAAATTATCCGTCGGGCAAATGAAATGGGTATAGATCCATTTGATCTTGCAGAAGGATACATTCAAGATTTTCAAAAAAACATGGCGGAGTTAAATATCAAGCCAGCTTCATTCAATCCGCGGGCATCTAAAGAAATTGACCAGATTATTGCGATTGTTCAAGGCTTGATTGACAAAGGCGCAGCTTATCCATTGGAAGGTGACGTATATTTTCGAGTTCGCAATGATCCGAATTATGGAAAGCTTTCCGGTCGGAATCTGGATGATATGCGCGCCGGTGTGCGCAAGGAAGCAGATGATCGAAAAGAAGATCCGATGGATTTTGCTTTATGGAAATCTGCAAAACCGGGTGAACCGGCCTGGGAAAGTCCATGGGGGCCAGGACGCCCAGGATGGCACATTGAATGTTCCGCAATGAATTATCATTATTTTGGCGATTCCATTGATATTCATGGCGGCGGAAATGACCTGATCTTCCCTCATCATGAAAATGAAATTGCTCAAAGCGAACTATTTACCGGCAAACCCTTCGCACGATACTGGGTGCATAACGGAATGTTGCAGCTTCGCGGCGAAAAAATGTCAAAATCTCTTGGTAATATTATCAGCATAGATGAATTCCTGACACAACACAGTGCTGATTCTTTTCGTTATCTGATTCTAAATTCTGCTTATCGAAATCCTATCATATTTAATGACGATGTATTAATGCAGGCAGAAAAAGCATTGGATCGAGTTCGATTTGCATTCAATCCAGCCGTGGAAAGCGCAAAAGGAGCATCCGATTCGGTGAAACAAACGCTTTCGGAGCAAATCAATGCAACCCGAAACGGTTTTATCAATGCAATGGATGATGATTTTAATTCAGCCGGTGCGTTAGGCAATATTTTTGAATTAATTCGTGTAATCAATTATTCTCGTGATGAAGGAGCAACACAATTGGAATTACAGCCTGCACAGGACTTGTTAATGGAATTAACCAATGTTTTAGGTTTGACATTGGCTGACGGTTCTGAGAAAAAACAGATGGCTGAGGCGGATCCATTTGTGCAACTGTTGGTTGATTTGCGTCTTGAATTACGAAAACAGAAAAATTGGGGATTAGCGGATCAAATTCGAAACCAGCTTTTTGAAAAAGGTGTTGTACTAGAGGATACGAAGGATGGTACGACCTGGCATTGGGATCGAAGAGCCTGAAGCAATAAACTTTTATGAAGCCGGATTTTTGAAGAGAGAAAATCCGGCTTCTTTTTTTATTCTGAATAAATGACATGTCCTTTTGCGATCGTCATTTTCACCGGAATATCCTTGATTTCAGCGGGATTGACTTCCGTTGGATCAGCTTCCAGAAGAACCATATCAGCGAACTTGCCGGGTGTGATGCTGCCTTTATCTTTTTCTTCCATACCAATATATGCACTCCCCATCGTGTGAAAGTACAAAGCATGGGCTGGAGAAATTCGCTCATGTGGAAGCGAATGGTTTACTGCGCTGGAAATTGTCAATAGCGGATCACAGGGGGTAACAGCACAATCTGAACCAAATCCCATTGGAATTCCTTTTTCAACAATCGATTGAATGGGATCTGCTCTCATCGCTCTGCTTTCGCCTAACTGTTCAATATACGTGGTGTGATTCCAGAAATGATTGAAGTTTGGCTGAATCGACAGACATACTCCCAAACGTTTTGCTTGTTCCATCTGCTCTTTTGTTCCAAATTCAAAATGTTCGATGCGATGACGCAATTTTCTACCACTCCGGTTTTGAACAGCTTCGATGGCATTCAATACTTGTTGTGAGGCTGCGTCACCCACGCAATGCAACGCAAGCTGCAGGCCGGCTGAATGAACTTCCCAAACAAAATCTTCCAGCTCTTCATCTGAATAATAAAGCAAACCGCTGGTTTCAGGCCTCTCTGTGTATGGCTCCAGAAAAGCGGCTGTAAATGGTCCTGAATCACCGTCAACCATAACCGCGCCACATCCGCCAATTTGTTTTAAACCCGCGGCTTTAACTGCTTTAACGTTCTTCGTCTCAGTGTAGATTTTCAGATCAATGGGCAGAATATCTTTGTAATAGATAAGTCCATTCATCTCCTCTTCTGTAACGATCGCATGTATGGATGTGACCCCATGCTTCGCAGCAGTCAATGAAGCGTATTTCCAGGCAGTTTTCAATGTTATCGGATCGCGAAGACCTTTCTGAATGAAGTGGTGAAGGGTTGAATTTGCCAAGCCACAAATTTCACCTGTGAAACCAGTCATTTTTAAAGTGCATGGCACGATGCACTGCAGGCATTCTTTTGGATCCAGGTTTATTTCTGCAATTTGCAGTGTTTGTTCGGTTGTTACTGACATATGTGAGCTGCGATCGGATATTTGAATGGTTCGTCCGGGAGCTGCTTTCTGCAAATCAAATTTGTAAATATGATAATCTTTAGGAATGTGATCTACTTCGTAGTTAATTCCAATTAACGGCAGGTTTGGATCTAATGTCAGGTGTTCCTGGTGAATTCGGTCCAAGATCACTTCCCGATTAAAAATTCCACCTAAATCAAGCTCGTACTTCTGTACACCCATCAGTGTATAGTGATTGTGTGCATCGATGAAACCGGGAACGATAACTGCACCTTTCGCATCAAAAATATCTTTGTTGTTGATTGCGTATATATTCTTTAAATCGCTGCTGTTACCAACTGCAATGATGCGCTCTCCTTCAAAGAGAATAGCCTCCGCTTTGGGAAGAGAGACATCCATTGTTCTAATTTTTCCATTGACAATTAATTTTTTCATTGGTTCATGTAACTGTGCCAGTTAAGAATTTTTTAACAAAGCCGGTTGGCTTTTCAAAAGTTGGATACTCCTGAACTTGTGAAATCAACAGATCTGTTTTCAGAGCAGTCAAAGATCACGGTGATCAGAAAGAAAGCTTATTTATTAATCGGATCGAGTACATCACCAAGCCCATCACCGATGAGATTGATGCTCAGGATAGCCAAAAAAATTCCCAAACCCGGAAATACGCTGACCCACCAGGCGTTTGTTAAAAATGCCCTGCCTGCTGAAAGCATGGAACCCCATTCCGGTGTCATCGGTTGAGCACCAAGACCAAGATAACTGAGTGAAGCCCCCTCCAGAATTGCACCGCCGATTCCCAGCGTCGCCAGAACAATCAATGGCCGCAGAATATTCGGCAGAATGTGGCGAAAAAGGATTCTGAAGTCTGTGCAACCTATTGTTCTGGCTGCTTCGATGTAATCCATTTCGCGCGTTTTCAGCACAGAACTGCGAGCCATCCGCATAAAGGAAGGAATGGATCCAATTCCAACTGCGATGATGACATTGGTCAAACCAGGACCCAGTACTGCCATAACCGATAATGCAAGCAGCATACCTGGAAAAGCCATCAACACCTCAGTCATCCAGGAAAGGACACTGTCAATCAGGGACCCATAAAATCCTGCGATAATACCTAATATGGAGCCGAACAACATTCCGATCACCATCGCAGCCAGACCAACCAGCAGGGAAATCCGGGAACCAAAGACGAACCTTGACCAGATATCCCGTCCAATGTTGTCTGTCCCCATCCATTGATTAACATTAGGGACGATAAAAGTAGCAGTCGGATCGGCAGAATTCACATCTTGCGTTGCAAGCATCGGAGCAAGAAGAGCGATTAGAACCAGCAAAATCAGGATTACCGCACCGAGAATAAAATTAAAGTTGTGCATCAACAAATCAAAAATTGAGGGTGGTTTCGGGATTTGCCCGTGTCGAAAGTCATTCATCTTGTTCATTTCAATCGAACCCTCGGATCAACAACAGCATAGATGAGATCAGTTATTGTATTAATCAAAACATAAATTACAGCGATAAAAGCAACCGTTCCTTGTACAAGAGGGAAATCACGGTTTTGTATCGCAGTTACAGCCAGGCGTCCAATTCCCTGACGGGCAAAAATGGATTCCACAACGACGGATCCGGCCATTAAGTAGACAAACTGCAGACTGATAGCGGTAACAATTGGGATCAGAGAGTTTCTCAAAACGTGATAAAAAAGGACAGTACTTTCACGAACGCCTTTTGCCCGCGCTGTCCATTGGTAGCTTTTGTCAAATTCTTCCAGAATGCTCGAGCGAACGAGCCGTGCAAGCCAGCTTGCCTCGCCGATTGCCAAAGTGAATGCCGGAAGAATCAAACCTTGCGGATCGTTGCTTTTCGCAACCGCCGGGAGCCAATTTAACTTCACGGAGAAAAACAGGATTAATAGCAGACCAAAAAAAAAGGGTGGAATTGAGATTCCGCTAATCGTCACAATCGATAGTATCTTATCCCACCAGGAATTATGTGAAAAAGCAGTGATGGTCCCGATGAAAATACCAAACGTACTGGATATCAGCAATGCCACAATCGTTAATTGAAACGTGCTTGGAAATTGTTCTTTAATGGAATCAAGGACAGAGCGATTTGTTTTTAAAGATCTTCCAAGATCACCTTGAAAGACGTCTTTGATGTAGTTGAAGTATTGGACAGGAATGGGATCATTCAATCCCAATTCCTGTCGAAGTTCTTCAAGTCTTTCGGGCGTAACAGCCTGCCGGCCCAAAAGTGCGTGGACAGGATCACCCGGTACCAGATGGAGCATCAAAAATGTGAAGATAGACACACCAATCAATACCGACAAAGATGTCAGTAGTCTACGCCCGAGATATCTCCACATCGATTATTCCGCCGCGATTGAGACTTCGTAAAGATAAGGGAATCCTTCGGGATCAAAGCGGAATCCGGTGATGTTTGCATCCGCTATGTAGACGCTGCCGTAACAATGAATCGGAAGTGCAATGGCATTCTCCATGATAATCATTTGCGCTTCCTGATACAATGCTTTGCGGGCTTCTTCGTCGATTGTCTGAGGTGCAGTTCTTAAAATCTCATCCAGACGATCGCTGCGGAACCGGGTATAACTGGATTGGTTTCCGCCTTCAATGTTTTCTGAATCATAGACATAACTCAGTACTGCGGGATCTCGGCTGACCCAACCCATATTAAGAATATTGTGTTTGCTGGCGAAACCAAATTCGGAGATACCGGCATCATCCAATTTTGTTATGTTGACTTCGAATCCAGCTTTTTGCAGATAGGAAGCCAGCAATTCCATGAATGCTTCTTCGTATGCCGGAAGCGCCGGATATTCAATATGCAAATTTACGCCATCTTTTTCACGAATTCCATCGCCGTTGCTGTCAATCCATCCGGATTCTTCCAACAACGCAGCAGCTTTCTCCGGGTTATAACTGTATAATTTTGCAGCTTCTTCGTTATAGCCCCAGGTGCTGGGAGATATCACGTTGTGAGCAGCAGGCTGCAGACCATAGAATGCAACCTGAGAAATTGTTTCCTGATCGACTGCGTAAATCAGTGCTTTGCGTACATTGATATCATCCGTGGGCGCTTTTTCAACATTTATCATCTGATGAGATGTCATGCCTGGATTGACAAAGGTAAAGAGCTGTACGCTCGGATCTGCTGTCATCTGAGATGCTTCCAGGTATGAGGGATCCTGTACAATTGATGCTTCACCGGATTGGAACGCTGCAATTCTTGTTGCCTGTTCCGGCAGAAAACGGAAGGTTATTTCATCTAACAAAGCCGGACCGGTATGGACATAAAAATCAGATGCCCAGTTATAATCTGGATTCTTTGTCAGTGTAATGTGGTCCTGAGCTGCCCATTCTTTCAGAATGAAGGGCCCTGTACCTACCGGATACTGTCCATAATCCTCGCCATGTTTTTCGATGGCAGCAGGTGATGAGATCATCAGCCAGGGGCGAGTGAGATCTTGCAGAAATGTTGCATGCGGTGAAGAGAATTTTACGATGACGGTTGTATCATCAACGACTTGTGTTTCAATGTAATCATAAAAAATTGTGGGGGCTGCTGCTGCAACAGTGGATCCTTTTGCTGCGCGATCGAAGGAGATTTTTACAGCTTCCCCGGTAAATTTTGTACCATCATGGAATTTTACATCGTCTCTCAGATGAAAAGAAAATTCGCTTCCCATTTCATTTACTTCCCAGCTTTTTGCCAATGCCGGATGTAGATTTAATGCTGGATCAGCAGCAATCAATGGATCGAAGATTTGCTGAATTAAAAATTGTTCAGGTATATATAATCCACCAGCTGGATCTAACGATATGGGTTCGACTGAAATTCCGATTGTCAAAGCGTTGGTTTCGCTTTGGGCAGGCACTGCAATAGTGCCGAACAATACAGCTAACAGGGACAAGATTAAAACAAGATGCTTTCGATTTTTCATGATTTACTCCTTCGTTTCTTTTTGAGTCCGATAATCTCCCGTTCGCATGCCTCCATCTCAATGATATTGGTTAAATTAAAAAACGAACGGACTTCTCAGCCAATAAAATAACGAGGAATTCCGTTCGTCAGTTTGTCTAAAGTTGCATCAACATCAGCCAAAGCTGTTCAGAAAAGGAATTCCCCGCCAGGTACACAAGCACATAATAATATATAACTGGTTTTTAAAGTTAAACATGCAGGTATTATAAAAAGAATAGATGTTTCGTCAAGTTA
This sequence comes from Flexilinea sp., assembly GCA_026645735.1. GTDB lineage: Bacteria > Chloroflexota > Anaerolineae > Anaerolineales > Anaerolineaceae > Flexilinea. Next base: position 27,670 of record JAPKMT010000023.1, read on the forward strand.
ACTTATTACATTTTCGCAATTCGAAATAGGGACATGCATTTCGAATAGAGAGAGGAAATATATCAAACAGCGTAAATACCTGAGTGGATCGGTGAATATTTCAACGGAAGTATCGTAATGCGAACTCCGCATAATATCTGGCAGCAATGGATAACGCTTTTTCTTCAATCTCGAAGGCAGGATGGTGCAGGGGGTGCCAGGTTTCCGGTTTGTCCGGATTGGCTGATCCGATTTTCACATATAATCCAGGGGCTTTTTGCTGATAAAAGGCAAAATCATCTCCTGCCAGCGATTTTTCGAATTTTACAACGACATTTTCTTTACCTACAATTTCTGCAGCAACGCTTTGCCCGAATACAGAAAGATCCCCCGGGTTGATCACCGGCGGTGTAAATTCTTTAAAATCAATTACTGCCTCTGTATGATAGGCTCTGGCAATATTCTCTGCCATATCACGAATCGCTTTCTGAGCATGCAATTGGGATTTTGGGTTGTAATATCGAATAGTTCCTTCCATACAGGCTTCATTCGGAATAATGTTGTACTGTGTCCCCCCTGAGAACTTCCCAATTCCTATCAATATCTCCTCAGATGGTGAAAATTGCTGTGTGATGATTGATTGGAAACTGTTCAGAATCTGAGCTCCGGCAAGTAATGGATTTACCGCCAGGTGCGGGGTGCTGATATGTCCTCCTTTTCCTTGGACTTTAATCTGAAAATAATCACAACCTGCCATTACCGGGCCATCTGCACAACATATTTTTCCATACTCGAGCGTCGGCATGAGATGAATTCCAAGTGTACAAGCAATATCATCGAACTCACCTTTTTGGACAAGAATTTTTGCTCCTTCACAGATTTCTTCCGCAGGTTGAAATATTAATTTCACTTTGCCGGAAAACTGGGATCGATTATGCTGCAGTAAACATGCAGCTCCCAGAAGCGCAGCGGTATGGCCGTCATGTCCACAGGCGTGGGCGACACCCGGATTCATGGATCGAGAGGTACTGTTGCTCTGATCCTCCATACATAACGCATCAATATCTGCTCTCAAACAGACTGTTGTGTCTGTGATCCCATTTTCACCGATGACCATTCCGCAGATACCGGTCGAACCAATGGAATAGGTTTGAATTTGGAAGGAGTTTAAAATTTCATTAATTTTTTGTGTTGTTGATATTTCCTTGAGACTGACTTCAGGATTTTGATGAAAAAAACGGCGCCATTGGACAATCTGATTATCTAAATCTTGTGGAATTTCCATCTTATGCTCTCTTCCCTATAAATTGACTGATAAATTGGACCCTGTATTTGTTGATTTTAATCTGAGAAGAACTTTTACATATGAATTATGACCAAAACATTACCGGTTTAAACCATAGTTTTTTTAGGCTTTTTTTCCTGATGGTCATGAAGAATTAGAGTTGAATAAGAATCTCGATCGGGAGAAAAAAATATAATGTAATTATTTTTTTCGATGCAGCGATTTTTGTGATGAGAAAAAAACAATAAATATCATGACATTTGTTTTTGAATAACAAGACGAATGACCCTGTCAGATCAGAACTGAATGGTTTACCTTGACCTTCGTTGAAAACAAGGTATAATTCAGCTATTGAATATTAGATGCCTATGACGATTTTGAGCCCCGATCAGGGATATAACGACAATGAAGATCTGAAGGACCTGGATATATTGGAATTGCTTGAAGAGAACCCGAATTCTACTCAGGCAATTCTCGCGAACAAACTTGGCGTAGCCGTAGGAACTGTAAACTGGCATGTCAAGCGGCTGGTGGATAAGGGCTACTTGAAGATCCAGCGGTTGGAGCGCAGAAAGCTCAAATATATTATCACTCCTGAAGGTTTGGCTCTCCGTACACGTCTGGCTTTCGATTATATTCATTCTTCCTTTCAGCTATATAGATTATTACGACAACGAATGAAAACTGTTTTGGATCAATGTTCTGAAGCACAATATAGTGCATTGATCCTTAACGGGGATGGTGATGTCGCTGAGATCTGCCGACTGACCGGAATAGAATATGGTTTTACAATCATTGATCAGAAAACGGCTGTTGAAAATGAAATGAAGCTGCCGGTTGTTGATATCCAGGGGTTAAAACTTATTCTGACAATCCCGGATAATTTGAAGTAATTTCTGATGGAAGGTTAAGGACACAAATATGACGGAAGATTCTCCGCTCTCAGGAAAGAAGATTTGTATCACTGGTGGTTCCGGCTTTTTAGGATCATTTGTTCAGGAAAGTTTGCGAAAACGCGGTATTCATGATTTTTTTATTCCTGCCTCAAAAAATTACAATTTGATTAATGTTGCTGATATCAAGCGAATGCTGGAAGATTCCAAACCGGATGTAATTATCCATTTGGCAGCTAACGTGGGCGGAATCGGTGCAAATCGGGAGCATCCTGCTGAGTTCTTTTACGATAATCTCATGATGGGAGTGCAACTGATTCATGAATCCTGGAACTTTGGTGTCAAAAAAATGGTTGCAGTTGGTACAATTTGCGCTTATCCAAAATATACACCGATCCCGTTTAAAGAATCCGATCTCTGGAATGGATATCCGGAAGAAACGAATGCGCCTTATGGCCTGGCGAAAAAGATGTTGCTTGTTCAGTCACAAGCCTATCGACAGCAATATGGTTTCAATTCCATTTATCTGCTGCCAGTCAATTTATATGGGCCACGCGACAATTTCAGTCCGCGCTCTTCCCACGTGATTCCTGCATTAATTCACAAGTGCCATGAAGCGAAACTGAATGGGGATTCGGAAGTGGTCATATGGGGAGATGGAACGCCGACGCGCGAATTCATTTATGCCGGTGACGCAGCCGAAGGAATTGTCATGGCTGCCGAGTTCTACGACGGTTCGGAACCGGTTAACATCGGATCCGGATCCGAAATTTCCATTCGGGATCTGGCTGAAAAAATTGTAACAATGACCGGTTTCAAAGGGAAAATTGTCTTTGACCCGACCAAACCAAATGGACAACCACGGAGGGCACTGGATGTTTCCCGGGCAAAAGAATTTTTTGGCTTTTCTGCAAAGATGGATTTTGATACGGGATTAAAAAATACAATTGAATACTACATATCGAACCGCGATACGATATTGAAAAAAGGCTGATTCGGAGTAATATTTTGAATGTAAAAAATGTACCTGAAGCGATCATCACGATGATTCAGCCTTCTAAAGGTTGGAAAATCGTCGATTTAAAAGAATTAATACGATCACGCGAATTGATTTTTTTTCTGACCTGGCGGGACCTGAAAGTCCGTTACAAACAAACAATTCTGGGTGTTGCATGGGCGGTTATCCAACCTGTCATGACCATGGTTGTTTTTTCCATATTCTTTGGCGGTTTAGCCGGAGTTCCTTCTGATGGCATTCCTTATCCATTGTTTTCACTGGCGGGTTTGCTTCCCTGGCAGCTTTTTGAAAATTCGTTGAGAAATGCCAGCCGTTCCCTGGTTACAAACCGGAATATGATCACGAAGATTTATTTTCCACGGGTTGTTCTGCCGCTTTCCAGCGTGTTGGCATCCATTGTGGATTTTTTTGTTGCTGGTCCGATTCTAATTTTCATGATGATTTATTATCACTATTCACCTAACATTTACGCGCTTTTGATTCCATATTACATCTTGTTGACGATTGTTACCGCCTTTGGTGTGGGCTTGTGGTTTTCAGCCATGGATGTTTTGTATCGGGATATCGGGTATATCATCCCGTTCCTTTGTCAGCTTTGGATGTATTTAACACCGATTGCATATGGGTCGGGAATGATTTCTAATCCAAAATTGCAGTTTATATACAACCTGAATCCTATGGTGGGTGTCGTCAATGGTTTCCGTTCCTCATTGTTGGGTGTTTATGCTGCAGTGCCTGTACAAAGCATAGTCTTCAGTTCAATCATCTCAATTTTGATCCTGGTCAGTGGATTGGTTTATTTCCGGCGGATGGAAAAACAGTTCGCCGATCTTATATAGGGGAGAAAATTGTGCCTCAAAATTCAGTCATTGTAAGTCATATTGGCAAGAGATACAGAATCGGTGCTGCCCCTGCCTCTTATCGAACTTTTCGGGAGACGTTAATCGATACGTTAACCAAACCAAAAAAACGTCTGCATGGAAAAATGACTGATGCAAACTCTTTCTGGGCATTAAAAGATATCTCCTTTAATGTAGAAAAAGGAATGGCACTGGGAATAGTCGGTCGCAACGGAGCCGGAAAAAGTACATTATTGAAAATTCTCTCCAGAGTGACAGAACCCACTGTCGGATCTGCTGTCATATCCGGAAGAGTTGGATCTTTGTTGGAAGTCGGAACCGGTTTTCATCCTGAATTGACGGGAAGAGAAAACATTTTTTTGAATGGTGCCATTTTAGGAATGAAACATGGTGAGATTTCTCGAAAAATGGATGAAATTATTGCCTTCTCAGAAGTGGAAGATTTTATTGACACACCTGTAAAAAGATATTCAAGCGGTATGTATCTGCGTCTTGCCTTTGCAGTGTCCGCTCATCTCGAACCGGAAATTCTGGTGATCGATGAAGTCCTGGCTGTTGGAGATGCTGAATTTCAGCGGAAATGCCTTGGAAAAATGAGTGATGTCGCCAATCAAGGCAGGACCGTGTTATTTGTCAGTCATAACATGTCAGCCATTCTTCGGCTGACACAGGAAACAATTGTTTTGGAAAAAGGCAATCTTGTGATGCAGGCGCCGTCTGGAGAGGCCGTGGATTATTATCTTTCACACGGTTTTTCACAGGAAGGATTCCGTGAATGGACTCCTGATGAAATTCCTGCTGAAGCCGCTCCCTTTGTTCCCGTGGCAATCCGAATACTGAATTATCAGGGTGATATTTCAGATACTGTGCGTTCAATACAACCGTTTTCTATTGAATTTGAATATCGATTGGATGAACCGATCACAGGATTGCGGGTTGGAATCTATCTGATCAGTGTTCGGGGTGAATTCATCTTTACTTCTTTTGATGTCGATGATTCAGCAAGATTCGAGGAATTCAGTGTACGTGACAAAGGTACCTATATCAGCCGATGTGTGATTCCGGCAGATTACCTGAATGAGGGACGTTTTGTTTTAGGTGTAAATGCGAGTACTTTTAAAATCAAGCGTTTTTTTCACGACGAACAAGCGCTTGTATTTCATGTGGATGGCACTGGAGCGCCGGGAACGCAATGGCCGGAACCACGCACCGGATTAGTTCGTCCAAGATTATCATGGGAAATAGAGGCGAAAAACTAATGCAAACGACTTATAAAGAAACCATCAGCAAAATTCTGGGTGAAATCCCCTTAACAGCCGAATTTTATTTCCAATTAAAGAATAAAGGTGAACCTGGAACCCGTTATTCTCTGAAGAATATTCAAGCCCGGCTGCCGCAAATTCTCAAGGATATTGAACAATTTAAAACTGAACAAAAGAAACCGAAAAAAATATTTGTTTTTACATCGCTCCATTATTGGGTCGAACAAGCTGCTACTGTTTCTCTCTATTTTGCAGCGAAGGGACATCAGGTAACATTTGGTTATCTTCCTTATGCAGAGTGGCAAAAACCAATTAATAAATTTGATTTGCGCCGGCAAGACTTATATACAAAGAAAGTTTTTGAAGATGCTGTGAAGTATATGGATGTTGTGTCTTTCCTACCGATTCACCCTTCCTATAATTCCATTCCGGAAGAACTGCATCACATTATTGAAGAGGTTAGTACTTATGATACGCAATATACGCTTCAGGTGGAAGAGTTTGATCGGACGGATCCGTTATTTAAGATGCGAATGGAACGAAATGAATCATTTGCGAGGCTCTTATATACCTGGTTGAAGAACAATCGGCCGGATTACGTGATCATACCCAACGGCACAATTCAGGAAATGGGCATTGCGTATCGAATTGCAAAATGGATGAATATACCGGTGACAACCTATGAATTTGGTGAACAGCGCAAACGAATCTGGATTGCACAAAATCGCGAGGTGATGCGTCAGGAAACGGATGATCTTTGGGAAATACGAAAGAATATACCGGTCACTGATGAGGAACTTGAGAAAGTTAAAGCGATGTTCGGTGCCAGGCAACATGCCAATATTTGGGAGAATTTCTCACGACGCTGGCAGGGAAGTGATCGCGTCGGGAGTGAAAAAATTCGCGAAACTTTAAAATTAGATGAACGTCCGATTGTTTTTTTAGCAACAAATGTTTTAGGCGACAGCCTAACACTGGGGAGACATACTTTTTCAAAAAATATGGCTGAATGGATCGAACGGACTGTTCAATATTTTGTGGAACGAACCGATGCTCAATTGGTGATCCGTGTACATCCAGGAGAGCAATTGACACATGGGACGTCCATGGTGGATGTCGTTCGTAATCTGCTGCCCAAACTGCCGGAACATATTCATCTGATAACTCCGACGGACAAGACCAATTCCTATGATCTGGTGGATATTGCCCGTCTGGGTCTGGTTTACACAACGACGATGGGTCTTGAAATGTCCATGAGTGGAGTGCCGGTAATCGTTGCCGGACAAACCCATTATCGTGGAAGAGGATTTACATTTGATCCGGAAAACTGGGTCAGCTATTATAAGATTTTGGGTGGAATGCTGGATGATCCTGAGAAAGCTTCACTGAGTGAAATCCAGGTAAAGCAGGCATGGGCTTATGCTTATTCCTTCTTCTTCGAGTATGCACGACCATTCCCGTGGCATCTGGTGAAAATGTGGGATGATTTTGACAGACGTCCTTTCTCTTATGTATTGAGCAAAGAAGGACAAATTGAATATGGAACCAGCTTCGAGTATCTGATCGGGAAAAAATTAGATTGGACCGAAATTTTTGCCGACAAAATGGATAAATAATGAACGACCCTGAGATTAAACAGAACGTACGTGCATTTTATGACCAGATTGGCTGGAAGAAAGAGTCTGATGGATATTATCAAAATGCTCGGTATGAAGACTTGCGACCGGTTTCTGCTGAATATATTCACCGTTGCCATATGCGGATCACCCCCTATTTTTCAGCCGGCGGAAAATTTTTTCTGGATGCCGGATCAGGTCCGGTTCAATACCCTGAATACCTGACTTATTCGATGAATTTTGAAAAAAGAGTGTGTGCGGATATCTCCATTACCGCTTTGATAGAAGCTCGGAAAAAAATTGGCGCCCACGGTCTTTTTGTGGTCGCTGATGTTGCCAATCTCCCATTTTCTGCACAAGCTTTTGATGGAATTGTTTCGCTTCACACGCTGCATCATCTGCCATTGGAAGAGCAAAAAAAAGCCTGGCTGGATTTAATTCGAGTGTTGGCGCCAAAAAGAACTGCAGTGGTGGTAAATGGTTGGACAGAGTCAGGAATGATGAAAAAATGGCAAAATACGATGGGAACAATGGAGAAAATCGGCCGTTTTGCTGCAAGACTTCGAGGAAAAGATCGGAAAAAAGAACAAAAAGTTAAGCAAATCGATGCTAATGCTTCTCAGGCTACAGGAACGTTTGTGCAGAAATTGGATGCAGCCTGGATTAAAAACACATTACGTTTTCCGGAAACCTTGTCGGTTGAGATCAGGTGCTGGCGAAGTGTCAGTGTTCGCTGGCTGCGTGCGATGATTCATCAGCCTTATGGCAAACTTGCTCTGCGTATCTTGTTCCGAAATGAAGAAAAAAGACCTGAATTTTATGGTGAATATGGTCAGTATCCGTTGATCATTGTAAAAAAAATTGAAAATTGTAAGACTGAAAACTCATAATTTTCAGTTGGATTCGGAATATCTTGAAGGAGAATTGAATGGACTGGACAAATAAAGTAGTCTTAATTACTGGCGGGACCGGTTCTTTTGGCAAAAAATTCATCAGGACGATGTTGAATGAATATCATCCTGCAAAGATTATCGTTTACAGCAGAGATGAATTAAAACAATACGAAATGCAAATCTCAGGTTATGACGATCCAAGTTTGCGATATTTTCTTGGTGACATTCGCGATCTTCCCAGGTTGAAACGAGCCTTTGAGGGAGTGGATATTGTGGTACATGCTGCTGCGTTAAAACAGGTTCCTGCTTGTGAATACAATCCGATGGAAGCTGTTAAAACAAATATTCTTGGCAGTCAAAATGTCATTGAAGCCGCTCTTGACGCCGGTGTGAAAAAAGTTCTCGCAATTAGCACCGATAAGGCAGTTAATCCGCTAAATTTGTATGGGGTTACAAAATTGGCTGCTGAAAAACTCTTTATTCAAAGTAACTCTTATGCAGGCGGTCGTACCGTGCGCTTTTCCTGTGTTCGATACGGAAATGTGGTTGGCAGTCGCGGATCTGTAGTTCCGGTTTTTCTGCGGCAAAGTGCAAATGGCACGTTGACGGTAACGGATGAACGGATGACGCGATTCTGGATTTCTCTGGAAAATGGCGTCCATTTTGTCATTCGCTGCACAGAACAGATGTATGGAGGTGAAGTTTTTGTTCCGAAAATTCCCAGTATGGCGGTTAAGGATCTGGCGACAGCCATCGCTCCGGAAGCACAAATTATGTATACTGGCATTCGTCCGGGAGAAAAACTGCATGAAGTTCTGATTTCTGAGGATGAGGCACGAAACTCAGTTGAACTGAGTGATATGTTTGTAGTGCAGCCGACCGGAACCACCTGGTTTGGTCGTGAATGGGAAAAAATTGGCAAACCGCTGCCAGAAGGATTCCATTATTCCAGTGATAATAATTCGGAATGGCTCAATTTGGAAGGTGTTAAACGGATGATTGCTCCTTTTAAAGAAGCATTTGATAACGGACATCCTAAATGAGTCAACAACACACCATGGCATCCACCGATTTACCGGCAAGCAAGAAAAAACTGCTGGTAACAGGAGCTTCCGGCCTGCTGGGTTTAAATCTGGCTTTACAGCTGAGAGATGCTTATCAAGTGACAGGTGTTTTCAATCAGAAGCGGATGCATCAAACTCCCTTTGAATTAATTCAGGGGGATTTTTTTGTGGAAAATACCGCTGAAAAGCTGGTTGCTGAAGTACAGCCGGATGTGATCATCCATTGTGCTGCGATGGCGAATATTGATGCCTGTGAAAAAGATCAAGAGAAGGCACATTATATTAATGGTGTTGTCCCTGGAAAAATTGCTTTCGAAGCCAGAAGAAATAAAATTCGTTTCATTCATATCTCAACGGATGCAGTATTTGACGGCGTGGATTGCGGCGAAAATGGTTATCATGAAGAGGATCGAACAAACCCAAACAATGTTTATGCTCAGACAAAATTACTGGGAGAACAGAATGTCATGGATCAGAATCCGGATGCTTTGGTAGCCCGTGTCAATTTCTATGGTTGGAGTGTGGCACAAAACCGAAGTCTGGGAGAGATTTTTTTCCAAAATCTGATTCAAAAAAAACCGATGATGGGATTTACTGATGTTTTTTTCAGTACGCTTTACGTTCAAAATCTTGTTCGTATCCTGGATCGATTGATCCACGAACAAGCTTCCGGTATCTATCATGTTTTCAGTTCTGATTATCAAAGCAAATATGAGTTTGGAGTATCCATTGCACGACGGTTTGGATTGGATGCGTCATTAATTTCTCCGGTTTCGTGGAAAGACAGCGGATTGGCCGCAAAACGTTCACCCAATTTGATTATGAATACTGATAAACTGCAGCGGTTGTTGGGAGTCAGTCTGCCGACGCAAATGGAGAGCCTTGAAAATTTCTATCAGGCATATCGGGATGGACTGCCGGAATTATTAAAAAAGACTGGATTCTAAAGACGGATCTTGCAAAGGGATAATCCTTCCTGAAGTTATCCTCCATAATAGCTGAGGGATACAAATCGAAAACTTTTATCTTATAAGAATTACTCAATGAACAAATCAATTCATCAGAAATCTTATACCGTAAACAGGATGAATTATGAATAAAATAAAAATCGGTAACAAAACAATCGGGATTGATGACCCTGTATATTTCATCGCTGATATTGCTGCCAACCATGATGGCGATTTGAATCGGGCAAAACAATTAATTCATATTGCAAAAGAAAATGGTGCTGATGCCGCAAAATTTCAGAACTTTAAAGCTGAAAAAATTGTCTCCGATTACGGTTTCCGAACCATGGGCGGGCAGCAATCCCATCAGGCAAAATGGAAAAAATCCGTTTTTGAAGTTTATCAGGATGCTTCGGTACCCGATCGCTGGTCTTCCGAATTAAGAGAAACATGCGACAAAGAGGAGATTGAATATTTCTCTGCCCCATATGATTTTGAATCGATCGACTGGCTGGATGGGTACATGTCAGTGTATAAAATCGGATCCGGAGATATCGACTGGCTTGAATCATTGGAGCGAATTGCTTCAAAAGGCAAACCGGTTTTGCTGGCAACCGGTGCCTCGGATTTGTGCGATGTGCAGCGTGCAGTTCACACAATCCTTTCGAAAAATTCACAACTGGTTTTAATGCAGTGCAATACCAACTATACAGCCAGCCTTGAAAACTTTCAATATATTCATCTGCGTGTTTTGCTGACTTATGCGGCGATTTGGCCGGATTTGATTTTGGGATTATCCGATCACACACCCGGACATTCAACCGTTTTAGGCGCAGTAGCTCTCGGCGCCCGTGTGATTGAAAAGCACTTTACGGATGACAACAATCGAGAAGGTCCGGATCATAAATTTGCGATGAATCCTGTCTCCTGGGCGGCAATGATCGAAAATACGCGCCAGTTGGAGAAAGCGCTGGGTTCTCCAGAAAAGTATGTTAACGAGAATGAATTGGAAACTTCGGTAATCCAGAGGCGCTGTCTCCGTGCAGCTCGCGACATTAAAGCAGGTGAAGTTTTTTCAAGGGATATGATTGATGTATTGCGCCCTGCCGTCCCGGGAGCCATCAAACCACCGGAGATTTCTGCTGTAATTGGCATGAAAGCGTTGGTGGATATTCCATTTGGTAAAGAAATCAATTGGAGCCTGCTGGGATAAATCAACCAAAGCAAGATTGCGTATGGACGCCAATGTTGCTGGAAAAGTCAACTCAAATTCTCCTATAGGATCAGAAAGTTTTTTTCATAAATTTATGAAAGTTTTATTTTTTTCAAGAGACTATACACCACATGATTATCGCTTTTTAAAGGCAATAACTGAAATAGGCCATGAGTGTTATTACTTGCGACTGGAAGATCGGGGTCAGAATCTGGAACGCAGAAATCTTCCTGACTCAGTGCGGTTGGTTGACTGGAAGTGGGGAAAGTTACATCGAAATCCTGCAAATGATCCTGATGTCATCCATGATTTGAAAACAATCTGGAACGAAATCCGGCCGGATGTAATTCATACCGGACCGCTTCCGGATGTATCCTGGCTTGCAGCGAAAGCGGACTTGCATCCGCATGCCGCGATGTCCTGGGGTTTTGATCTTATGCATGACATCGAAATCAGTGCCGAAATGAGAGCGACGACCGCAGCTGCATTGCAAAATGCGGACTGGTTTTTAGGCGATTGTTATGTAGAACGCGATATGGCTGCATCTCTGGGATTGAATCCTGCCCATGCAACGATTTTTCCCTGGGGTGTTGATTTGAAGAAACTGGTTCGTGAAAAAAGTTCCATTCGAGAGAAACTGGCACAAGAGGACGACTTTGTTCTTATCAGTTTGCGAACAATGGAGCCAAATTACAGCGTTGCCACCATTGTGAAAGGTTTTTTGCTGGCTGCGCAAAAAATCGCATCCTTAAAGCTGTTATTAATAGGGGATGGCAGCCAAAAAAATATGCTGCAGCAAATAGTATCCTTAGCTCCTGAGGATGTTCAGAAGCGTATTTTCTGGATTGGACGAAAAAAGAATGATGAACTGAAGGATTACTATTGCGCATCCGATCTTTATCTAAGTGCATCGATTACGGATGGAACATCCGTGTCTCTGCTTGAGGCGATGGCATTTGAAGTTCCGGTGCTTGTTTCTGCTATTCCAGGTAATCTTGAATGGGTGACAACAGGTGAAACGGGTCTTCTTTTTGAGACCAATAATGAACAGATGCTGTCAGAAAAAATCCTCTATTGTTATTATAATCAGGAAAAACTGGATACAATCGCAAAAGCTGCGCGACGCATGGTGGACGAGAATGCTGACTGGGAAAAGAATAAATATTTATTGACAACCGCGTATGAACAGGCAATTGCAATAGCAAAAAGCAGAACTTAACCGGTTTTATGAAGATATGTTCATATTTTGTTGCAAAGCAAGTGAAAATGAATTGGTGATGATCATAGTAAATGACACACAGCGAGATCGTTCCTGCAAAGGAAAAATCTCTTGATGTATGAGGAAAAATTAAAATGGTGAATTCCGGAAAGTACGCATGAAGAAAATATTGATAATCCAGGCTCGAATGGGATCGAGCAGATTGCCGGGAAAAGTCTTATTAGATTTACAGGGCAGACCGGTACTCGAATGGGTGGTGCGCCGTGGGGCGCAGGCGAAATTCATTGATGGAGTTCTTGTAGCAACAACTGTGAATATGACAGATGACCCAATTGAAAATTGGTGTCAAGAGAATGGCGTAGGTTGCTTTCGCGGATCAGAGTTTGATGTTCTGGACCGTTTTTATCAGGCTGCCAAACACGTTCACTGTGATTTGATTGTGCGCGTCACTGCAGATTGTCCGTTGATTGATCCTGCAGTTATCGACGATACGATTCATCTTTTCCTCAAATCAGGAGCAGATTTTTCTGCAAATCGTCTGCCACCGCCCTGGCATCGAACATTTCCCGTCGGACTGGATGTGGAAGTCGTCAGTTTTCAGAACCTTGAGAAAGCATGGTATGAAACGATGGAACCTTTTGAGCGGGAACATGTGATGCCATGGTTTTATTCTGTTAAAGGTCGTTGTAAAGTCGAAATTCTGGATCATGATCCGGACTTTGGAAATCATCGCTGGACCATCGATACACCGGATGATTATTTACTCTTGCAAGAAATATTTAAAAGATTATCAGATCCCATGCAAGCTTCATGGTATGATGTATTAAAAATCATTGAACAAAATCCGGATTTGGAACGGATTAATGAATCTACTCATGCAAAACAGGTTGATGTTGTGGATGAAAGGAGCTTGAAAAAGACATGAGTTTGATGACAATTTTTATATCTCCAAAAGCCTTCACCAGGAATCATATCGCAACAATTCAATGGAATGCAATTCAATCATGGAAACAACTTGGAAAAGAGGTGGATGTTGTCTTGATTGGCGATGATCCCGGCGTGGAAGAAGCATCCATTGATTTGGAGGTCCGCTATATTCCGCATGTGAATCGAAATGCATCCGGGACGCCGTTACTGAGCGATATTTTCTTGTTAGCCCGAGAAACATCTATCTCCCCATTAATGGCATATGTGAATGCCGATATCATTCTTCTTCCAAATTTTCTGGAAATTTCCGAAAAATTATTACGATACGAGAAACAGTTCTTACTGGTCGGGCAGCGCTGGGATTTAGATATCCGTGAAAAAATCAACTTTTCTGAAGGATGGGTTGATCGGATCCAGACGGATTTGAAAAGTCGCGGCAGACGCCATCCGGCAGGAGGTAGTGATTATTTTGTATTCCCTAGAACCTGTTTTATGAAATTACCTGATTTTGCAATCGGTCGATCCGGTTGGGACAACTGGATGCTATATGAAGCAAGGATGAATGGCTGGAAACTGATTGATTGTTCTAATTCTATTGACATTATCCATCAAGACCATGATTATGCACATCTTCCAGGAGGACAGCCTCATTACCGTCAGCAGGAATCTTTTGAGAATGTGAAACTGGCTGGAGGAAAACGAACGGTTTTTTCCCTGCTGGATTGTGACTGGAAGATGAAAAAAGATGGATCTTTAACCCGCCCCAAACTGACAAATAAGAAAATATTAAGAGAAATCGAAATTTTCCCGCTGGTAACCTTAAAATCAAGAGTTTTGGGAGATGCTGCTTTTGCAGTATTTCATCCAAAGAAAGCGTATGGTGAATTACGCAGACACTTTAGTAAAAATCAGGAGAATTCCTGACATCGACGGATGATACGGAATACAAGGGAGACACCATGCGACTGGGACAAAATCCTGCAAAATTTGTGAAGGATGTAGCGAAACCTGCCAGGGTAACTGTGGCAGTCTTGAACTATATCCCGTTCATCAGTGGTTTCTATGCCGAAATGCCTGAAGTTCTGAAAGCCTGTTTAAATAGTATTCGAAACAGCACAACGGATATCGATTATGATCTGATGGTTTTCGACAATGGAAGCTGCGATGAAATAAAAGCATACTTGTTAAATGAACAGAAGTCGGGCAAGATCCAATACCTTATTTTTTCTGAAAAAAATTTGGGTAAAGGTGGCGCCTGGAATATCATTCTGAAAGGTGCACCCGGTGAAATTATCGCTTATACCGACAACGATTGCCTGTTTTCTCCAGGCTGGCTATCAGGCAGCCTGAAAATTTTGGAAACATACCCCCATGTCGGTATGGTGACAGCAAGACCTTTTCGAACCAATCCTGATTATTACAGCAGCACGCTTGAATGGGCTAATAATCAGGCAGGTGTTCACCATAAGAATGGACAACTTGTCCCTTATGAAATTTTTCGAGAATTTGATTTAAGTCTCGGACAACCTGAAGAAGAAATCCGGGCGCATTATGACTCCAGCGAAGATCATTTACTGACCTATCATGAAGTTCAGGCGATGGTTGGCGCATCTCATTGGCAATTTACAGCATATCGCAGTGTCTTATCCGAATTTCTCCCCTTCCAAATGGATCGTCCGATGGGCCAGGTGAAACAATTGGATATGCGGATGAATGAAAAAGGGTATTTACGATTGATGACCGCGCAACCATTTGCGATGAATATGAGTAATACAACAGAAAATGTCGCCAGCACGGCTGCTCAAGCAATCCCTGAAAAAACTGTGGAACATCGATTTATCGATCTCCCGCCTGTCAAAAAAATACTTCTGGGTGTGTACAATAAGATTTTTCACTGGTATTATGATCAAAGATCAAAATAGAGTCAAATTCTCAAAACACACTGAAAGCGTCTCTCAGCGGGGACTGTTATGCTGAATTCACATGAATAACCAGCCGGGAGATTTTTGGATCATGATTTTCAGATAAAGTATGAATAGCGAATCTATGGAAAAAAAAGAAAAAAATCAAAAAACGGTCTTCATCAGCGCAGATCATGGATTGGCGTTGGTTTATTTTTTGCAGACAGATGTTGTTAAAACGATGTTATCCAATGGTATCCGTGTTGTCATCCTGACTGATGACGGTGTAACAGAGAAGGTTCGTTCCAAATTTTCTGAGGATAACCTTTTTTTTGAGGGATTGCGACTGGAGACCTTA
The DNA here is from genome assembly GCA_026645735.1 of Flexilinea sp. Taxonomy (GTDB): domain Bacteria; phylum Chloroflexota; class Anaerolineae; order Anaerolineales; family Anaerolineaceae; genus Flexilinea. The sequence continues at coordinate 43,105 of JAPKMT010000023.1, forward strand.
AAAAATTATTTTAAAAAAGTGGATCACAACCGCCAATATTGGCTGCATTTTTTGCGTTGGATGGGCGGATCGGATAGAGTCAATACGACCGCAATTGACAGCCATTTGCGGCAAATGAGTCATGAAACATCGAAACGCGGTAAATTACTGATGCCTTTACTTAAAGGATATATCAGGATTCTGCGAAAATCCAGATATGCCCGAAAAAATCTGGTAAGAAGGCAGGTGCGCTATACACCCGTCGTTTATGCTGATCTCTTTGAAAAATATACACCATCTCTTGTGATTGCCAGCACTGCCGGGTGGCGGTTAGACCGCTATCTGTTGCGGGAAGCTTCACAAAGAGGCATTGACACATGTATGGCTGTTATTGGATGGGATAATCCAAGCAGCTATCGATTGCCGGGTGCACCGATGCAATGGGCAAATTGTTGGTCAGAGATTCAAAAACAGGAGCTGACGGACGGTGCTGATTGGAATCAAGATCGAGTAAATGTTGGCGGGATTCCCACGTATGACGGATATTTTCAGAAAAAATGGCAGCTTTCGCGGGAAGAATATTTTCGAATGCATCAGTTGGATCCAGATCGTAAACTGATTTCATTTGCCTGCAGTTTTGTGACTTTCTCTCCGAATTATCAGGACATAGAAGCATTGGTTCAACTGGTCTCTGAAGATGCCTTGAGCCAGCCTTGCCAGTTATTGATTCGACTTCATCCTAATCATTTTCTTGCCGGATCCCTTTTTGAAGGAGAAGCAAATCGAATTCGCAAACTGATTGAGAACAAATCACATATTCATCTTGTGGAGCCTGTAGCACTGGGTGGAGATCTCGGATTTTATTCCGGTGAGGATATGCCGGAAAAATCTTCGATGATGGCGTGGTCAGATGTCTTTCTAACGGTTTATTCAACGATGGTCGTTGAAACAGCAATCCATAATCGTCCGATTGTCAGTGTATGCATCGATGCCCCTGGCGGATGGAATCAACCGGGAAAATTCAGCCTTTCATTATCTGAAATCGGAGCGTGGCCTACCCATGAACGTTTTCGAAACGCTCACGCTGGTCGTGTTGTTTACAACAAGGAACAATTGAAGGATGCCATTAATATGTATTTGGAACATCCAGAAGCAGATGAAACTGAACGTATCAAGTTCGTTCACGATGAATGTACTTTTACAGATGGTTCTGCCGGTAAAACAACCGGAGAATATTTTTCCCGGCTTGCAGAGCAAGGGAAAATCAGTCCTTCGGTCATCTATCAATTCGATCCAATACAATGATTCGAAATAATGAAAAAACTGGCATTTCATCTCATTATTCCGTTATTAACAATTCTTGAAGCTTTCTTTGCAATATTATTTTTATGGAAACCGGCTAAGGATGGACTCTCCCCAGTCAGAATCAGTTTTATCCTGATAATCGTTCTCGTTTCGTGTTTGATGTGCGCTGGCTGGTTATGGCTTTTCAAACATCACGGGCAATTATATAAAAATTGCCCGGTACAAAAGGCTTTCTTTTGCGAAAAGACAGTGCTGATCCTATTTTTTTTCAGCATAATCAGTTTCGCTTTCGCGATTGCTTCTCAATTTTATTACGATCATGCACCGGTTGACCGGATCTTTGGTTATGTTCGACAGGCTGTCCCTGCTCTGATTTTTTTTGGTTTTTATCTTATTCAAGGAGCTATTACTTTCTCCTATTTGCTCTCAAAACCGAAAAAGAATTTTCGGAAAACTTACCAGCAGATTGTTTGGCAAGGAAGGATAATCTGGCAGACAGCTCTGATCGTTATGGCCAGTCTGATTCTTATGGGGGCTTTCATCCCTTTACGGAAAAATTATTATCCTTCTTATGATTATTCGATTTTTTCTTACATTGGTCAGCAAATTCTGAATGGAAAAATTCCATATTTGGAAATTTGGGACCATAAACCACCTGTGGTTTTCTATCTGGATGCACTTGGTTTGTTTCTCGCAAACGGATCCTTGCTGGGGATCTGGTTGTTGGAATTATTTGCATTAATTACAGGCGCATTCATCTTTTTCAAACTCCTTTCCCGTACATTTTCTGAATCCATAACGATTACGGTAATCTTATTAACCATTCTGCATTACGTCAGAGTTTTCGATTTTGGTAATTACACGGAAGAATATGCATTGTTGTTCCAGATGCTTTCGTTGGGATTATTCTTTTCCAGCTTCTGGACGGTCAAACCACGTTTTTCAGGATTCATATCGGGAATATTGTGCGGATTGGCATTTACCTGCAAGCAAAATACAATCGGTATCTGGATTACTTTCTTTATAATGGAAATTCTTTCGTGGATTCAAGGCAAAGAAAACCGAAAACAAATAATCCATCGGGGAATTTTTTTTCTCATAGGATTTCTCGCCACTAATGGGCTTTGGCTTCTATTTTTCTGGTCCAAGGGTGCGATCCGGGAGTACTGGAATGTTGCTTTTTTGTATAATTTGATTTACTCCGAACAAAGTACGACGAATCGTTGGGCAACCGGACTTACGACACTGACTTTTCTGCCGGGAATATCCGCCTTTCTGTTCGCCGGATTTTTTTCATGGGTCATTATTTTTGTCCAATTTTTTGGAAGAATGCATAAGAAAAAAGTCATTTTTTTCGGATCAGTCGAACATCCGAGAATTTTATTGTGGGCGTTTATATCACTTCCAATCGAATTATTTCTGGCTGGTTTATCCGGGATGAATTATCAGCATTATTTCATCTTGTGTTTTCCGCCGGTCTGTATGCTGATTGTCTGGTTGGGAATGCAGATTTTTGACTTTCTTAAAAAATATACAAAAAATAGAACTGCTGTATTCCTGGTTATTCTCTTATGTGCGGTCGCATCCATTCCCATCGTCCCGCTTTTTCGTGAAAATTACAAACCACGGATGCCATCCGTGTATACAAAAACTGCTGATTTTCTG
>JAPKMT010000024.1 GCA_026645735.1 Flexilinea sp.
ACTGGTTTTTTCCGGAACTTACCAAAACTGGGAATGGAGCTTTTTAATTCCTCAAATATGACACGTAGCTCATCCTGTGCTTTTGTTAATGCTTCTTTATCTAAACCGGTATCATATCCCATTCTTTCCGCAATAACTGCAGCAACTTCAATCGGGGAGTGTGACGGGCCGCCAGCAAAGGGAGAAATACAGGTATCAAAACTGTCAATACCATATTTGATTCCTAACGCAATATTAACAAGGGAAACACCGGTTGTTGAGTGTGTATGGAGAACCAGTGGCACATTTACAACTTTTTTCAGCGCTTTGAAAAGAACGACCGCATCTTTTGGGTGAAGTAATGCTGCCATATCTTTGATCGCTATCCGGTCAACACCTTCTTTCAAAAGATCTTCTGCATAGTCAATAAAATATTGCGTTGTATGGACCGGACTTGTTGTGTAGGACATTGCTGCTTCAACTTTACCGCCATATGCTTTGGTTGCCAGGATTGCCATCTGCAGATTCCGTATATCATTTAAAGCATCAAAAATGCGCATGTTGGAACTGCCACTTTCGATACTCTGTCGGATAAAAGCAATCAGCAAATCATCGGGGTATGGATTGTAAGCAAAAAGATTCTGACCTCTTAGTAGGGATTGGATCTTGTCACCGCTGCCCAATTCTTTATGAAACGTTTCGAGTCTTTCCCAAGGGTCATCACGGGTGAAACGTATCGCTGAATCGAGTGTTGCTCCACCCCATAATTCGAACATATAGTAACCTGCATCTTTGATGATTGGGAGTACACGCATACATTGTTCGGTTGTCATTCGGGTAGCGGCGCAGCTTTGATGCCCGTCGCGTAAAGTAAGATCATTAAAATAAACTCGTTTGGACATTTCTTTCTTTCTCCGTGACTATTGGATCACGCTTATCTTATTTTTTTATCTCAGAAATCTGAGATAAATTTTTTTATGATCGGAAGAAACAGATGCAAAAATCCGAATCATACCATCGGACTAATTTTACCACACTCAAATTTGTTTTGATGAAAAATTAAATTTAAAAGTAATTTATTAATTCTTTAATAATAAATTATATATTTATGCTCATTATCGACTATTTTAATTTCATTCAGTTCCCAAAAAATTTTCTTTAGATAAACAATAGATCGAAATAAGGGAAGATTTACTCGTTATTGTTTGTTTTTATTCATATATTTAATATTTTCATTATAGATCCCAATCCAACTCAAATCCTTCTTCCATCATATCTGGATTCCATGGATCAAATCGTAAATCAACGTGCGCATCCATTGATAATGCATCCATAGCTGTTTTTCTTACTCCTTCAATTAGCATTCCCCCGTATGGACAGAACGGTGTCGTCAATATCATCGTCAGTATTATTTGATTATTATTTGCTTCTACATTTCGAATAAGTCCCAAATCAATCACACTATATCCTAATTCCGGATCTAAAACTGATCGCAATGCATCTTTCAGAAGATTTGCTTTTTCAGGATCAATCAGTGAATAATTCCATTTTGGCGGATTCTTTTTCGTATTTTCTTCGTCCATCATATCTCTCCAGATAACTATATTAATAATTTATTTTGATTTACTCATGTTTTTCTGTTAACGCTCCTAATTCTATCAACGCCCGGTAAATTATTTTTTCTCCTTTTGATTTTATGATGATTGTGTTTGCATTTAAACGTTGTTCAATCCAGGGAGCTGTATCTTTTGATCTGAGCAGCACATTGATCCAATTAGGATTATTGACTGTCAATACTAGCGCATGAAACATTGTCGCTTGAGTATCCACTTTATCCCATCGATCAATGGCATTCAATAATTTTATTGGAACAGCTTTTCCGATACTACGTTTCAATAATCCTATGAACGAACTTATTAATAGTCCATTTTCTTTAGCCTGTCGCAATGATTCGGGTGTCACACAAAAAATACTTCGAGATTTTTCTAATTTTGTCCATTCACAAAATCTGGATATTTGGTATCTTAGTATCCTTGGCGTATTATTGGATAGAATTATTTTTCCATCTATCGAAATTTTTGGAATATCTTTTTCAGTATTCCTAATTTTTAAAATTTTCTCAAAGTCAATATTTTTTTGCATTGCGTCAAGAAAATATCGGCCGATTTTCGTAATTCGAAATGCGCTGATTTTTTGACTCAAGGTATCTTCTGATTTTTCCTGGAAGGCAATGTCAACCATGCCAAACAAAAATAATGGAAAATGAAGCAAGTATTGTAAATATGCACCCTCAATATTTACCCATTCATTGAATTTGCTGTTTGTAGTATTTCGAATTAACCAAGGCGAATTTTCACCATCTGGTCGAAGGAAAGCTGGATTCATTTTCCGAATAGAGGCAGAAAAACCATCAAAACTGCACCAATCATTTGACTTGATTCTTTGAATTTGTTCTAAAATTGATTTCCGAATTTCGACAGGTGAATATTTTAAGAGGTCATCGACATACAATTCAGCAATATTCTTCAAATCATCGATTTTCGTAGAGTTAACCCAACATAACAACATTTGAAAAAGCGCAGCAAAGCGATTTTTTTGAAGGAAATCCTGTGCATTCTCAGGATGTACAATTCCTGCATGCTGGAAAATCACCATTTCTTCAAATAATTTATAAATAAAGCTCGTTTTCTCATTTCCAAATATTGGCTGTAAATTTTGGATGGGTTTTCCTGTCCGTACCGAGGCTATGATTAAGCATCCCAAATCTAAAATCGAATCGTCACCCATTTGAATCGACACAACTTCTTTTGGAGCTGCCGGGCGAACAATCAGTTCATCCATAAAGAAGCTTTTTTTCTCCAATGCATAATAATTTGATATTTTTTTGAAAATTTCATCTGGGATGTATACGAATTCTTTTATTTCAGCCTGGTTATTTAATCCCTGCATGTTCATCTGAATCACTCCATGATACCAGAGCCATTCTGTGACCGTATTCGGAGACAACCAGGGCTTTTCCCGCAAACTACGTTGTTCGCCCATAATTCTGATTTCACCAAATTTTTCGAAAAAGATATTCGATAAGACTGACCCATTCTGCTGCATCAGATAGGATAAAACCGGTTTTGTTTCAAAAGGCGCTCCAGCCAATTTTTCGATTAAATTGTTTCCGGAAATGATCGTATGAATGATCATTTCAGCTATTTCTTTTTTCTCAAATCCAATAACATCGAGTTGCCATAGTTTTCCGACAATCTGCAGATAATGATCATCTTTCTGTAAAAAACTTTTCATTAAGGATGGCATAGAATTATCCCGATAAGTTTATTTTTTCCGTAAAAATGATGATTCCCAAATAACTGTTTGATCTTCAGTTTTCCCAATGATGATCCAGGCATCAAAATAATCTTTTTTTTGTTCGCCGATTACGACAACATCCATTGGATCCTGGATGAATTGATTCAATGATGATTTATACACAGGCAAAGAAATTGTGTTGATTCGTTGGTTAATTAACATCCAAACGATTCTTCCAAAACCGGTTGGTCGCTTGACAGAAGAACTTGCGCCGGAATCTCCTTCGTTTGCCGGATAATACCGAGGATATACAGCCCGCCCTTCAACAATTTCCAGCTTTCTTTCCTCGAACAATTCAGTAATTGTCAGACTTGGATAATTTTCAAGAATAAACGAAAGACCTTCCGTTTTGAGTTTGTATTGTTGTATTTCCATAGGACCGGCAGTATATCGATAGGGAATGAATTTATCCAAAACTGGCAGAATAAATCCAATCACTAGTAAAAAAAACATGGTGATCAGCATTTTATTCGTCGATAAATGTCCAGAAATATTCAAAACGGTCAACTTTTTAATAGGTTTCAGCCAATTCCAAATATTTTGAAAATAAAGTCCCAACAGCAAACAAATAATTCCAATAATTCCTATTGAAAAATAGAAATACCCGATCCAATCCACTGGCAACAAAAAGCGAAATCCGGAATTCATTGCAAAAGATGTTCCAAGATTGTAAAAAATGTGAATTCCCAATGGCAGCAAACCAGTCCATCCTGTTTTTGTTGCAGCAAATCCAATACCCAAACAGATTATCAGACAATAGGTGGCCACGAGAATACCCTTCTCTGTAAGCGGGCCTTTTGAACTCTCTCGATACCAGAAGAGAGATGGATCATGAAACCACATATTAATATTTTCAGCATCAACTTCTCGTACGGGCATGATCAGTAAGGTCGAAATTTCATTATTTGCAAAATGAGAAATTATTGAGGAAAAGATAGGTTTGGGATTTTTCATGATCATTGCTAATAAAGAAGGCTTTTCAGAAATATCTTCGGATATTGTTGAAGATTCTGAATTTTGGTTTATGGATCCTTCATACAACTTGTAAAGATAATTCATCTCAGATGTGTTGTTGTTTACAGAAGTATTCGGAAAAATTTGATTATGAATATTCCAGGGTAGAAGAATCGTGAATGCTCCAATCAAGAAAAATACAGTTCCTTTGAAAAAATTTTTTCCGGATTGTTTAAAGACTTTTTTTTGAATCCAACTGAAGAGAATAATTGCAGGCATCAGGATTATTGATTGCGTTCTGACTAGAGTGATGACACCGCAGCAACCACCTGCAATCAACGGGATAATTTGTTTTTGGCCATCCCCCTGAAACCATTTGATGACAGCATAGATTGTTATACAGATCATTAATGCTGTCGGTAAATCGGACATAAGCAATCTGGAATTGGATACTTGTACAAGCGGAGTAATACTGATTGATTCTTTCTCCCTCCAGATACACCATGCAGCAGCAAGCAGACCACTGAGAGGGTGGTGTATGTTCTTCCCAATCAGATAAATCATCATAGGGAAGATTGCCAGAATCATAATCTGCAAGTTCGTAAGGAACAAATAATCATTTTTTGCAATACAATGAAGTAATGTGAGTAATGCGACATATAATGGCCGAACAACAGTCATTCCATTATGAAAGCCATTACCGATGAGAATACTTTGTGCCAGTAAATCATAGTTTTCAGCATCGGAAGAAGGGTAAAAATTATAATTGGGAGGTCGAAGTGCTGGTAGAAAGTAACTTCTGCCTTCAAAAGGCGTTCGAATCCAAATTATAGCCGTAGCAATCCAGATAATCAATGGAATTAAGATATGGATTTTTTTTTGGAAATTAATCGGAAGCAGCAAATATTGACAATAAAATGGGCAATATAATTTGCCCTTCTAAGAGAGAGACTCCTTGACGATAGAAAGTGCCGGAAATAATCTCTAAGCCAAATCCGGTCTTCAAAACAAACCAGATAAAAATGATAGTGCATACAAAAAAAAATAAGCTGATAGTAATAACTCTCTTGGTCAGAACGAAGAGTTGTATATTTCCTATTTTGATATTCCACCAAAAGAGGAAAATAATCATTTGTCCTGAATAAACAACCATCCATAGCAACACTGGAAGTAATCTTTCAAAAACCGATCGAACCGATGCAATTTTTCCTATCGGAGATTGGATAACAATAAAAGCAGGTAATACAAAAAAAAGGGTGAGGAGCGAAATCCAAAAAGTAACCTGAAATATCTTTTTATCAAATTCCGATGTAATGTCCAATTTCTTCCTCAATAAGAAATAGACAAATAAAAAGCAAAGAATGGAAACTATCAAAACAAAAATAAAAAGGAAAAATCGATAGATAGATAATCCAAAGATACTGCTTGTATTGCTTTCAGAAGGCAACAAATAAATGGAAAAACTAAAATAAATTCCCTCAACTCCAGTTAAAAACCAGAACAGTATCCATTTATTTTTTAATTGATTATGTTTTAACATAAATGATTGCTTTCAAAAAATGGGTCGAAATAGTATTAATTCCAAGCATATAAATTGTACTTTATATATCAAATAGAAAATTTAAAATTCTTTATTGAGAGCTAAAGAAATTTCTGAGTTCTAAATCGAAAAAGAAGAATCGTAAACGGATATCCAATGGATCTTTAGGGGCAATTACGTTTCTAAAGATCGAGAAAAACAAATATTGTTATGTTCTTGGAACTTCCACATTATTTCGAGTCTCTGGCGATTATCGCACGTTACATCGTAAAAAGAGAATCGGTATTCATTTGCGTTTTTGATCTGTTCTTTTCATCTTTGTTTATGCTATAATTTTTTTGACTCAGGAAACAGAATGAATATTGATCCGCAAATTCTTAATAACATAATCTTGGTTCTGACCTCATTAGGAGTGGCGTTCATCGCCGCTTTATGGATGAGTGCCATCTTCTGGGTCATCAGAGATATTCGATCTCGTTCACGCGATCCGTTTGTAGGATTACTATCCTTTTTATTGGTTATCATGTTGCCAATTTTTGGCATAATTATTTATTGGATCATTCGTCCGAACAAGACAATTGAACAAAAATATCAAAACGCTTTGGAAGAAGAAGCGTTATTAAAAGAATTGGAAAAGAAACAAAATTGTCCCGGATGTGGTCGCACAATTGAAGATGACTGGATTTTATGTCCGGCATGTCACACAAGAATTAAAAAAATCTGCATTACATGCGGGAAAATTCTTGAACTTCAATGGAATTTATGCCCGTTTTGTGGAAATCCACAGCAAAAAGTTTACAAAACGGATAAAGCCCAGGTAAATTCATATCAACTTGATAAAAAGGATTGAATCCTCTGTGAAAATATACACAATGATTAATCAAAAAGGCGGTGTGGGAAAGACCACAACCGCTATCAATTTAGGTGCCTCGCTGGCCGCGCAAGGGCAAAAAGTCCTTGTTATCGATATGGATCCTCAAGCTAATGCCACATCATCAATCGGTTTAGACAAAAATGAGATTAAAAAAGGTACTTACGAGGTTCTTATTGGATCGGCGCCAATTAGTCCGCAAATCATTCGAAATAAAGAATTTCAATTGTCAATTTTGCCGTCTTCTCCTGCGTTATCTGGAGCAGAAATTGAGTTAATAGATTTTGAGCATCGTGAGAGCTTATTAAAAAACGCAATTGATCATATTGCATCTCTTTATGATTACATCCTGATAGATTGTCCGCCGTCATTGAGTATTTTGACCATAAATGCATTAGTAGCAGCCAAAGATGGTGTAATAATTCCTGTTCAGTGTGAATACCTTGCTCTGGAGGGTTTAGGACAATTGACATCAACGATCAATCAGGTTAAAAAATCATTCCCTTCGGTCAATGTCCGGGGAGTTGTTCTGACGATGTTTGATGGAAGAACACGTTTGGCAATCGATGTTGTTAATGAGGTGCGTAAGTTTTTTCCTGATAAAGTTTTTCAAAGCATCATTCCAAGAAGTATCCGTTTAGCTGAAGCTCCTTCCTATGGACAACCAATTAATTTTTATTCAAAAGACAGTAATGCCTGCAAAGCGTATAATGCATTAGCGAAAGAAATTTTAGTACAAGATGGAATCCAAGTTTTGAATTAAGGAGACAGGGGAGGATTATTCGATGAATGCACAAAGAAGAGGTGGGTTAGGCCGCGGATTAGGGGCTCTGTTACCATCATCTGAATCATCAGAATCGAAGGAAGCCGCCAACATGGTTCCAGTAAGTGCTATTTTGTCAAATCCTCACCAACCTCGCACTGATTTTAAAAATGAAGAATTAGAAGAGCTTGCTGACTCCATTCGAGAACATGGAATAATTCAACCGTTGATTGTAACGCAAGTCGATGAAAACCGTTATACCCTAATTGCCGGAGAGAGAAGGCTTAAAGCGGCGCAAATCGCCGGGCTATCCATGGTTCCAGTAATAATCAGGCAGGCAACCGATCGTGAGATGCTGGAACTTGCGCTGATTGAGAACGTCCAAAGGGAGGATCTGTCTCCCCTCGAAACTGCAGAAGCTTACAAGAATCTTGAGGAAAATTTTGAATTAACCCACGAAGAAATTTCGCGCAGAGTCGGAAAAAATCGCGTTTCAATAACAAATACATTACGTTTGTTAAAGTTACCGGAATGTGTTCGAAGTGCTTTGGCTAATCGTTCGATTACTGAAGGCCATGCTCGTACTTTATTGGCTTTACCGAGTGAACAGGCACAATTTTCAGTTCTTCAAATGATCATTAAACAAAATCTCAATGTACGTCAAACAGAGGAAATAGTTCGAAAACTTTCCGGAGAAAAAACAAACGAAATAAAAAATAAAAAACCGATTATGGCGGAATTAAAAGAAATTGAAGAACAATTAATGCAATTGATGGGAACAAAAGTCACTCTTCACCCCGGCAAAAAAGGTGGTTCAATTACCATTTATTACTATTCCAATGATGACTTGGAAGATCTGGTTTCCCGATTTTCAAGATAGATTTTCAAGATGGATTCGCGCATTATTACATTATCAATCAATCAAAAAGAAAAGCTTGAGGAATTCCTTCTTCAAGCTTTTTTCATTCAGGAACATTTGGATTGGTTAGATTTAGATGCCATAATCAATGAGGGATATTGCTATCTCCTCATCGAAAAAGAAGAAGCGGTTGCCGCTTTAGGATTTACAGAAAATTCACCTGGAGTTTTCTGGATACAATTTTTTTACACAAAAAATCCTTACAAAAAAATAAGGAAACGATGGAACATTCTGTATTCCTATGCGAAATCTCATTTTCTTTTTTATCAACCTTTGATCGCATCGCTTCCAACATCAAAAATATTTGAGGAAATCCTAAATTCCAATGGATATTGCTTTTTTGAGGAATTTTTGCAGCTTGAATGTCACCTTTTGAAAGCAAATATGAATCCTTCAGAAACGAATGATATAACGATCCGGAATATGTACATGGATGATATCAATTCCGTAACAATATTATGTGAAAAAGCTTTCTCTCCTTTGTGGCGACTTACGAAAAAGAATTTGATAAATGCCTACAAGCAATCTGATTATGCAATTGTCGCGGAAAACAATGAAAAAACAATCATTGGCTATTTGCTTGGGGTAACAGAAGACCATTCTGCGCATTTATCCAGGATTGCTGTAGATCCATTTATCCAGAATTCTGGTCTTGGATTCTTATTGTTGAATCATTTTATTAAGCATTATCAAGAATTAGGTATAGCTGATTTTTCCGTAAATACACCATCACGCAACCTGGCTGCAATTGCATTATATAAAAAAGCCGGTTTTTTTATTACCGGCGAATCAATACCTGTCTACGTACTCAATATAAGATAATATTAAGAAAATCTTGCGATAACCCAAACAAGAACTGGTGTGATAATCAAAGCAGGAATCATACTGGATACACGAATTTTTTTGATGTTCATCATGCTTGAAAGTGCAATTGCGCCAAGCATGATTCCCCCGGTCGCAGTCATTTCTGCGATCATAGACTCAGACATCAAAGCTTGCGCATTACCGGCTAATAAACTGATAAGACCCTGATAGATAAAAATTGGAATAACAGAAAAAGCAACGCCAAAACCGAGGGTAGAAGCAAAGACGATGGATGTAATTCCATCCAAAATGGATTTGATTGCCAGCAGGCTATAATCTCCGGATAATCCATCCTGGATGGATCCGAGGATGCTGACCGGGCCAATTCCAAACAGCAATGTGGCAGTAAGAAATGCCTGAATAAATCGCTCTTTTCCGCCACTTCGCTCTTTTCCGAAAACTTTTTCCGAAAATTGTTGGAATTTTCCGCCAAGCTGTTCGAGGCCCTTTTCAATGTTCCACCATTCACCTAAACAGGTACCAATAACAAGTCCGATCAAACTGATCGTACTATTATCAGATTTTAAGAACATGCTGCAGCCCAGAAAAAATGTAAAAATTCCAATTCCGGCTATTATCGTGTTTTTTAAATTTTCAGTAAATTTTTTTCCTAATAACAAACCGATAATCGTACCTAAGATTATCGCAACGACATTGAGAATTGTCCCTGTCATATAGATTTTCGGAATTGACAAAGAAGAAATCTGCTTTCAGTTTTGCTCTTATTCCTTACTTTTCCCCTAAATTATTTTCATTAAATTCTTCACTAAGAGTCGTTCGTGACACAATATACCAGGATTCAATATTCTGAAATCTATCGGATATCCGATATAACGGTCCGACACTGACACCTTTTACTTTGGAATTGATTGCAAAGTTGAACACAGGATTATAAAGTGGAAGCGCTGGAAGTTCTTCAGCGAAAACCACCTGGAAATTTCGATATAAGCGTTCACGTTCTGCTTGATCGGTCTCAACTCTGCCGGTCTCCAGGTATTGGCTGACGACGCGATTGTTCCATTGAGAATAATTTTGGCCGTTGGAAATTTGTGTTTGATCCCAAAACGGATATGGATCAGGATCCGGAGAATTTGACATGTTCAGGTCTATCAATGCAGATTCGAATTCTCTTTTTTCAAGTCTCGAATTGATTAATTCATCATATGGAACAGCTTCAAGATTGACCAAAATATTTATGACAGCCCAATCTTGTTGAATCATCTCAGCTGCTTTTCGATGCATATCATCATCCGGGTATAGCAAAGTGAAATTTAGCGTAATACCATCTTTTGATCGTACCTGATCCTGTTCATTTGCCAGAATAAAACCGGCCGATTTCAACAATTCACGTGCTTTATAGGAATCGTATTCGACTTTTGGTATTCCATTGTAATAAGCCCAGTTTCCAGTCAGAATAGGACCATGAGAAATAAGAGCCTGTCCATTCAAAACAGACTGAACCAGCTTTGTCCGGTTCAATCCCATTAATAATGCACGTCTGACATTTACATCTTGAAAAAACTTAACAGTATTGTTATCCAGATTGAAAAGAACCATAGACTGAAGAGGAAGACGAGATGTGTATAACGATAGATTCGGTTCGGTTAATACGGACGAAAGAATATCATCCGAAACATAACTGATCCCATCTACGATACTTTGTTGAAAAGCCTGAAATGCCAGAATGCTGTCTTGATAATAAAAAAACTGAATTTCATCCAGGAAAGGTCTTGTTCCAAAATACATTGAATTGTTTTTTAAAATAATTCCAGAAATACTGGATCCATTTAATTTTAATTCATCTAACCGAAAAGGACCGCTGCCAATCGGTTGAATATTCATTTTGGATTCAACCATGTCTGCAAAAGTCAAATTTCCCCAGATATGGCGCGGCAAAATCCCAATGCTCAGATAATCCAAAAAAGGTGCATAAGCTTCTTCCAGAACAAACTGAACGGTTTGAGTATCTAAAGCCTTAATTTCAATTTTTTCCCAGAAAGATATAAGATCATCCGGAAGATATCCGGATCCTTGCTTCAACATATTGTATGTAAATACGACATCTTCTGCTATCACAGGTTGTCCATCATGCCATTTCGCGTTTGGATTCAATGCAAAATTATAAATTTTTCCATCCATGGAGATGCCCCATGAAGCAGCAAGATCCTTCATAGGTAGGCCTCGTGAATCGAATTTAATCAGACCACTGTAAATAAGACGGCAGATATCTTGATCAGCTTGATTGTAATAGGAGAGCAAAGGATTTAATCGTTGTAGCGAACCGACTAAACCTTCTTTATAAATCCCCCCCCTTGTAGGCTGGGATTCAAATATTTGGATTGGACCTGTGGTGGTATCACTTAATAGCAATATCCCGACAACCAAACCCGTAAGGAATATGATAATTAATTGCCATCGCAGTTTTTTCATGCTTCTAATTCTAATTGTTTATAAGCGTAAATGAAAGGTACTTATCAAAAAGATGTAGCCCCTCAAATTAACGAATTTTTTTTCTTTCATTCAAAAAAAAAGAGCTTCTGATATTAGAAGCTCTCCTTTTTCAATAAAATCAATTAGAAAATCAATACACTTGTTACAACCAATACAACTAATAATGCACTGAATCCAATTGTCACGTAAAACAATATTTTCTCAACACCTCGGCGGGCGGAAAAAACTGCACCGGGTTCGCTTCCAGTCAGACTGCCCATCCCAACTCCCCGATTTTGTAAAACAACACAGATTACGGTTGCAATTGATGTAATGATCAGCGCTATATCAAAAAAAGTTTTCATCCATTCCCTCCACAATTCTTTAGCGCTCTGATTATACTCTGTTTCTTCTAAAACAGTCAACAATTCTTACACATGCTGAAATTCGAAATTTGATAAAAACGTTTGAGAAAAAAAGAGAAAACTTGTTGTAGTGTTGTTTTTACGCAATGCGTAAAAATAACACTACAACAAATAATTCTCCCCATATATCGAATCGCTGCGACACAAGTTCAGCAATTTTTAAAATTTTGTTTTGCTTTTCGGATCCACTGAGAAATCGTAAAGAATCATTGTACAATTCTTCCATATATCATGAAAACGAGGAGGATCATCTATATGTATGTTCAAGCCTCAGAGAGGAACGTATGGAAGAAATCACTGTAAATTTACACAACCATTCCACGATGTCAGATGGAAGCGGATCGTATTATGAAATTGCTCAAGCTGGCCTTGATGCCGGTATTGATGTCATCATTACAACGGATCACAATATCTTTGTTCAAAATAATGATAAGTATTTTTATCGGGATGGAAAAAGAGTACTTTTATTGATCGGTGAAGAAATCCATAATCCAGAAAATCCTCGCCAAAATCATATTCTGATATTAAATTATGGTAAAGAAATATCTACATATGCATCCGATCTTCAAATTTTGATTGATGTTGCCAATAAAGCACAGTCGATCAGTATTATTGCTCATCCTTTTGATCAAGGTGTTACTTTTTTGCGAGAGCCTTCAATCCCCTGGAAAAACTGGGATGTAAAAAATTTTACTGGGCTGGAAATTTTTAATTTTTCATCAGAGTTCAAATCCCAATCCAAAAATTTTTTCCAGGGAATAAAAAATATTCTGAATCCGAAATCTTTTCCAGTAGGTCCTGACGAAAACAGCATTTTAAAGTGGGATGAATTACTGTGCAATGGATTTTCGGTAAATGCATATGCTGCTTCAGATGGACATCAAAAAATCAGAAAAATCGGTCCTTTTCGTTACATAGCCTTCCCTTATTATTACCATTTTTCATCTCTTAACAATCATCTCTATATTCTTGAAGAGTTGAGTGGGAATCTTCAGAAAGACAAAGAATTGATTTACAATTCTCTCAAAACAGGTTGTTCCTTTATCGGATTAGATCTTGTTGCACCAACAAGAGGTTTTCGTTTCTTTGCTGAGGGAGAATACAAAAAAGCCTGGCCCGGAGAAAAAATACAAATTCGAAATGGTGTGACATTAAAAATTGACATTCCCCGGGAGTCAATTTGCCGATTAATCCATAATGGAAACATCCTCCGGCATTGGGAAAAAATAAAATCCGTACCGGTAAATGTCACCGAACCTGGTTATTATCGTGTGGAATGCTATTTACCTTATCGGCAAAAATTACGAGGTTGGATTTATTCAAATCCAATTTATATATTAAAAGGATAAATGTCAAAATGGCGGTCCAAAACAATGTAACCCGTTTTCTTCAATCAAAAAAAATTTTATTTACGACACTTGAATCGGAACCTATTAAACGAAGTGCTCAAGAGACTGCTGCCTTATTCCACCTGGATCCAAATATTGTCTATAAGACTATCGTAGTTACTCGTTTGAGTTCTGGAAAAAATCTTTTGATTGTTACACCTGGTCCGTTCGAAGTTGATCTAAAAAAAGTAGCAACAGTAATTCAGGAAAAAAAAGTTCGAATTCCCACCCAAAATGAGGCTGAAGCAATAACAAAGCTCCAGGCAGGAGGAATCTCTCCCTTGGCATTATTGAAACATGGTTTTGAGATTTTCGTTCATCAGACGATCATGCATCAGGAGGAAATTGCAGTTTCCGGAGGACAACGCGGGTTGACAATTCTATTGCCCTCGAAAGACTTTTTACGAGTTACAAGAGCGAAAGTTGCTGATCTTGCATCCATTAATCAAAAAGATGCTACGGTTTTATGAAAAAAATTGTGTTATCCCGGGCTATCTTTATAACCGAAATAATAATCCTGTTTTTCTTGTTCGGTATGTGGTTTGCTGCCACGCTTCCTGGATTTTATAATAAAATCAATGCTGTCGGATATGCTTTTTGTCACCAATTTCCAAATCGATCATTTCTGATTGGTGATATACAATCTGCGTTTTGTCATCGCTGTACTGGGCAATGGGCAGGGATTCTGTTTGCCAGTATCTGGCAGGTGCCATTGGGAAAATATCAGAAAATATTTTCATACCCGAAGATTCTATTTATCATTTTCAGTTTTTTATTTTTTTTGATTGATGTCGTAAATGGAACGATTCTGTATAATTTTTACCCGGAAAAGTGTTTCTATGAGCCATCCGCATTAATTCGGTCGATCAGTGGTATGTTTGTTGGAACATCTTGTTCATTTTTAATTATTCCAATATTTAATAATGTCTACTGGAATCAGGGAATTTCACGTGTTCAGACAGCAAAAAAAATATGGCTGATATCAGGCTTATTTTTTTCCGAATTCATTGTTCTGATCCTGCTGTTTTCAGAAAATAAAATCCTTTTAAGTATCATTGATTTTTTAATTGCATTTTCTGCAATCTTATTTTTAGGATTAATCTATACTGTCCTAATGATGCTTATTCTACGCATGGAATTTCAATTTTCTTCTCTATGGGAAGGGAAAAATTTGTTGTTGCTGGGATTCTCCATTGCAATCGTTCAAATTCTTCTTATTAGTTTTGTCCGGTTCCAAATTACTCAATTTTGGTATTGGCCGGCATCCTGATATTCACAGAAAAAAATGCAAATCTTGAATGTGGTATCCAATTTTCAACATTTGGTTAACAGGACAAGATTTATAACTATGAAAAGTAAATTCTTTTTGTTCTTCAATTAAAACTTTTATCTCATATTCATAACCGCGAAATATGTTCTGGTTGACTCTTCCTTTGAGACAATATGTGTTTTCACAGGAATCCTGAGAAAAATCACCATCCTGAAAAAATATGTGTATCACCTGGCCTTTTTTTGATGAAATATGCAAAGGCAGTGGAAAAACATATTCAGCACTCGGAAATGAAACCCGAACAGAATTCTCCCCAGTATCTTCTCCTTGAAGAATATTATTCAGGCCGAAGAAATTGGCTGTCCATAAAGATTCAGGATTTCGATATACTGTATCCGGGACACCATATTGGGTAATGATCCCATGGTTTAATAATGCAATCTTATCAGCTAAAACAAAGGCTTCCTCCTGGTCATGTGTCACGTATATTGCCGGTATACCATTTTCTCCTAAAATACTTCGTAATTCCTCGAGTAATGTCTGCCGCAATGTGTGATCCAATGCCCCTAATGGTTCATCCAGCATTATTAATCGCGGTTGCGGAGCGATTGCTCTGGCTAATGCAACGCGTTGCTGTTCGCCCCCGGATAATTCAGTGATTTTTCGCTCAGCGAAGGACAACATTCCGACCTGTTTCAGGCATAATTCCACTCTTTCATGTATCGCAGTTTTTGAGAGTTTTTGCATTTTCAATCCAAAAGCAATATTTTCATAAACATTATGATGCGGAAAAAGTGCATAATCCTGAAACATAAGTCCAAAATTTCTTTTATGGGCAGGAACTTCTGATAAATCGTATTCATTCCATTGAATTTCGCCGCTTTGCGGTTTTTCCAAACCAGCGATCAATCGCAGAATTGTGCTTTTACCGCTCCCGCTCGGTCCAAGCAGACAAATGATTTCATGTTCACCCACCGAAAGATTGATGCCGTTCAGTAATGGTTTTTCATCATATTGATAACAAACGCTTGATAATTTCAGCATAGTTTGAATCCTTCGTTTGCGTTTTTGTCCCTTTTTCTAATTATTACAGAATTCAGATTTATTCTTTTTGATCGACAATAACGATCATAGTCAAACAAAAAGTCATTAGAATGGATGCCATTGCCATGGCTTGTCCGTAATTCATTAATCCGGGTTGCCCTAAAAATCGATAGATTGCTATCGGAATAGTCGGTCGGTCCGGCCGTGTGATGAAAGATGTTGCTCCAAATTCGCCCAGTGAAATGGTGAATGCAAAAATAAATCCATTAATAAGTCCTCGAAATATTATCGGAAAATCAATTTTTAAGAAAACCTGTACAGGTGATGCGCCTAATATCGAGGCTGATTGTCTCAATGAATTCGGTATATTGAAAATCGCTGGCTTAATGGACCGAATGACAAATGGAAGTGCAATCAAACTATGAGCCAAAGGAATCAGCCATATTTTTTGGATATCTCGTCCGAAATACAACAAATAACCCAGTCCAAGCGTGACAGCAGATGTTCCGATCGGTATCATAAAAATCGATTCCAGTTTTCCAGTCCAGGGGAATCGATTTTCTCCAACTACAATAAACAAAGAAATGATTAAAGAAATACCTGATGCTGCTATTGCAATACTTAATGAATTTAGAATTGCCTTGATTGGTGGAACAAAAAATATAGAATTTCTTGCGTTAACAAAAAGTTGCTGATAATAAACTGTGGTCCAACCCGAAGCTATGGTTGTACGGCTGCTTTCAGAAGGAAAGACATACATGGACCGAAGGAAAAGTGCCAATATTGGTGATATCAGAAAAATAAACTGCAAACCTAGAATTATAAAGACAACGATTTTTTCCCATCTCAATTCCGGTTTCCGTAAATTTTCTCCGAATATTTTTGGTGCGCGATTTAGAAGGATTATATGAGAAAGCCGTTTATCGATTAGAGTCACAGCGATAGTAATAATGATCTGAAAAATTGAGAGAATTCCTGCAAGCGGAAGATTCAGCATTTGAAGTGCCTGATAATAAATTTCTACTTCAATTGTTCGAAATTTTGGACCTCCCAACAAAAACACGACACCATAGCTCGTGAAATCAAATAAAAAAATCAATAGGCATGCAGACAAGATAGATGGTTTTAATTGTGGAAAAACAACTCGAGAAAAAACTTTTAAAGGTGAGGCACCTAAAGTTTTTGCAGCATCCTCGAGTTTTGAATCAATTTGAGTCCATGAGTTGCCAATGACTCGCAAAACTACCGATGTGTTGTAAAAAACATGTGCAAGAAGAATGATCCAAATAGTATTCATCACCTGAACAATCGGTGAAGAGGATCCAGAAACAGACATCCAAATCATGTTAATAAATCCTTTTGGACCTAACAAAGCGTTGAATGCAGCAGCTGTGACAACAGTCGGCAGTATAAATGGAATAGTAAATAATGCATTGAATATTTTTTTCCCTGGAAAATTAAACCGAGAAAAAATCCACGCTGTAGGAAATCCAGCAATAAGCGTTAATATCGTTGAAATGATTGCCTGCCAAAATGTGAACCAGAATACGTGTCCGATATTAGACCAGTTGATTGTTATTTCATCAGCTAAATATCTAAATGCACTTCGGAAAATTGAAAATAATGGAAAAAAATAAAGCTCAATTAAAAAAATTAGTGGGATTAGAAAAAAAAGGGATCCAAGTAAATGGTTTTTATTGAAGTATTTTCTCAAGGCAATTTCCTAATAAATTAGATTATAGCATCGAGACTATCTTTCGTCTAAAAATAATGTCTGCCGATTTTAAATTATCAATTATTCATAACCGCTTTCAAATTGAACAAACCTTTCAAAAGATAATATAACCTGGCGGTAAATTTTGAACAAATCGGATATCTCATTATACAGGATCCCATTTTCAACAGGAACTTGTTGATTTATCGAAACAAGGTACACTTAGTTTCAGTAATTCGAAATTTGGAAAAGCCTTTTGAGAAAAAAGAGAAAACATGTTGTTGTGTTGTTTATACGCTCCGCGCAAAAACAACACAACAACAAATAATTCTCCCCATATTTCGAATCGCTAACTTAGTTTTGAGAAAGCTCCTTTCAAATAATTTATAATACATACAAAATATTTCTCAATTTGACGAAAACGATTGTATAAGATGAAAAATTAGTGATGAAATTCAAAAAAACATTTATTCTTACGGTTTGTTTATTCAGTATCCTTCAGAGTGGCTGTGACTCGAAACGAAACCAGCTCATACTTGGATTATTCTCAACACAAACCCCTATACCGCCAACGGCAACCTGGACACCTGAACCCACTCAGACAGCGACTCCTATTCCTACACCTCTTCCCGAATTTCGAATCCAGTCCGCAGAAGAATACATGCTGGCTGGAGATTATGATAAAGCGTGGTCTGAATACGAGAAAATTCGTATTCAAAACCCGCAGGAAGAATTATTCTCTGCTTCGATTTTTGGCGAATCTCGTATATCGTTTCTTCAAGAGAAATATGAACAATGTCAGACAATTCTTACAGAAGGCTTGCAGCGGATTTCCAGAAACGAAAACCAATCACGGTTATGGTATCAACTGGCATCCTGTTATCGGGGCTCACAGAAATATCGCGATGAATTGGATGCCCTTCAAAAATATCTAGAAACTAACCCGAAAACATTCCTGACTGCTGAAATTTTTGAAAGTCAGGGAGATGCATTTTATGCACTTGGAGAGTTTTCAAACGCATCGGAACAATATCTTGCATCATTAGAATTGGAAAATAACACCAGCGTCCAATTAAAACTAGCAGATTCATATGATGCAAATGAATTGTATTCAGAAGCTCTGAAAATTTGGCTTGAAATCCTTTCCACTTCTACAAGCGATCAACAAAAAGCAAGAATTTGTTACCGCATGGGTGAAACCTATATAAAAATTGGTTCAAAGGAACAGGCATTTTCGCAATTTCAAGAAGCTGTGAATCAATATCCCCGGTATTATGACAGCTATGCTTCGCTCTTGATTTTAATTGATAATAATCAGCCAGTTAATGAATTCCAGCGTGGGTTGGTCAATTATTATGTACAACAATACGCACTTGCATCAGAAGCATTCTATAGATACATTGCTGCAGAACCGAGTCACGATGGTTCTTCATTCTACTATATCGGCCTTTGTCAGATGTATATGGCTGAGTATGAAGCAGCAATTTCCTCTTTTCAAAAAATTATTGATGACTATCCCAACAATCGTTTTTATGTATCTGCCTGGGATGAAAAAGCATATATTCAATGGACAGAATATAAACAATACGAGCAAGCTGCACAAACGCTGATACAATATGCATCCAAACATCCGGACCAACCTGATGCCGCGAATTTTATCTTTGAAGCCGGACGAATTCTTGAAAAAGGGAATCACCTTACCAATGCTGCAGAACAATGGGAACGTTTGATTGATGAATACCCCTTATATGAAAAAAGCAGTTATGCGTTATTTCTTTCAGGACTTTCGCGTTATCGGACTAAGAGTTTTGATTCGGCGTTAGCAACGTTGAATCGGCTTCTTCTGATCAGTACTGAACCAGAAGATTTGGCACGTGTTCACTTCTGGATTGCGAAAGTTTACTCTGAAAAAGGAGAAATAGAAGCCGCAACTCGCTATTTTCAACTCGCCTCTGAAGATGATCCTTCTGATTATTATAGTGAGAGATCATCGGATATTCTTGCCAATAAAGCACCGTTTGAGTTTTCCCTAGAAAGTAATCTTGACATCAACCTGCGCCAGGAACGTCAAATAGCAGATCAATGGATGCGGTTGACATTCAATTTATCTTCCGCTACTGTTCTTGATCAACCGGATGAACTGCTCCTTAACCCAACCTATGCAGCTGCAAATGAATTATGGAATCTTGGGCATTATCAAGAAGCTCTAAACCTTTTTGACCAGATCCGTATGGAATATACAGATGATCCTGTTAATTCCTATCGATTATTAAATCGCTTAGTAGATATTGGAGCATGGCGACCAGCAGTCTTTACGAGCAGACAGATTCTTACTGCAGCAGGATTAATAGAAGATACAAGGACATTTTCAGCGCCGAATTATTTTAATCACATTCGATTCTGCATTCTCTACCCGGAAATCATCACGGATGTCTTTGATAATTATAAAATTCATCCTTTTATTTTATATGGGTTGATGAGACAGGAAAGCATGTATGATCCCTGGATTTCATCTTCAGCAGGGGCTATTGGCTTGATGCAAATCATGCCTTCTACCGGATTTGAAATATCAAAAAATCTGCATTGGCCACCGGATTACTCTGAGAAAGATTTGCAGCGAGCTTTTGTGGCAATTAATTTCTCTGGATATTATCTGCAGCGACAATTTATATATCATGGTGATAATTATTTTTACATGCTTGCTGCTTACAACGCTGGTCCAGGGAATACTGCAGAATGGGTAAAACTGGCAAATGATGATCCGGATTTATTTTATGAAATTATCCGATTTGAAGAAACGCGGACTTATATTGAGCACGTTTATGAATTTTCGAAAATGTACGAACGGTTATATGCTGAATAAATCGATTGCCACAAAAATTCTTTCACGATAAAAATAAAAAGGGTTAGATTGAATTAAGAATCGCTCATCTTCCATATGATAATTATTGATCAGGAATGAAAAGAACCGTTATTTTGAAATAACGGTTCTTTTTTTATATCGAATGAATATTTATTTTTTTATGTTTTTGCGATCTTCTGGATTCGGGAAATCCAATTTCGCTTGCGCTGCTGCCAGACGTGCAACAGGCACACGGAAAGGAGAGCAGCTTACATAATCATTACCGATGATGTGGCACCATTCAATGGACTTGGGATCTCCACCATGTTCACCGCAAATACCGACTTTAAGGTCAGGACGTGAGGCACGACCATCGCGAATTGCAATTTGCATTAACTTACCCACGCCATTACGATCAATAACCTGGAATGGATTTTCAGGTAGAATTCCTTCCTCAACATATTTGACCAGGAAAGAACGTTCTGCATCATCGCGACTATAACCAAACGTCATCTGTGTCAGATCGTTTGTCCCAAATGAGAAGAACTCAGCAACTTCTGCAATTTCACTTGCTGTGACAGCTGCGCGAGGAATTTCAATCATTGTTCCGAAAAGATATTCCACTTCGACTTTTTTCTCTGCCATCACTTGCTTGGCTATTTCAACCAGTCTGGGTTGTATTCTCTTCAGTTCGTTGACGTGCCCTGTTAAAGGAATCATGATCTCAGGTTTTGGATCAAATCCACGAAGTTTTACGTCACAAGCGGCTTCGAAAATTGCTCGAACCTGCATTTCGACGATCTCAGGCATCACAATGCTAAGACGAACTCCACGTAAACCCATCATCGGATTGGATTCATGCCGAACTTCAACTTCCTTTAACATTTTTTCAAGATTTACCAATTCTTTGTCAATTGCTTTTCCATTGACATAATCGGAAATCTTTTCAATCCGTTTGGAAATAATTTGTTCTTTCAAATCTTCCGCATTCGGTAAAAACTCATGCAATGGCGGATCGATCAATCGAATAATGACGGGATATCCTGTCATGGCTTCGAACAATCCATCAAAATCTGATCGCTGATGAGGCAGTAATTCATTTAATGCAACGGTACGCTCTTCAGAATTTTTAGCCAAAATCATTCGCTGAACGATTGGTAATCTTTCAGTTTCAAAAAACATATGTTCCGTTCGGCATAGTCCAATACCTTTGGCACCGAATGAGCGTGCTCTTTGTGCGTCTCGCGGATAATCAGCATTTGCCCAGACTTCGATTGCTGAGATATCATCAGCCCATGAAAGCAAAGTCGTCAGATCTTTCATTTCTTCAAGATCAGGAACTACCACATCCATCTTTCCAACATATGATTTTCCGGTGGTTCCATCTACTGAAATCCAGTCTCCTTCATGCAATGTCAAATCGCCACACGTCAGAATTCTTTTGTCCAGATCAATTTTTATGGAAGAAGCTCCGACAACACAAGGTACTCCGAATTGTCTTGCGACTACAGCAGCATGGGAAGTAGCTCCACCTTCAGAAGTCAAGATACCTTTCGCTGAAAGCATGCCATGAACATCATCTGGTTTCGTAAAAGGTCGAACCATGATGCAGTCCTGATTTTCGCTTTCTTTCATCTCAACGACTTTGTCAGCATCAAAATAAATTCTTCCAACTGCAGCCCCAGGAGAAGCATTGACACCGGAAGCAAAAGCTGCAATTTTCTTAATTTTGTTAGGATCAAATTGGGGATGAAGTAATGCATCTACCTGTTTCGTTGTAACTCTTTGCAGAGCCGTTTCCTTATTGATCAATCCTTCATTAACCATCTGAACTGCGATAGCTACTGCAGATCGTGCTGTGCGTTTTCCGTTGCGGGTTTGAAGCATCCATAGTTTGCCGTGTTCAATCGTGAATTCCACGTCCTGCATGTCTTTGTAATGGTTTTCAAGTTTTTGGGTGATGTCCATAAATTGTTTATAAACATCCGGCATGACTTTTTCCAAAGATTCGATCTTAGTTGTGTTCCGAATACCTGCAACAACATCTTCGCCTTGCGCATTCAGAAGATATTCGCCAAACATTTTCTTCGTTCCATCAACGGGATTTCGAGTAAATGCAACACCGGTTCCTGAATCTTCTCCCATGTTTCCAAACACCATGGTGACAATATTAACTGCTGTTCCCAAGTTATCAGGAATTCTTTCTGCTTTACGGTAATCTACAGCCCGTTTTCCATTCCAGGAACGAAAAACTGCCTGGGTAGCAAGTCTCATCTGTTCAAGAGGTTCTTGTGGAAAATCAAAACCTTTCACTGATTTAACAACGTCTTTAAAGATTTTTGTTAATTCTTTCAAGTCGGATGCTGTCATTTCAGTATCCAGTTTATACCCCTTTGATTCCTTAAAAGAATCCATCGGATGTTCAAATGCTTCGTCTGAAATTTCTAAAACAACTGAACCGAACATTTGAATTAGACGCCGATAAGAATCATATACGAAGCGTTCATTACCAGTCAGTTCAACCATTCCTTTTGCTGTTTCATCATTCAAGCCAATATTTAAAACTGTGTCCATCATTCCAGGCATTGAGAATTTTGCACCAGAACGACAGGATACAAGAAGTGGATTTTTCGAATCTCCAAATTTCTTTCCAGCTTCTTTCTCGACTACAGCAAGTGAAGCCAGCATTTGATCCCACATTCCATCAGGAAATTTGCCATTCGCAGAATATTCATTGCAAGCTTCTGTTGTAACTGTGAATCCTGGAGGAACTGGTACACCAATCCTGCTCATATCGGCAAGATTTGCGCCTTTACCGCCTAACAATCCACGAACCTTATCCCAATCTCCGCCTACGTATGCTTCAGCTTGATTTACTTCGCTGAACAAATAAACCCATTTTCTTTCTGTCATTGGTTTTCTTTTTTTCCTCCCAATAGAACTTTATTCAACTCATTCCCAATGATACTGAGAAGTTTGAACTGCAACAGATTTTATCATAGACCCTTTCTGTCCCAGTTATCGACACAAAAAAAAAGTACTTTTTTCTGAAAATATTCATATATTCTATTGATTTGCAATAGCTTTGATTTTCAAATTTATTTTTAAATAACGAGTTAATTCAATAAAAACAAAAAAATGATAATTTATACTTTTTCGGACTAAGAAATTTTTTTACGATATCTTACAGTTTACCAAATTTTTGAATCGATTACACATTGAAGTTTAAGTGCTTGGCTATACGAAATATTGACACTTTATAACATTGCTATATCCGATTATTTTCACTTCCTTATTGGCAGATTGTTACTTTTAGATAAGGATATAACGTGTATATCCGTATCCATTATGATCGCGACGATTTAACGAACGGTATCGAGAAGGAATTGTTTTGCAAAAGCAACAGCTTCGTCAAAAGTGGAAATCTTTTTTTCGATTTGAGCTTCTGTAATTGCTTCTTTAATAATTCCGATTTTTGGACCTGCCGGAATATTTAATATTTCGCTAAGTTGATTTCCACTGATAATTTTTTCCGGTTTAATGATTTCATCGAATCGATTGAACCAGGCATCAAGAAATTGGGCACATTTTTCCAATATGATTGTCCATGTCTCAATATTCGATTGAATATGATCAAAGCTGAATTCTTCTGAAAGATAAAGAATAATACCGTCAATTCCACAATTTCCAAATTTTCTAAAATAGCGATATATTTTCGTATCAGTTAATTCTTGATCTAAATCCATATTTTTTAAATGTTGCCATGCTGCGAACGATAAAGTTGAATATTTAATTTCATCGACACTAAGAACAATATTTTTGGCCCTTTCCTTGATCACATCCATAAGTTTTCCGTGGCCATCAGTTTTATATGTAGCCGCAATGATGGTAAATAATAACAATGATCGATGTTCATGAATCATGCTGATTGAGTTATCAAAAAAAACTCTTAATTGATCTCGAAATTTTCCAATTTTCAAAACTGCCGTTCCTGAGATCAGGTTCGATGATTCTTCTTCATGAAATTGTCTTGTAAGAATTTTCATCAAATGATCTGTTGATCGAGATATATTAATTAAGGGTTGAATTTCAGATTCTGATTCTGTTTGAAATAAATAAGTCAAAAAACCATATTTTTCCAATAATTGAACAGCAGAAGGAGTTTTCTGCAATCCTAAAATTTTAAAAAACTCATCTCGATATCTTTCGATTGAGCATGTAGACAATAAAGGATAAATTTCTTTTATTGCAGTAATCAGCTCAGAATCCATAACCAGTGAATACTCTAATGCCATCCGGATAGCTCTCATAGCTCGCAGTGGATCTTTTTCAAGGCTGTTTACACTGCACATCCGTAACCGTTTTTTTTGCAGATCAGCCGCTCCCATTAATGGATCCACAATAATATTTTTTTGCATAAAATCAATCGCAATGGCATTTATTGTAAAATCTCTCGAAATCAAATCTTCATTTAGATTCATTCCGGAAAACTGTGCGATATCAATGCAATAACAATCATTCGAATCGTGATTGAGTATTACTCGAACAATGTTTCGCTCATCATCCATTACATAATACTTGCCATTCAATTCTCTTGCGAGTTTTTTCCCGATTGGACGGACCAGTCCTTCTGCGACAAAATCGAAATCCTTGATCTTTTTATTATGCAGAAAATCACGAACAGCTCCTCCGACCAGAAATATTTGCACACTTGTCGGAACAACTTTTCGCATCGCATCGAAAATTTCATTGTAAGTATAGGTTTGAGTCATTTTTTATGGTTTCTGTTTAATTTTTTCTAATTTTTCCAGATCAACAACACCGATAAAAGGTAAATTTCGGAAGTATTCATCCAGATCCAGACCATAGCCATATACAAATTTATCCGGTATTGAAAAACCACGATAGCGTATGGGAATTTCAACTTTCCGTCGATCTTTCTTATCTAAAAGCGTACAGATACACAAACTTTTAGGTCCTCTGGTTGATAATAATTGAATCACTGCACTTAATGTGTTCCCACTATCAACGATATCCTCGACAATCACAACGTTTCTTCCTTCGATCCGAGTATTGAGATCATAGGTTATTCGTACATCACCGCTGGATTCACGATTCCCGGAACCATATGACGAAACTGCCATAAATTCAATTTGATTCGGTACACTGACACACCGCATTAAATCGATCAAAAATACGACACCACCCCGCAAAATACAAATAAAAACCAGGTCTTCTCCTTCAAAGTCTCTGGATATTTCTTCGCCCAGTTCGCGAACTCTTTTTTGCAGAGTCTTTTCATCAATTAGAACTTCAGCTAACACATCTCTGTATGAATACATTTTTCCTCAAATATCACTTGCCTGGAACAACATGATGTTTCCTGCATCGAGCTTCATACATCTCGGAAGCTCCTACAATTACGATTGGATCATGATAATTTGCCGGTTCTCCATCCACTAAACGCTGCGTTCTGGTCGCAGGCTCCCCACAGACCATGCAAATCGCATACAATTTGTCCACTTTTTCAGCTTTCGACATCAAAATCGGCATCATTCCAAATGGCTCACCACGAAAATCCATATCCAATCCGGCCAAAACAACGCGAATACCTTTTTCACTCAGGTCATCTACGATAGATACAATATCATCTGAAAAAAATTGTGCTTCATCAATTCCGACAACACTTGTCTTTGGGTCAAGCAGCTTATAAATATCTTTAATGTCCGATAATGGTGCTGCATCAATCTCTATTCCGGCATGAGAATGGACGCGTTCTACAACATAGCGATTATCAATGATCGGTTTAAAAACCTGAACTTGATTTTTAGCAATTATGGCTCTTCTCAATCTTCGGATTAACTCTTCTGTTTTTCCGCAAAACATGGAACCACAAATAACTTCAATCGTTCCTGGCGAGTTTTTAACCATGAATATCTCCTATTTAATTTTTGGCTTTTTTTTAGCTAGGTATCTTTAAATGCACCTGCATTATTCTACTCCACTTCAGGATTGAAGATGATAAATCAGGAAAATCGTTTCTCCACACGTTCTTTCAGTTTATCTCATAAATCGCTTTTTATTTCCTTTTTTTTATTTACAAGTAGACCGAATATCGGTTTTTTTATACTAATAGCTTCGTTATTGACTCCGGGATGGATTGAACTATGTCAGTTGCTGTCACAGAATATTCATTGCCTATTCTGTCTTTTGCTAATATACCAGTCTTCCCATGAATCCAAACGCCTAAACAGGCTGCTGCAAATTGATCAGCGACTCCCTGTGCAAGGAATCCGGCGATAATACCTGATAAAATATCACCGCTGCCTGCTTTTGCCAATGCAGAAGTAGCAAGTGGCATTACTGCTGTTCTCCCATCCGGTGAGGCAATAACAGTAAAAGCTCCTTTCAGAACAATTACTTTATTCCATGTTAATGCAAATTTTTCACTGACTTGAATGCGATTCTTCTGAATCTCCTGGATTGTCAATTTGGATAATCTCGAAAATTCTCCGGGATGAGGTGTCAGAATACACACTTGTGGGAGAATAATATCCCAATTTGGAAGCGATGCAAGAAGATTTAATCCATCGGCATCAATTACGAAATTTTGATCCAATCCGTATGAACCTTCCTGCATTTTTTCAAAAAATCTTTTTACAAATACAGTTTGCAGGTCATTATGTCCGAATCCTGGTCCAATAACGATGGCATGTTTTTTCTTCATTATCGCATCGATTTTTTCTAAGCAATCATTGGTCGTTTCCTGGTTTTGCAGGTCCATTATGGTCCAAATTGCTTCAGAGATCGAACTTGCAGAAATATCTCTAACAATCTGCGGTACAAACATATTCACCAGACCACAACCTGTTTTATATGCTGCCATACCGGTTAAGATTGGTGCACCAATATATTGATATGATCCACCAATGATAGCAACAGTTCCGAATGTTCCTTTATTTCCATCGATTTCTCTGACAGGAACAGTATTCCTAAGTGTTTCTTTTTCCAAAGAAAATCTTTTTATAGTTTGATAAACAGGTAAATTCTCAGGTAAATCTAATGATATGCGATCAATATGTCCGGTAAAGTGATATCCGGGATGTTGAATTTCACCAATTTTCAGGGCTTCGATACATAGCGTTAAATCGGCTTGGATACAATTTTTATCACAATCACCAGTATTGCAATCCATTCCAGAGGGACAGTCAACCGCAATTGTCATGAAATTTTTAGGTAAATCTTGAATATGCGAAAACAGTACAGAATAATCATTTGCTAATGGAAGATGGCACCCAATGCCAAGCGCCCCATCTAAAAATACATCAGAACTATTTAGCCATTGATCCAAAAGAATGAAATTTTGATCGTCCTGATATTTTCTCAAATTTCCATTCAATTTTTGATATTCGGATAATAAATCGTCTTGATCAAAACGCTCCCGTATGATCCATGCATTGGTAATCCATCCGTGTTTTCTCAAAACTGTCAATGTAATTAATGCATCTCCGCCATTATTTCCTGGTCCGATAATCGCCGTAATGGTTTGATTAGGATAGATCGTACTGCAAAAAATTTTTTCAGCGATTTTTGTTCCGGCAGTTCTCATCATCTGTTCATAGGAGATTCCGCTTTCAAAAGCTTCTTTTTCAATTTGGCGCATTTCGGTAACAGTAACGATTCTCATCCAATCATCCTTTTTATTTTGCTACGTGCATATTTCAAGATTTTTTCAGGTACTATTTTCCACATTTCAAAAATATATCAATCTAAATATTCTCTTCCAGAAGAATATTTTTTTATCAAAACAGATCATTAAAGAAAATACATGCCTCGAATTTTGTTGCTATCCACCAATTCAAAAATTTTATCTTTTTTTGTGAAGGAGAAAAAATATATTGTTCTTTTTTTCGTTTTTCTATAAAAGAAACTTTAAAGCTTTTTTTTCATATTTTGATAATTGCTGGTAGCTATCTTCATTTTACATCGTTAACGATTAAAATAAACCAATCATGAAACGCTTTTTGCTCATAAATGTTTTTATCAGCGGTCTTTGTTCAATGGCAATTGAAATGACTGCATCCCGAATGCTGCAAAATTTTTTTAGCTCTACCAATATTATCTGGGCTTGTATCATCGGTTCGATACTAATTTATCTTGCACTTGGAAATTGGTTCGGTGGGAAAATTGTTGAAAAAAAACCGGACAAACAATCGCTTCCTTTATTATTGTTTCTTTCTGGAATCAGTACTTGTGTTGTGCCAATTCTTTCAAAACCACTTTTACAAAAAAGCATCATTGCTTTGGACGAACAGCGTTTATTCTTACTCTTGTTTCTTTTTAGCGTTCTTCTCGGGATTTTGGCAATTCCAATGCTAATTCTTGGAATGATTAATCCAATTTCAATTTTCTTTTACAACCAGGCTGGATATCGATTTGGACAATCGATTGGATCGATCCTTTCAGCATCCACTTTGGGTTCATTTGCAGGTACTTTCATCCCAGTTTTCATTTTAATTCCGCAATTTGGCACTTCGAGATCCTTAATTATTATCGGTTTTCTGCTGATAACTACTGGAATTTGCGGATGGTACTTAGTACAATCAGACCATCAACGATTCTTTCTGATATTTTTCATATTTTTACCAGTTTTTGAATTGTTTCTTTTATCACCGAGAGTAAAGAATTCTTCAAATCAAATCTTTGAAACAGAGTCGATGTATAACTACATAGAAATTACTGAGAATAACGGATATTCACTTTTAAAAATAAATGACGGGCAGGCAATTCAAAGCATTTATCACCCAAATCAAGAAAATTATTACGGTCCCTGGGAACAAATATTAACAGCTCCGTTTTTAGTCAATTACCCGGTTAAATCTGTCACAATTCATAACGCTGCCATTTTAGGTATGGCAGGAGGAACTGCAGCTATCCAATTAAAAAAGATTTTCCCAGATGTTTTTATAGACGGTTATGAAATTGATCCTGAAATCACACATGCAGCACAAAAGTATATGGGTTTAGACGAAGCCAATACTAAAATTCATCAAATTGATGGCAGAATTGGTATATCTCGGAGTAACAAATCTTATGATGTAATCATGGTAGATGCTTATCAACCGCCCTACATCGCTCCAAATTTGTGTACCTTTGAATTTTTTCAGTTGTTATCAAAAAAATTATCAGAATCAGGAGTTCTTGTAATCAATGTCGGAAGGTCTGAAAAATCAAGATTTCTTCTGGAATCGCTTTCAACTACAGTTGGTCATGTATTTCCACACCTTTGTGTCGTAGATATTCCGAATACGATGAATTCGATTTTATTCGCATCGATTAAGGATTTACGGTATGATAATTTGTTGGAAAATTATACGGACTTATCCTCTGACAATGATGTACCGAAAATGTTGATTGAAACATTGTCTATAGCACTTGATAATTTTCAGGAAAAACCTGAAAATGAAGGGCTGTTTTTGACGGATGATTTCGTCCCGGTTGATCGAATTACGAATCAGATAATTTTTGATGCTGTTTTTAAATAGAATGTAAAACATGATCATTTGAATATGGGAAGAATATTGAAAAAAATTTTTGTTTTTATTAATCCGTTAATGGTTCCATTTTCAATTTTGATGGGAATGATTTTATTGGTTATTCAACCCTGGTTTCTTCAATTTGAATACTCCAGAAACAATTTTCCGGAAGACAGATTTGGCTTTTCGGAGGAGGATCGAATTAAATATGGAATCGCATCCTTGCTCTATATTACTGAAAGTTATCCGCAGAATTTTCTATCAAATCTCTCTTTTGAATCCGGAGATCCAATCTATGGCAAAAGAGAATTAGATCATATGAAAGATGTCCAGATTGTTTTTCAAGCTGCGAAAAAAACATGGACAATCGTTATTATTCTGTACTTTCTGCAAATCATTTTGTTTTATCGAAAGGCAAGTTTTCAGCTTTTAACCCGTCAGATATTGATACATGGAAGTCTTTTAACGATTTTCATGTTTATTCTCATTTTTTTTGTTGCTCTATTTGCTTTTGATCCTTTTTTTCAGTTTTTCCATCAACTCTTTTTTGTAGAAAACAGCTGGCTCTTTTATGAAAGTGATACATTAATTCGATTATTTCCAGAAAAACTTTGGGTTGACGGATTTCTTCTGGTTTCCATACTCACAATAATCACTGCTGTAATTTTTTTGCTGATAGGGACTGAATTTTCTTTTTTTAAAAAACCCCTCAGAGAGCCTTATCCTTTTAGGAAATAACTTAACCTTTCATTTAAAAAATGATAAAACGATCTTTTTTCGAGGCATTTTCACAAACACTATCAAAATCATTAAACCATGCATTACTTATGGAAAATTTAACTGATTTTCCGAAAAAAAATAAATTCAGAAGGTTGCATGAGGGAGAATCAAAAAAAAATGAAAATTTTATTTATTGGCGGTACTGGAAATATCAGCGAAGCTGTTTCAAAACTGGTCATAGAACGAGGTCATGAATTATTCTTGTTGAATCGGTGTCAAACACCACATTCGATCTCAGGGATACAGACTATTCAGACAGATATAAGCTCTGTTTTGCAGGTTGAAAAAGCCCTGGGACATATGTCCTTCGATGTAATCGCAGATTTTATTGCTTTCACACCGGATGATGTAAAACGGGATATCCAATTATTTCGAAAAATTACAAAACAGTACGTTTTTGTCAGCTCTGCAGTTGTCTATGAAAAAAATCGAATTTTTACCCCCATTCGTGAATGTTCACCACATGCAAATCCAAATTGGGATTATGCTGCAAAAAAAATTGAATGTGAAAAAATTCTGATGGATGCATGGGAAAATGAGCATTTTCCAGTAACAATTGTTCGTCCTTCACATACTTACGATAAAATGATCCCTGTCGCGATCGGAAAGGGTTATGATCTGATTGACCGTATGAGGAAAGGTAATCGTGTGATTATTCATGACTCAGGCAATTCTTTATGGACAATGACACATTCGACTGATTTTGCCAAAGGCTTTGTCGGGCTGCTTGGGAATCCAGTCACAATTGGCGAAGCCTTTCATATCACTTCTGATGAACATTTGTCCTGGAATCAAATTTATCGGATCATCGCAGATGCTGCAGGAGTAACTGATTTTAATGCCGTCCATATTCCTGGAGAATTTATTCAACGATTAGAACCTGATTGGGGACCCACAATAACTTGTGATAAAGGATTCAGTGCAATATTTGATAATTCAAAAATCAAACGATATGTTCCGGGATTTGAATGCACGACCCCTTTTTTTACCGGTTTTCGCAACACGCTTAAAAGATATGACAGTGGAGAACTTTCAAAAGAGATTGACAATTCCATCAGTCATAAATTGGATAATATGATCCAAACATGGACAGATTTTATGGATCAAGTGGAAAAAGCATATCGGATCCTGAAATAATTTTATATATTTGTTGAGGTTTGCAGAGATATCTTGATTGATGGTTTAATTCCTGTGTGCGAGAAAGTCAGTCAATTCATTTGGAGAAAAATTCTTGTGAGTATTCTATCTCACAATAAATCAATTCTGAATGCATCAACCAAATTGAACAAGAATAATTATTTCTTATTTCTTCCAAAGAACAAATTTTAATAAAAATTGAGTTCGTCATTCCTATCCACTATGATACAGGAACTTTTGGTATCAATTTTTTTATACAGAGATTTATCATTATCCTTAAACCCTGCAATAAAAAAAAAGAAATATCCTTGCATTCAATGCCTGGATATCTCCTTTTTCTTTATTGAGCTTTTAATAATATTGAAAAAATATTTTACTTACAAAGCAAAACTGGTCTTTCCCTTCCATCAGAAATCAGTCTTCCAATGCAGTTTTACAGGAGCGCATTATGATTCTACAGAAATTGCTCCAACAGGGCAGCCGTCCACTGCTTCATCGACAGTATCTTTCAAGTCCGCTGAAAATTCCTGGTAAGCTTCGGCAACTCCGTCATCATTCATTCTGAAGACATCCGGACAAGTTGTTTCACATAAACCACAACCGATACATAAAGATTGATCAACTATTGCTTTCATTATTTTTCTCCTTTTTTGGAAATACGACGATTAATAACATTTTAAACCGTTCAACAGCATAAACTGCATGAGGATGTTTTGCAGGCATTAAAATTGATTGTCCAGTTATAAGAGTACTTTCTGTACCGTCGATTGTTATTTGCCCTCTCCCATCCAAGACGAGTACCAAAGCATCACCATCAGAATCGTGGGAGCTGATCTCTTCTCCTTTGTCAAAGGCAAACAATGTCAGACTGACAGAACTATTTTGGGCTAATGTCTTACTGACGATCTGTCCATCTAAGTAACTCACTTGATCAACAAAGGATATCGCTTTTGCAACTTCAAGGTTTTTGATATATTTTTCCATCATTTTTGTCCTTTGCTATTATAACATCGTAATTTTTTCGCAAAATTATTCTGGCATTTTTTTGAAATAAATTCAAGTCCTTAGAAAATATTTTCCATTGCAAAGGCCAGATAAAATTTTTTATCGCTTATCCAGAATTCGATCAGATCCTTTTTAGATTATGTTCCTCAAAAAAATTCGAAGCCCTAGCTGGCTTTCCAAATCCCATATTCTCCCAGCAATCCGAAATATGGAGAGGATTCTTTGTTGTTGTGATGATTTTGCGCGGAGCGCAAAATCATCACAACAACAAGTTTTTCCCGATTGATTCGAATAGCAAGTCTATATTCCGAATCGCTAATATTCTCCAATTTCTTTCATATTGTATTATACTGATCGAATATTATATGTTGGAATTACAACTAAAAGGGAATTATGTTTAAAGATACCTCTGTGCTTGAATCAATGCCTTTATTTCATGATTTGAATCGCAAAGATTTAATCTCGCTCTTACAATGTCTATCGGTAAGTAAAAAGAAGTTTTCACAAGGAGAAATTATTTTTCTGGCCGGTGAATCCATTGATCGGATCGGTGTTATTTTACAGGGAAAGATTACGATTGTTAAAGAAGATTTATTGGGGAATCGATCGATTTTGGCTGAATTTGGTAAGGGTAGTATTTTCGGGGAAGCGTTTGCTTTTTCTAAGAATCAAAAACTGAGTGTCACAGCAATTTCTGCTTCTGAAAGTGAGGTTTTATTTATCGATGCCAAGAAAATCTTTACATTTTGTGCGTCCGCATGTTCGTATCATTCAAAATTGATCGAAAATATGTTGGAGATCATAGCTAACAAGAACATCATTCTGAATGAAAAAATTGATGTCTTGTCAAAACGTACTATTCGTAACAGACTGCTTTCCTATCTTCAAATTCAATCGCAAAAAACAGGTGCGACTCATTTTTCAATCTCTTTTAATCGACAGGAACTTGCTGATTATTTATGTGTCGATCGTAGTGCACTATCGAATGAATTGAGCAAGTTACATAATGAAGGTTTTTTTTCTGTTTCAAGAAATGAGTTTTCGCTCAATATCTACAATGAATTTAATAAAAAGAGATAGATTCATGACAATGCAGGAAGATCTATCTCTTCAAAATTCTATCAAATTTCATTAAACCGGTTTTGTTATCAGCGAATCGCAACAGGATTTTCGTTATCTTCAGATGGATCAAAAATATGAAAATTGCTCATATCAAATACAAGATTAACCATACTGCCGATGCTGTAACGACTGCGAGGATCGACTCGAGCAGAAAACTGTGTTGATCCCGCAATACAATAGACAAATATTTCATTACCCATCAACTCGGTTACATCAACCTTTGCTTCCACATCAGCTTTAACAATTCCTGGGGGGCAGAATTCTGGATTATGAATATTTTCAGGACGAATGCCAAACACAACATTTTTACCATCCAATCCTGCATAAACACCTTTTCGATTCTCAGGAATTTCAACCGAAAAAGCCTCATGATCAAAATAGACTTTTCCATCACTGTTTCTGATTTTTCCATTAAAGAAATTCATAGATGGTGATCCGATAAATCCAGCTACAAATAAATTGCATGGAAAGTCATAAAGCATTTGAGGGGTATCAAGCTGTTGGATGATACCTTTATACATGACTGCAATGCGATCTGCCATCGTCATCGCCTCGACCTGATCATGTGTGACATAAATAAAGGTAGTCTGCAGTCGCTGGTGTAATTTGCTGATTTCAGAGCGTGTTTGTACTCTCAACTTGGCGTCCAGATTGGACAATGGTTCATCAAAAAGAAATACCTGAGGATTTCGGACAATTGCACGTCCCAAAGCAACACGCTGTCGTTGACCACCGGAAAGTTCGCGAGGTCTTCGTTGAAGAAGTCGATCAAGTCCTAATGTTGCAGCTGCTTCAGTAACTCTTTTTTGTATTTCCTCTTTTGGTGTTTTTCTAAGTTTCAAACCAAATGCCATATTATCAAACACGGTCATATGCGGATAAAGGGCATAGGATTGAAACACCATCGCAATATCTCTATCTTTGGGCGAGACATCATTTACCACACGGTCACCAATCAGGATTTCTCCATCGGTGACTTCTTCAAGACCAGCCAAACAGCGTAATGCTGTTGATTTACCACAGCCGGAAGGGCCAACAAGTACTAAAAATTCTTTATCGTTAACGGATAATTGGATGTCTTTTAATACTTCAACATCGCCAAATTTCTTCCACACATGGTTATAAGTTACACTTGCCATAATAAGCTGCCTCCATTCGGAACGAGTATAGTAACTTTATTATATCGTTATTCGAATTTTGTAAATAGTGTCAAAATTGGTTACCAGTAATTAGAAATTTGGAAAAGCCTTTTGATAGAAAATGAGAAAATGTGTGCTGAATAGGATAAAAAACAGATGCTTTCGCTTTGTTCGTTATTTATAAAAAACACCCCGATGTGCCGTGTGCTGTTAAGTTTTGAACCTGCAATCGCAGGTCGGTTACTCCTTCCGTAACGCAGCCTTGGTCGAAACCTATCGCTTTATTATGGAAAAAAAGAAACCATTTTTATTCGTGTTGGCCCAAAACCGATCGTACAGCATCACCAACACAACAGGGTTTAATGCCTTTATACCATAAATTTATTTTGTTGAAAAGATTTTCAAATATTCATACAAATTCAAATGATCAATTTTTTTTAAAAAGAGAAATCGATAACACAGAAAAGTCCGCCTGTAGATACCGATCTCGTCATAAATTGACCTAAATTATCTGGAGAATGAAACTTTTAAGATTTTCCCTTCCCGATTAACTGTTACACGTGTAATCAATCGGTCCAGCATGTTTCCAATTTTTGTATCTTTTGAATAAACACTGACGTAATTTTGGCTTTTCTCAACCTCATTTAAATCCCCACCGGATTTCCGATTGATGATTTGTTTTTGAATTGTGAAAGTTGAGAATTCATCACTTACTAAATTCAGATTATACATTTCATTCACTTCATTATAAATTTTCTTTGCCATTGTGAAATCGATCGCAACTTTACTGTCCAATTTTTCCCGGACTAATTCGTAATTTCGTGGATTTTTTGCACGCTGCATGCGATCAGAAATATCTGCATGATCAACCGCTGCATATAATGGATCACCAAAATAGACGAAGGAAAGAAGCGTCTTTTGAACTTCTCCATCCAAACTGCCATTTGAAGATTCGATTTCTGTTGCGAGGTTTTTTCGAGCTCTTCGAAAAGCTTCTCCGCATGAAATTCCGGTTAACAAATGCTTCCAGAATAAATTAGCCAGTAAATCTGCAGCGGTTAAGGGCAGGTTCATTGCGCCATAAGCAATGGCAGTTGAACCAATAAACACATGCGTAGATTTTCCCAGCATATGCAAGGATAATGCGTTTGATTCATTTCGATTTATGATATCACTGCCATAACAATTTTCCGCAAATACAACTTTTGGAGTTTTAATAATGTTTTGAACGTTGCTAATTTCCAAAGCCACCGGGATCATCGGTATGGATGATGTATCTTTTGTGTCTTTTTGTCCATACCAGTTTGGTTGTCCTTTGATTCCATGCAAATTAAAATAAGCATAGTCAACATTTTCCAACCGTCCCAGCGGGAAATTGGAAGCCATCGTCGCCGGTGATATTAAAAGATCCGAAGCGTCTGTAAGATTTTTATAAACGGCAACCGAAGGGCGCTGCCATACAGCACAACTGTAGCCAAAGCACTTATCACTTTTTAATACTTTCGAAAATTTACCGATGATCGGCTGTTTGTTCCCAACATTCTTGTTCTCACTGGATTTTTGTCCATTGAATCTCGTCATGTGATGATTTTGAATTTCGCGCAATTGGCTGAGAAGTAAACCAGGATCATTCGAATTATCACCCGGAATTCTGCCGATTTGCCATTGCTGATCATAAAAACAGATGCTGTCTGAACTCGCATATGGCACATCTGAGTAAATCTTCAAGTCATCATCCATTGCAGGATTATTCAAAGAGAAAAACGGAACGACATCATGGCCACCTACAATCAACAGTGCTCCAATCATCAAACCTTTTGCAGATAATGAATGATCGAGCTGAATTAATGATTGCCGAATGGATTCTGGACTGATGGTGGTCATCCCACCCGATTGAAATTCATCAGGATAGTAAACCATGGCATTCCAGCCTTCCCGATTTTCAATTGCATCCACAACGGATCGCATTTCCTGATCGACAAAATCTTTGTTGTTTTTTCCGTACTTTGCTGTTAAACCCGAAATTGTTGACAGCACAACATAGACAGGAAATCGTTCATCTGCATCTTCCAGATTTAATTTATAAACATACTCTTTTATGATATCCGGATTTTTTGATTTTATTTTTTTATCATTCCGGTTGAAAAGGTTTTTTAGATCACCTGTAATTGAAAAAAAAGATGGATATAATTCTTTTTTCTTTTCTTTTTTCGTTGATCGATTAGTATTCGCAGAATCAGTATTTTTTATTCTTTGTATCTTTTTTGTTGTGGGATCGGATTCTTTCTCTTTAGATATAGAAAAAGTGTCGATTTCCGATTCTTTCAATTCTTCTTTTGGTTCTATTTCTGCATCTATGATCTTTCCAATCGGCTTTGAACTGGCAATTTCTTGAACAAGAAAACTGTTTTCCGATTCAAGAGCTACAGTCAATGATTTATCCAGATTTGAATGTTTTGCAACTTTTGCAGGAATCGCTAAATTTGTGATATCTAAGGTAAATTGGTCTGCATCAAGCCACAAATCTTTATAAGGATTTTCATTTTTCCATAATCGATTCGCTGCTTGCCCAATTAGATCATTTTCAAGAGTCGCATGAATCATCTGAATACCTTCTTCAGAATTACCCATTCGGTTTAGAACATCTCCAAGCAGTAATCGAAATTGGACTGCCTTTGGCCAACGTCTTGTGTAAATCTTAAGTAATCGATAAACCGAAGACAAATCTGTCCCGGATCCGATGCTTTTAGCTATGCGAATAGCGGATAAAATATCAAAATCATCCAGATCATCGATGTCAATCGATTCATTTCTCCTGAAAAGTGGGTTTCTTTTTGATCGACTGGTTGAATCCTGTCTTTTAAATGAATTGAGGAGTTTTTGCCGTTGAAGTGCATTTTTTTTCTGCTCAGATGAATCAGGATATAATGCAGCAAGCAGTGACCAGACTTCAATGAATTCCGGATCATGATCAATAATAATTTCACCTAACCGAATGGCTTCATCCTTCATACCTAATTTAAAAAGGATGATTGCTAACCGATATTGAATCCAAAGATCGTTGGGATATTTTTTTAACCAGGAAATAATTATTTTCTTAGCGAATGAAAAATTCTCAACTTGATAAGCAGTATTTGACAATTCGATTAATTGAGATCGGTTAATGAGTATATTATTCATGCAATCACCTTTATTAGACAAGTTGAGTCAGAATGAGTAAACCGCCAATAATTAAAATGGCACCTGTACAAATTAATACGACACCAATTCCACGACTGGTAGCGATCATTGAGTTAAGTTCTTTCACAAGAAAACTGGCATTTCCCAGAGCACCGCTGATTTCATCGGTGACGCCTTTCATCGCCAACTTCGCAGCTTGCTGTTGAATTTGCTTAATGTCATTCGAAAAAACCTTCGAAATCAACGTGATGATTCCTGAAATCAGGCTCAATCCCCCGATAATAATGATCACAACACCAGTGATAACGATGGTATTTTGAACATCACTCATAGAATTCCTCTTTTTCTATTTAATCAAATCTGCAATATCCGATGGGATGTCACTCAACTGAATTGTCTCACCATTGCAAAAAATGCTCGCTCGTTCAATGATATGATGCAACTCGCGGATATTCCCAGGCCATGAAT
The DNA here is from genome assembly GCA_026645735.1 of Flexilinea sp. GTDB lineage: Bacteria > Chloroflexota > Anaerolineae > Anaerolineales > Anaerolineaceae > Flexilinea. The sequence continues at coordinate 38,728 of JAPKMT010000024.1, forward strand.
ATTTCATAAAAGCATCGACGACTTGATCAGATACACCGGTAATATTCATACCCAATTCCTGGCTGATGGTTTTCACAAAGTATCCAATGAATTCAGGCAAATCTTCCATTCGCTCCCGTAAAGGAGGTACTGTAATATCTACCACATGCAGTCGATAATACAAATCAGAGCGAAATTCATCTTTTTCGATCATCTTGAGCATATCTTTATTGGAAGCAGCGATAATCTGGACATCAACAGGGATTTCTTTTAATCCACCTACATGTCTAATTTTTTTGTCTTCAATTGCCCGCAAAATTTTTGATTGCATGTCAGGACCCATCGATGATATTTCGTCCAAAAATAAAATCCCGCCATCAGCAGCTTCAAACAATCCCTGACGTTTTTTATCCGCCCCCGTAAAAGCTCCTTGTTCATATCCAAAAAGTTCTGATTCCAAGACAGTTGGTTGAATTGCCGGACAACAAATTGGAATGAACGGTTTTGAGGCTCGTGGTCCTACCTGATGAATAAACCTTGCAATGATGTCTTTTCCAACCCCCGTTTCACCATTGATTAAAACAGAAGCTTGAGCCATCGCCGTTCTTTCTGCATCCTGGAAGATTCTCTTCATTTTCAAATTTTGACCTTTTACAAACGAAAGGTTTTTTACATAAGAGCCTTTTAAATTGTCCAGTTCACGCTGAAGCAAAATCATATCCTCAGCCTTCTTAAGGCGCGCATCCAGGACACTGAAATTAATCGGTTTCGAAAGGAAATCAAAAGCGCCATTTTTCATCGCGTCAACTGCCATCTCAACTTCACCGTATGCCGTAATTATGATAGTCTTAGGGGCAGGACGCAGTCGATTGATATCATATAGCAGATCCGGACCATACTCTTTTTGAATTTGTACATCTAATAAAACGATATCAATCGGGATTTGTTTTAATTTTTCGCGCGCTATCCTCAAATTCTCAGCATCGTAAACCTCATATCCTTTTTTTAAAAGATTTTGTTTGATTCCTTCCCGAAAATTATCTTCATCGTCAACAACTAATATCGAAAATTCCATGCTATTTATGCTCCATTCATGATGGGAAGTAGTATTTCAAATACCGTTCCACCAGGATAAGATTTAACTTGAATTGATCCTTTGTGAGATGTAATAATTCGTTTACTGATTGCAAGGCCCCAACCATTACCCTTCTTTTTTGATGTCACAAACGGTTCAAAGATGTGATCGATCATGTCATCCGGAATTCCAGGTCCATTATCGGAAACTGAGATTAATGCTCTCCATCCTCCTGTTTCCGGCTGATGAAGGCTAATTTTCAACGATATCACACCGCCCTTATTGTCAAAGGCATCAATCGCATTTCCAATCAGATTATTAAAGACTTGCTCTAATGCTCTTGGATCACCCATAATTTTTGGAAAATTATCGGGAGGAGAAAAATAATATTTAATATTCGATCGAACGAAATTGATTTTCCATCTTTCAAGGAGATCCATCAAAAATGAAGCCATATCGACTTCTTCCAGGTTTAATTTTAACGGTTTTGAATAAGCTAAAATATTCGTGACCAGATGAGAAACACGGGAGCAATCGTCTTCAATTCGATTTGCAGCTTTATAAATTTCATCATTTTCAGTACACAAACCTTTGATGTTTTGAATCCATACATTCATGTTATTAACTGGATTCCTGATCTCATGAGCCAGTAACGATGCAAAATCACCCAGGAAAGCTCGCTGAGCTAACTGTTCAGATTTCATACGATTCTCTTCAGTTTCGGTTACATCAGTCAGGATAAAAATCGTATAGGAGTTCTTGTCGTCGAAATCGAATTTTTTTATTTCGATGTGACATGGAAAGGTTTCGCCACTCCTGCGATGGAAATATCGGATAGAAACCGTGCCATCATCCTCCTGACTCTCTTCTGAAGAAAAATAAAGATTGACCATGTTCCTTACTCCTTCATGAGTAACGATTAAATCATCAATCTTATGGCCGACCACATCTTTGGGTGAAAATCCGAACATCTTTGACGATATCTGATTGATATAAACAATCAGAAAATCATTGTTTACGATAATGACTCCCTCTGAGATATTATCAACAATGATTGAATTTAGCGAATTTTCAAAGACATTTTGATACAAAGATTTTGTCATTTCCATTTTTTCAATCAATTCTTTAAAATGAAAGTTAAGGATTTCAAGAATTGTCTGAATCGGTTGCAGCGTTTTATTTTCTCCGGATCGGATTACCATTAAGAATGATCCGATTTCCTGTGTTTCATCCTTGATTTTATAAATCATCCATGTGTCAGGCGCTTCGGGAATCAGATCATTTACAAACAGCAGTTTTCCGCTGTCAATTTTTTCATATTCTTTTTCTATTTGATCAATATATGCTGAGAAACTCTTCTGACTATTAATCCGTTGGATCATTTCATACAAATCGAATCTTTCAAAACACTCACATGGAATAAACCCGATCTCTGAGATTCCTGATTCAATTTCGATCTCGTCGAGTAAATTTTCAAAACCCTCTAAGAAATCTGTTCGGGAACAAAAAACTGTTGAAACCGAACCAAGGATTTTTGTTATTAAAGTCAGAGGTTGATGATCAGATTTATCAACAGCCCAAGTCGGATTCACAACAACGGTAGCGATCAAATCACGATCCTGATCCATGTAGGAATTTCTAACCTGCACAGGTTTTGTTGTGCCATCCTGCTGAAAAAACTCAAACCACATTGTATGATGATCGGAAAATAACAGGTCTTTCCAATTTTGGATCAACTGGTCAAAATCTTTAGGTTTACCGGAAGGCCATAAATAATCAAAGAATTTTTCTGCCTGTTGATTGAAATATTTAATTTTTTTTCCGGCAATCGACCAGATAAATGCAGGAGTAGTCAATGAATATAAAAATGTTTCATAAATATTTTGAGAATTTAATGAGTTATCAATCAGCATACCAGGCATAATTATCTCATGTTGATTACATTCCGCATATGTGCGGGCAGAATCCCTTCCATGGCGCGATATTTTGCTACTGTTCGACGCGCAATGTCAAAGCCCATATCCGTTAATATATCGACAATTTTCGCATCAGTTAATGGTTTTTTCTCCTCTTTCACTAAGTCCTTGATAATCGTTCGGACGTTTAGGCTGCGGTCAAAAAAGGAAGCCAGAGGAATTACTTTTCTATTTGGAAGCATGACTGTCTTATTTGAAACTGCTCTGCTGATGGTGGACTCATGAACATCAAGTTCTCTTGCAACCTGAGCTCTTGTAATTGGTTTGATACTGACATCCCCATGACGAATATAATCCGATTGGAGCTCTACCAATACCTGCATCAAACGAACCATTGTGTTGTTCCGTTGATTCAGACATTTTACCAGCAATGATGCCCGCTCAATATCATTTTTCCATTCGTCAGCCTTTAATTCAGGAGCGTTACGCAGTTCGGTCTTGAATATCGGATTTACCTGCAAAAAGCCTGTAATCGGCATAATAATTTCTACAATCAACTGATTTTTTGGGTCTTCATTCAAATAATAGATCAGAATATCCGGTTGATGAAAAGTATCGAGGTCTCTGTCATCCGGGAAAATATTTTCACCCCAAAAGGCTCTTCCCGGAAATGGATTTAAATTTTCGCGTATAAATTTTTCAATATTTTGAACCTGTTTTACGGAAAGGGAGTGTTTTTTCGCTATATCCCGATATTTTCCATGCATAAGTAAATCATAGGAGTCTTCAATCAGTTCTTTTGTTCCACCTGGAATATTAATGATATTGGAGAGGTGTTGAATTTGAACAAGCAAAGCTTCCTGTGGATTTCTTGATCCGACACCGGCCGGATCTGCATGTTGAATTAATTTAATGACTTCTTCAATTTTTGAAGGTAAGACATGATAAAAATTCGCGATTTCATTCACACTGGTGGTCAAAAAACCATCTTCATCCAGACCCGTCAATAAATATGCAGCAATTTTCTTTTGATCTTCGTGGAGATCCGGACCAATCTGTCTTAATACGTAGGTTGGTAAATCATCTTTCTGAGCTGAATCTACATCCGGCTCGTCCATGTAATTGTCTGAATAAGCAGAATACTTCCCAAAATAAAAATCATCTCGCGGGCTTACAAAAACAATATTGTCATGGTCTGAATCTGATTTTGGTACTCCGCAAAACTGACATATACCTTGTTTGGGCAATGGTCTTTTACATGTAGGACAGATCCTTTCATCAATTCTTTCCAAGGCTGGATTGATTGAAAGTTCACTTTCGACTTGTTCACGAACCTCATCCGCGGACATGCTCAACATCGCCATTGTCTTGGCCAAATGAATTGAGATCGTAGTTCGAGTGTCGGTTTTCTGCTTCAAATTTTGATACATAATCCGATCCTTTTGCAATTCTGATTGAACAGAGTTTTTTATCGATGTCCAATGATCTTAATACCTGTTAAGCAATATTAGTGCAATTTTCGTACCACATGCTCAAGAATTGTACCAACTTTTTATTGATTGGCAATAAAATCCAGGTAGACAATCAACAATTAAAAATTCTTAACATTTTTTTTAATCATTCATGAAATTTTCCGGTTGATATTGTGCTTTGCAATAACAAATCAACAAAAGAAAAGAATTCTCACACCAATTCGAAAAACGGATCATTTATCAGTAATTCGAAATATGACCCAACCTTTTGAATCGATCGAGAAAACTTGTTGTTGTGTTGTTTTGCGGTGCGCACCGCAAAACAACACAACAACATATACTTCTTCGCATATTTTGAACTGCTGATCATTTATTCGATATTTTGTTTGTAGAACGTGATAAAACTATGGTAAATGAAATTTGAAGATTCCTGTGATTTAATCATAATTGGCGGCGGATTGGCTGGATGTGAAGCTGCCTGGCAGGCAGCGAACCGCAATCTTAAAGTGAAACTGTTTGAGATGCGTCCTAGCTTGATGACAGATGCTCATGAAACCGGCAATCTGGCCGAACTGGTCTGTTCGAATTCTCTTGGTTCGAATCTGATCGATCGTGCGTCTGGTTTATTGAAAGAAGAATTGAGAATCTGCGGCTCTTTATTACTGAATGCTGCAGAAAAATCAAAAATACCGGCAGGGAATGCACTAGCCGTTGATCGGAATTCATTTTCTCGATTTGTAGAATCAGAATTAGCCAACCATCCAAACATCGAAATCATACGGGAAGAGGTAAAAATAATCCCTGAGCAAATTCCCGTTATTCTCGCAAGCGGACCGCTGACTTCTAAAGATCTATCAGAAAATATTCAAAGCATTACCGGGAAAGAGAATTTATTTTTTTACGATGCCATTGCACCCATAATCACCTATGATTCAATTAACTTTGAGACAGCCTATAAAGGATCCCGATACGGGAGAGGAAACGCTGCCGAAGGTGATTACATAAATTGTCCGTTTTCAAAACAGGATTATTATGATTTTGTAGAAGCTCTCAGAACTGCAGAGCGTATTGCATTACATTCGTTTGAAGATGAAATTGATCAAGGAGTAAATGCCGGAAAAGAGAGTTATTTTGAAGGATGCCTGCCGGTCGAAGTGCTTGCCACCCGAAATCCTGAGTCTCTTGCCTTTGGCCCGATGCGTCCGGTTGGACTCATTGACCCGCGAACAAATAAACGACCTTATGCGGTAATTCAGCTTCGGCAGGATAATCTTGCCGGTAGCCTATATAATATCGTTGGCTTCCAAACCAATCTCAAACAGCAGGAACAGAATCGTGTTTTTCGTATGATTCCCGGACTTGAAAGCGCCATTTTTGAACGGTATGGGCAAATGCATCGGAATACTTATATTTCTTCTCCAGGATTGATCAACGAATCTCTTCAATTAATAAATAATGAAAGGATTTTTTTCGCCGGTCAACTATCTGGTGTTGAAGGATATGTCGGAAATATCGCTTCTGGTTTGGCGGTAGGAATCAACGCAGCTGCTTATATATATCAGCAGCCATTTGTAATTTTTCCTCAAACAACTATGATCGGTTCATTATTGCATTACATCGCAAATGCAGAAAAAAAACATTTTCAACCCATGAAGGCAAATTTTGGGATCCTTCCCGTATTGGAGGATCCTGCGAATTCAAAACAGGATCGTGCACAACAATATGCAGCCCGGTCTATTAAAGACATCAGCAGTCTGACTCAGAGTCCATACTTTAATACTTTTTTTCAAGCAATCTGATCCTGAGTTAAAAAGATGGCCAATGAATTGTGTCACCTAAAAAAGCATTCAAGAAAAACGATGATTATCCTTTTTGTTTTGGATGAAGTCTGGTATACAACCGCCAAGAATATATGATTGGAATAACGACAATCAGGATTATGCTTAAAATAAAACCATATGGAATGATCGTTGAATTTTGATAAATATAACCCAGCAGACCAGTCATGATCATAAGGAATCCACCGATAACACCTAAATAACCTCCCAATCGATGAGTCTTTTTCCAAACTGTTTCATCTTTTAATGTCCAATATACTTTTATCCCGAGAGTACGATTTTGAACAATTTTTCCAAAGTCATTGCTGATTACTACAATCACCAGACCGATCACAACGGGTATTAGGTACATGAAGCTGCCTAGACTTCCATCACCATACAATGCTGTATAAGTAAATATCCATCCCAAAAAAATAAACATCGGAATGATGACTGATAATAATTTCGTTTCAATGATTTCATTTGCCAGCATTACATTTCTTTTATTCCATGTGTGAATGTAATATTGATGGAAAATCACAATCATGATGGGAATAATTCCAAAAAGCAAATTAGTCCATTTGCTTCCCCATGCATCTGCGTTTCCAGAAAAACCAAAATGTGTTGGAA
>JAPKMT010000025.1 GCA_026645735.1 Flexilinea sp.
TCTTGTTCATAACTGTCAAAGATGGGATTATATGCTCTTTTGCTTTTCTGTCAAGCAACATGGATTTTTTTATAACACTCTGGGCTTTCTAATGAAATGAAAAAATTCAAACCGGCTGGATTCTTGATAAAAGGCATACTACGCTGAAATTTATTCTCTGGGATCTATAACATGATAATACTTTGCGCATAATAAAGCATGAAACAGAAGAATAATTTCAATTACCGGTCCTCTGAACTATAAATTCACTCAAACCATGGTATCCAGTTTGGCATAAGACTTGCACAATAATGAATGAACCTTTGGATACAGAATCATGTATACCGCGGAAAAGGATGATGAAATATGAAAAAAAATTACAAATATGTACTTTGGTTAATAATCACCATCTGTGTTCTGATGGTTTTCCCTGTATCAGCACAGGATGATCAAACTGTGCTACCTTTGGATACGGCATTACCTTTGGATTATCCGACCTTAATCGATGATATCGAGGAACCCGGTGCTGATGGAGTGATTGGACTGGCTTATATTTCCTATAATACAACGGTGGGCACCTACGCAAAATGCTTGACGGATGCATTTTTTTATATGCTGCTGGTGAATGAATCATCCGAGGATGCTTCCGTAGTTCTGCCGCGCAGAGTAAAAATTCAAAATGGATATCATTATGTTGAGAACAACGCCTATACTTGTAAAGATGTCAATTACACGACATGGACACAGGATAATTACGCGGATGCCAATGGGGGGACAACCTGTATATTAGACGATAATATTTTAGCATTACCTGCCCATTCAGCGATTTCTGTCAGAGGAAAAGCGGTCAATTTTTGACATGAGATCAGCAGAGAAAACAAGACCGATTCATTGCTGTATCAATTTGATATTCAGATCAATAACAAACGGAAAAATGCATCCGGTGCGATGTATGAGGAAAGCTCCATTTGCAAAGCGTTGGATTTCCTGGAAGTATCAGAAAGCAATCAAATTGAAGGCGGATATTTTATCGATCCTACTGCCAGCAAATCGTGTTCCATGAATTATTTTTTCATTGTTGAAAACAGCGATCTGATGTATTCCAATGTGGTTGAACTTCCACGCTGGATCGATTTGAACGATAATCGCTGGAGTATCGGCTGCAGTTACCTATACGAAGGATGCAAAATATCCGGGTTCCGCCATTATGCCTGGGCAATTATTGAGGATGATACAGACTATAACAACCTTAATTATCATTTTTGTGATCAAGATCGTCCCTATGGCAATCACTGTTATGAAGAAAACACGCTATGGTGGCTGCGAGTGCCTCCACAAACAAAAATCGCTGTCCGCGGTATGGTGAACAACCTTTGTGGCGATGAAGCTACCTATCCTTTCTTCGAAAATTACATACATGCCAGCTTTGAAATCAGTGATGCGGGTTCCAATAAATGGTGGGTTGATGGCGAAATTGCCGGAACACCTTTGTCCAGTGCAGCCTCAAGTCTGGAAGAAAATGTTCCTCTCTATTCCTTGATTTCCGATCGAGATCCTGATGAAGATGTATCCCGATATCTTTTTGAAGATCCTTCTCTTTTGAAACCAGTACCAACTGTGCCTGAAATGAATGCTGTGAACCAAATGACTGTGAATTCGCCGGCAGGTGCAGCTCCGTTATATCGGAAAGAAGAGCAATGGTATCGAATTGGTGATCCTGTCTGTGACCATTTTTTCTGCCAGGATTTTCATCTGCCTCCAACAGGTTTTCCGGCGAATCAAATAACCCTTTTGGATCCGCAGCCTGCTGCGCTTGCATATAAAGATTTGGGGAATTATCAGATTGAGATTCCGACTTTGGATGTGGTGTCACCGATTATTGGTGTTCCGCAAGAGGAAAACACGTGGGGAGTACAATGGCTTGGCGAAAAATCCGGTTTGCTGGAAGGATCGAATTTACCTGGAGAAGGACTGAGCGTTGTTGCAGCGCACAATCATGTCAATTCCGGAATGGCAGGGCCTTTTGCCATGTTGAATTCCATGGTAGAAAATGATCGTATCTTCGTCCGTAAACCAGGCGGTGCGCTGATTCAATACGCAGTATCCCAAAATCTTTTACTGAAACCGGAAGAATTTTCTGCATTGGAAAAAGTCGTTACGGATAATTCTCTGGTCCTTATCACCTGTGAAAATGAATCTGTGGATGGCGGTTATCTGAATCGTCGTGTGATCATAGCCAATCCTTCGTGAATTATGGGCGGCGATTACCACGAAAAGATCAGGTAGTCCAGTTCAAAAACTTAGTCATATAGAAAGAACAGAATGCGTATTCGAATAGCAATTCGAAATGTGGATATGCTTTTCGAATTGCGAGCGATAATTTATTATTGTAGTGTTTTTGCGCTTTGCGCAAAAACACTACAATAATATTTATTTTTTTTCATACTTCGAATCGCTGGTATTCAAATGAGATCGCTCTGATCTTTTTTTACCTGTTTTTTGTAATCCATTAACAATTCCAAATTTGAAAAGGAAGAATTGTTGTTGTGTTGTTGTTGCGCGAAGCGCAACAACAACACAACAACAAAATCTCTCTTTTCCCTCAGAAGGCTTTCCCAAAATTCGAATTACTGGTAATCCATCCATTCAATCGACAGGGAGAATTATTTGTTGTTTATCTGTCATAGCGCTTCGCACGAAAAAAACCCATATTTGATCTGAGAGATCTGTCAATTTATTGAACTGCAGTTGAAATCCAGCACGAATGAAGACTTTTTGGAAATATGGTACTATCTATCGCATGAAAAGGATGAAAGACAGGATCGCGGCCCTCCTTATTTTGATCAGCCTCATTTTGGCAGCATGGAATGATGCTGTGCAGATCTATGAAATTGAAAAAGGCGACACATTGTCAGAAATTGCCTTTCAGTTTGGCTTGAGCATGGAACAACTTCAGGCTGCCAATCCGGAAGCGGATCTTTCACTTTTGAAAATTGGGGATCAATTGGTGATTCCTCCCAATCGTGCGGAAGAGTTTGACGTGTTTATTCAGCAAATGTTTTCAAAATATGTTCAATTGAATGGAACTGAATGCTTTTCTCAGCTAAATAATCAAATCAGTTGTTTATTACGCATTCAAAATTCGGGGGAGCAGTCTCTTGTTAATCTTCAAATGCAGCTGGAAATTATTGACAACAACGGGGGAAAAATGCTGATATCATCCGGCACACCTTTGATTCAGCTTTTACCGGGGGAGGAGATCCCAGTGCTGTTTTCAGGTTCCCATTCAGAATTATCCGAGCCTTTTGAAACACGATTTCTGATCGAGAATCTGGATTTGATCGGAAATCAGGACACTTCTTTTCGTCTTGCAGAGGATTTGTATGAACCATCGTATGATATTTCGGCGGATGGTTTGAACGCAGACGTTCGCATCCGTTTTACTTCGAATCTCAAAAAACAAAGCATCAGGATTCTGGCAGCGGCTTATCGGGCAGATGGAACTCCAAACGGTATTCGATCATGGATCGGAAATCCTGCGTCGGAAATACGGATCCATGTTTATTCGCTTTCCGATAAAATCAATTCTATAAAAATATGGGCTGAATATTATTAGAAGGGAATCAGAGAGCAGGGTACTGTGAAAGTATTGGTAACAGGAGCTACAGGTTTTATCGGATCTGCATTGTGCCGCAGCCTATGTGAAAGCGGATATCAAGTGACAGCTTTCCATCGGCCAACCAGTGTTATCCGACAAATTGAAGATCTTCCGTTGCGGCATATCATTGGAGATTTATGTGATGAATACTCTGTCGAAAGTGCTTTTGCGGAAAAACCTGAAATTGTATTTCATCTGGGAGCTCAAACAGCGTCTGGAAAAATTCGAAAAAGGATTTTGGATGTAAACATTGGTGGAACCCGTAGGATTTTGCAATCTGCTCTGCGAAATCATGTCGATCGTGTCATTTTCCTCAGTTCTTCTTTTGCGATGGGGATCCCGGAAGAGAACCATGCAAACCAGACCAAACCTGCCCTGATTTCGGAAGCACATACCTGGAATTTCTCTCCAGAAAAATGGCCTTATGCCTGGTCGAAATATTTGGCAGAAAAAGAAGTACAATTGGCTTCTGCTTATGGGATGGATACAGTGATTCTCAATCCTTGTATTGTTATCGGGCCGGGGGACCACTATCGGAAAACAAATTCTTTCATTGTCAAGCTTAAGGAACACCCTCCTATTATCAATGTCGATGGTGGAATCAATTTAATCCATGTCCAGGATGTTGTAGAAGGATTGATTCACTCCGTTAGTCACGGCGCGAGAGGGGAACGATATATTCTGAGCGGTACAAACGTGTCTTTCCAGAAATTATTTCTTCTGATGTCTGAAATACAAAATTTCACTTCTCCAAAATTAGCATTATCAAATCACTTTTCCAGATTACTGTTTCAATTTAAGAATGGTGTAAAGAATCCTTCCAATGTCGGAAATTTGGAAAACGATCTGTTTCATTTTGCAGGGTATTATTTTTTCTATGAATCGAGAAAGGCTCGTATCCAACTCCGACTTTCTCCTCCAAGAAATTTGACTGAGTCACTGAAAGAATCATGGAATTGGTTTAAAGGAATTCAGTAAATGAAAAAAAAGACAATTTGTATGCTGCCTGAAATCACATCTTTGGGTGGTCCTGGAACGTTTCAGAAGAAATTTCAGGAACAGGCGAAAAAGATTGGTATTGAGGTGCATTTTAATCCAGCAAGGAAAGACATCGGTGCTTTTCTGATCATTGGAGCTCCGCGGCGTTATCTTCCACGACTTATTTGGGCAAGGCTTAATAATATTCCAGTGATCCAGCGCCTGAACGGGATGAACTGGATTCATCGAATCGTGGACTCAGGAAAGAAATATTATATGCATTCGGAGATCGACAATCATTCCATCGCATTTGTCAGAAAGTGGATAGCATCCGGTATCATTTATCAGAGTCCATTTTGCGAAGAACGCTGGAACAAAAAATTTGGTGTCTTGAAGAAACCAGCCACAATTATCTATAATGGCGTCAATCTTAACGACTTTCAACCTGCTACGACAACAATCGATTCGCGGATGATTCAAATTGTGATGGTTGAAGGAAACCTTGAACATGGAAGCGAGTATGGAATTGAAATCGCAGTGCGGATGGTTATGGGATTATCAGAAAAATTTTCCTGCCCAATTGTTCTTCAAATCGCCGGAAATGTCAATCCGCATTCCAGGGAACGGATTCAGGCGACATTCAAAGATTTACCACCTCATGTTCAAGTGATTTTTTGTGGGGTCCTTCCGAAACATGAAATAGCTACTATGGAAACTAATGCGACTTTTTTTTATTCCGCAGAAATATTGACTGCATGTCCCAATGCCGTGATTGAGGCTTTAGCTTGCGGTTTGCCGGTGTTGGGTTTTGATACTGGATCGTTGAAAGATGTCGTTGGAGATGGCGGATTGGTAATTCCTTATGGGGCTGATTATTTGAAACTGGAAGAACCCGACATTAACGCGTTAATTCATGCAGCGGAAAGGATCATACGAGAGAATCCGGGTTTCCGAACTAAAGCAAGAAAAAGAGCGGAAACCGCCTTCCCGTTGGATCAAATGACTCTGGACTATATCCGCTTTTGTTTAAATGATTGATAATTTCGTTCCGAAAATGTGAGTTTTCTTTATCGTAAAAAATAGGATTTGTTCCAAATTCTGAATTGCTGCATAATGACGAATCAGATTATTCGTGGTTGATGATTGGTCATATTTAAAAACTTTTCGATACCGGAGTGCTCTAAAACCAGTGTCGCAGTGTTTACAAGCGGATGACAGAAAATTTTTTCCGCTTCCCAGGCTTCTCTTAAAAAGATGGTTTGCACCTGGCAATGGACATCATTGATAACAGCCAAAGGAGTTACCGAGCCTGGGGTTATTCCTAAATACTTCTGCATCTTTTCTTCACTGGCAAAGCGCAATTTTGCTTCGTCTAATTGTTCGCCAAGCGTTTTCAAATCTGTTTTGATATCCGATTTGGTGACCAACAGAAAAAAACGATTTCCCTTGTGATTTGATAAAAACAGATTCTTAGCTGAAAAACCGTTTAAGTAATGTGTGTAAAGATCTGCCTGCTCATTCGTGTATACAGCAGGATGCGCATGGTACTCGTATATAATTTCATGTTCATCTAAGAAAGACAGCAAAGATTTTTCATCATACATCTTGTTTTGCGTTTCAGAAATCATCATTAGTTTCAGTTTTCAGCAAAAATTTGCCAATAACAAATCCTTTCCTCGGGCTGCCTCCCAAGGATATATAATCCATGCATCTGTAATCGCTGCATAAAAATCGGGTCTGTCGTTTTTAAATAGATTCATCTTCGGATTAAAATGGAGAACACATGTAAAGGGAATTCCCTGTACGCCGCTAATCCGGTTTTTAATCGTTGAAAGACATCTGCCGGTTCCCCATGCATTGCTGACAATCAGAATGTTTTTATTACTTAGCTGTGAATCTGGAGGGAAGTTTTTGATGTTTGGCCAGGCAAGTAACCGTGGATCCTGACGCTGTGTTTCCATCTCGAATTCTTTGGGACAATCAATTTTTACCAGCAGCAAATCCTCAATCCCTAAAACCTCGGATAAGATGCTGCCAGGGATGGTTCCGCCTTTGCTCAGCATTAAAATTGCGTCAAAATTCGTGTGAAATTGCGGGATCAGATGATCGATCAACCGGTCGACTTCCTGCCAGGAAATCAGTTCTTTTCGCATGCTACCATTCCTCAAATCTTAGAAAAAATAAATTCAAAAGCAAGAATTCTCCTGTAATAAATGCTCGGCAGATAATCAATTACATGGAAACGATCGTACCGAGCCGCCGAAATTTCTTCCTCATTTTCTTTGGATTGGAAGAAAGTAAATATTGGAGAACATTTTTATTATAGTAAATTTTAGCTTTAAAAATAAACCTGTGTTGTATTTAAAAACAGCAATTCTAAATATGAAAAGGAATAATTGTTGTTGTTTTGTAGTTGTGCGAAGCGCAACTACAAAACAACAACAAGATTTCTTTTTTCTTAAAAGGTTTTTCCAAATTTCGAATTACTAGCAATGAGGGCTGTCCGCTGTCTTTGAAAAACTGCATAGAGTACACTATAATTACTTTGGTCCAAAAAACCAAGAAAGCGGAAGAATTCTTTATGAGGTTAAATCGAATTATCTGGTTCATGATCATGATTGCTGCCGGAATTGCTCTGGGTCTTTATTATGCCTGGATTGTGAATCCTGTCCGATTTATCGATGCAACGTTCTATGATCTGCGACAGGATTACAAAGCGGATTATGTTCTTATGGCTGCTGAAATCTATCAAGAAAATCCTGTGCTTTTTCAAACGATGATTCGTATTGACCGGTTAATGGAAAATTCTGCAGAAGAAGCAGTAGCCAATGCAATCTCCAATGCGGAAAAATTAGGCTATTCTGAAAATGATTTGGACCTTTTATACAATCTGAATGATGCCATTGGCGGCAGAAGCGAAGAAACTGCTGAACCGGAAGATATCTTTATTGAATACAATGTACCGGAAATTAATAATGATATTCTTGCATCTCCCGCAGCACCTGTGATAGAAAATCCAACGGTTGTGCCCGATAATCCATTTGAGCAAGGCGGCGAAAATGGTTGAGCATAAAAAACGGGGACCTTTTTATTTAATTACCGGACTGACAATTGGTTTGCTGATCGGTTTTTTTTATGGCTGGGTTATGAATCCGACCCGGTATGTTGATATCACGCCACGATCATTGCATACCGATTTTCAAAAATTATATTTACAGATGATTGCTGAATCTTATCAGGCGAATGAGGACATGGGGAGATCCTATTTCCGAATGAAACAGATGATGGATCCAGTCAATGTGGATACCCTTCGTTCCATGTTGTTAGAGATGGAAAGCGATCCAGATTTCAAGGAATACTTTGATACGATCCGAAATTTCATCAATGATATGGATATGTATATTCAGAATTTAAGCTTTCAGCAAGTTGAAAATCGACAAAATCCGGCTATAGCGATTCCTTCCCTTGGAAATCCAAACCCTGAAAATCAGCCCCAACCTACAGCAGAACCTCTCCGTGTCATTGCTCCTGAAAAGCCCGGCAGTTCCCAGCAATCAGAGGGTTTTTATGTGGTTTCCAACCCCTGACTCAGTACATTGATTCGGATCCATGATTACTGCGGTTCAGACCTGGTCCGATCGGAGCGTGAGAAATCGAAACACAGATTTTAAAATATCAGGAGAATGATAAGTTGGTGTGATGTTTTTGCGCGAAGTGCTAATGTAACTCAACAACAAGTTTTCCAACTTTTTTCGAGAGGCAAGTCTGTATTTCGAATTGCTGGGAGGAGAATGAATTTGCTGCATGTATAATGGAAACATTATCTGCAAATTGTTTTGAATGAAAAAAATATTTTGGAGGCTTTTATGATCAATGACGTTTTAGATGATGCAGAAAATCGAATGAAAAGTGCAATCAAGGTTCTGGAAGAGGATTTGGAGGGAATTCGGACTGGCAGAGCCACACCGGCTTTGGTTGAAAAGTTGATGGTCGAATACTATGGAATGCCGACACCTTTTAATCAAGTATCCACCATCAGCATTCCGGATGCGCGCACAATTCTTATTCGTCCATTTGAATCCTCACTGATAAAAGCAATGGAAAAATCGCTACAGGCATCAGAACTGGGGCTGACACCCAGCAATGATGGAAAATCCATTCGCCTGATGTTGCCCCCATTAACAGAGGAACGAAGAAGGGACTTGATGAAAATCGTTAACAATCGGCTTGAAGACGCCCGTGTCGCAATCCGTAATATTCGCAGAGATGTCATTAAAGATATTAAAGATTTTGAAAAAGAAAAAATGATCTCTGAAGATGACCGAAAAAAGGGTGAGGACAAAATTCAGAAATTGGTGGATCAATGGATTACTCAAATTGACGAAGTTGGCCGACATAAAGAAAAAGAAATTATGGAGGTTTAATCGAAATCAATGGCTGAGGTAAAATTAGATATTCCAATGGAACGAATACCATCCCACATAGCGATTATTATGGATGGAAATGGGCGATGGGCAAAAAAACGCGGATTGCCTCGTTTGGCTGGCCATAGACAAGGCACAGAGAACTTACGCAGAATTATTAAGGCTTGTGTCGAGTTTGGAATAAAGTATCTTACAATCTATGCGTTTTCAACGGAAAATTGGGGAAGACCGGATGATGAGGTCAGGGGACTCAGTCAGATATTTAATGATGCTTTTGTGAATGAATTCGAAGAACTAAATCGGCAGGGTGTGCGGATTATCCATCTCGGGCAACGGGAAGGAATCAGCAGCGAGATGATGGCTAAAATCGATGATGCGGTCGAAAAATCAAAGACCAATGAGAGACTGACATTATCGGTCGGTCTTAATTATGGCAGCCGGAATGAAATCATGCATGCCGTCCGAAAAATTGTAGCCGATGAAATCCCTGTCGATCAGATTACTGAATCATTGATCAGTAATTATTTGTTTACCAGAGGAATTCCTGATCCGGATTTGGTAATCCGGACATCCGGTGAATTACGTTTAAGCAACTTCCTGCTTTGGCAGTCAGCATATTCAGAGTGGGTTTTTCCGGATGTGTTGTGGCCTGACTATAGTCGGGAAGAATTAATTAAATCAATTCGTGAATATGCAAAAAGGGACCGACGTTTTGGCAAAATTACCGATAAATGAGCAGGAAAGCAACACAATGCTGAAACGAGTCGTTTCTGTTATCGTTCTAGCTCCAATCTTGATGTTCCTGGTCTATCTGGGCGGTCTGCCGTTTTTGTTTGGATGCTTTTTGATCCTGGGCATGTCCGCACTTGAATTTGGACGTATCTATAACCGAGATGAAAAATGCAAAACTCCGGTTGCTCTACTGGTAATAATGGTCTTGCTGCTGGCATCAGCAAGATATTTTATCGGTTTTGATGCTTCACAGCGCATGATGACGAGTTGCATCATGGTCTCGATGATCTGGGGCATTTTTGCTTACGAGCATCACAGTACCAGAGCTGCTTTTGGTTTTGCTGTCCTGGTTACAGGGCTTGTCTACATCGGCTGGCTTGGCAGTTATATGATTTCTCTGCGTCAGGTAGACAATGGTTTCTGGTGGCTGACCCTTTGTCTAATGATTGTTTGGACGAATGATACGGGAGCATTGTTTGTCGGCAAGAAATTTGGCAGGCATCATATGCTTCCGAAAGTCAGTCCGCAAAAATCCTGGGAAGGTTATCTTGGCGGTATCTTAACCGCTTTGCTGACTGCTTATATCTTGTATATTTCCTTCCCTGCGATTTCAAACATGTTGCATATGAATCAAATTTTGATTTTGGCGCTCCTCTTGTCTGCTTTTGGGTCCATGGGTGATTTTGGTGAAAGTATGATTAAACGGACTTTTGACATCAAAGATTCATCCAATATTATCCCCGGACATGGCGGCTTTTTTGACCGATTTGACACGGTGTTCTGGGCGATGCCAATCTGTTATTTGTTCTATGAATTAATTAGTTCCGGGCTTCTATGAGTTTTATCGTTCCGTTGGAAAGCTGTACATTGACCGGAATGACTTGCCCGGTTGTACTCGTTGTATAAATTTCCGAACCGGATTGGACATAATTTTCCGGATAAGTGACTGTTGTATTATTTCCGGTGTAAGAGCAGTAAACCGCGGCACCTTGCGGTATGAAAATTCGGATAGTGCCATTTGCTGATTGCAGATTAATTGGAATCTGTGATGTGTAGGGCAGCATGACATCAATATTCCCGGAATTGTTTAAAATTTCA
Source organism: Flexilinea sp. (assembly GCA_026645735.1). Taxonomy (GTDB): domain Bacteria; phylum Chloroflexota; class Anaerolineae; order Anaerolineales; family Anaerolineaceae; genus Flexilinea. The sequence continues at coordinate 10,870 of JAPKMT010000025.1, forward strand.
GCGCTTGTGAAATTCATCCCTCGAAAATCGATGATTTGATATCCATTTTTCATTTTTAAAGATAACGCAACTTGTTTCCCCTGGCTGACCTTAAGATTCCAAAAAGCTTCAGAATTTGCAATTTCACTGGCCGCATTACTGGACAAATTATAAGAAACCGCAAATTCATCCTGACTCATTTCTTCCGATAGTGTTTCATTGGAAGCTAACGCGATCGAGCCAGTGAGCCCTCGGTTTTCCAGGTTCTCACTTTTCAATTGTAACTTTCCGGAATTGACGCCAAATCGCAGATTGACATTTGCTTGAGGCGGCAAAAGATAGTCTATTTGACGGGATTGAGAACTGGAAGGTGTACTTCCCGGATCAGGAGTCGTTATCGGGAAACTTTTCGCCATCCCTGAACTGGTGGGCAGAGGAACATCTGGAATTGGAACCACTCCTTTTGCTCCTAAAATTGCATAAACCAGGATGGCGATGAAAATCATTACCAGCAGACTTCCTGCCAGACTTCTTCCGCATAACAGCATGTCAATGCCAAAAAGTATTAAAAGCAAAGGCCAAAAATTAATAAAAACATTCCATGTTTCGCTTGATCCACCTGTGATATTAAAAATTAGAACAGCCAGTCCTGAAAATATCAAAACTGCAGATCCAAGGATTCTTTTTGCTCCGAAAAACAAGTCCAATCCTGCTGCAATAAAAATAGCAGGCCATGCAATTTCAAGCAAAGCTCCACTGGTTGTCCCGAGTAATCCCATTGCTTGCAACTGAAAAAAAGCACCGGCAAGAATCACAAGGATCGGCATGAAATATGTTTTATTCGTATTTTCCATATATAGGAAGGGTTGCAATTTTCGTGCCGATTGATTTGAGAATATTCAGCAGTAATTCGAAATATGAACCAACCTTTCGAATCAATCGAGAAAACTTGTTGTTGTGTTTTTTTTTTTGCGCTTCGCGCAAAAAAAAAACACAACAACAAATACTTCTTCGCATATTTCGAATTGGAGAATATTCGGAATGCTATTTGCGGAAAATCGAAAACAGTAATCCAAGTGCACTGATGAGAATCAGGACCAGACCAGTTTCCCGGCGATAATCTCTCAATTGTTGGAAGAGGACTGAAAATCCGTTTTTTGTCTCTTCATGAACAGGTTGTTCCTGGAAAATCACAGGATTGAAATTCGGTGTGAAGGTTGGGCGGGGTGTGCGTGTAGGGGGACGCGGTGTCTCTGTGATCGTTGGTGTCGGAGTAATTGTATAGGTTGGCTGTATGATGAGTTTGTTCCCTTCATAAATAACAGGATTCTCAAGGTCCAGGTGATTCAATAAGGCGATTGTGTTCCAATCCACTCGATATGCATAAGCGATTTCGGACAATGTCTGTCCGCTGGAAATTTCATGAATAACAGCACCGTCCGGCTGCCTTGTGGCAGTTATCAGAGGAATTGGGGAGGGCGTTGGTGAGATGACAGGTTTGGGCGTTCGAAAATCATAGGTCGGCAACGGCGTATATTGAATGGATCCATCCAGGAGATGACCGATCATCACAACAACAAAACGACGATTCCGCTCGTCTGCAACACCGATTCCAACATGTTGTCCTTTCACATCCAATAATTTTTGGATATTTTTTGGATCAGTATTCCAAATGGAATGAATCAGATAATCAGCTGTGGTACTTACCCAAATCATCGCAAGATTTTGGCTTGCAGAAAAGGGTGCACCTCCACCATAACCAACATCCATTGCCCTTGTCTGAACAGTCTCTCTTTTGGGACCTTCTTCTGAAAGTTTTCCTGTTTTTAACAGATAGGAAGCAAAGTTTTGTGCTGCCTGCGATAAGTTTTTATCGAAAATCAGCATCGGAGCTTTTTTTTCGGCTCGATACATGTTTATTTGGCTGAAAATAGATTGGATCGCTTTTTCCTGCTCGCTGACGAGATCGGCTGTGGCAGTTTGATTGATTACTTTCCGGATGGTTGTTTCTGTTACTGAATTTGCAGAAACCGGCCTGTCAGCAGCAAGAAAAATCATAAAAATCAGAATTAAAATCTTCAAAAAAGCGTTTAGAAATTTTCTCATGAACGATTGAAACCGTAAAAAAGGGTCAGAAGAAGACCGATTCCGCATGTAACGGTGAGAATAAAACCAAGTTTACGGGCGCCAGGGGTATCAAAAAAATCGATATGCCCGATAAACGGTGAAGGTGTTGGTGTCGCTGTTATTGTTGGTGTCAATGATGCCAGTGGCGGCAGTGTCGCGGTAATGGTAGAGGTCGGTTTGGGTGTATTTGTCGCAGGTGGTGACGTTACAGTGGGTGTCAATGTGTCAGCAACCGGAGTCCCTCCGTAAAAAATCAGGATCCGGCGGCCAGCTACGACGCTGGTGTTATCCGGTGCCATGCCATTTAATTCCTGCAGTTTGGCGATAGTTGTTCCGTAATTAATGGCAATCGTCCAAAGTGTTTCATTGACCTGCACCGTATGATAGACAGATCCATCCAGTTCAGGTGTACTGGTGGCAAATTCACCGGGTTGGACAGGCGCCGCCTGAATATCAATAAAACTTGAACCGGCATTGGTATTGGGCGCAATAACTGTCGAAACGTTTTTCTTTTCCAGATTGGTGTTGCTTCCAGTGCTGTTGACTTGTAGCGTGTAATAGCGAGTGCCATCAAATCCCGTTGCCATTCCTGCTCCAATTGTTCCGCTATCCAATCCAATCATCGTATACAAGTGAAGCTGATCGGTCCACATTTGATTTACACAATAGGACGCAGCGATATTTTGACCAGCGCAGACATTTTCTGATCTCACTGGAATCCCGGAACCGTCGGAACGATTGTGTGTTGAGGCATTAATGGATGCCTGATATTCGCTATGCGCTTGTGCTGATGCAGTAAGTGACGGATCTGTTGTATAGGCTGCCAGACCATTGGAAGCACGCAGCGCATTTACTTCTGCAATTAATGAATTCGCATCCTGAGCCGAACAATTCGATTCTGGTATGCTAAAAAAAATGGGAGCCAGAAAGACAATCCATAATACAAATTTTGAGAATCTGCTTGTTTTCCTCATGAATTGGATTATAACGCGAACCTTTGTATTTATTAAACAAGGATTTCGAAATAAGGGAAGATAATTTGTCTCTTCCATTGGTTAAAACAGCGATATTCAATTTGATTTGGGAAACTGAACGAATTGTCTGATTGCCTGAAAGAACAGATGCAAATGGCTTTCAATCATCATTCCTGGAGCGGATTGAATCTTTCCAAGAATCAAAATTTTTTTCAGCCAATCTGATTTTTATGCGAAAGGGGCAGTGACAGTTTTATTTTTGTCCCATAGCGGTTCTGGTTTTGATCAAAAAAGACCGGACTTTCTGCCCAAACTTTGCCACCATGAGCCTCAACGAGATTTTTTACAATTGCCAGTCCTAAACCGGACCCTCCGCTGGTTCGATTGCGTGATTCATCGCCCCGATAAAAACGGTCAAAAATATGCGGAAGATCGATCGGATCGATACCAGACCCGGTGTCCTGAACCGTAATTTCGTAGCAATTTTGTTGTACATCCGATTTTGCCTGAATTGAAATCGTCCCACCCTCCGTTGTATATTTCAGCGAATTACGAATCAGATTACTCAAGACCTGTCGAATCCGGTCCGCATCCACTGAGAGAATCTTATTTCCCTCAAAATCAGGTATTAATGAGATTCCCTTCTGGTCTGTCTGGGGTTTCATTTGATCAATGACTTGTTGAAGGAGCTCTTCCATATTCGTATCCGAAAAATCAAGTTTCAGTTGACCTGTTTCGGAAAGCGAGATTAATCGTAAGTCATTCACCAATCGATTCAGCAGCAGGGTCTCCGAATACAGGATGGCGATCTGGTCCGCAGAAAATGGTAAAATGCCATCCTGGATCCCTTCTAAAGTGCCTTGCATGGCGGATAGAGGAGTGCGTAATTCATGGGCAATGTCTGCAGTCAGGTGACGTCTTTGGATTTCAGCAGCTGAAAGACTCTCAGCCATTTTGTTGAAGGTTTTTCCCAATTCTCCAAATTCATCCTTTGTCTGAATATCCACCCGCTGGTTCAAATCACCGTCAGAAATCTTAATTGCAGCGGCTTTTAATTTGCGAATCGGAGAAATTATTTGGAGAAAAAGAATGCTGCCCAGCAGGATGGCGATGGCTCCGGCGATGCCTGCTGAACTGAAAATCGCTTTATTCATGGAAGATAAAAAATCATCTGTCAAAGAGTTCTGTTGTGGGTTTCTATTGGGGCTTACCAACAGAGTCCCAACTTGTTGATCCAGAACAGCGATGGGTACACCCAGTTGTAAGTCGGATTCAGAAATCTGATCACCATCAATTTCTTTTTGGGAATCCATCACAACAATTCCTTGATTGTCAGCGAGGATTACTCTGAATTCCATCGAATTCATTCCTACAGCAATCGAATCATTGCCCTGATGGTTCTTACCCATCCCATAGCCACCCATCTCCGGTCTGATCAGATCATTTTCCATTGAGAACAGATCAGTTTCAACGTTGTCCCAGCTTTGATTGGATTCATAATAGGCCGATAAAACCGGTGATAATCGGTTGGCGTACATCTGACTGCTGCGACTTGAATAGTATTGGAAAGCGTTGTGGATTCCTTTTGGCATGAATATGAAAATTACAGCACCACCGATTGCTATGACCAAAAGAAATGCTCCAAGCAGTTTGACAATCAGACTATTACGCATCACTGCCTTCTTCAAATTTATATCCTATCCCAAATACAGTCTTAATATACGCAGGCTGTTTCGGATTCTTTTCCAGTTTCATCCGTATATTTTTAATATGGGCATCGATAGTGCGTTCATAGCCTTCAAATGCATTTCCCTGTGATTGCTCCATAATTTGCAGTCGGCTTAAGACACGTTTGGGCTGGCTTGCCAGTGTGACCAAGATGTCAAATTCAGTCGGGGTCAAATCCACAGTACGTCCGGCTGCTTCCACGGTATGCTGGTCAGTATCGATTACCAGATCTCCAACCTGGATCAGATTTGTTTTGGGAATTTCCAAATTTGTCCTTCGGATAATCGTTTTAACACGTGCAATTACTTCGCGCGGGCTGAACGGTTTAACGACGTAATCATCAGCGCCCAATTCTAATCCAATTAACCGGTCAGTTTCTTCCACCCTCGCTGTCAGCATCATAATCGGAACGTCTGATTCTTTTCGGATTATTTTGCATAAGTCGATACCGTTGATGTAAGGGAGATTTAAATCGAGGATGATGAAATCAGGTTTTTCGCTTTGAAACTTTAAAAGCGCAGTTTTTCCATCCGATGCGGTAGTTACGATATATTCGGAATTTTCCAGATATGCTTTTAGTATTGTGACTATTTGCGGTTCATCATCGACTACTAATATTTTTTCTCTCATATCTTTTTCCTTATAGCATCATCGCATGGATCGAAAACAACAAAAGAATATCCTGCAATAAGTATTTTATTCTTTCTATTAATGATTTTACCTGAATCAGCTTCCGTGATCAGCAATTCGAAATAGGATAAAACCTTACGAGAAAAAAGAGAAAGATTGTTGTAGTGTTGTTATTGCGATCCGCGCAATAACAACACTACAACAAATTATCCCTCTCATAATTCGAATTGCTGTTCCGTGAAGATTTTAAAAAAAAGTACATAGACTGTTTCAGTAAAAAAAAAGTGTTGAATTCTCATCAATTTCAGATCATTCAACACTCTAAAAGTTTATTGCCGGTTATTGATTTTAATCATCAGATTCGTCGTAAGGACAATCTCCATTGATTGGGCAATTTTTTGAATTCTGCATGCGGTTTCCGCCGCCATTTTGGTTCATCTGGTAGCCCATCTGATTTCCAGATTGACGATTCATTCTGTTTCTGCCTGAAAATTGATCTCTTATTTCTGACATGATATCCTGGAATTGTTCAATCGTCAGCCCTGATGCATCTGCAATTTGTGATAACGTTTTCCCATCACTTAATTGAGTGTTCAATTCATCTTCTGAAATTCCAAGTTTTTCTGCGAAATAGGTGATTCTTTCATCGTGAAAAATACCATCACCAGTTCCAGGTGTATTTTGATTCCCCATCATGTTATTCTGTCTGTTGGAAAAGCCAGAATTTGGTTGATTCTGATTTCCAAGACCCTGTTGATTCTGGTATCCAAAATTTTGACTATTTGGACTGGATGGACGTGCGCTTACAATACTTGTTACAGAAAAAATAACGATTACCATCAGAGTTAAAAATAAAACTTTATTTGTTTTCATGATATATCTCCTTCATAAAATTCTTATTTTGTTTTTGTTCACTTTCAATATTGATGTTATCGGTCTGATTTGAAAAAAGAATGAAGAAGATGTGAAGATTTCGTGAAGATTCTTATGTAGCAATCTATTGCCAATCAAATGGAAAAATACGCGATTGTTTATCTTGAGAAAATACTGGCGTTTTTATATAAATCACTCTTTTTCGGAGTTGGTGTAACATATTTTCTGTAAAATAAAGAACCTTAACAAAAGAGGTGAGTCAGAAGTATCCTTATAGTATCCAAACCATAAAAGGAGACTAGAAATGACTCACCAAAATAATTATACCTTTGCAGAGGAAATAGCGGAAAAAGGATTGGAAGCAATTCCAGAAATGATGCGAGTGCTGATAAATAACGCCATGCAAGTAGAAAGATCAAGGTACTTGCAGGCTGAACAGTACGAACGCACAAAGGATCGCAAGGGACATGCAAATGGTTTCAAACCGAAGACGATACAGACCAGGATAGGGAACATTACCTTTGCAGTTCCACAGGTTAGAGAGGGCGGTTTTTATCCCAGTGCTCTGGAAAAGGGACTGCGAAGTGAAAGAGCCCTTACGATAACACTGGCTGAAATGTATGTACAGGGAGTATCGACTCGGAAGGTAAAAACCATTACGGAACAGCTTTGTGGGATTGAGGTCTCAGCCACACAAGTCAGCCGGGCAACAGCGCAATTGGACGAAGTACTGCAAGAATGGCGTGAAAGGCCATTAGGAGAGATCAGCTATCTCTTTGTGGATGCCCGATATGAGAAGATTCGTGAAGCAGGACAAGTAAGAGATGTAGCGGTTTTGGTGGCCTCTGGCATTACGCCAGAAGGCGAACGGCAAATACTTGGGGTTTCAGTTTCGCTTAGTGAGCATGAAACACATTGGAAAGCATTTTTAAAGAGTCTAAAAGAGCGAGGGTTACACGGAATAAAGCTGATTATCAGTGATGACCATGAAGGTCTTGGAGCAGCCAGAAGAGCAGTTTTTGGCGGTATCCCCTGGCAGCGGTGTCAGTTCCATCTGCAACAGAATGCCGGAGCTTATCTGCCCAGACAATCGATGAGAATGGAAGTGGCAGCAGACATCAGAGCCATATTTAATGCTCCTGATCGAAAGACAGCAGAGGAGCTTTTGCAGAGCGCCATCCAGAAGTATGCTATTTCTGCTCCGCGTCTTTCATCTTGGCTCGAAAATAACCTTTTTGAGGGTTTTTTGGTTTTTGATTTTCCATTGGAACATCGAAGAACGATACGGACAACCAACAGTCTGGAGAGGATTAATAAAGAGATTCGCAGACGGACAAGAGTGGTTGGTGTGTTTCCAAATCAAGCTTCTTGTCTCAGGTTGGTCTCGGCATTACTGATGGAGACCTGCGAGGAATGGCAGATCGGAAAACATTTTTGTACTGGCAAGTTTATGAATTCTTAAAGATCTATGGATATTTCAGACTCGAATTTACAGAAAAAGGGTTGCATAATCTTTTCGGAAGACAGATTCGTATGATTAATGGCTGAAAAAAAACTGGTAATTCGAAATATGGACATGCTTTTCAAAGAGCGAGAGAAAATATGTTGTTTCTCTTTTTTCTCAAAAGACTTTTTCAATATTCGAATTACTGCTTGACTGCGAACACTTGTTCTGTTATAGTTATTTTAGAACATGTAGAAAATTTAGTTCATTCCGGTGTATTTCTGGTTCCTGGGAGGTAAGAATGGCAAGAAAAGGGAAATTAATGAATGAACGGCATGAGAAAATCATGAAATTCCTTCAGGATTATCAGCAAAAAAATCAGTATTCTCCATCAATCCGGGAAATCGGAAACTTTATTGGTGTGAATTCAACTTCATTGGTTGATTATTATGTTCGGCAACTGGTGGAAATGGGCTTTTTAGAACGGGATGAACATGTTTCTCGCAGTATCCGAATAGTAAAATCTTTTGAAACGAAGAAAAGCAAGCCACAATCTGTTTCCTATTCGAAACAGGAAGTGTTGCGATTTCCGGTGTTGGGCAGAATCGTCGCAAGTGCTCCGATTCCGGTTCCGAATTCCGATCTGGCTTATTTTGACGCAGAGAGCTACATCGAAATCCCGCGCAAAATGATTCCGCTGAATGAAAAGGATTCCGAACTGTTTGTGCTGGAAGTTTCCGGGGATTCGATGATTGATGCGATGATCAATGACGGGGATAAAGTTGTCTTTCGACAGGCAAACGCAGCAGCGAATGGCGACATGGTTGCGGTCTGGTTGTCCAACAATGATGAAACTACTCTAAAATATTTTTATCATGAAGGCAATCGTATCCGACTTCAGCCTGCCAATCCCACGATGGGACCGATTTATGTTGATAATCCCGAGCAGGTCCACATTATGGGTAAGGTTGTTATGGTAATTCGGAATCTGTTATAAAAAAAATTTCGCGAAAGGCGACGATCTCGTGAAAAACGGAAAACAACATGAAGGAATTCCGTCATATTGTCATTTTTTCTTCCCTCTATCCTCCACACCTTGGAGGTGTTGAACAATTTACGCAATCTTTGGCCAGTTCTCTTGCTGCAGATTGTAAAGTAACAGTTTTTTGTCTTGATTCGGAAAACATTCGTGAAGATTTCAGGGATGACAAATTAACAATACATTATCTGCCCTGTTATTGCCTGTTTCAGGGAAGACTTCCAATTCCAAAATGGACTGCGAGCAATCTGATTCACTCATTTTTTCAAACCAATCAAGTCGAATTTGGGATTATTCAAACACGCTTATATCCACTCAGCCTTGAGGCTGCCTGTATGTTGTCAAAAGAGAAAATCCCGTTTATTCTGATTGAACATGGTACCGGACATATTCAATTTGGAAACGGAATCATGAATCAACTTTGGCAACTGTATGAACATGGCATAACCTGCAGGTTGAATCGATATTGCAGGAATTACTATGGCGTTTCTCAAGCCAGCCTGGACTGGCTTCAGCATTTTGGAATAACCGGAAAAGGCGTTATTCATAATGGCGTGAATCCTGTAGATTTTCAGACATTGCAACCTTTATTCCGTGAAAAATTCAACATTCCACCTCAAGATGATGTGATTGTTTTTGCAGGCCGAATTCTGAAAGAGAAAGGAATTCTGGATTTACTGCAGGCTTTTAATCAACTGGACTCTGATAACGTCCATCTTTTTATAGCCGGTACAGGAGATATGGACCTTTTGAGTTCCTGGCGTACAAATCCCCGCATCCACATTCTGGGAAAAATTTCACATTCTGAACTACTGTCTTTATTCGCAGATACTCAAATATTTTGTCTGCCCACCATGTATCCGGAAGGGTTGCCCACAGTAATTCTGGAGGCTGGTTATTGCGGTATTCCGGTAATCACAGTTGATTCAGGCGGAATTCGGGATGTCATCTTTGACGATATAACGGGTGTGTTTGTGAAACCCGGATCTCCGGAAGAATTGATTAAAAAAATGAAATATTTGATCAGCAACAGTTCGGAAAGACAGCGGTTAGGCTCCAATTTGCAGAATTTGATTCAAAAAGAATTTATTTGGCCTGAAATTATAAAAAAAATAAAAATGTTATGGTAATCCGTTGAAATTCTAGAAGTGATATTTTTTAAAGAATTTAATCTTAATCAACCACTCAAAATATGGATTCTATTAATGATGTTTCTTTCGTTTTTGTTCGAAGAATTATAGCAAAGAGACCAGGCAGATTTATTCTTTATTTGAAATGCTTGTCTCAAATTCGAATTGCGGGATCCCATTTTATAAAAACCGAAAACATAAAATTATTGGTACAATAGGGGAAGTTTTCCGGATATCATCAAAACAATCAGGAGTAATCTTTTGAAAGTATTGGTAACAGGAGCTGCGGGTTTTATAGGCACTTCACTTTCGAACCGCTTAATTAAAGACGGTTATGAAGTGATTGGATTGGATGATTTTTCAGCAGGGAATCCGGCTGGTTTGATGCCCGAAGTGAAACTAGCGGAAGCAAAAATAAACGATCAAAAAAAATTGTGGGAATTGCTGCAAGGTGTTGATTGCGTTTTTCATCTGGCGGCGAAAGTTATTGTTCCTGATTCCATTCTTTATCCGCGCGAATATGAAAAAGTTAATGTCGGTGGGACGGTAACGCTTTTGGAAGCCATGCGCGATGTCGGTATCAACCGAATGGTATTTGCATCTTCCGGAGCCATTTATGGTATCCAGGATGAGCAACCGTTGAAGGAAACTGTTAAGCCGAAACCTGCTTCTCCGTATGCTGTTTCCAAACTGGCTTCCGAATATTATATCAATACGATCGGCAGGCTTTGGGGATTGGAAGCAGTATGTTTACGGATTTTTAATGCATATGGACCCGGACAAAAATTTTCTTTTACACATGCTCCTGTAATTCCTACATTTCTAAAACAAGCAGCTTCCATGGGAACCATTGTGATCCATGGGGATGGAAACAAAACCCGAGATTTTATTTATATTGATGATGTGGTAGATGCATTGGTGGCTGCCTCAAATGTAAAACAGGCTGTTGAACTGGTGATTAACATCGGAAGCGGTACTGAAACATCCGTCAATGAAGTTTTAAGTCTTGCCAAAAAAATCACCCATGGCTCTCCGGAGATTGTCTACAATCAACGAAGACCAGGCGGACCGGATCGAATGTGTGCCGATCTCACCCAGGCAAGAACATCACTTGGTTTCAACCCCAGAATTCTTTTAGAAGATGGCATGCGGCAGACGTATGAATATAATGAACGGTTCCGAAAATAAAAAAGAAAGTTGATTATTAGCTGAAATAGAATCAGTAATTCAAAATTCGGATTGGCATTTCGAATAAATAAAGAAAATTTGTTGTTCTTATAATTTGACACGAAGTGCCAAATTATAAGAACAACAATGAATTTTTTTTCATTTCTCGAATTATTGAAAATATCCTGAACCTTTCGTCAGTTATAATAGAAACAATTATGGAATGGATCGATTGGCTTCTTTGTGCTGGTACTGTGGCAGCATTTGGTTTTGCGTTTCAAATGCTTTTGCCTCCATACGGGTGGATTGCCGGTTTTATTGTTGCCTGCCTGATGCTTTTCAGAGCAAAGAAAAAAAGGGATGACCTTCATAAATAAGAATAGAAATAGAATTTGGAGAAAATCAAAATGGATGAAAAATATTTAGTAGATGACAATATGGTGGTCAGCCTTGCTTATGTGTTGTACGTGGATGATGAAATTGCTGATTCAGCTGATGCTTCCGACCCACTGGATTATATTCATGGCCAGGGATATATCATCCCCGGATTAGAAAAAGAACTGACAGGCATGAAGATTGGTGATAAAAAGACCGTCCTGGTCGATCCAACTGATGGATATGGTGAGCGAATGGATGATTCCATCGTCGAATTGGAACGAACGTTGTTCCCTGCTGAATACGAACCGGTAATCGGTAATTCATTGAATTTGCAGGATGACCAATCGGATCAGGTATTTACAGGCTATATTCACAGCTTCGATGATTCTGTGGTGCGTGTGGATTTAAACCATCCGATGGCAGGGAAGCAACTAAAATTTGAAACGGAAATTGTTGGAATTCGTCCTGCGAATGCGCACGAATTGGAATCCGGTCTGCATGATCATGATTGTTCCTGTTGCGGCGGATGCGATGATGACCATGGTTGTCGTTAAATAAGGCAAGATATGTTTCATTACAAAATTCCAATGACCCCGGGACCGGTTAAAGTTTCTCCGGCTGCTTTCCCTGCGTTGATTGCCGATTTTGGCGCTGGATATATGGAGGATGAATTTTATGATACCTATCGTAAGGTAGGTCAGAAACTTCAGAACTTTATGGGAACCAGCAATGAAGTCGTTATCCAGTCAGGAGAGGCGATGTCCATACTCTGGGGCGCATTAAAAAGTTGTGTGCTTCCCGGAGATAAAGTATTGTGTATCAGTACCGGTTTTTTTGGTTCTGGTTTTGCGGACATGGCCAGGAGCCTCAAGGCTGACGTGAATTTATTGGAATTTGGTTTTGATGAGACAATCCATGATTACGATCGGATTGAATCGATTGTTAAGAACTTTTCTCCGAAAGTGATCACTGTTGTGCATTGTGAAACTCCATCGGGTACACTGAACCCGATTAAAGAATTGGGAAAGATTAAGCAAAAATATCATGTTCCGGTCATGATCGTCGATGCTGTGTCATCAATTGCCTGTACACCGGTGGATGGTGACGAATGGAATGCTGACATCGTAATGGGTGGTTCCCAAAAAGGTTTGTCTTTGCCTCCGACAATTGGTTTTTGCTCTATCAGTGATCAGGCGTGGGATATCATTCGAAAAACCACTTATGAAGGATATGAAGCTTTTCTTCCCTGGTATCGTTTAATCGAAACAAAAAACCACCCGAATACGCCAGATTGGAACGGAATCGCTGCGATGGATGCAGTTCTGGATGAATTGGCAGCAGAAGGCATTGAAGAAGTCTTTTCCAGACATTTGCGTGTGGCAGCACATATACGAAAAACAGTCTGTGAGCTTGGCTACAAACTTTTTCCAAAAGAAGAAGCTGTACAATCACCTTCGGTGTCGGCTGTCTACGTTCCCGGCGGATCTACCTTTTTCGAGTTCAATCAACGAATTCGATCCCATGGAATGGGAATAGGAGGAAGTTTTGGCCCATTGGAAGGAAAAATCTTCCGAATCGGGCATATGGGTTCCCAGGCAACGATGAAAAATGCAGAAGCCGCTCTGGATGTTTTGGCAAAGGTTATCTGATTCAGCCAGAAATTCGAATTTCAGACCGGCCTTTCAAATTGAAGAGAAAAAAATCATCTCTTGTTTGGAATTGCTGCGATTATGCAATATTTGATCAGGTGAAATGAAATCTCTTCGAATCGTCATTGTGGGTTCAGGTTTGGGAGGACTGGCTGCTGGAATTCGTTTAGTCTCTGAAGGTTATCAGGTAACTATACTAGAAAAAAACGCTCTTCCGGGCGGTTGTTTACGAACAAAAGAAATCAATGGTTTTCGTTTTAATTATGGTGCGGAGATAATCACCGCACCATTTCTTTTTGATCAGTTGTTTGAACTGGCTGGCAAAAATCGGCGCGATTATTTTGATCTGCTGCCATTTGAGCCTGTTTTTCAAGCCATTTTCCCAGATAAAAAAAGGTTTGCATTTTTCAGTGATCCTAAAAAAATGCTGCAATGGAACAATTTATTTTCTCAAGAAGACGAAAGAGCGTTGTTTTCCTATTTTCAAACCAGCGGTCAAATCTTTAACAAGGTCTTTTACGATTATTGTCTAAAACCGATTCAAGAAAAAACCTTCCAATCATTCGTTCCATCTTTCTCAAAAAAGCTGCAGACTCAAAAATCCTCACTCCAGATAGCTGAAGCGTATTTCACAACGCCGGAATTACAGAATCTATTCGGTTTTTGGCCATTGCTGGCAGGTGGTAATCCGAAAGACTCTGGTTTTCTTTTTGATATGATTCCCTCTATTTTGTATCATTGGGGAGCCAGTATTCCAGTTGGAGGAATGAAGAGGGTGCTGGATGCATTGCTCAGTGTTTTTCGTGAACTGGGAGGGGATATTCTTTACAACTCGGAAGTTCAGGAAATTCAGGTTTTTAATCGAACCGCTTCCGGTGTTCGATTGGTTGATGGAAGCATTCGTCATGCCGATATTGTGATTTCGGATGTAGATGCACTCAGCACTTTTCGTTTTCTAATTGATTCCGATAAATCCAATTATGCTTCCGTGACACAGGCAAAAGAAAAAATTCCAGGTGCGAGTGTTTTTACTTATCATCTTGGCCTGAGCTGCCCGCTTGAGGAAAAAATTTCGCTTGCCGGTTATAATGTAATTTTTCCAGAAAATCTTGATGTTTTTTTATCAGATTTGTTTCATCGGAAAACTCTGTCTGCAGATCCGTTTTTTATTTTGAAAATTCCATCCAAAACAGATGTCTATGCTTCTCCGCATGGATGCGAAGCGTTATCTGTAGTCATTCCGGTCCCAAATCTGTCAGGCGATATTTTATGGGAGAGAGAGTCTTACATATTTCGAACTCATCTATTGGAATTGCTCCAAGATTACTTTATTACGGATTTAAGGAAGAACATTCTTATTGAGGATTTTACGGATCCTCTTAGAATGTGGACTGAAAACGGATCATACCTCGGTGCAGCTTTTTCCATGATGCCAGGATCCGCAAAGAAACCCTTAAATCGATTTCCAAATCGATGTAAAGATATCCATAACCTTTATCTGGTAGGCGCAGGATCACATCCAGGGCCTTCCATTCCGGGAGTTCTTATGGGAGCTGCCAATGCTGTTTCTCAGATTAAAGCTGAAGCTTTAAGAACTATTTAAAGATTATTTGGAGAAACATCTCTGAATTAGAGTATTTTTTTCACTGGATTGTACCAATTGGATTTTGGAATGGATCTTCTTGTATCATAATCAGAAAGAAAGCGATTCATCGCAAAAAACAAATGATCCAAATCTTTTTCTGTCGTCATGTTCATGTGGGCTATAACGAAAAAAGTATCTTTCATTTCACCCGGGCAGCTTCCAATGACGATGCCATAACTCTCTAAGAAGCCAATCAAATCCATTGGGGTGAATTGAGGAAGACTTTGCAGGACAGAAAAATTTGGCGCTGTGAATTGCGGATCTGACAAAAACTGAAAACCTTTTGAAGCAGCCCATGTTTTTATGGTTTCTGAGAGTTGTCTGATTCGCTGAATTTTTTGTTCAATGCCTTCGAACTGAATTTCATCCAATTGTCTTTCCAGGGCATACAACAGCGGATATGGGATCGGTGATATGCCTGGGTTGTTACGCATGAGAAGTGCTCTGTTCAGATTCAAATACCATCCTTTTCCTGGATTGCCCAGAGCTTTAAAGTTGGCGTGTTCATCCAGCGCAATGAGGCCAAAACCAGGTGGAAGTCCAAGCGATATCTCGCTGCATGATAAGATGATATCCGCGTCCACCCCAAATTTTAAAGGTTGCACATTGGAAACACTTGCAGAGCAATCTGCAATGATGATCGCATCTGGTAAATGCTTTCGAATCATTGCTGAGAGTGCAGGAAGATCGTTGTAAATGCCTGTAAATGGATCAATTTCTACCAGGCAGACAGCATCAAAATCCTGTTCCGTGATTTTTTTTTCAAGCTGAAGATGAGAAAAAACATTTCCATAATTTGCATCAAGAATGGAGATATTGATTCCCATATTTTTGCTGATATCCAGCCATTGTTTTGAAAGCGGGCCATTCACACAAACCAAAACATCCTGCTGTACGAAGCTGTTCAATGCAATTTCATACAAACCTTCGCGTGAACAAGTGAAGAATTCCAAGGCATATGCATCTGGAAATAATAACTCCTGTGTCCGAGTTTTCAAATCAATTTGCAGATCCAGAATGGATGGCGGTTGGGATCTTGCCTGAGCAGCCAGAATTACAGGGGAGACATCAGCTGGTATTGGTTTAAAGTTTAAGCCCATGAGGAAATTTCCGATCCACGTAAATAAAAAACCCGTTTTCAGGAGATTTATTTCTGAAAACGGCATCCTGGACTGTGAAATAAAAAATAATCAACTATTTTCTTCTCGTTGGTTCGCTAAGAAAGCCGAAAAGAATGTGTTGTCAAACGTAGAATTCGATTGGTAATCAGCAATTTGGCTTACATAAAGCAAAATCTGATTCGTGTTAACGCTTCTTGTCCTGAAAAGCCCGAACCTACCGGACGCAATTTTTATGTCTCGGTCAACTGGTTTAAGCCTTAACCGGAAGAGCAATATGATAGCGGTAACTTTAAATAATAAAGGACAACACGACCAGAAAGGCGATGAAAACCACCGCCATAATTCCGATCTTTCTTAAATCCTTTAATACATAGCCATAATCAGGATTAAAATCCGAAAAACTTGTTTTTGCGATTGCCGGCATATCTTTGTTCATATCAACGGATGCGCTTACTTTTCGTTTTTGTTTCTTTTCCATAAAAATACCTCCAATAAATTCATTTATTCTCTGAGTTTTCCTGTAACGACAATTCTTTTGTCATCGACAAGATATGGATAACAGGAAATCAGTGTAATCGTTGCATTTGATGTTTGGGCTAACACCTCAACTTGTGTTGGCTGAACAACCTGTGTTCCCTGAACGTTATAAGTATACGTCATTTTTTCAGTTAATATAATAATTTCTTCACCCGTCTTTAATCGATCAAGGTTTCGAAATACCTGTCCAAAAATATCATTATGTCCGGACAGTATGATATTTCCGGGTTTCCCGGGATCAACGCTGTAAGTGTTAAGCCCCACACCTTTTTTTAATGATTCCCAGTCATCCCCCTGAATAACCGGTGCATCCACTTCGATCGCTGGAATTCTGATGCGGACAATTTGTTCACGCGAAGGATCTGGGATGGGAGAAGGTATCACAGAGGCTACAATTGCCCTCAGGTGTTCAGGAATTTCGCTTTGATTAAAGGATGTATTCCCGGATGCATCCGGTGGTGTATGTCCTCCCGGAAGTACCACTGCCTGAATCAACGGTGTTGGCGTCAATGTTGGCAGAATCATTGCCTTGGATGCTTCTTGATTGATATCAGTCAGAATGCGAGTACCAACAATCAGCATAATAACGATTCCAATTACTGCTGCAATTTCTATCAAAAGCAAAATCTTGTCAAATTTTCTTACCGGAGGAATTATTGGAATCTTTTCAAGCATCTCACCTTCCGGTTTCCATTTCAACTCTTCATTAATAGGTGCAATCTCTTCTTCAATCGTTCGTCCTGATGCGCGATAGGAAGCGATTCTTGCCTCTCTTCCGAGAACTTTTTTTTGCATCAGACGATAACGCAGCTCTTCTTCGGTCAAGTCATCTGCATATTTTTTTCGTGCCATGCTGTAATTATAAAATACAGTAATAAATAAAGAAACCAGTTTTTTATGATCGATTGCGATTAATCCATCTTTTCATGGTTTCCAAAGAAAAATTTTAAAAAAAAGGAAGAAACTATTCAGGGAATTGTACCTTTTTCGGAAACACAAATTTTTTCGAAGCGAAGTAATTGAAAAAGAACATGACGAACTCAACACTCATTTTTATAAAAATGGGAGGAATTCTGAGGTATTTCGATCCAATTTCGAGGGAAAACCAAACGATAGCCCCGGAAAAAATGACTAATAGAATATATCGGATCAAGGAATCGTATTGTTTGCTTTTTTCTCTGAAAACAATGATGCGAAGAAGTGAGTAATTAATCAACATGGAAAAAATTCTTGCGAAAACCAGAGACCACAAGTGGTTCTGGCCTAACATATTCAGAAGAAAAAACATACCATTGTCAGCGATCAAACCGATACTGGCACTTAAGAGATATCGCAGAAAAAGACCTAATGAATAGAATAACACCAGGTATTGATTAAAAAAGCGATGTCCCTGATATCTTTCCGAAGCTTTATCCAAAAATGATACCCGGATGGGAATGTTTTCTTTATGACAAATATTCAACCAGGTTAGCGGGAAAAAACCGGATTGATTGCTTTTTTCTGATGTAATCATGACAGCTTTTTTGGGGACAATCCACAAATACGGATCCGGTTCATCCAGACGAGTCCCGAATATTTTTTCAGTAACCCACATCAGAGTGCGCGGTTGTTTTTGAATGGATATTTCCCTTTCAATAATATGAAATGCTTCCGGTTCATACGTCGAATAATAAATTCCCTGCAGGATGTCATGTGCATTTGCGGAAGTATCATCTTTATAAATAATAATCTGGTCGAAATCAATCGATGAACATCGGATATTTAAAATGGTCTCACTAATTTTTCTGCTGATATTTTTTTCATCTGCCCAAATAATCGGAATTATCATATGGGTGGGCAGTGAGTCTTTCAGTCTTGATAAAAGAATTAAACAATAGGGAATCGTACCTGTGCTTTGAATAATTTCCAATTCTTCAGACAAAGGAATTTCCTGGTTCAAATGAACCAATATAAAAGGAATTTTCTTTAAAGATCCCAAAATTGACACACTCTCTTTATTTAATTATGCGTCATTTTAATAGATACAGTGATTTTTAGGAAAAGAGCAGCGATATTCGATGATTCGAAGTATGAAAAAATAATTGTTGTTGTGGTGTTTTTGCGCTTCGCACAAATACACCGCAACAATATGTTTTCTCTTTCGATTCGAAAAGCAAATCGATATTTCGAATTGCTGCCTCATTTTTCAAAATGTTGACAACGAGTAGAATTAGTATAGGGCGATTTGAAGTATGGTGGGAATTCCTTATTGTTGTGTTGATGGAATCCAATGGCAGATCAATATTTTGAATTGTTTACCAACTTATCAATTTTGGATTATGGAGTAATCATGCGAATTGCGATTATAGGAGCCGGAATGTGCGGGCTGACAACGGCCTGGAATCTTCAGAAGAAAGGGCATGACATTACAATCTTCGAGAAAGAATCTATCCCGGGAGGATTAGCGTCCGGATTTCGTGAGCCACATTGGGAAAATTATGTTGAAAAATTCTATCATCACTGGTTTCAGACTGATGCAGCGTTGATGGAATTGATGGAAGAGTTAAACTTACGCAACGAAGTTGAATTTAAGAACCCGACTACAGTCATGTTTTATAAAGGAAAATTTTATCCCTTCGACTCGATTCCGGCAGCGATTCTTTATCCGGGTTTAGGTTTTGGAATCAATAAGATCCGTTTTGGCTTTGTTGGCCTGTTTTTGAAACTGACGAAAAATTGGAAGAATCTGGAAAAATTCACAGCAGAAAATTGGATGACGAAATTTGCAGGGGCTGCAGTGTACCGTTCTATGTGGGAACCGATGATGACAGGCAAATTTGGCGAACAGTATGCTCATCAGGTCAATATGGCCTGGCTTTGGGCAAGAATCTACTCACGGACAAATCAACTTGGAACTTATCGAGGCGGGATGCAAAATTTCTTTAACGCCTTTACCGAAAAATTAGAAGAATGTGGGGTGAAAATTCATTTCAATATGGCAGTTCACTCTGTTGTAAAAAATCAGAATTCTGATTTTTTGGTAAAAACAACCGACCAGGACTGTCATTTCGATCGTGTTATTATTACGACTTCGCCAATATCCTTTTTAAACCTGGTTCCTGAAATTGCGGGATCCTATCAGGAAAAGCTTCAGTCCTTAAGAAGTATTGGCGCTGTGGTTCTTATCGTTTCAATGAGACGTCCCCTTTCGCCAAAAGGATATTATTGGTACAACCTCCCAAAAAATGCAGGATTTCCATTTCTTGCATTGGTCGAACATACGAATTTTGTCTCCCCATCAAAGTTTAATGGTGAAACGATCATCTATGCGGGCGATTACCTGGAATTAGATCACGAATTTTTTTCTCTTTCCGATAAAGAGTTGCTGAAACGGTTTATCCCCGGGTTTCAGAAGATCAATGCCGAGTTTTCAGAGGATTGGATCATAAAATGCTGGAAGTATACAACTACCTATGCGCAGCCAATCCCGTTTTTAAATCATTCTGAGAACATCCCGGACATAAAGACACCGATTCCAGGATTGTTTTTTGCTTCAATGAGCCATATTTATCCATGGGATCGCGGCACAAATTATTCTATTGATTTGGCAAATCGCTTGTCAAGTGTTTTTTGAACATAATTTTTGTAAATTTGAATTTGGTTGTTCTATGGAAAACATTTAAAATTTTGGACCTTAAGAATTCTTTAAAGTTGTTTTTTTGTTCTAAAGCATATGCGAATAAAAATAATAATAATTTTTTCACTAAGTGGCGGACATCCCACAGGAGCTTTATGAAAAAAGAACAATAAAGTTTGTAAACGTGAAAAAATACAGCTTTCAACTAACAATTTTAAGATTAGCGAACCTTAAAAGTTATTGATTTTTAAAGTTTATGAACCCAGTAATTTCCTGTTCTTAATGCTAAAATATTATTTATCCTTAAACAGACCTGAAAAAATCTGTGCGCGGATCAGCCTTACCGATTTAAATAATCGAATTGAAAAAAGCGAAAATGAATGATCTTTAAGATATCCTGTCTTATTGCTATTTTTTTATTCGCTTTTTTTAGCCTAAAAGAACGGGGATGTAGAAAGTAATGGATATTGATGAAAAAGTAAATGCTGAAAAAGCCTGGGAAGCGACATTGGGACAACTAAAATCGTCCATGGATCGCCAAACCTTTACCACATTACTGGGCACCGCAAAATTTATATCACAAACAAATAATACCTTTGTTATCGGCGTTCCTAATGCATTTACCCGTGATTGGTTAGAACAACGTTTGACCGAAACAATCGTTCGTTTATTATCCGGAATCATTGAAACACCTCAACAAGTGCAGTTTGTCATCGGCAATGGCGAAACGATTGAACCCGCATTTAAAAACACAACCGAATATCCTGAGCTGAACGGAAAATCGTACAGCCGTTCCTCAACAATCAACCCGCGCTATTCTTTCGATAATTTTGTCGTAGGATCATCCAACAACTTTGCCCATGCTGCCTGCCGGGCTGTAGCAGAGATTCCATCTTCTGCTTACAATCCACTCTTTTTATACAGCGGAGTTGGCTTGGGCAAAACTCATTTGATGCATGCTATTGGCAATCACATTTTAAAGCATACCAATAAAAATGTGCTTTATGTTTCATCGGAAGAATTTACCAATGACTTTATCAGTTCGATCCAGCGGCACGAAAATACCGCTTTCCGCGAGAAATATCGTAATGCTGATGTTTTCCTGATGGATGATATTCAGTTTATTATCGGTAAAGAAAGCACACAGGAAGAATTTTTTCATACATTCAACACGCTCTATCAACAAGACAAACAAATTGTGATTACCTCCGATCGTTCGCCAAAATCCATGTCAACACTGGATGAGCGCATGCGTTCCCGTTTCGAGTGGGGATTGACGGTAGATATTCAATCTCCCGATATTGAGACTCGGATTGCCATCCTTGCTTCCAAAGCAGAACGCATTAATCGACGAATCCCGATGGATGTAATGGAGTTGATTGCCAAAGGAATCCAGTCAAATATTCGCGAGTTGGAGGGAGCATTGACCAGAATTTTGGCGTTTTCGGATCTCTGTAAACGGCCGTTGGACCGAGATTTGGTTTTAATGTCGCTTGCGGACATGATTCCGGCTCACGCCGGACTGCAAACCAGTGATATTGTCAGTGTTGTGGCAAAAATGTTTGGCGTTGATCCGGATAAAATTATGAGCCGTGACAGAAGCCGCGATGTTTCACTTTCTCGGCAAGTTGTGATGTATTTGATGCGTGAAGAAGAGAATGTTTCTTTACCGCAAATTGGACAGGCTTTAGGTGGTCGCGATCACTCCACAGTGATTCACGGTTGCGAGAAGATTGCCGGTTTGTTAGAAAGAGATAACCGGTTTCGCAGACAATTCAATCAAATTCGTGACCAGTTATATGGAATGCCACATCCTCTTGCAGTCTGATAGCATCCGAGAATTCAATAGACGGCAAATTCCTTGTGTTGTTGTTGGGATAAGCCTGAGTTATCCTTTTCGGATTGATGCTATTCTAACCTGTATAGAAAACAGCGTCGTGTAAATCGTATCTGAGCAGCGATTCGAAATTTGGAAAAGCCTTTTGAGTTAAAAGAGAAAACTTGTTGTTGTGATGTTTTTGCGCGGAGCGCAAAAACATCACAACAACAAATAATCCCTCTCATAATTCGAATCGCTGGTATCCGAGGAAGATGTCAATATAGAACCGTTCTGTTTTGGGAAGGAGAACGGTTTTATTTTATGATTATTGACAGAACATTCCGTTTTTCCGATCTGTTTTAAAAGCAATTCTCTGAAATACTGATGATTTTTGGTCATCTGATAACAATTCGAAACTTCGATCAACTTTTCGAATTCGGAGAAAAATCTCCGGCTTTTCAGTACTGGTTATGCTGGAACTATTTTCCTGATACAGCGTACTATAGATATAAATACATAATAGATCTAGCGGAACAACAAGTTATTTTTCATCAATAAGAATCAATTTTGAAAATAAGTACAAAACTTGCACGATAGGAATTATTCAGATGAGTAAAGGGCTGAAAATCTTTAAAAAGGAGGTATTTGTGAAAAAGAAATTCGTTTTGGCGCTTCTTTCTGTGGTACTGATTTCCATGGCTACAGCGGGAATGGTTTCAGCTGATGGTGACCAATGGTGGAAATATCCACATTACAATGATTCAGGTTCCTGGAATCAGAATTGTTGGAACGGAAATTATTGGAATTGCGGATATCAAAATCCTTGTTATGGTTGGAATTGCTACAAACCGGCACCTTCGTTGTGTGGATCTTTTGTTAGCGATGTAACGATTCCGGACAAAATGTATATTGCACCCGGAACTGCGTTTACCAAGACATGGCGAATTCGAAATGCCGGAAATGTAACCTGGAATACTGGATACCAACTCGTATTTTCCAGCGGAAACCAAATGTCCGGCCCATCGTCCGTTTCTCTTCCGTATAATGTAGCTCCAGGCCAGACAATTGATATTTCAGTCAACCTGGTGGCACCAAACTATGGCGGCACATTTAAAGGAAACTGGATTCTCAGGAGCGATACAGGACAGATCTTTGGTGTAGGAGCTTCTTGTCAAGTTGCAGTTTGGGTAGAAATCACAACTGCACAAACATGGAACTATAACAATTGCGGCTATAATAACTACTACAATTGTTACCCGCAATGCTATGGTTATTCATGCAATCAAAATCGCCCAAGACCACCTTATCAACCCGACCCATGGCCGAATTGGCCATAAAGAAGTAAGTCTGGCAGATTGATCCTTGTATGTAAAGGATCAATAGAAACAATCAATACCTGAAAAAAGCAAAACAAGAAAAGCCATCTGTGAACAGGTGGCTTTTTTTCTATTCGAAAAGCATTTCCATATTTCGAATTGCAGTTTTGTGATAGTCAGATTGCTTTTCCCATTTTTTCGACATTATCAGCCGATCTCACATAAAAAAAATCAGTTTGGAGTGAGATCATTAAGTTAGCATGAAACTTGCACTTCCTAGAATAGAAAGAAACCGGGATGGATTAATCCGGATGAATAATGAACCAGGAGTTGCATTCTGATTCGTCCGAATATTAATAAAACCTGGAGATCGCTCACGCTAAAAAGGAAAAACTGCTGGAGATCATTATAGGAGGTAGATATGAATAAGAAGTGGTTTGTTTTAACAATCATGGTGATGGGAGTTCTATTATTAACAGGGATGACTGCGGCAGATGCGTCCAGCCCGATATTGCATGAGCAATATTATGATGGCTTTGATTCATATCCTCCGCAATGGAATTCTCCCTACCCCAATTGGGATACCGATTGGTGGGATGGTTATAATTCTGGGAACAACTGTAATTACGGTTATTGCTGTCCTGTTCAATGGTTCAATCCCTGTAACAGAGCCGAATTTGTACAGGATGTAACCTATGCAGATGGAACTTATATTACTCCCGGATATTATTTCACAAAAACATGGCGAATTCGGAATACAGGATCCTGTGCATGGAACAGCAGTTATAAACTGGTGTTTGTGAGCGGTGATAAAATGTCCGCTCCGCAATCGGTTCCAATACCACACTATGTAGCTCCGGGTCAAACTGTCGACATCAGTGTCAATCTGATTGCTCCCAACAGTGTTGGAACGTTTCGTGGCAATTGGATGATTCTGAGCCCTGATGGAACAACTTTTGGCGTTGGTCCTTGCGGGGATATCCCTGTTTGGGTTAATATTTCCACCTGGCAGAATAATTGTTACTGCGTTGGAACTTACAACTGTAATTGTGTGAAACCATGCTATGGAATACAGTGCAGTCCGATGCCCCAGTCTCATCAGACGGGCAGAAATCCGTTCTGCAACAATAAAATTAAATCCAAATCAGTCAGCGACGTGACGATTCCTGATGGCGAGATTTTTGCCCCCAATACCTATTTCAGAAAAACCTGGAAGATGACGAACGGCGGAACCTGTGTTTGGGATGAGAGCTATACAATGATCTTTACGGGCGGTGATTCGATGAGCGGTCCGGAATATGTTCATCTCCCGAGGAAAGTATATCCAGGAGAAACTGTTGAAGTCAGCATTGATTTGCGTGCTCCTGCAAATCCCGGCGTTTATCGCGGGTATTATATGATTCAGGACAATCTGGGATATACGTTTGGTTTTGGTGCATATGCCAATACTGCCTTTTGGGTAGAAATCCAGGTTCGCGAAGAAACAACAGAGACTTCGGCGGAAGCAGAAACGAAGTTTAGTTCTGAGACTTCAGCAGAGAATCCGAGTGTTGATGTTGCGGCGCCAGTTGAAACAGAAAAACCGGAAGTGGTCGCTGTAGAAATGACTGCAGTCGATACTCCGGAAGAGGAAGCTGCAGAGCCTGAACCATCTGTGAAAAATGCTTGTGGAACACAGCATATTGAAGTCGATCATTCGACTGAGGATGCCTATTCCGTCACCTGGTATGTAACGAATGCCGGAACTTCTGCCTGGAGTTCTGACAAATACAATCTTGTCAGTTCAGGAATCAGTGACAATCTTTATTTGGACAGTGAATCCATCGATATCCCTGATACTGAGCCGGGCCAGGAAGCGAAAGTTGAATTTACAGTAAAATTATGGGACAAAGAAGACACTACTACAAAACCATGGTTGAAGTTCTACATGAGTGATGGCAGCGAATCCTTTTGTGACGTTTATTTTGATCTCCAAAGTTGATTTTTGCAGTCAAAAAAACCGGATGGATTGTCATCCGGTTTTTTTGTTTTAAGCGGAAAAGCGATTACCTTGGGTTTCAGGGGGAAAAAACCAGCGAATCCAAACGAACCAAATTTCAAAAATGCTGAAAAACGCGAAAAAATTTGATAGAAATGAATGAATACGCTAAAATAACATCAAATATAAGTATTTTGAGATGAAGAACTCACAATCTTGTGAAGCTTGTATCTTTATATATCAAATGAAAATAGTATCTGATTATGCTTCACGAATCGTTGTATTATTGTTAGGGGGCAACATATGTTATGCCAAATTAGTGACCATACATGGTATTTGCCAAAGGAAGACCAAACCAACCGACCAGCTTTAGGATATGTAACTTGCGGTCGTGCCAGTCTGATGATTGATGCAGGAAATTCTCCCGATCACATCTCTCATTTTTATGGGAATGTTCGAAGTATCGGCTTGCCTGATCCGGAGTTTATTGTCCTGACTCATTGGCATTGGAACCATATTTTTGGTTTAACCGGATCACCTGCAAAATCCATAGCACATGCATTAACCAATGAACGCCTCCAAATCATGCAGCGTTGGGATTGGTCGGACAGTTCTTTAAATTCTCGGGTGGCAGCAGGAGTTGAAAATCCGATTGCGGCTGATATGATCAAAAAAGAAATGCCTATTCGACATTCTTTTAAGATCAAACCGGCTGACATAACCTTTGTGGTTCAGTGCGCTGTTCGAATTGGTGATATTGACTGTCAATTAATTCACGTGGGCGGTTCGCACAGCGATGATTCTACGATTGTTTATGTGCCGCAGGAAAGTATTGTGTTTTTAGGAGATTGCTGCTACGAGGATCCATATCGAAACGGGTCAATCAAATTTTCTGAATTCCAAAAGACGATAGCCATCTTGGATCATCTTGAGGCCAAGTGGTTTCTCCCGTCTCATGAAACATTGGTTGAAAAACAAAAATATATGGATAAGCTGTTTCGAATGGAAGAAATCGGTAAAGTCGTTTCTGAAACGGATGATATCCAGATTGGAAGAGAAAAACTGGTAAATAATTTTAATAGAATGATCACGGTGGAAGAAATTCGTATTGCTGATCAATTCGTAAACGGGAATAAGCATTTTGAAATCCCAGCGACTTTCCAATAAGTAACCAGCAATTCGAAGTATGGAAGTGATTTTCGAATAGAGTAAAAAAATTTCGAATCGATGATGAGTAACAGCTTTTTTCAATGAGGTCTTGCCTTTTGAATTAATAATGAGATCTTTTTATCGCGGTGGAGCGAAGCGTATTCAACAATAAGTAATTCTCCTCATAATTCAAATTGCTAAAAAAGTAAATTGTAATCTCTAATAAAAATCCGATAATTGCATTGTAAAATTTTAGATGATATGGAGTGTCCAAGAGATTTCCGGCACTCCATTTTTTAAAGAACACTCGAACGACATATCCAACAAAGTGCGATGTATGGAAAAATTCGTGTGATGAAGAGGAAAAATGCAATATAAAGATTACTATCAGGTGCTTGGAGTATCAAAAACGGCTTCAAGCCAAGAAATTCGAAAAGCTTACAGAGACCTGGCAAAGAAATACCATCCGGATCATAATCCGGGGAACAAAAAAGCAGAAGAAATGTTTAAAGAGATCAATGAAGCGTATGCTGTATTGAATGATAAAGAAAAACGGGATCGTTATGATCAATTAGGGTCATCCTACCAGGATTGGGAACGACAGGGTGGCAACAGCAATAACTACAATTGGAGCCATTGGTATTCAACAGCTGCACAAAACGCGAATCAGCAAAATTCTTATCAGGATTTTGGTGATTTTTTCAGCAGTGATTTTGGAGGGGCTGGCGGTTTTTCTGACTTTTTCTCTCAGATTTTTGGAGGGATGGGTGCTTCTCAAAGAACTCAGTCTCCTTTTGGCAGTTCCCGAAGAGCACGCACGAGTAATTTTTCATCAGTTTTCCAACAGGAAGTCCCGCAAGCACAGGAACAAAAAGTATCGATTACTCTGGAACAGGCTTTCCATGGAACTCAGCTCATTTTAAACATAAATGGTAAAAAAATCGAGGCAAAAATTCCGGCTGGTGCAAAAAATGGCACAAAAATTCGCCTTGCCGGTGTCCTGGATCAAGCCGGTGGAAAAGGGGACCTTCTTCTGGTTATCGAAGTAACAAAGGATATGCGTTTTGAAAGAAAAGGCGATGACCTGTATATTGAAATCCCGGTAGATCTCTTTACTGCAGTTTTGGGAGGCCAGACAGTTTTCCAGTCGATTGACGGGAAACTTGAGCTGAAGATCCCTGCCGGAACGCAACCGGATCAGCTAATTCGATTAACCGGCAAGGGTATGCCAAAACTGAAAGACAAAGGCAGCCGCGGTGATTTGTATGGAAAAATAAAAGTAATCCTGCCGCGCACATTAAATGAAAAACAAAAAACACTTTTTGAAGAGTTAAGGAAGATGAAATAATTTTATGAATGAACAAAAAGAACAAAAAGAACAAAACACATCCAGAAAGAAAAAAGGACAAAGAACAGGAGTGAATCAGGAAAAAGAAACTCCCCTTGTTTCCCGTAAAGAATCGGATGTTCATCATGGGAAATCAAATCGAAAGATTTCCCATGGAAAATCTCAGAAAGAACAGGAATTGCTGATCCTGCCATTAGGTGGTTTGGGTGAAGTTGGTCGAAATATGATGGTAATAGGTTATCAAGGCCAATACCTCATTATTGATTGCGGTGTCCAATTTCCGGATAACAGCATGATAGGTGTGGATTATATTATTCCCGACATGCAATTTCTGCAAGGAAAATCGAAGCAAGTTCTTGGGGTTCTTCTGACTCATGGACATGAAGATCACATTGGGGGTTTGCCGCATTTGTTTGATGTGATTGAGAATGTTCCAATTTTTGCGACCCCATTGACCGCAGGGATGGCAGAAGTCAAACTGGCACGCGGGGGTAAACTCGCAAAAACAAAAATCAACATAAAAAACGCAGGGGATGAATGGGATTTGGGCCCTTTTCACATCGAGACGTTTCACATGACCCATTCCATTCCGGATGGTGTGGGACTTGCCATCACCACCCCTGCGGGATTAATCGTCCACAGCGGCGATTATAAATTCGATCAGACTCCGATCGATCATTGGCCCAGCGACTTCGGAAAACTTTCCGAATTAGGAAAACGTGGTGTGCTGGTCTTGTTAAGTGATTCCACTAATGCAGAACGACCGGGAACAACTCCCTCTGAGATGGATATCAATAAAGCTTTTGAAGATGTATTTGCAGAAGCCAAAGGCAGAGTGATTATTTCCAGTTTCGCTTCGTTAATTTCACGTCTGCAACAGGTGACGACGATAGCTCGCCGCCATCGCAGGAAGATTTGTATCGTCGGAACGAGCATGATTGACAACGTCAGTCTGGCTACAAAGCTTGGTTATATTCGAATTCCTGAAGACAGTATTGTTTCATTGGAAGAAGCACTGAACCTTCCTGATCGAGAAGTCTTAATCTTATGCACCGGCTCCCAGGGGGAACCGACATCCATTTTAGGCCGTCTGTCGACTGGCAAGTATAATGCATTCAGCATTAAATCCGGCGATACCGTTGTCTTTTCCTCTCACCCGATTCCTGGAAATGAAGAAAATGTTTCTACAGTCATTAATCGGCTGTTTCGGATGGGGGCAAATGTCATCTACCATTCTTTAATGTCCGTTCATGTTTCCGGACATGCCTGTCAGGAAGAAATGAAACTGCTGATGAATTTGATCCGGCCAAAGTATTTCATACCCGTACACGGGGAATTGCGCCATTTATACCAGCAGGCAAAGATCGGGATGTATATGGGCATCCCTGAGCAAAATATTGCCGTGATTGAGAATGGACAGTCGGTTCTTTTTCACAATGGAAAAATGAAGTTGGGTGATCAGGTTCCTGCCTCGATGGTATTGGTGGATGGATCCAATGTCGGTGACATCAATTTTGATGTGATGCGTGACAGAGAAAAACTCGCTGAAGGCGGCATCGTGATTATTACTCTGTTATTTAATAAATCCAATGGAGGATTGTTCAAAGAACCTCGGATCCAGCAATATGGTGTCCTGGCAGAAAAAGATATGTCAGAAATTCAAGAGGAGTTAAAAAAGACGATTATTGATTTTTGCAACAAAAATAAAAATAATAATAACCTTGAAAAAGGCATCGAACAGTTGATCCGAAAATATTTCTACAATACTATTCGCAGAACACCCTGGGTTTTTGTAAATAACTTTTCTGTCTGATGAATTTTTTTAGACCTAATAAGTCTCTAAATTCTGAATTTCAACAGGCAGGAGCAACGGTTTCTCATGTAAAAAAAGAATTGTTGCTCCTGTTTGTTTTTTAATAATATGGTGAAATGTGGGGGATACCGCTCTCTATATTGAAAGACCATTCTGAAATTTAAATTGTTATTGTTTTAGACAGCTTGTTGATTATGGTTGAGTGGGATTTAAAATATCCATATTTATTTCTGGTTTTTTGTTAAAATAGATACAATCTGTTATTGAATGATTATCGATCCGAATTGAATTCCATTTGAAAAAAACGAACAGTGGATAAAATGTTTTTTTTGAGACAATATGGAAATCATCAAAAAGTGAAGAGGAAAAAGAGATAAACCAAATGCAAGACTGCTGAGAAGAGTAGGTTATCAAGATTCGCAATGCTTTGTGTACCTGTTTGCGAAATTTTCAATGTAACATTATAAGGATGACATTATGGACCGACTCATTACAAATGAAGTTTATCGTTTTCTTTTTGAAAATAGTTTTGATGCCATATTGCTGACACACCCGGATGGCAGTATTTATCGAGCAAATCCAGCAGCCTGCGAAATGTTTCAATGGAATGAAGAAGAAATATGTCAACTTGGCCGTTCCGGACTTGTAGATGTAAATGATCCTCGTTTAGAGGCGGTGCTCAAGGAACGAGCAGCCAAGGGAAAAATCAGGACAGAACTAAATTTCAGAAGAAAAAATGGCACTGTCTTCCCAACAGAAAGTACCTCTGCCCTTTTCAAGGATGAAGAAGGTATTCTCTGGACAGTCATTATTGTCAGAGATATGTCGTTGATTAAAACAACTGAGGAGCTTCTGAGAAAAGCTAAAGAAGAATTGGCTTATTATGCAACGTATGATGATCTTACCGGGACATTTAATCGACGGGCTTTTGTGGAACGTCTTCAGCAGGAGATGGAACGCTCAAAACGCGAGATTACTTCGTTGAGTCTGATTCTTTTAGATATTGACCATTTTAAGGAGGTCAATGATTCAATGGGGCATAATTGCGGAGACGAAATTCTTAAAAAAATCGCAGTATCCTTAGCTGAAAAACTTCGTCCCTATGATTTTTTAGGAAGATATGGCGGAGATGAGTTTATTATATGTCTGCCAAATACAACGGTTACAGAAGCTTTTGAAGTTGCAGAAAGACTGCGGGAAAAAATTGAGACCTCGATAATGATTTGTAAACGAGAACACATTTCTGTAACGATCAGCCTTGGTCTGGCTTGTCATAGCAGCCGATCCAACGAGGATTCAAATGACCTGATTGGAAGAGCGGATAGAAATTTATACACTGCAAAACTAAAACGAAATTGTATTTATGGTAAGTAGCGTACCTTTCTGAAAGATAAGAAAAAATCTCTCCTTGGCGTATGAAAAATGCCTGTAAATTGAATCAGGGGGATGAGAAATTTGTCTCTGCAATCTATAATTCAGGTTTGCTGGCCAGTTTTTAAGTAAGTTTTTTTTTTTATTTTTTTTCGAGTTGTATTGATTTTTTCGAGAAAACGTTTATCACCATCTGGTGTGATTGAATCATATCGATTTCATGGAACCAGAAATTGTCATTTGACTTGATGAAACAATGAGCTATCAATAATGAGGTCTTGTGGACTATCCGAATTTTTTTTTATAGGGATTGCAGCTGAAAATCCATCTCCAATCAGTGGAAAATTGCAGCGATTCGAAATATTCTCTTTTTTCTCAAAAGGCTTTTCCTAATTTCGAATTACCGGGAAAACTGACAAGAGATTGCATGTTTAAAAAGACTTAACTTGACTGTAATTAAAAGTATTTAGAGATAGCCTTAAACGTAAAACGATAAAAAGCTGCTATTAAGTTTTGAATATAAGAGAGGAGCAGATATGGACCGGGGTGTTTTATTGGCTTTATTTAATAATGCCGCCTTATTACTGGTTTTGTCCGTTGTCTTTGAAGTTACCTATTTTCTGCCCTCCCGCTATCACCGTTTACAGCCGGTTTTCAGCGGTATCTTGATCGCTCTGATATGCAGCGCTGTTATGAGCATGCCTCTGAAACTTCAGTCAGGAATCATATTCGATACCCGTTCGATTCTTATCAGTGTGACGGCTCTGATTTTTGGCGTGATCCCAACAGTAATCACGGTACTTGTGGCTGTCATTTTTCGACTGTTTGTCGGTGGGATTGGTACATTGACCGGAATCTCTGTCATATTATCCAGTGCTTTGATTGGTTTGGCATGGCGGCGTTGGCTGTATTCGAAATCAATAAAACGGCAGTGGTTGAATATATTTGCGATGAGTGTGTGTGTCCATATTACAATGCTCGCCTGTATGTTTTTGCTCCCCGAATCGGACAAATTTCATGTTATTCGCGCAATTTCTATTCCGGTGATGTTGGTTTATCCAATAGCAACTGTTCTCCTCTGTCTGCTTCTGGCCCGGCAACAGACACTGAAACGAACGCAAGACCAATTAAAGCAATCTGAGGAAAGATTCAAAATGTTATTCGACAAAGCGCCGCTTGGATACCAATCGTTGGATTTTAATGGTAATTTTATTGATGTTAACCAGCAATGGTGTGCTTTACTCGGATATACACAAGATGAGGTTATCGGAAAATGGTTCGGAGATTTTCTTTCACCTGAGAACAGAAAGGTCTTTCTGCAGCGATTTCCATTATTCAAAGAGCAAGGATTTATCCATAGTGAATTTGAGGTGCTTCATAAGAGCGGTAGGTCTTTGTTTATTTCATTTGAAGGAAAAATTGGATATGATTTTGATGGTGCATTTTTGCAAACGCACTGTATTTTGCAGGATATTACCTCTCAAAAAGCTGCAGAAACAGCCCTGGCAGAAAGTGAAAAAAAGTATCGCAATATTGCTGAAAACATGTCGGATGTTGTCTGGCAAACAGACATGAATTTGAAAACGACCTATGTCAGTCCATCGGTGGAAAAACTCCTGGGAGAATCCCCCGAAAAACATTTAGAACGAACACTGGAAGAAAAATTCCCGGAACAAACACAAAATAAACTACGGTCCTTATTTTTCGAAGAGATAGAAAAAGAAAAAGACCCGAATATTAATAAAAATCGATCTCGAACAATTGAAGTCGAACATTATAAAGCAGACGGTTCTGTTATCTGGATCGAGATGAATATTTCAATCATGCGCGATATGGAGGGAAATGCGATCGGATTCCTGGGCGTCACCCGTGATATCATGCAACGGAAGCTGGCCGAGCAAGCACTGCGGGAAAGTGAACGCAGCAAATCGGTTTTGCTTTCCAACCTTCCTGGTATGGCGTATAGATGCAATCATGATCGGGAAAGAACGATGCAATTTGTTTCTGCCGGTAGTATCAAATTAACTGGCTATCCTCCAGAAAGTCTGATCCATAATAGAGACCGATCCTTTAAAGAATTGATTTCACCAGAATATCGTGATTCTCTTTGGAAAGCGTGGGAACAAGCGCTATCCCAGCGATTACCGTTTAAATACGAATATGAAATTAAAACAAGCGAGGGAGAGCGGAAATGGGTTCTGGAGATGGGAGAGGGGATATATGATGAAAATGAAAATGTTGAAGCATTGGAAGGAATCATCATTGATATCTCAGCTCGAAAAGAGCTGGAAAGCAGGCTTAAATATATCAACGAACACGACTCCTGGACGGGTCTTTATAATATCATCCATTTTCGAAATGTCCTTAATAGCGAAGGAGGCTTTCAGACAACCGGGAAAAGCGCTGTTATCGGCATCGATCTGAGCGAAATAAATCTGGTAAGCAGAAATTATGGTTTTAACTACAGCTATGAATTGATAAAAAAAGTCGCCAACGAGTTAAAAACTCTTCGCAGCGATGACCGTGAATTATTCCATATATATGAAAATCGATTTGCTTTCTACATAAAAGCATACAAAGATCAGAGAGAATTGATGGCATTCTGCGAAGTTGTTTCTTATAAATTGGGATCTTTGCTCACTTCTGAAAGAATCAGTGGAGGAATCGGGATTGTTGAGATTAATGAAAACAATGAAAGCAATAAAAACAATGACCGTGATATTGACCGGATTATAAGAAATCTGATGCTGGCATCGGAAAAAGCAGGCAGTAATATGAGCAGAGACTTTGATTACTGTTTTTATGGTTCCGAAATGGAAGATCAGGTAAAGCGGGAACAAGAAATTGAGGTAGAACTTTCTCATATTGCAGCACAGGAAAATACCGACCGATTCTTTCTGCAATTTCAACCGATTTTGGATATCAAGACAAATAAAATAGGTAGTTTTGAAGCTTTAGCCAGATTAAACAGTGTTTCCTATGGATGTGTATCACCGTTGGAATTTATTCCGATAGCTGAAAAAACAAAACTCATAATTCCATTAGGTCATCAGATCATCATTCAAGCGTTTCGCTTTTTGAAGATGTTAAAAGAGCATGGATACGACGCGATAACCATATCGATCAATATTTCAATCATTCAATTGATGAGAAAAGATTTTGTAAAGAACCTGATTGCAGTGATCGAAGATATGCACATCAATCCAACGGATGTCGGAATTGAAGTTACGGAGTCTATTTTTGCTTCGAATTTCCAGGAAATAAACAAAATTCTCGGTGAACTAAAAGAATTTGGTATCCAGATTGCTATTGATGACTTCGGAACGGGGTATTCCTCGCTTTCTCGGGAACGGGAATTGAATGTCAATAGCCTAAAAATTGATCAATCCTTTATCAGAAAGCTTTTGTTGCTGAAAGTTGAGGAGGCAATCAGTGGAGACATTATATCCATAGCGCATAAGCTGGGACACAGTGCTATTGCCGAAGGTGTTGAGGATGAACGACAGCTACAGTACTTAAAAAATCACGATTGCGACTATGTTCAGGGATATCTGATCGGTAAACCGCTTGATAAAGAAACTGCACTGGATTTTCTTAAAAAACAAATATCTGACTAAAGTAAGTTAGTGATCACATAAATGTTTTTATAACCAATTCAGGCAGTCTTAGATTTGATAAAGCAGCTGGTCACGGGAACTGGTCACAGGGTAATGATTTTTTTTTTACGCCTTGACCGTTGATTTGGATTCTGATAAACTGCTTTCTGTTTGCGTCGGATACAGGAAAACGGGGCATTTCTTAACAATCTTGTCAAGGCAATTTAGAAATGTCCTAATCACAGCAATTTAGAAATGTCCTATTGTGTTGTAAATTGAAAAAGTAAAT